>CAVPFS010000020.1:0-132619 GCA_963703825.1 uncultured Solirubrobacterales bacterium | reverse complement strand
GTGTATGCCCTCTACTTCGACCGTTACGTATTGCTCGTCGTACACGAAAGTTCATGATGCTCGGATGGCGTAATCGATAACCCGGCTGGTCCGATGGACATGGATTCACCCGAAGACGGGCGGCGCGATTGTCGAGATCACGCAGGAGGAAGACATGGCGCGGCTGATGGGCGAAACAATTCGAGCTGTCGCTCCCACGTGGTCGAAGCGGACGGCCGTGGACGCCTGGCGCGCCGTTCATGAACGAGACCCGAAGCACGTGGTCTCGCGACGCTCTGCTTGA
This sequence comes from uncultured Solirubrobacterales bacterium, assembly GCA_963703825.1. Lineage (GTDB taxonomy): Bacteria > Actinomycetota > Thermoleophilia > Solirubrobacterales > Solirubrobacteraceae > Palsa-465. The sequence goes on along the minus strand of CAVPFS010000020.1, from coordinate 132,336 downwards.
GCCCCGGCATAGAACAAGACGACCGTCGTCGGCGCCTACAACACTGAGACGATTCGCTCGCTCAGCAAAGCGTCGACGTGACATCTACATCAGCGGCAGCGGCACGCTGGTGCGGGCGTTGACTCGCCGACGGTCTCGTCGATGAGCTACACCTGTTCGTCTCACCCTTGGCCCTGGGCGCCGGCCCAGGCTGTTCGAGGTGGACTGGAAGCCAAGTTCGCGCTCGCCGCGTGCCAGGGCAGCGCAACGGCGCCGTCGACCTCGCCTACAAGCCGGCCGCAGAGGTAGCGGCGCCCTCGTCCCGATCGAGATGCGCGACGAGAAACGCGCCGGCTTTCGTGGCGCCCGATATGGGTGCGCGCCCCGCCTCGTCGCAACGAACGCGGCGGCCGTCTGTGCTCGGCACGGGAGCGGGTGCCTCATCGGGGTCGGTCAGCTCCGAGTTTCGCCATCAAGAAGGCCCGCCCTCGCGCTACACCGGGCGAAAAACGCAGGTGCTCAGCCGACCGACATAGACCTGAGCGCCTTAGCTCCCGAAACGAGCAGTGTTCGGGCACCGGCCGAGCCTGCTGCCTCGGGCCAAAACCAGAAGCGCCGCTCGGCGACTCTATGTCGCTGGACGCCGCAGCCGCGGTGCCGCCGGCCGCCTTGCGGGTCAACGACAGCACGCTTCGTGGCAGCGCCCTGATCTACCCGGCGCCTGAGGTACGGACGACGCAAATGCCACGAAGGGACGGGTGACCTTGTCGGGGTGAGTCAGTCGCGGAGGAGACCAACCGCGCGTCCGGCGCGGGATCGAGTCCTTGCGCACGTACCGGCCTCATGGACGGTGAGCCTGGAGAGGGTTCCGTGCCTGAAGACAGTTGACGCGCACGAACCCTGACCGCGCTACGCGCATCCATGCGCGATGACAGGCTCGCTCGCGCGACGACAGATCGCGACCCGACGGCTTCTCGCCCAGCAAGAACGCAATCGCCGCGGCCACCGGTCGACCCACCAACGACCCCCACCGCTCCACGTCTGGCCAACCCCCAACCAGGCATACACTCTACGCACAGAAAGTGCTCAAGACGTCCCTCGAGACGTCCGTTGGAACCGCGGGAGCGCGCTGCGGCTTTCCGACACCCGCCGAATCGCCAGCGCTGTAGGCGATTGCCTCATTCAGCCGAGCGGACATCTTGGGACGTCTTGGGACGACTTGGGACGTCTTGGCCCAAATCGTCTCCAACCGGGGTTGCGAGGCGAAATGCCTCGGCGACGAGCCGCGCATCCTCCTCTCGAGGGGCGTAGTGGAGGTACTCATCGTCGTCTGGATATCCGCGTGACCCATCCACTCCTGGACTCTGCGGATGTCCGCCTTGGCGATCATCCGCGTCCCGAACGTGTGCCGAAGGTCGTGGAAGCGGAGCTGGCGAAGGCCGGCTTCGACGGAGCGCCGTCTTGTAGCGGCGACTCAGTGCCGCGCCGTCGAGGTAGCCGCCGGTGATGCCGGCGAACACGAGGTCGTCCTCCCCCACCCAGTTCTCGCGCTGGCCCAGCTGGGCGAGCGCCGAGCCGACGTCGGGCGCCATCGGCACGGCCCGGACCTTGCCCGACTTTGGCGTCGTCAGCGACCCGGGCGGCGTAACTCGCCCTTACTCTGATCGTGGCGCCGGCGAAGTCGACATCGCGCCAGTGGAGCGCCAGCAGCTCGCCGCGGCGCAATCCCGTAAACGCCGCGGTTAGGAAAAGCGTGGCGTCCTGTCGGACCCGGCCGCACGCACCAGCGCCCAAACCTCCTCAGGAGAGAACACGTCGACGTCGCCGCTACGCCGCTGCGGGTGCTTCTCGACACGGGCCAGGGGATTGACCGTCAGGCCGTACGCCGTCTGAGCCCGACGGAAGATCCCGTGCAAGATGATCAGCAGCTTGTTCTTGCTGCGGTTCGACAGATCGCCCAACGACGCACGCCAGCGCTCGACGAGCTCGGTCGATATCTTCTCGATAGCCATCGTCCGAACTCCGGCATCAGTCGAGACTCGAGCGCGGACCGGTAGTCCTTAACGGTCGATGGCTTGCGCTCACGGTCGTGCTCCACGAATCGCAGCCACTCCGCGCCCGCGTCTGCGAACGTCACGCCGCTGCGCGCCACCCCCGCCAACGTTCCTCGGCGTGCCTCGTCGAGAACCTCTCGCAGCCAGGCCTCCGCAGTCCGTTTGGTTAAGTCGCCGGTCGGCGGCCGGCCCCGCTCAGTCCAGGCGGGCCCGATCTTCTTCTGTACCTGGCGCCCATCCGGGAGGCGGTATTTCGCGTACCAGACGGGGCCGCGCGCACGCTCGACTCGGAAGACGTGACCGGTGGGAGAGCGCACTGCCTCCATGGCCAATCAGCATACGCCAGCTCGGGGACATATCGGGGACATACTTCCCCCCGAGCCTCGACAGCTCAAAGCTCCAAAATAGCCTGTTTGCAGCGACTTCCTCACGCCCCCGGCAGGATTCGAACCTGCGGCCATCGGATTAGAAGTCCGGTGCTCTGTCCACTGAGCTACGGGGGCTCACGACGAGAGTAAACGCGCGCCGGCGGCGGTTGGCCTCTGTCCGCGAGTGGTCTAGCGGGCCTTGACCGTGCCCTTGACAAACGAGGCGCAGCCGAGGCGGCGTGGATGGCTGATGTCGTAGGGGTGCTTGACGTGGTGACCGGTGAAGACGTAGTCCACCAGGTAGGAGACGCTGGCCTTGGCGCCGCCGTCCTTGAAGGCTCCGGCGATCGACACGTAGGCGCGACCGTTCGCCTTGCCATCGGCGCCGGTGGTGCGAACCGAGAACTTGGCGGCGAACGTCCCGTCAGCGCGAATGGACATCCGCTTCTTGGTGACGGTCGCCGTGCCGGCGCCGCAATAGAACGAGTAGCCGCCCTTGAAGCCAAGGACCGCATGGCCGCTCGACGAGGTCTTGAAGCTGATCAAGCCCCTGCCGTCCTTCGTCCAGCGGCGGGCGTGATTCATGAACACCGCGCCGGTACCGGCGTAAGGCGCTCCGCGGCGCGGGGTGGCAGCGAGGGCGCTCCCCGCGATCAATAGTCCGGTAAGCCCCAGGACGATCGCCCTACTGAGACCGGTCTGCATCCCCACTTCCTTGCGTAGGGGCACTATAAGCCCGGATCAGGAGGGACGCAAGAGTTGCGGCGCGAAGGCGGCGACGGCCGGCAGGAAATGCCCGGACATTCCTTCGGTAAATCGGGGCGGCCGGATTCGAACCGGCGAAACCTCTCGGCCCCAAACCGAGCGCTCTACCAGGCTGAGCTACGCCCCGTGATCAATCGCCGAGTGTAATGCCCACTCGTCGCGTAGTCGATCGATCCACGCCTGAAGGCGAGCTCGAAGGAGGGTGTCGCTGACCGACACCGTCAGCACGCCGAACTCAGATCGCCAAATGCGGCCGGCCAGTTGACCGCTGTTGGACTTCCGCAGGAGCCGGATCGTGCTGGCGTCGATTCCGAGCACTCGGCCCCAGTGCGCCACCAGCTTGGCGAGGTCCTGATCGGCGTGGTACTGAATCGCGTAGCCCAGGCGATTGGTGGCGAAATGAGCAAGCCAGCCGGCTGCCACGGAAATGACCCGAGGATCGGAGTTCGCTAGCGAGACCACGTTTCGGTTCCGCTTGTAGCCCTCTGCGATGTAGAGCACGACGAAGTCGCGGAACGTCGGCAGTGAGATCAATGCGTCGTACTCGGCCCAGCCCTGCGCATAGGCATCCTCACGCAGTCGGCGATACTTCGCCTTCATCGCGGCGGTGCCTTTCTTCTGGGCCTCTGACCACCGCCGCGGCTTGCCCAGCGGCAGATCGCGGATCCAGTAGTAGACCGTCGTGCGCGGCAGCGCCAAGCGCTCGACGAGCTCGTCGAGTGTCAGGTGCTTCTCCAAGCGGAGCTGCCGCGCGCGCTGTCGCAGATAAGCGGGATAGGCCATCGGATACGAACACATGTTCCCCTAGGGTGCGGACGGATCTCCGCTAGCCTCGGGCGCCCGATGGCCGAGATCCAGCCGCTCAAAGCGCTCCGCTACGACCCTGACAGGACGGGCGGCCTGCAGGACGTCGTGGCGCCCCCGTACGACGTGATCGACGCAGACCAGCGGGCCGCACTCGAGCACCAATCGCCCTACAACGTCGTCCGAATCGACCTCCCTGCGGGAGGCGAGGACCGCTACGACAAGGCGGCCGCGCTCTTTCAGGAGTGGCGCGAGCAACAGGTGGTCGTCGAAGACGAGCAGCCAGCGCTGTGGACGCTCGAGCAGGTCTACACCGGACCGGATGGCAAGCGCCGGACCCGCAAGGGCTTCTTCGCGCGGGTGCGCGTGGAGCAGTACGGCGCGGGCCGGATCAGGCCACATGAGCGGACCCATCCGGGCCCCAGGGAGGACCGCCTCAGGCTGACCCGAGCGACCAAAGCCAACCTCTCCCCCATCTTCTCGCTCTACTCGGACCCGGCCGGACTCGCCTGGGGTGCCCTCGCGGCGGGCGAGCCGTGGGCCGAGACCAGCGACCGAGACGGCACCGTCAGCCGTCTCGCGCGCGTGCAGGACGCGAGCGCGATCGAGACCGTCCAGGACGTTCTCGCCAAGACCGAGCTGCTGATCGCCGACGGCCACCACCGGTATGAGACCGCGCGCGTGTACGCCGACGAGATCGGCGGCGAGGGGCCGCATCGATACGTGCTGATGTGCCTGGTCGCGCTTCAGGATCCCGGCCTGACGGTGTTCCCCACCCACCGCCTGCTCCAGGGGCTCGACACGCAGCAGCAGGTGGCGCTCGCCGAGACCCTGCGCCGCGACTTCGACATCCGGTCACTCACGGACACCTCGGAGCTCGCACCGTCGCCAGCGACACGGTGACGATGGGTTACATCGACTCGCACTTCAAGCAGCCGTACATGCTCACGCTCAAAGACCAGACGATCGCCGACAAGGCGCTCCCGGACCACGCTGCACCCTACCGCCGGCTGGACACCGCGGTGCTCGAAGCGCTGATCCTCAAGGGCGCGCTCAACATGACTGACGAGGAGATCGACGAGCTCCACGGGCTCGGGTACGCGCGTGACTTCGAGCAGGCGCTCGAGCTGGTCCAGAACGCCACCTACGACGCCGCCTTCTTCATGGCGCCCACGCCGATCGAGCGCGTCCAGGAGGTCGCAGCCGCAGGCGAGAGCATGCCGCCGAAGTCGACCTACTTCTTCCCGAAGGTCCCCACGGGTCTGCTGTTCAACCCGCTGACCTGACGGCGAGCAGCCACTCACGGCCGCTGCAGAGCGCCGAGCTAGTCGACGACCTCCACGCCGGCCTCGCGCAGCTCCAGGATCGCGCGCTCGCCGTCACCCTCGGAAACCTCGACCGCGCGCGTCGCGCCACGGTGCACGACGACATCGAACCCCGCCCGCCGCGCATCGAGCGCCGTCGCCTTGACGCAGTAATCGAGCGCCAGCCCGGCGACGTGAACGGTGTCCGACCCCGTGCGAGCGCAGCAGCTGCTCGAGCTCGGTGTCCTCGAAGCCCGAATAGCCTTCCGCACCAGCGCTCACGCCCGTGTCCACGACCGCGTCGATCAGCCCCGCCTCGATCCCGTCGTGGATCTGGGCTCCTGGTGAGTCCGCGACGCAGTGAACCGGCCACGGTCCCCCCTGAGCGGCGAACGAGGCATGGTCTGGCGGATGCCAGTCGCGGGTCGCGATCACCAGTTCCACGTCGCGCGCCAGACGGTTGATCGGCTCGATCACGGCGTCGCCCTCGGAGACCGCCAGCGCCCCGCCCGGGCAGAAGTCGTTCTGCACATCGACGATAACCAGCGCCTCCATGGTCGCGAATATAGTCCGGCGATCTTGCCGCTGGACGGAGCACTCAGGGAGTCCCTGAGCAGCGTGCTGCTGAGCACCGATGACGCGATCGCGCTCGACGTGCGGGGCGGGACTGACGCTGCCGTCCTCGTAGCGCTGTACCTCAACGACGAAGGTCAGCTGACGGCCGTGCTGACCGAGCGCCGCGCCGACCTGCGGCGCCACGCCGGCGAGATCTCGTTCCCAGGCGGGCGCCACGACGACGACGACGCCGACCTCAAGGCGACGGCGCTGCGCGAGGCCCATGAGGAGATCGGACTGCCGCCCGACGCCGTCGACCTGCTTGGCGCGTTGCAACCGACACCGACGATCGCGACCGGCTATGCCGTCTATCCATTCGTCGGTCTGATCGAGCCCGGTCAGACGTGGCGGCTCAGCCCGCGCGAGGTCGCCGAGGTGCTCGAGTTGCCGCTCGACCGGCTACTCGCCGGCTACGGGCGGCGACGGCTGATCCGTCGCGGGATCCCGATCCGCACTGACACCTACGTGGTCGACGGCAAGTTGATTTGGGGAGCTACCGCGCGGATCCTGGGGGACCTGTTCGATCGAATTGGTGCTGGCAGCGGCAAGCTGGGCTGACTCGCTGGTGCCCGGGGCGACAAGCTGCGCTAACTCGCCAGCACGCGCTCGACGCCGCCCACGGCCGCCGCGAGCCACTCGACGTGCACGAGCGGGTCAGCGTCGAGCAGCACGTACGGGATCAACGACCGCTCGCAGCCGCGCCGGATCCGCTCGGCGCCCGCACCAAGAAGCTCCTCGCCAACCGAGCCGGCGCACTCGTAGACGATCCCGCGGACGGTCGTGTCGAGCATCCGCTCGAGCAACATGTCGAGCCGCGTACCGTGCAGCGCCGCCAGCTGCTCGGCGCTGCCGGTAGCCGACCCGAGCAGCACGCAGGCGACTCCGACGTGGTCGAGCGCCGGCGCCAGAGTTGCGATCCGGTCCGGGTCGCCCACGACCGGCTCGGCACCGGCGGCCGCGATCTCGTCCACCCGCGCCTGATCGCGGGTCGTCGCACGGACCGCGTGCCCCCGCGCCCGCAGCTCGCGTGTCAACGACAGGCCGCGGCAGCCGCAGCCGATGATCAGGCAGCGCGCCATGCGCGACCGTCGTCAGCTCTCGGGCGCTCGCCGAACGCCGTACTCGGCCTCGACCTCTGCGCGCGTGCGCTCCGGCTGGCCGCGGGCGCGCCGGCGAGCATTGGTCGCCTCGAGCAGCTGGTCGAGCTCGCGGTCAGCGAGGTATGACTCGCGCCGGCGGCGCTGCTCGTTGAAGTCCTCCATCACGCGCCGCTCGAGGTCGGCGACCGTCACCTCGGGCTCGCCGCGGCGGCGGCGGCGCTCGTTGTGGGCGGCGAGCATCTGGCTCAGGTCCTCGGCCTCGAGCGCTTCGCGATCCTCGATGATCTGGCGCGCCGGCCGCAGGCCGAGCTGATCGAGGCCCGAGCCGGGAACGTGACGTCCGAGAAACCACAGCCAGATGACCCCGGCGGCGATGGCACCCAAGAGCACGATCGCGAATGGATCCACCGGGACGAGTCTAACTCTGGAGTGAACGCAACTTCTTATGTTGATGTCGTGTTTAGGCGGGCGTCTACAACGCCACCGCCCTGGGCGGGCCGGAAGCCAGCGGAGGCCGATCCCATAGCAGGTCGATAGGAGGCTTCATGCGTCTTCGCTTCACCGTGCTCGCGATCGTGCTCGTCGCGTTCGCTAGCGCAGCAGTCACATCGATGGCCGGCGCAGCCCCGCACCACAACCGCGGGCTGACGATTCACGCAATTCCACACAGCATCGTCGCGGGCGACGCGGTGCTTATCTACGGGCGCCTACAGGGCCCCGACCACGGAAATCAGGTGATCCGTCTCTACCACCGGATCGCCCTGAGGCCGTTCTTCACGCGGATCTCGACCACGAGAACTGACTCGAGTGGGCTCTACGAGTTCACGCGCGCGGAGGGGATCGTGCTTACCAACCGCAGCTGGTTCGTCCGCGGACCGGGTACAACCCACAGCCAGACCGTGCACGAGCGGGTGGCTGCTGAGGTGAGCCTCGCATCCAGCGCGGTCACCGGCACAACCCGTCACGCGCTGACGTTCTCGGGTCATGTGACACCGACACACACGGGCAACCTGGTTCTGCTCCAGGAGCAGAAGGGCACCGGCGACAACTGGAACACGATCGGCCGCACGCGGATCGGTCCGGGTTCCAACTTCCTGATCACGCACGCCTGGCGGGTCTCCGGAGCGTATGACGTACGTGCGCTCCTGCCAGCGGATCCGCGCAACGTCGCGAGCCCCTCGAACCCGACCTCGGTGATCATCCAGCAGACCGAGGTGCCTGACTTCACGATCCAGACGTCTGATCCGATCGTGCCGATCGGTTCTCCGTACACGATCTCCGGCACCCTGTTCGAGCCTGGCTCGACGACCCCGGAGCCCAGCACCAGCGTCAGCCTTTACGGGCGCTCGCCGGCAGGAGGCCCGTTCCGCGAGCTGCGGTCGACGACGACCGGGACGGACGGGAGCTACAGCTTCCAGAACCTGAACTCGTCGATCAACCAGCTCTACCAGGTGCGGACGACCTTCGCGCCCAAGCGCCACAGCGCGGTCCTGTTCGAAGGCGTGCAGGACATGATGATGTTCGCTTCGAGCTCGTCGACGTCAACGGTCGGTGGCACGGTCACGTTCAGCGGCAACGTCTCTCCCGACAAGGCCGGTCACGTGGTCTACCTGCAGCGGCTCGGCTCCGACGGCAACTGGCACACCGTGCAGACCCGCTTCGTCAACGCCGCCTCGGATTACCAGTTCGTTTGGACGTTCGGGACGCCCGGGAGCAAGGAGTTCCGGGCACGGATCACAGGCGGACCCGTAAACGTGGGTAATGCCTCGCAGCCGATCACGATTGCGGTGACGCTGCCGCCCGTAACGTCGCTTCCCGCGGGCTAGCAGGAGAAGGTGCATCGACGCTCCGGCCCTCGTCGCTGCGGCGGCGGGGGCCGGTCACGTTTGCGCGGGCTGATCGCTCCGGCGCCCGGGGCCGGTCGCGTCTACGCGGGCGCTGGTTCGCTGATGTAGCGTGCCAGGCATGGACTTCGAACTAACTGACGAGCAGCGCCTGATCCGTGAGACGGCGCGCGCATTCACCGATAACGAGATCGTCGAGCGCGGACGACAGAACGATCGCAACGAACACTTCGACGTCGACCTGGTCCGCATGATCGCCGACCAGGGCTACCTCGGCGCGATCGTGCCGCGCGAGTACGGTGGCGCAGGGCTGGACTACCTCAGCTACGGCGTGATCGTCGAGGAGATCGGCCGCGGCGACTCGGCGATGCGGACCGTGATCTCGGTCCAAACGTCGCTGGTCTGCTCGGCGATCCTTCGCTGGGGCACCGAGGAGCAGAAGCAGCGCTACCTGCCAAAGCTCTGCTCGGGCGAGTGGCTGGGCTGTTTCGGCCTGACCGAGCCCGACACCGGCTCGGACGCCGCCAACCAGCGCACGCGCGCCAAGAAGACCGACTCCGGCTGGGTGATCAACGGCGCCAAGATGTGGATCTCGCTCGGCAATCACGCCAACGTGGCGATGATCTTTGCCCAGACCGATCCCGAGAAGGCCCACCGCGGGCTCGCGTGCTTCTTGGTCGAGACCGACGGCAACGACGGCTACCAGCCGCAGGAGATCCATCACAAGATGGGCCTGCGCGGCTCCGACACGGCCTCGATCTCCCTGATCGACTGCGAGGTGCCAGACGATGCGCTGCTCGGCGAGGTGGGCGACGGCTTCAAGGTCGCGATGAGCTCGCTTGACTCGGGGCGCTACAGCGTCGCCGCCGGATGCGTGGGCATCTGCCAGGGCTGCGTCGAGGAGTCAGTCAACTACGCCAAGGAGCGCAAGCAGTTCGGGCGCCCGATCGCGAGCTTCCAGCTCGTCCAGGCGATGCTCGCCGACATGAAGGTTGAGACTGACGCCGCACGGATGCTCGTCTACCGCGCCGGCTACCTGAAGGACGCCGGCAAGCCGAACACGACCGAGACCTCGATCGCGAAGCTGTATGCGACCGAGGCGGCCGTCAAGTGCGCCAACACCGCGATCCAGGTCCATGGCGGCGCCGGCTACGTCGACGATCACCCGGTCGAGCGCTACTTCCGCGACGTGAGGGTGACGACGCTGTACGAGGGGACATCCCAGATCCAGAAGCTGATCATCGGCCGCGCGCTGACCGGGATCAACGCCCTGGTCCCGGCCTGAGACGACGATGAGCACCGGCAACGGCTCGGCGCCGAGCGTGATCGGGGTCGCCGGCGCGGGAACGATGGGCAGCGGGATCGCGCAGCTCGCCTGCCAGGCGGGCGCACGCACGCTGCTGCACGACCCCGACCCCGAAGCGCTCGAGCGCGGGATCGAACGGATCGCCAAGCAGCTTGCCCGCAGCGCCGAGCGGGGGCGGCTGACGGACGAGCAGGCTCAGCAAGCGCAGGCACTGCTCGAGCCGGCGCAGACGCTCGAGCAGCTCTCCTCCTGCGAGCTCGTGATCGAGGCCGCTCCCGAGCGGCTGGAGATCAAGCGCGAGCTGTTCGCGCGGCTGGCCGGCGTCGTCGGTCCCGACTGTGTCCTTGCGACCAACACGTCGTCGCTGCTGGTGACCGCGCTCGCCGACGCAGCGGGCGACGCCTCGCGTGTCGTCGGGATGCACTTCTTCAACCCGCCGCCGCTGATGCGGTTACTCGAGGTCGTGGCCGGGACCGAATCCTCGCCGCGCGCGCTCGCGGTCGCCCGCGCCGCCGGCGAGGCGATGGGCAAGCACGTGATCGACGCCGCCGACGGCCCCGGCTTCATCGTCAACCGCTGCAACCGGCCGTTCGGCCTGGAGGCGCTGAAACTGTTCCAGGAGCGCATCGCGACGATCGAGGAGATCGACCGCGCATGCCGGCTCGGCGGCGGCTTCCGGATGGGGCCGTTCGAGCTCATGGACCTGGTCGGGGTCGACGTCGGTCTCGACGTCTCGCGGTCGTTCTACGAGCAGAGCTTCGGCGAGCCGCGCTGGCGTCCTTCGCCGATCACGGTCAAGACCGTCGCTGCAGGCCGGCTGGGCCGAAAGAGCGGCCGCGGCTACTACGAATACCCCGAGTCAGGCGCGCACCGCCCGCCGGATCCCGAGCCGCTGGAGCCCGGGGGTGGCGACGGCGTGGTGGTGATCGCCGGCGACGGCGCGCTCGCCGAGGAGCTGCGCGCTGCAGCCGGCGACGCGGGTTGGGCGGTCGCGGACCCGATGAGGCCCAGGAGCTCGCAAGCCCGTTCCTGATCCTCGACGTCAGCCTCAACGGCGAGGACCCCGCCGCACCGCTGCAGGGCGGCCCGCAGGCGATCTGCGTCGCCGCCGGCTCGCTCGCGGCACTCGACCCTGGCGGCGCAGCCGTCGGCTTCCACGCGCTGCCGCCGCTGGCCTCGACGCGCCTGGTCGAGCTGACGCGCGGGCCGGACAGCGCCGACTCGGCCGCTCGCGCCGCCGAGCGCTTCTTTGCGACGCTCGGCAAGCACACGCTATGGGTCGGCGACGCACCGGGGCCTGTGCTCGGGCGTATCGTCTGTCAGGTCGTAAACGAGGCCGCGTTCGCGCTGGGCGAGGGCCTCGGCAGCGCGCAGGACATCGACGCCGGGATGGTTCACGGCCTCAACTACCCGCGCGGCATCCTCGCCTGGGCCGACGAGATCGGGCTCGACCACGTCCTGACGGTGCTTGACGCGCTCCTGCTCGAGCGGGGCGAGGAGCGCTATCGGACGGCGCCGCTGCTAAGGCGGCTGGGATGGTCCGGCCGGCTCGGACGTCAGACCGGCAGCGGCTTTTTCGTTTACGACGAAGCCTGACCGTCAGCGTCGTCTGAGTTCTCAGTTCTCGCTCTTTAGATAGGTGTTCTAAAGCGGATTGCGGCGGGTATCTGCGCCCGCAATTCAAATCCGCTGGACGTTCATTCGGTCAGCGCCCGGGGCGCTAATCGACCAGCGGGACCGGACCGAGGTAGGGATCAATGACTCCAGAGACGGGCCTCCGGCCGCGCCGGTTCTTGACGCCCAAAAGCGCCTATCTACGCCGCACGGCGATCGCAACCGCCGCGATCGCGCTGCTGGCGCCTGCGGCAGCGTTCACGCCCGCTGCGAGCGCGCAAGGATGCGCCCACGCCCACAGCACCGTGCTCAGCGCCTCGCACAGGCAGCTGCGGGGCGCGGTCGTGTGCCTGATCAACGAGCAGCGCACCGCCCGCGGCCTGCCGCGGCTGAGGACAAACCGAAAGCTGAACCACTCAGCGCAGCACTGGACCAACGTGATGGTTGACGATCACGAGTTCACCCACGGCACGAACTTTGCGGCCCGGATCTCAGCGGTCGGCTACGACTGGTCGACGGCCGGCGAGAACATCGCGACCGGCTTCTCGACCCCGTCCTCGGTCGTCCGCGGGTGGATGGCGAGCGCCGGCCACTGCCGCAACATCCTGACGCCGATCTTCGCCGCGGTCGGCACCGGCGTATCGCGCGCCGGAGTGCCGGGATACGGCAACCTCGGCACCTGGACCCAGGACTTCGGGCTGTGGATGGGAGCCCACGCCCCGTCGTCGAACTGGGGTCCGGCCGACGGCTGCCCCTACTAGACCTTCGCCCCCAACCGGGCCGGCTCGACGATCTGCGCGTTCGGGCCGGCTCGGACCCCCTTTGGCCGCTAGCCCCGCGCCGGCTTAGCCGCCAGCCCGCGGCGGCTGCGTCAGTTCGCTAGCTCGCGGCGGCCGCGTCAGTGGCCGCGTCAAAACCCAAAGGCGTATCGCGCAGGTACCACTCGGCGTCAAGCGCCGCCTGACAACCGGTGCCCGCGGCGGTGATCGCCTGGCGGTAGGTGTGGTCGACGAGGTCGCCGGCCGCGAACACGCCCGGGACGTTGGTCAGCGTCGAGCGGCCCTGGGTGACCACGTAACCCTCGTCGTCGGTGTGCACCTGGCCCTCGACCAGGTGCGACTGCGGCACGTGACCCACGGCGATGAAGGCGCCCCCGATCTCGAGGTCGCGGCGCGAATCGTCTTCGGTGTTGCGCAGCTTCGCCACCGCCAGCGCCTTGTGCTCTCCGGCGGCGAACTCCTCGACCACGTACGGGCGTCAGGAACTCGATGTTCGGCACCGCTCGCGCACGGTCAAGCATGATCGCCGAAGCGCGGAACTGGTCTCGGCGGTTGACGATCACGACCTTGGAGGCGAACTTCGCGAGGAACATCGCCTCCTCCATCGCCGAGTCGCCTCCACCGACGATGATCGTCGGCACCTGCTTGAAGAACGCCGCGTCGCAGGTCGCGCAGTAGCTTACCCCGCGGCCAGCGAGCTCCTCCTCGCCCGGGACCCCGAGCTTGCGGTGCTCGGCACCCATCGCGAGGATCATCGTGCGGGTCAGATGGAGCTGGTCGCCGACCCACACCTTGTGCGGGCTGCCGGCGCTCGAGAGCTCGACGGCGGTCACGTCGTCGGTCTCCAGGCGGGCTCCGAACCGCTCGGCCTGGTCACGGAAATGCTGCATCAGGTCCGGACCCATGATTCCGCCGGGGAAGCCCGGGTAGTTCTCGACATCGGTCGTCTGCTGGAGCAGCCCGCCCCACGCAAAGCCCTCGATGACCAGCGGATCCAGGTCGGCGCGCGCCGTGTACAGCGCGGCCGTGTAACCGGCCGGACCACTGCCGACGATGATGACGTTCTCTATCTCCTGTTCAGTCACTTCATTAAGTATAGCTAGGTGCCGCATCGGTGCGCCCGCCAGCCGCCCGCGACCGTCCGCCGCAACTGCAGGTAGGCGACGGCACCCGGCAGTGTAGGCAGCCAGAACGCGAACACGCGATACGCCAGCACCGCTACCACCGCAAGCTGGACCGGAACCCCGAAGGCCGAGAACGCCCCGATCATGCCGCCGTCGACGCCGCCGATGCCACCCGGGAGCGGCAGCGTGTTGCCGAGCATCCCGATGAAGTACGACATCACGACGACCGCCGTCGGTGGCGAGCCGCCGAAAGCGTGAAAGCAGCCCAGAGGACCGAGATGTCAAAACCCCACCAGGCGATCGCGCCGAGCAGGTTGGGGTCGCGGCTGCGGACCAGGGCAAGCGCGGTCCGAATGCCGCTCGCCGCCGCCGCAGGGGCCGCGACGACGTGGCCGGCGATCCGGCTCAGGCGCCCGCCACTCAACCAGCGCTTGGCGAGCGGATCGAAGTCCGCCGGGAGCAGCGAGATCCCCAGAAAGATGCCGATCACGACGGCGCCGAAGATCGCCGGGACGATCGTCAGTGCAAACGGGTCGGGACCGGCGAACACCCCCAGGTACAGACCTACGCCGACGATCACCAGCGCTCCCATGTAGACCGCGTAAAGCAACGCCAGGAAAGCGATCATCCGGCAGGCGACGATCTTCGGCTCCATCCCGGAGCGCCGCACCGCCCACGCCGTGAGCGCGATCCCGCCCGCCCCAGCGGTGGCGAACAGCCGCGTCGCCGCCAGCCCGGCCATCGTGATCTGGTAGCTCGCTCGCCAGCCGATCCGCGACTGGCCGCGGACGAACACAGCCTCGAACAAAGCGATGTAGCCGAAGAACGACAGCACTTCGAGCACCGCCGCGAGCGCCAGCCACAGCGGATCGCCATGCTGGATGCGGCTGTAGGTGTCGCGCAACCCCAGCAGCTTGGGCAGCACGAAGTAGAGACCCGCCGCGGCCACGACGACGAACACGATCGAGCCCACCAGCCGCCTGCGGGTGAAGACCACCCGCGGCATCTCCTCCGGCTCCCCGTGGCGCTGCGCCGGAGGCAGTGCCTGTGTCTGGCTCAGCTGCCAGTCATCGCCCGGATCCTCGGTCGACTTGGCCTCGTTCAGGGCTGCCCGGCGCTGCTCGATCGAGGCCTCTTCGTGCACGCCCCCGCCGCTCCTAACCGCCCGCCGCGATTTGCTGGAGTTCTGCGAGGCCGCGGACCAGGCGCCGTCCAACCGGAGCCGCGCGCGGAGCGCCCCTCTGAACCGCTTCGGCCAGCAGCGCGCCGCCGACTAGATCGACCGCGTAGTGCTCACCCAGATACACGAGCGCGAGACCGAGCAGGCCGGCGTAGGTCCAACCCGCGGCGCCCGCGACCGGACCCACCTCCGAGAGCAGGTGGGCACCCATCAACGACGTGGCGAAGTGCAACGACGGCATGGCAGCCAGCGGATTTCCTCCGAGGACATCGTAGAGGGCGGGCCAGCGGTCGCCCCAAAACTCCTCGCCGTACTCGATCATCATCCGCCTGACCCGAGGCGAGCCGGCGGCGACCAGCCTGCCGTGGCGAGCCGCATACCAGGGCGGGGCCGTCGGGATCGCCCAGTAGAAGGTCGCGCCGATATCGAACACCGCATACATGCGGATCGCCGCCGACGAGAACCGCTCCGGGCGCCGGACGAGCACGTACAGGACACTGCCGTGCGGCACGAAGAACCAGGCCCAGTGACACCAGACCAGCACGCGCTCGAAGCGGTTGATCGCGCCTGGTGTGGAGAGCGTGTGCTGAAGGCGGACCGTCGGCAGCACGCCGAAGCCGAGCAGGCGGTCGGCGTCGATCGGGTAGTCGATCCGGACCCGCTGCTCCTGGCGCTCGGGGTCGTCGTGAGGAAGCTCGTAGGCGGCCAGATACGCCCACATGTTGAGCGCGCAGATCCCCAGCTCGCGCTGGCGGCTGGGCCGCATCGCGACCGCCAACGCCGGCGCCGCGAGCGCCGCACTGGTCATCACGGCGGCCGGGCAGCTTGATCCGGCGGCGCAGCACTGGGGCTGCGACCCCCGCTGTGACGAGGGCCCAGGCACCTGCTCTGATTGCCCTCGAGATGCGCAAGTGGCGGCCAGTATAGGCGCGGCGGTCGCGAGCGCGCCAGTGGGCGCCGCACCGCCAGCGGCGCGGCTCCCGACGGGGGCAGCGATAGAATGCCCGCCGCCTTGCGACCCGCCGCCCACCGCGCCAAGCCCGGCACCCGGCGCCGTCGCCTGCTCCGAGCCCCCGGCTCCGCGGTGCGATAGCGATGCTCGCGGCCTCGCTCTGGTGTCACTGATCGTGGCGCCGGATGCGCTGGCGAACTTCATCACGCCGAAATCGGGCGGCTCGCCGAACGCCAACCAGATCCACTCGCTGTACTCGATCGTGCTCTACATCGCGGCGGTCGTGTTCGTGATCGTCGAGGGCGCGCTCGTCTACTCGGTCTACAAGTTCCGCGCTAAGAAGGGCGCCGTCGCGGCCCAGATCCACGGCAACACGCGGCTCGAGATCGGCTGGACCGTCGCCGCGGCCCTGATCCTGCTGGTGTTGACCGTGGTCACGTTCGTGAAGCTGCCGAGCATCGTCAACCCGCCCAACTCTGGCGCCAACGGGCTGGTGCTGTCGGCCTCGCTGACCGAGCCGACGCCGCCGAACGGCAAGAAGATGACCGTCT
This sequence comes from uncultured Solirubrobacterales bacterium, assembly GCA_963703825.1. Classification (GTDB taxonomy): domain Bacteria; phylum Actinomycetota; class Thermoleophilia; order Solirubrobacterales; family Solirubrobacteraceae; genus Palsa-465. Next base: position 115,997 of record CAVPFS010000020.1, on the reverse strand, counting down.
GCGTCCCGGGGCGGCAGTTCATCTGGCGCTACGAGTACGGCAACGGCTGCATCAACGACGCGTTTGCGCTGAAGCTGCCCTACTCCTACCAGGAGATGGTCGTGCCCGAGCAGACGACGGTTGTGCTCGCGATCCAGTCGACTGATGTGATCCACTCCTGGTGGGTACCGTCGCTGGGCGGCAAGGTCGACGCGGTGCCGGGCTACACGACCTACACCTGGTTCAAGGCGCTGCACACCGGCCTCTTCCACGGCCAGTGTGCGCAGCTATGCGGCACCAACCACGCCGCGATGACCGCGCTTGTCAAGGTGGTCACGCCCGCACAGTACGGCGCGTGGGCAGCGCGCCAACGACAGCTGATCGATCAGGCCAACTCGCAGGTTCTGCAACTGCGAGCGATACTCACCGCAAACGGCGACCTGGGGAACTAGTCACTGATGGCGATCACCGAGTACACACCGCACCCGGTCCCCCAGGTCACCACCCACGAGGTCGCAGTCCCGCGCACGAGCAAGCGCTGGGTCGACTGGGTGACCACGACTGACCACAAGAAGATCGGGATCATGTACCTCGTCCTGACCTTCGTCTTCTTCTGCCTGGGCGGGGTCGAGGCGCTGATGATGCGGCTGCAGCTCAGCGTGCCCAACAACACGCTGCTGACCTCCGAGCACTACAACCAGCTGCTGACGCTGCACGGGACGACGATGATCTTCCTGTTCGTCGTGCCGGTGATGGCGGGCTTTGGCAACTACTTCCTGCCGCTGATGATCGGCGCCCGCGACATGGCGTTCCCGCGCCTGAACGCGCTCTCGTTCTGGCTGCTGCTGCTCGGCGGGATCGTGTTCTACATCACGCTCTTCTTCCACCCGCCCGAACGCCGGCTGGTGGAGCTACCCGCCGCTGTCGGAATCGCTGTACTCCCCCAGCGGCGGCCAGGACGCGTGGATCTTCCTGATCCACATCACCGGCATCTCGTCGCTGGTCGGCGCGATCAACTTCTACGCGACGATCGTCAATATGCGCGCGCCGGGCATGACCTGGGGCCGGCTGCCGCTGTTCGTCTGGACGCTGCTGGTCTACGCGCTGCTGCTGATCATCGCGCTGCCGGTCGTCGCCGCGGCGGTCACGATGCTGCTGACCGACCGCCACTTCGGGACCCACTTCTTTGACCCGACCGCGCACGGGTCGCCGGTGCTCTGGCAGCACCTGTTCTGGTTCTTCGGCCACCCCGAGGTCTACATCATGATCCTGCCCGGGTTCGGGATCATCTCCGAGGTAATCCCGGTCTTCTCGCGCAAGCCGATCTTCGGCTACAAGGCGATCGCCGCCTCGACCGCGGTGATCGCGTTCCTCGCGACGCTCGTCTGGGCGCACCACATGTTCGCCTCGCCGGTGCCGATCGTCGTACTCGGGTTCTTCATGCTGAGCTCGTTCCTGATCGGGGTCCCGACCGGGGTCAAGATCTTCAACTGGATCGCGACCCTGTGGCGAGGATCGATCGTCATGACAACGTCACTGTGGTTCGCGGTCGGCTTCATCGGGATCTTCACGATCGGCGGCATCACCGGCATCTTCCTCGCGGTCTTCCCGGTCGATTGGCAGCTGAACGACACCTACTTCGTCGTCGCGCACTTCCATTACGTGCTGATGGGAGGCGCCGTGTTCACGGTCTTTTTCGGGCCTCTACTACTGGTTCCCGAAGATGAGCGGGCGGATGCTCTCAGAGACGGCCGGAAAGTGGTCCTTCTGGCTCATGTTCATCGGCTTCAACGCGACCTTCTTCGTCCAGCACGCGCTCGGCCTGTCCGGAATGCCGCGGCGGATCTACACCTACCAGCCAGGTCTCGGGTGGTCGACCTACAACTTGATCTCGACGATCGGAGCGTTCATCCTCGGAGTCGGGGTCCTGATCACGATCCTCAACGTCGCTCGGAGCCTCACGCACGGAAAGGTCGCCGGGCCCGACCCATGGAAGGGCAACACGCTGGAGTGGTTCACATCGTCGCCGCCACCGGTCAACAACTTCGATCAGATCCCGCGCGTGCGCTCGGTCGAGCCGATGCGCGACATCCGGCGCCAGGTCGAGCGTCAGACCGGGGTCACACAGAAGACCGGCGGCAGCGAGCGCTTCGTCCGGGCGTAGGGGTGCAGGCGACTTGAGCACCTCGAGCGTCACCGCGACTACCGCGTCTCGGCCGCGGCAGCTGCTCGCCGATTACGTCGACCTGACCAAGCCCAAGGTCCAGTCACTGCTGCTGTTCACGACCGTGATGACGATGGAGGTGGCCGGCAACCCGTCACTGTCGCTGATCGGGCTGACCTGCCTCGGCGGCTACCTGTCCGCCGGCGGCGCCGGCGCTGTCAACCACTACTGGGACCGCGACATTGACGCCCGGATGCGCCGCACCTCGAACCGCCCGATCCCGTCGGGCCGCGTCCGGCCGCGCGCGGCGCTGACGTTCGGGATCGCGCTGGCGCTGTCGTTCGCTGGTGCTTATGACGCTGACGATCAACCTGCTGGCGGCGCTGCTCGCTTTCGGGGGTTTCGTCGGTTACGTGGGCGTCTACACGATCTGGCTCAAGCGCCGCACGCCGCACAACATCGTGATCGGCGGCGCCGCCGGAGCGATGCCGCCGCTGGTCGCGTGGGCGGCGACGCGCGGCTCGTTGTCGTGGACCGCGCTGTACCTGTTCGCGATCGTCTTCTACTGGACGCCGCCGCACTTCTGGGCCCTGAGCCTGCTGATGAAGGACGAGTACGCCGAGGTCGGCGTCCCGATGCTCCCGGTCGTGCGCGGCGAGCGCGAGACGCGCCGCCAGATACTGCTCTACACGCTGCTGCTGTACGCCGTCAGCCAGCTCCCCTTCTGCGCCGGGGCGTTCGGGGGCGTCTACCTGGCCGGCTCGATGGTCCTCGGGCTGCTGTTCATCGCCGGCAGCGTGCTGCTGTACCGGCGGGCGGACCGCCGGACGGCGCTTCGCCTGTACCTGTTCTCGATGCTCTACCTGGCGCTGCTGTTCGCGACGATGGTCGCCGACGTCAAGCTCTAGATGGCGGCGGTCGCGACAGGAGCTCCGATCAACCCTGAACCGATTAGGATTCGCGCATGGACAGAAAGCTGGCCCGTAAGAACCTCCGCTCCGGCATGATCGCGGGCGCAGCGGCGCTGTTCATGTTCGGCATTTCGTTCGTCGCCGCCGCGATCTACATCCATCCGTGAGCGAGGTCGATCCGCAGACGCCGCCGGTCGGCGAGGAGATCCATCTCCCCGGCCCGACGATCATCCCGCTGATGTGCGCGATCGGGATCACGCTGGCGTCGTCGGTACGACCCTGAGCCTCGTGATCTCGGCGGTCGGGCTGATCATCTTCGTCGTCACGACGGTGATCTGGATCCGCGACACCCGGCGCGACATCGACGAGCTGCCCGAAGAGCACCACTAGCGCCCGGGGCGTCGGTCCGCGATCACCGTCTCGGCGCGGCCGCGGCTGGTCGGACCGGCTGGGCGCGCTAGCCGAAGTTGACCGGCGCGGGCAGCTCGCAGCTGGCGCCGTCGCCGGACCAGACCCTGACGATGTCGCGCATCGAGAGGATCCCGGCCAGCTCGCCGCGGTCGACCACGACCAGGTGCCGGAAGCCACCGCGGACCATCGTCGCCGCGGCCTGCTCGAGTGACCAGTCCGGGGCGGCGAACGTGAGCTTCGCCGTTAGGTGATCGGCGACGCGCTCGGCGTCGGGATCCTCGCCGGCACCGACCGAGTGCAGGATGTCGCGCTCGGTGATCACGCCCGGCCCGGGCAGCTCAGGATCCAGCACGACCGCGGCTCCGACGTGGCGCTCGACCATCGCCGCGGCGGCCTCCCGCAGCGTGTGCCCGGGCCCCACCGTCAGCAGTACTTCCGACATCCCCTCTCGTACGAGCATCGCCTCTCCAGGTGCGTTTGCAACGATTGCCGCAATCATAATCAACGGCTGTCCTGCCGACGCCGTTCGTCGCTCGGAACCCATAGGATGCGCGGGGGTCGATGCTCGAGGGCGAAGGACAGCGTGTTTCGTAACCGACCAGTGCTGCAGATGGTCTGTGTCGGGGTCGTCGGGGTCGCGGTCCTGCTGCCGATCTGCCTGTTCGTGATCCCATGGTTCCCGACCGACGCTTCCAAGCAGGCCAGCAACGATCACACGCTCTACGACGTGCTGCTGATCTTCTCGGTCCCGATCTTCGTGCTCGTGGTCACGGTCGTCGTGTTCTCGGTCTGGAAGTTCCGGATGCGGCCCGGGCGAGGAGTAGAAGGACGGCCCGCCGATCCACGGCAACACTCGCCTCGAGGTCGTCTGGACGGCGATCCCGGCGGTCCTGATCCTCAGCATGTGCGGCTACTCCTACTCGGTCCTGCGCGCGAACGAGGACAGCCAGCGCGGCGAGATGACGGTCAACGTGACCGCGCGTCAGTTCGCGTTCGAGTTCTCCTACCCTCAGGCTCCCGGAAAGCAGATCGTGTCCCCTTACCTGTACCTGCCCAAGGGGCGGCCGGTCGTCTTCAAGCTCCGCTCGCTGGACGTGATCCACAGCTTCTTCGTGCCGCAGTTCTCCGCAGAAGCTCGACGCGGTGCCCGGGATCACGACGACGCTGCGCGTCACGCCGACGAGGCTCGGCACGTACCCCGCCGAGTGCACCGAGCTGTGCGGCGCCGGCCACTCGCTGATGCGCGCCACGGTCCACGTTGTGACCCCCACCGCATTCAGGACCTGGCTGGCGGCCCAGAAGCCCAACGGCCCGCCACCGGTCGGAACGCCGCCGGCGAATGCCGCCCAGCCCGGGATCCCGGGCTCCGTCGCTGCGTCGAGCCCTTCAGCGGCCTCGAGCTCGTCGGCGGCCTCGAGCTCGTCGTCGGCGTCGAGCTCGTCGTCGCCCGCGGCCGAGCGCGGCCGCCGGCAAGGCGATCTTCACCGGGTCCGGTGGCTGCGGCAGCTGCCACACGCTCGCAGCCGCCGCGACGACCGGCACGATCGGCCCGAACCTGACCCAACGACTGGCGAGCGACTGCGCGACCGCAGCTTCAATGAAGATCCGCGGCAAGACGCTGACGGCCTGCATTCACACGGCGATCACACACCCCTACGCCTACATACCCACGGTTTTCAGTCGGGGATCATGCCCCCCAACTTCGCCCAGCGGTTCAGCTCGACCCAGATCCAGTCGCTGGTCAGCTACTTGGCGAGCGTGACAAAGTGAGGGCCGCAAGTGCACGCGATCGCGAATCCGAGAGCGACTGCAAGATGAAGGAGGAGAGCTGATGGCCATCCCAGCGAAGCTCCGCGCCCCCGGCTGGTACCGGGCGGCGCTTGTATGACGTGCTCGGCTTGTCGTTCGCGTTCGCGCTCACGGTGCTGATCCGGTGGCTGATGCACCAGCACCCGGTGCATCGACGGCCATGCGATCACGATCGTCGCGCTGATCGCGGTGCCGCTGTTCTTCCTGGCGGGTATCGGCACCGCCGACTACTGGTTCTACTGGGCCGCCGGCCGGCCGACCCGCCCGGAGGACCACTCCGCGCACGGCGCCCGCACCTGGCGCGACTACTTCCGGGTCAACACCGACCACAAGGTGATCGGGATCCAGTACACGGTCACCTCGTTCTTCTTCTTCATGGTCGGCGGGCTGCTCGCGATGCTGATCCGCGCGCAGCTCGCCAAGCCGGGGATGCAGTTCCTGACGCCCGAGCAGTACAACGGCGTCTTCTCGGTCCACGCGACGGTCCTGATCTTCCTGTTCGTGATCCCGGTCTTCGCGGGGCTGGCGAACTTCGTGCTGCCACTGATGATCGGCGCGCCGGACATGGCATTCCCGCGGCTGAACGCGCTCTCCTACTGGATGCTGCCGCTGGCCGGGATCATGATGCTGATGAGCTTCCTGGCGCCGGGAGGCTCGTTCGCCGCCGGCTGGACGGCCTACGCGCCGCTCTCGACGACGATGCCGATCGGGCAGCTGTTCTTCACGATCGCGGTCCAGTTCGCGGGCGCCTCCTCGATCGCGACCGCGCTCAACTTCCTGGTCACGATCATCACCATGCGCGCGCCGGGGATGAGCTTCTTCCGGCTGCCGCTGCTTGTGTGGGCGAACTTCTCCACCTCGCTGCTGGTCGTGATCGCGACTCCGTTCATCGCCGCCTCGCAGTTCTTCGTGCTGCTCGACACGGCGCTGCACTTCCACTTCTTCGACGCGTTCGTCGGCGCTGGCAAGGACGGCAACGTGATCATGTACCAGCACGTCTTCTGGTTCTACTCGCACCCGGCGGTCTACATCATGATGCTGCCCGGGTTCGGGATCATCTCCGAGATCATCGCGGTCAAGTCCCGCAAGCCGATCTTCGGCTACCGGATGATGGCCTTCTCGCTGCTGGCGATCGTCGTGCTCGGCTTCACGGTCTGGGCGCACCACATGTTCGTCTCGGGCATGGCGCCCTGGATCCGGATCCCGATGATGATCACGACCGCGATCATCGCGATCCCGACCGGGATCAAGATCTTCTCCTGGCTGGCGACGCTGTGGCGCGGCGTGCTGCACCTCGACACGCCGATGCTGTTCGCGCTCGGCTTCTTGACGATGTTCACGCTCGGCGGGATCAGCGGAATCATGCTGGCGATGATCCCGTTTGACATCCACGTCTCGCAGACCTACTTCATCGTCGCCCACATCCACTACGTGCTCTACGGCGGCTCCGTGTTCACGATCTTTGCCGGCGTCTACTACTGGTTCCCGAAGATGACCGGTCGGATGTTCGATGACCGGCTCGGCAAGTGGCACTTCTGGACGACGTTCATCTTCTTCAACCTGACCTTCGGGCCGATGCACATCATCGGAATCCAGGGAATGCCGCGGCGCGTCGCCGAGTACGCCGCGAAGTTCGCCGACTGGAACCTGTTCATCTCGCTGTCGTCATTCGTGCCTCGGCGCGCAGCACGCTGATCTTCCTCTACAACATGGTCGTCAGCTGGCGCGGCGGGCCCGCGCGCGCCGGCCAACCCGTGGCGCGGCGCTGACGCTCGAGTGGCAGGTCTCCTCGCCGCCGCCCATCTTCAACTTCGACGCGGTCCCGACGGTCGTCGGCGGCCCGTACGAGTACGGCGTGCCCGGGCGCCGTGCACGGGATCTTCAAGCCGCCCGCCGAGGCCAAGCCGGTCGCCGCCGCCGGGGTCGCCGGGTCGGGTCGCCCGCCGAGCTCAGCGAGGAGCGACAGCATGAGGACGATCCTCGTCGTCGCCAACGAGACGATCGGCGGCAAGCCCCTGATCGACGCCGTGCGCCGCCACGCCGCCGAGGAGGAGACCCGGTTCGTGCTCTGCGTGCCCCAGACGCGGCCGCGCGCCGGCTACGTTGTCTACGACGACTCGGTGTTCGACGCCGCCCAGACGCGCGTCGACCTCGCGCGTCGGCTTCGTGCGCTCGGAGGGGATCGACGCGGTCGGCGAGGTCGGTGATCCCGACCCGTACGCGGCGACGATCGACGCGGTCCGCGAATACAACCCGGACGCGATCATCATCTCCACCTATCCCGAGCATCGCTCCGGCTGGCAGCGCCGCGACCTGATCGACCGCGTCCGCGACGCCACGGGGCTGCCGGTCGAGCACGTGGTCGCCGACATCGACACCGAGGGCCTCCCGTTCCACGTCACGCTGGCGGTCGCCAACCGCACCGCGAGCGGCGACGAGCTGCTCGACGCGCTGAAGGCCAAGGCGGACGCCGAGAGTGACCGGCGCGAGCGCCTGTTCATCGTCGCTGGTCCCCCAGGAGGGCGGCGACGGCAGCGCCTCGCGGCGCGCGCGGACACGGCTCTCGCTGGTGCTCTCGCCGGCTGCGCGACGCGGGCCTGACGGCCGCCGGAATGATCGGCGACCCTGACCCGTACACAGCGATCACCAACGCGCTGCAGTACTTCCGCGTCGACGACATCGTGATCTCGACGTTCGCCGACACCAGGTCCGGCTGGCTGCGCACCGACCTGATCGAGCGCGTGCGCAACGCGACCGGCAAGGAAGTCGAGCACGTCGTCCACCGCGACCCAGTCGCAGCCGAGAGCTAGGGGAACGCCGATGGAAGCCGCCTCGATCGCCCACGCCGAGCACCACGGCCCGCCCCCCGCGCACCAGTCCTCGCGAGTCAACGCGCCGACGCTCGGGATGATGCTTTTCATCATCTCCGAGATCATGATCTTCGGGGCGTTCTTCACCGCCTACTTCTTCATCCGGGTCGTCAACCACGACCCGTGGCCGGCGCAGCGGCGAGCACCTGCCCGAGGCTGTGGCGGGGATCAATACGGCGATCCTGCTGTCCTCGTCGCTGACGATCCACTGGGCGCTGAGCTCGATCAAGCGCGGCAACCGGTTCGGGCTCAAGGCCGGGATGGTGGCGACCTTCCTGCTCGGCCTGACGTTCCTGTCGTCCAGATCAACGAGTACGTCCACATCGGCTTCGCGCCCCACGACTCGGCCCAGGCGACGGTCTTCTACGCGCTGACCGGCCTGCACGGCTGCCACGTGTTCATCGGGCTGTGCCTGCTGTTGTTGGTGTCGATCCGCTCATTCCGCGGTCACTACTCGGCCGAGCAGCCACCGCGGCATGGAAGTACCCGGGATCTACTGGCACTTCGTCGACCTGATGTGGGTGGTCGTCTACACGACCGTCTACGTGCTCTAGCGCGGCGCGCGGTTCGTATTTGCGATGCAGGTCCGCTGGCGGCCCCCGAACCCGCTGAGCTCCGAGGCGGACGCGTTCGGCTGCCTGGTCTGGTGCGTGGTCGTGATCGCGGTGATCGTGGCGGTCGTGCTGGTGGTCGCGGGCGCTGCTAGCGCGCGCGCCGCGTGACACCATTGAGGCCGTGCTCGCTCGCCCGCTCCCCTTCGCCGACGCGCCGGTCCCAGACGATCGGCTTCCCGGTCGTGGTCGTGCTCGCCTGGGCTGCCCTACTGGATCCGAGCCGCGGACGCTGGCGCGCACACGGCCGGCCCGTGCCGGGCTGGCGGCAGGCTTGCTACGCCGCCGGCCTGCTCGCGCTCGCGATCGCCGCTCAGCCCGCCGGTCGACACGCTCTCCGACCAGTTGCTGGTCGCGCACATGGCCGAGCACCTGCTGATCGGCGACGTCGCGGCGCTGCTGATCGTGCTCGGCATGACGGGACCGATGATGGCGCCGCTGCTGCGCAACCGCTGGATCTCGAAGCCTCCGGGTGCTCAGCCACCCAGTCGTCGCCATCGTCTGTCTGGGCGGTCAACTTCTACGCCTGGCACTCGCCGGCGCTCTACCAGGCGGCGCTGCGCCACGACGCTCTGCACGCGCTCGAGCACGCCACGTTCCTGATCTTCGGAATCGCGGTGTGGATGGCGCTGCTCGGCCCGCTGCCCAAGCCGGCCTGGTTCAACAACGGCGCCCGGCTGGTGTACATCATCGCCGTGCGGCTCGCCGGGACGGTGCTGGCCAACATCCTGATCTTCGGCGGGACGGTCTTCTACCCGTACTACCGCGCCGGCGACGCCCACTGGCACATCTCCCCGATCGCCGACCAGGTCGCGGCCGGCGGGCTGATGATGGTCGAGGAGAGCCTGCTCACGATCGGCCTCTTCTGCTGGCTGTTCCTGCGTGTCGCGCGCGAGAACGAGCAGCGCCAGCAGTTGCTGGACTTCGCCACCGAGCACGGGATCGCGCTCGACGAGAGCCGCGCGCAGCGGGCGGTCGCCTCGGGGCGTGGCGACGAGCTGTTGGAGCGCCTGCGCCAGGCGGCGGCGGTCCAGGAGACCGGCAGCGCCAGTCCGGCCTGACGCACCGCTCGAGAGCTGCTCGGCCGGGCCCGAGAGCTACTTGGCCGCGGTCGAGAGGAAGTTGACCAGCGCCGTGATCTCGCTCTTGGTCAACGTCTTGCCGAAGTTGGACGGCATCACGCCCGCGTGGTAGCCCGACGGGAGGTAGGCGTAGGGCTCCGTGATCGCGGTCTCGATGCACTTCTGCAACGTCACGCCACGGATCTTCTTCGATGCCGGCAGCGCACAGTCCGCCCGCAGTCGCAGGTCGAGGTTCGGGCCCACAGTGCCGGTCGTGCCGGCTGCCGCGAGCGTGTGACAGCTGCCGCAGCCGCCGACGCCGGTGAAAACCGCCTTCCCGGCAGCGGGCGTGGTGCCGGTCACGCCGCCGGCCGACGCGAGCGCCCCGTCGACCCGGCCGCCCGCCACCAGCCCCACGTAGGCGGCCACGTCCTGCGCCTTCTGGCCCTTGTACAGCATCGCCGGCATCACGCCCGCGGTGTTGGGATAGCGGATCCAGTAGTCGACCAGTCCCTCGATCGACGCATCCTTGTAAGCCATCGGCACGATCCTGGTGGAAGGCGTCGTCGAGGTTCGGGCCCACGGTTCCGCTCGTGTTGGCGTGCCCGAGCGTGTGGCAGGCGCCGCACTTCTCGACGAACAGGATCTTGCCCTGCACGACGTTGGCAGTCGGGTGCTTGATCGCACAGCCTCCGAGGCTGATCAGCGCGATCAGGCCCGACACCAGCGCCACAAGGCTTCGACGGAAACGTGCGAAGTCTCTGACCATACGCTCGGGGCGGCACTCTATCCAAGCCCGCGGCTTTCCCGCGCTGCCCCGCGGCCGCACACTTTGATTGCCGGATCCTGGCGCTGGAGCCCCTGTTAGCATGCCCCGCAATGAGGTCGCGCCAGAAGTACCGGATGCGGACGCCCTCCACCGGTCGAGAAGTGATCATCGAAGCAGAGCCGGACGAGCTGTATCTCGATCGTGATACGGGCGAGCCACTGGAGGTTGTCGGGCAGCTGCTGCCGCTGGCCCCGACCGCTTCGGACCTGCCGTGGACGGTCGACAACCTGCGATTCTGCAACTGGTGCGATCAGCACGTGCAGAAGGACCTCAACGACTGCCCGTACTGCGGGCGCCGCATGGCGCCACTCGACGCCTGAGGCTCCGGGAGAAGGCTAGATGGAGTTGCGAACTCAGAGGGTCTTCGCCATCGTCGTGGCGGTTGTCGCGATGATCGCGCTCGTCGCGGGCTGCGGTAGCAGCGGCTCGGGCTCGACCAACACCGCCGGCGCCCCAGCCTTCACGGTCCCGACCACGGCGCCGAGTAACGCGGCGGCGGTGACGACGAGCTCGACCACGACCACCAGCAGCACGAGCAGCGCGGCGAGCGCCGGCGCGACCCCTAGCGCCGGTAGCTCCGCGGGTACCACCGCGGCTGCCGCCGCGCCAACGCCCGCGACGTCCACCTCCCCCTCCGGTGGAGCGGGCGCCGGCGGCACCGGCGGCACCGGCGGCACCGGCGGTACCGGCGCCGGGACTGGTTCGAGGAGGGTCGGGCTCCGGCGGCTCAGGCTCCGGCGGCTCCGGCGGCTCGGGCGGGACCGGCGGCGCCGGCCTCGGGTCGGCGTTCTGCCAGCAGAATCCCGGCGCCTGTTAGCGCGGCCCGGCGGCTGTTAGCGCGGTCCGGCGGCTGTTAGCGGCTGCCTGGCGCCGTTAGCGCGGCCCGGCAGCTGTCAGCGCCCCCCAGCGGCTATGAGCGCGGCCCGGCGCCGGCTGCCCGCGGCGCGCTCAGTGGACGTAATGCTTTGGGTACGGCGTGTTCGTCACCTCGGTCGCGGTGTATTCGACGCCGCGTGCCCGGTATTCGCACCGGTACCGGGTGCTCTCACCGACCGTGATCTGAGCGGTCTGCTCACCGGCGGCGTTCTTGCAGTTGGTCATCCGGCTCTGGCGATAGACGAACTTCGTGCTCGAGAGGTTGTAGGTCAGCACCGGGGCCCACGTCGGGACCGTCAGCGCGATCAAGTCGCCGGCCTTGACCGGCAGCGCCGTGAAGGTCGCGAACGTCGGCGGCAGCGACAGCGGCTCCTGGAGGATCATGCCCAGGAACGGCGTCAGGTGGTAGGTCGGGCTCTGCGCGGCGACCGTGTACTTGTTGTTCGGGCCTGGGGTGAGCACGGTCAGCGCCACCTGCGGGGTGCCACCATAGGCGGTGTCGAGCGTTTTGAGGTAGTTGTGCTCGGTCGTCGCGTTCGTCGACAGCTCGGAGAGGCCAACCGTGAAAGCGACGATCCAGCCGTTGTTCTTGACGATCGTCGGGTTGGTGATCCCGTCGCTCGTTGCCTGGATCGCCGTCGTGCGCGTCAGAATGATGAAACATTGCGAGGGCGAGACCCCCTTGGGGCACGCAGGCGAAGCGATCGGCGTCGCAGTCTGCCCAGCTCGACGATCTTGGCCTCGGCGACGCCCGGCAGCACGGCCAGGCCCGCGGCGACTAATCCGGCGGTTACCAGCGAGAAACGTTTCATGTTCATCCCCATTCAACACGAACTAGCGGCGGCAGTTGCGCGCCGCTCGTGCAAGGGGCCGTAATCCTTACGATTTGCATAGCGGGGCCCGACGCGGCCCCGGCCCGTCGTCGGGTCTAGATCTTGCTGACGTTCACCGCTTTCGGGCCCTTGGGACCCTCCTCCTCCTCATAGGAGACCTTCGACCCTTCGGCCAGCGACCGGTAGCCGTCACCGGTGATGCCGCTGAAGTGAACGAACAGGTCGCGACCACCGTCGTCGGGCGTGATGAACCCGAAGCCCTTGTCGTCGCTGAACCACTTGACGGTACCCGTTGCCATGAAACTCCCCTTCGGCGCAAATCGCCTTTGAATCACGATCGGCGCCACTGCGACCCCGACCAGACGCGCAAAAACGTAGCAGGGAGCGCGCTCGGAAGCCTGTCCGGCGCGGCCCGGGTCGCGAGCTGCCGCAGTCAGGCCGTTGAGCCGCCGAGATCAGCCGCGCTCAGCGCAATTCGGCCGCGGCGGCGGCGATCTCCTCGCCGTCCCCCGGTGCCGGGCGCCAGGGGAGCTGCAGCGGGTCATCCGCGTATCGCGGGATCACGTGCATGTGGAAGTGGAACACCGTCTGCCACGCCACCGGCCCGCACGAATTGAGCAGGTTGACCCCGTCGGCGCCGAGGCGCTCGCTGATCCGCGCCGCGAGCCGTTTGGCAGCGAGCACGGTCGCCGCCAGGTCCTCGTCGTCGATTTCGAGCAGGTTCGCGGCGTGGTTTCGGGGGACCACCAGCAAGTGGCCGCGGGTCGCAGGATTGATGTCCATGAACGCCACCGTGCGCTCGTCCTCGGCGACGATCGTCCCGGGCAGCTCGCCGGCGATGATCTTGCAGAACAGACAGTCTGGATCGCGCATCCGAGCAGCTTATCCGCGCCGGGTCACCGTGCACTGATCGGCCAACGCCGGGTCACCGGGCACGCATCGTCCAGCGGCCGACTCAGGCGTCACCGCGCGCTGACCCGCTGGCGCGCGTACCCGATCGCCTCCTCGCGCGTACAGACCTCGCCCGCGTAGGCGGCCTCCTCGAGCTCATGCAGCAGCTCACCGAGCAGCGGGCCGGGCCGGATGCCGAGCGCCGAGCCGAGCTCGTCGCCTCGGATCGGGGGTCGCGGCGGATCGGCGGTCCAGGCGAGCGCCTCGGACAGCATCTGCCGCGCCAGCTCCAGATGCCTGGAGATCGCCGACTCCGAGTTGTCCCCGCGGGTCGCGAGCCGATCGGCGACGCTGAGCACGGTCACGTCGGCCGCGACCGGGCTGCAGGCGTCCAGGTAGCGATAGATCTCGCGGCGGTCCAGGGGCATCCTGTGGACGAGGAACCCGAGCCGCAGGTGGTGTCGGGTTAGCCCGGACACGTGCTCGATCAGCCGCGAGCTGGCCCGCAGCCGCTTGAGGATCGCGGCTGACAGTTTCGCGCCGGCCTCGTCGTGGGCCATGAACGTGACCCGCCCTTCGGCGGTCACGGCCCGCGTCTCGGGCTTGGCAATGTCGTGAAGCAGGGCCGCGAATCGCAGCGCCCCGCCGCGCGTGAGCTCGTCCGCGAACGGCTCGCGCAGCAGCTCCAGAACCATGCCGGCGTTAGCGCCAAAGGCGGGCTCGGGATCGCGCTCGAGCGCGACCGCTTCGGCCAGAACCGCGCGTGTGTGGTCGTATACGTCGAGGTGGTGAAAGCGGCTCTGGTCGACGCCTCGCAGCCGCGCGAGCTCGGGCAGCACCGCGTCGGTGGCGCCCGTAACGTCCATCAGGTCGAGTCCCTCGAGCGGTCGCTCGGAGCTGATCAGCCGTCGAAGCTCGGCAAACACGCGTTCGGCTGCGACGTGCTCGAGCCCGGGAGCGCTCTCCCGCGCCAGGGCCACGGTCGCCGGCTCGGCCACGAAGTCGAGCTCGCACACCAGGCGTGCGAGCCGTAGCGTGCGCAGCGGATCGGACGCGAACGCCTCGCTGGATGCGGCGCGCAGCGTGCGCGCGCCGAGGTCGCGTTCGCCGCCGAGCGGATCGACCAGGCCGCCGCCGGCCAGGGGCTCCGCGATCGCATTGACCGTCAGGTCGCGACGGCGGAGATCGGCCTCGATCGTCCCGCCGTCGCCGAGCGCGCTCAGGTCGACCTGCCAGCTGCGGTCGTGCGCAACTACTCGCCAGCCGCCGAACTCATCAGAGAGCCCAAACGCTACGCCGTCCGCCCCTCGCCCGAGCGCGCGGGCCACTCGCTCGACGCCGTCGGACTGCGCGATCACCACGTCGTAGTCGCTCGTCCGGCGCCCCAGCAGCCGGTCGCGAACCGCCCCGCCCACGAGCCAGGCATCTGGGACGCTGGCGGCAAGCGTGTCGAGCGGCTCGCTCACGGCTCGCAGGTGCCGTCGCGGTGGTAGCTGCGGGGTACGCGGCGCGAGATTCCGCACAGCAGCTCGTGTGCGATCGTCCCGATCCGGTTCGACACGTCCTCGGTCGTCTGGCGCTCGGCGCCGTCTGAGCCGATCAGTGTCCCCTGGGCCCCCACGGCAACCTCTGCCGCCCGGTCCGGGCCGACGTCGGCGGTGATGTTGTCCATGCTGACGGTGCCGACCAGGGGATAGCGGCGGCCGCCGATCAGGACGTCGCAGTTGTTGCTGAGGTCGCGCCTGACGCCGTCCGCGTAGCCGATCGGCAGAGTCGCGATCCAGGTCTCGCGGTCGGCGACGAACCGACGGCCATAGCCCGCGCTCTCCCCCGGGCGCGCGAGCTTGAGCGCCGCGACGTACGAGCTCAGCTCGAGCGCCGGTTCCAGGCCGTAGCGGGAGCCGTCCTCGTTCATCGGGTCACAACCGTAGAGCGCGATCCCGCAGCGCACCATGTCGAAATGGGTCTCGGGCTCGCGCACGGTCGCGGCGCTGTTGGCCGCGTGCACGATCACCCGAGGTGCGCGGCGCCGGACCTCGGCCACGAACGGCGCGAATGCGGCCAGCTGCTCGCGCACGAACTCCAAGTCGCCGTCGGCGGTGGCGAAGTGCGTCATCACCCCCTTTAGCTCGAGCCTCGGAGCCGCCCCGAGGACGGCCTCCGCGGCCGCCAGCGCCTCCCCCCGGTCACGGGTCCCAAGCCGTCCCATGCCGGTGTCGAACTTGACGTGGACCTTGACCGGTGTCGCCGCCGTCGCCTCGATCTCCGCCACGAATCCCTCGCTCCAGGCGGTCAGCTCCGCCCCCGCCGCGAGCGCCACCTCGAGCTCCTCGGGGCTCAGGGCGCCCATCACGAGCACGGGCTCCGCGATCCCGGCCGCCCGCAGCTCCGCCGCCTCGTTGGCGGTCGCCACCGCCAGGCTCGAGGCGCCGCCGGCGAGCGCAGCCCGCGCCGCGCGCACCGCGCCGTGGCCCGAGGCGTCGGCCTTGACGACCGCGCACAGCGACGTTGCGGCGCCGAGCCCCGAGCGCAGCCGTGCCGCGTTGCGCTCGATCGCCGCCAGGTTGACGCGTGCCAGCGCCCGGAGGGCCAAGGATCAGCCCTCCACGCGCGCCCGCGGCAGCGCCTCGATCACGTCGCGGGCAATCACTCCCTCGGGCCCGATCCATTCGGCCGCCAGCTGGCCGGCGCGGGCGTGGACGAACACCCCCGCGCAAGCGGCGACGAACGGATCTACCTGCTTTGCCAGATAGGCACCGATCACGCCCGACAGCACGTCGCCACTGCCGGCGGTCGCGAGCGCCGGGGCGCCACCCCGGCTTACGCCCACGCGCCCCGACGGCTCGGCGACGATCGAGTCATCCCCCTTGAGGACGACCACCGCCCGCGACAGCGCCGCGGCCCGGCGTGCGTAGGCCAGCCGGCGGCGCTCGATCTCGTGGCTCGGAGCGCCCAGCAGCCGCCCGAGCTCGCCCGCATGTGGAGTCAGCACGGTCGCCGCAGTGCGCTTGGCGAGCGACTCGAGCCGCTCGGCGTGCGCGTTGAGCCCGTCGGCGTCGAGCAGGAGGGGAATCTCGACGGTGCGCGCGAGCTCGCGGCAGAGAGCGACGCTGCTCTCCTCGCGACCGATCCCCGGCCCCAGCACCAGTGCGTCGGCGCGGCCGGCGCGCTCGCGCACGCGCTCGGCGCCTTCGCGCTGCAGCGCACCGCCGTTATCGGGCATCGGCACGGTCATCACCTCGAGCAGGCGCTGCTCAAAGACGAGGTTCAGCGATGCGGGCACGAGCGCCGTGACGTAACCCGCGCCGGCGCGCATCGCTGCCTCTGACGCCAGACAGGGGGCTCCGGTGAGCCCGAGCGAGCCGCCGCAGACAAGCACGCTGCCGGCCGCGAACTTGGTCGATTCGCGGCCCCGCATCGGCACCTGATCAATCACCCGCTCGCCGATCAGGCCGATGTGCGGCATCACCGGCGCGCCGGGCGGGATCCCGATGTCGACAACCGTCAGCTCGCCGGCATGCTTCTTGCCCGGCGAAATCCAGAGCCCCGGCTTGCCGGCGTGGAAGGTCGCCGTCGCGGCCGCGGTGACGGCGACACCGGCGGTCTCCCCGGTCGAGCTGTCGACGCCGCTGGGGACGTCGCAGGCGATCACGACCGCGTCCTCGGCAGCGGCATTGATCGCCTCGATCGCGCCGCGGGCGGGCTCGTGGGGCTCGCCCGCGAAACCGGTGCCGAGGATCGCATCGACGATCGCCGCCGCGCCCTCCAGCGCCCCCGCCTCAAACGGACGCGGCGGCTCACCCGGGAGACGCTCGAGGTTGGTGCGCGCGTCGCCGCGCAGCGCCTCGCGCTCAGCCAGCAGCAGGACGTCGACCTCGCGCCCGCGGTCTCGCAACAGCCTGGCGACGACGAGGCCATCGCCGCCGTTGTTGCCCTTGCCGCAGATGACCACGACGCGTCCCGCCGGCGCGCGTGACTGCACCAGCTCGGCGAGCCCGGCGCCCGCGTGCTCCATCAGCTCGACGCCGGGGATGCCCACCTGTTCGATCGCCCATTCGTCGATCGCGCGCTGCTGCTCGGCGTCGGGCAGCGGCGCGAGCCAGTCAGCTTGCGAGCTCACGGTGCGAGCCTACGCCTGCTGGGCGACGGCGACGGCGACGGCCGCGGCGTCGTGGTTGCTGTGGGTCAGCGAGACCGTGACGACCACGCCGAGGGTCGCCGCTCGCTGCGCGGCGGCGCGGTGAAGCACGATCGTGGGCCGTCCTCCGTCGGACACGACCTCGATGTCGAGGAAGCTCCATGCGGTCATCCCGAGCGCCTTCGCGACCGCCTCCTTGGCGCAGAAGCGAGCCGCCAGATGCTGGCCGGGGCGACCCCGGGCCGCCGCGTACTCGCGCTCGCCGGCCGTGAACAGGCGGTCGGCGAGCCTCGGCCGGCGATCCAGCGCGCGCTCAAGGCGCTCGATCTCGAGCAGATCGATCCCGATCCCCGAATGCTCAACCGGCTGCGCGTCGCGCTTGGCGCTCACTCAACCGTGACCGTTTTGGCCAGGTTCCGGGGCTGGTCGACGTTGAGCCCGCGCAGCCGCGCGATGTTGTAGGCGAGCAGCTGTAGCGGGATCACCGCCAGCAGCGGCGCGAGCATCCAGTCCGTCTGCGGGACGCGGATCACCTCGTCGGCGTGCTTGCTGATCTGCTCGTCGCCTTCGGTGGCGACGGCGATCACCCTCGCCCCGCGGGCGCGGACCTCCTGCATGTTCGAGATCACCTTCTCGAGCACCGGCGACTGGGTCGCGACGACGACGACCGGCGTCTGCTCGTCGAGCAGCGCGATCGGGCCGTGCTTCATCTCGCCGGCGGCATAGGCGTCAGTGGCGATGTAGGAGATCTCCTTCAGCTTCAGCGCGCCCTCGAGCGCGACCGGCAGACCGATGTGGCGCCCGAGATAGAGGAAGAACTCCGCCTGGTAGCAGCCGCGCGCCACCTCCTCCAACTGCTCGGCGTCGCGCTCGAGCAGCTCGGCGATCAGATGCGGCAGGCGCTTGAGCTCGCTGATCGTCGAGACGAGCAGGTCGCGGTCGATCGTCTCGCGCAGCTCGGCGAGCCTCAACGCGATCAGGTACATGGCAGCGATCTGGGCGACGAACGTCTTCGAGGCTGCGACCCCGATCTCGAGCCCGGCCCGGGTGTAGAGCACCCCGTCGGCCTCACGTGTCGCCTGCGAGCCCATGATGTTCGTGAGCGCGAGCACCTTCGCGCCGCGGCCGCGCGCGGTGCGCATCGCGGCCAGCGTGTCAGCCGTCTCGCCCGACTGCGAGATCCCGATCACGAGGTCGTCGGGCCCGACGACCGGGTTGCGGTAGCGGTACTCGGAGGCGATGTCGACCTCGACCGGTAGTCGCGCCCACTGCTCGATCGCGTAGCGGCCGATCAGTCCGGCGTGGTAGGCCGTTCCGCAGGCGACGATCACAACTCGCCGCACGCTGCGCAGCAGCTCGTCGTCGATCGCGCCGAGATCGCCGAGGTCAATGCTGTCCGGGCGCGCGGTCCGCTCACCGAGCGTCTCGGCGACCGCGTCGGCCTGCTCGTTGATCTCCTTGAGCATGAACGTCTCATACCCCTGCTTCTCGGCCGTCTCGGCATCCCAGTCGATCTCGACGACCTCGCGCTCGAGCGGCTCACCGAGGGCGCTCTGAAACTCGACCCCGTCGGGGCTCAGCACGACGAGCTCGTCGTCTCCCATGTACTGAACGAGCCGGGTCTCGCGCAGGAAGGCCGGGATCGCCGAGCCGATGAACTGCTCGCCATCGCCGCGGCCGATGATCAGCGGGCACTCCTTGCGCGCGCCGACCAGCAGGCCAGGCTCGTCGGCACTCATCGCGACGAACGCGTAATGGCCGCGCAGACGGGCGTAGGCCTGCCGCACCGCGGACACGAGGTCGCCGTCGTAGAACCTCGCGACCAGGTGTGCGATCACCTCGGCGTCAGTCTCGGAGGTGAAAACCGCCCCGTCGTGCACGAGCTCGTCCTTGAGCTCGACGTAATTCTCGACGATCCCGTTGACGACGATGTGGACCCGGTCAGTCGTGTCGTAGTGGGGGTGAGCGTTCTCCTCGGTGACGCGGCCGTGGGTCGCCCAGCGGGTGTGGCCGATGCCGGTGCTGGCCTGTGGGCGCTCGGCGAGCGCGACGACGGTCGAGCCGGCCTCGGCGGCACGATCACGGCCGTCGATCGCGGTGCGCAGTGCGCTCAGATTGCCGACCGCTCTGACGGCGTCAATCCGATCGCCGGAGAGGACCGAGATCCCAGCGCTGTCATAGCCGCGGTACTCGAGCTGCTCGAGTCCCTGCAGCAGCAGTGCCCTTGCTTTGCGAGGGCCGACGTAGCCGACGATGCCGCACATTTGCCAACCCTCCTGGCTCGTTGCAAATTGACGAGCCGGTGGCCCACACCGGCTCCAAGTAGTCCATCGGCAGATGGACTGGGGACTTGAACGCCACGCCCGGCGCGGCTAGCCCACGTGGCGGTCGCCGAGCGTCTTCTGGGCGACCTGCGTGAGGCGCTCGCAGACGGCGTCAGTCTCCTCGTGCGTCGGAGCCTCGACCATCACGCGGATCAGCGGCTCGGTTCCCGACACGCGGACGAGCACCCGGCCGCGGCCCTCCAGCCGCGAGTCCTCGTGCTCAATTGCCTGCACCATCGCCGGGGAATCGATCGCGCTGGTCAGCGACAGCCGGTCCGCGGCGCGGACGTTGACGAGCCGTTGCGGGAGCTTCTCCATCGCGTGTCGATCACGCAGGTCACCGCCAGCGAGCGCCTCGAGCGTCAGCAGCGCAGAGGCGATGCCGTCACCGCCAGTCCCGAACGAGAGGTCGATGATGTGGCCCGATTGCTCGCCGCCGAGCGCCCAGCCGCGCCGTCGAAGCTCGTCGAGCACGTAACGGTCGCCGACCGCGGTGACCGCCACCTCCACGCCGGCGCTCGCCATCGCTGCGTGAAAGCCATAGTTGGTCATCACGGTGACCGCGACGCCGTTGCCGGGCAGGCGCTGCTCGCGGTGCAGGTGGATTGCCACCAGCGCGATCAGCTCGTCGCCATCGACCACGACCCCGTTGGCGTCGACCGCCAGCATGCGGTCACCGTCGCCGTCGAACGCGAACGCGATGTCGTGGCCGCCGCGCCGCATCTGCTCGACGACGGCGTCCAGGTGGGTCGAGCCGCACTCGTGATTGATGTTGCGCCCGTCGGGCTGGTCGCCGACCACCGTCACATCGGCGCCCAGCCGGCGAAAGATCTCGGGGGCGGCGCGGTAGGTGGCGCCGTTGGCGCAATCGAGCAACACCTTCATGTCTCTTAGGTCGAGCGCGCTGAAGCGCGTGTGGAGCTCGCGCAGGTAGTCCTCGAGCGCCCCGTGCAGGCGATTGACCCGCCCGATCCGCGGCGGCTTTGGCATCGGAAGCGCGAGTGCCGCCTCGATCTCGTGTTCGGTGTCGTCATCGAGCTTGAAGCCGTCGGCGGCGAACAGCTTGATCCCGTTGTCCTCGTACGGGTTGTGAGACGCGGAGATCACGGCCGCCATCTCGAGCCCGTGGCGGCGGACGAGCAGCGATGCCGCGGGGGTCGGCAGCACGCCGCCGAACAGCGCGTCGCCACCGGCCGCGGTGACGCCGGCCGCGATCGCCGCCTCGAGCATCTCGCCGGATTCGCGCGTGTCACGGACGATCAGGACCTGCGGCTGCTCTGCCTGTGAACGCGAGACCGCGGTGCGGGCCAGCGCGAGCGCCAGCTCGGCGGTCAGAAACTCCCCGGCTCGGCCCCGGACCCCGTCCGTGCCGAAAAGCTGGCGCGCCATCGCGGCCGTGGTCAGCGCTTGGAGAACTGCGGGCGCTTACGAGCCTTCTTGAGGCCCGCCTTCTTGCGTTCCTTGACGCGCGGATCACGTGTCAAGAAGCCGCGCCGCTTGAGCTCGCCGCGCAGGTTCGGGTCCGCTTCGATCAGCGCCTTGGAGATGCCGTGGCGCAACGCGCCGGCCTGGGCCGCGACGCCACCGCCATGCATCCTCGCGACGACGTCCATCCGCGAGTCGTAGCCCACCGTCTCCAGCGGCTGGCGGATGATCCGCCGCAGCGTGTCGCGCGGGAAGAAGACGTCGAGCTCCTTGCCGTTGATCATGTATGTCCCGGTGCCGGGCTTGAGGATCACCCGCGCGACGGCGGTCTTGCGCTTGCCGGTCGCGTTGTAGCGGGCGCCGGCGGCGAGGTCGATCGCGGCGTCGGCGATCGGGCGCGACTCCTCCTCGGAGTCCTCGGCCGCGGCGCGGGCCGCCTCTTCGGCGTCGGCCTCGGCGGCCGCGCGGGCTTCAGCGTCGAGGAAGTCGTCGCTGTCGGACACGAGGTCCGGGATCAGGTCGGCGCCGGGGATCTCGGGCCGCTGACGCGGCGCGAGCTCCACGTCTTCCTCCCCGGCCTCGCCGGGGGCGGCGGGGGCGGCAGGTGCAGGCGCCTCGGGCGCGGGCTCCTCTGCGGCCGCGGGCTCCTCTGCGGCCGCGGGCTCCTCGGCGGCCACTGGCTCCTCGGCGGGCGCGGGCTCCTCTGCGGCCGCGGGCTCCTCTGCGGCCACGGGCTCCTCGGCGGGCACGGGCTCCTCGGCGGGAGCGGGCTCCTCTGCGGGCGGGGGCTCCTCGGCAACGGGCTCCTCGGCTACCGGCTCCGCAGCTGCGGGCTCCTCGGCAACGGGCTCGGGCTCTTGCGCTGCCTCTGGGGCGGCGTCGACCTCAGCGGCCGGAGTCTCTTCAGCCGCGGGCGGCTCCTCGTTGCGCTGCTCGTCCTCGGGCTGCTCGGCGTCGGTCACTGCTCGGTCTCCATCGGTTGAGGCTGCTGGGCTGCGTGCGGATGTTCGGGTCCGGCGTAGACCTTGAGCTTGGTGATCTGCCGGCGCGCGAGACGGTTGCGCGGGAGCATCCCCTTGACGGCGATCCGGATCACCTCTTCGGGGCGGCGCGCGAGCATCTCGGCAAGCGAGCGCGAACGCAGGCCGCCCGGGTAGCCGGAGTGGCGGTAGTAGCGCTTGTCGGCGAGCTTGTTGCCGGTCACGTGGATCTTCTCGGCGTTGATCACGATCACAAAGTCGCCGGTATCCACGTGCGGGGTGTAGGTCGGCTTGCGCTTACCGCGCAACGCGTCGGCGATCTGGGTCGCCAGCCGGCCGAGCGTCTGCCCGCTCGCGTCAACGACGAGCCAGTTGCGTTCGCGGTCTTTTGGAGTGGCTACGTAGGTCTTCATGGCACGCACAAGCCGCGCGATTTGCCGCGCGGCTCGAAACGATGATAGTCAATCCTCTCCACTAGAGGGCCTAGGCTGGGTGCATGCAGCTGCCGACCTCAATCCGGCGAATCGGCTATCGCTTCGCCTACCGCGTGCTCCAGGTGATGTGGTTCATCTGGCGGCCCGAGAAGAACGGCGTCAAATGCGTGCTCACCCGTAACGAGAACGTACTGCTGGTACGGCACACCTACGGCCGGCGCTCCTGGGATCTCCCCGGCGGCGCGATCAAGCGCGGCGAGCCGCCGATCGAGGCCGCGCGGCGAGAGATGGAGGAGGAGCTGGGGCTCGGCTCGGCGAGCTGGACGGCGATCGGCCAGCTGCGCGGAAGCGTCGATCACCGCCGGGACACGATCCACCTGTTCCACGCGGAGCTGGCCACGCCGACTGTCACGATGGATGAGGGCGAGCTCGCCGCCGCGCAGTGGTTCTCGCGCGCGCAACTGCCCTCGGATCTCGGGCCCTACGTGGCGCCGGTGCTCGCGCACACGCCGGTGCTCGGCGCCGGCCCTTAGGGTGGACATCGATTTTGCTGTCTATTGAGGCTGTCGCATGAGTCGGTCGAGAGGGGTCTGAGGGTTGCTGGCGTTGTGGGGTGCGGTCTGCGAGCTTGTGATCGTTAACGGTGATCGAGGTGTTCTTGACTGACTCGTGCGACAGCCTCTATGCCGCGGGTCTTGGCTGGGGAACGGGGCGGCAGCGGCATGCAGTCCGTGACAAAGCCGCGGTCCGGGTTTGGATTTGTCGCGAACTTGGGGTCAGGCGTGCGCTGGGCGGCAAATCCAAGGCCGCCATGCAGATCTGGCGCAAACAGCATGCTCGATCCGTGCAAAACAGCACCAAACAACCGATCCGGGCACCATCCAGTCCGATACCGGCCTTCCCTGTCCCTTCCCAAGCAGAAACGGGCCAGAGCGCGGCCAGCGCCACCTTGCGCGAACTCCGACACAGCGGCGGGGAAGCACGAATTCTCCAGCTCGGTCCAGGGTCCGGGCCGCGGGAGCCCTCGGACAGACTCGTCAGGACTTTTGCGACACCGTGTATTTGCCATGAAATCGATGCCGACTACCGCGCGCGGTGGCCTAGTGCCGCCAGTCCTCCCGCTAAATCAGGCGTCTATTCCCACTCGATCGTCCCCGGCGGCTTGCTCGTGATGTCGAGCACCACCCGTCCCACCTGCCTGATCTCGTTGATCATCCGCGAGGCGATCTGCTCGAGCAGGTCGTAGGGCAGCCGCGCCCAGTCGGCGGTCATCGCGTCGTCGCTGGTCACGGCGCGGATCGCGATCACGTTGCCGTAGGTTCGCTCATCGCCCTGGACGCCGACCGTGCGGATGTCCGGGAGCACGCAGAACGACTGCCACAGCTCGCGGTAGAGCCCGGCCTTGCGTATCTCATCCTGGAGAATCGCGTCGGCCTCGCGCAGGATGTCCAGGCGCTCGCGCGTCGCCTCCCCGCCGACGACCCTGATCGCCAGCCCCGGCCCCGGGAAAGGCTGGCGCCAGACGAGCCGCTCGGGCAACCCGAGCTCGGCGCCGACCGCACGCACCTCGTCCTTGAACAGCGTCCGCAGCGGCTCGACGAGCTCGAATTCGATGTCGTCAGGAAGCCCACCGACGTTGTGGTGGGATTTGATCGTCGCCGCGCCCGTGCCGCCTCCGGACTCGATCACGTCTGAGTAGAGGGTGCCCTGCACCAGGAAGTGGACGTCGTCGAGCCGCGCGGCTTCCTCCTCGAACACGCGTATGAACTCGGCGCCGATCAGCTTGCGCTTGCGCTCGGGGTCGCTGACCCCCTTCAGCCGAGCGAGGAAGCGGTCCGACGCATCGACGGCCACCAGCGGGACCTTGAATGTGTCGCGGAAGGCGGAGATCACCTGCCCGCCCTCGTTCTTGCGCATCAGCCCGTGATCTACGAACACGCATGTCAGCCGGTCGCCGATCGCCCGGTGCACGAGCAGCGCGGCGACGCTCGAATCGACGCCTCCCGACAGGCCGCAGATCGCGCGGCCCCTCCCCGACCTGCGCGCGGATCCGCTCGATCTGGTCCTCGATCACCGAGGCGGCGCTCCACTCGCCCCTCGCAACCGCAGATCTCGCGCAGGAAGTTCGACAGGACCTGCTGGCCGTAGGGGGTGTGGACGACCTCTGGGTGAAACTGGATCCCGTAGATCCCGCGCTGCGAGGACTCGAACGCGGCGACCGGCGACGCCGTCGAGGACGCGAGCGCGTCGAAGCCGGGCGGTGGCGCGAACACGGTGTCGCGGTGAGACATCCAGCACGACTGCTCGGCCGGGGTGCCGGCCAGCAGCCTCCCGTTCTCGTGCACCGTCAGCTGCGAGCGGCCGAACTCGCCGACCTCGGCGCCCTCGACCTGGCCGCCGAGCTCGAGCGCGATCAGCTGCATGCCGTAGCAGATGCCGAGCACCGGAACACCGAGCTCGAGCAGCTGAGAATCGAGCGGCGGCGCCCCCGGCGCGTAGACGGATGCCGGGCCGCCGGAAAGGATCACGCCCTTCGGGTGCCGGCGCGCGACCTCCTCGGCACCCACGTGGTGCGGCAGCAACTCCGAGAACACGCCGCACTCGCGGACGCGGCGCGCGATCAGCTGCGAGTACTGGCCGCCGTAGTCGAGGACCACGACCTCATCGGTCGCCGCCGGAAGCTCGTCGCGTACGTCGGGCGCGGGAGCCACCTGCGGCTCGCTCGCGAGATCGAGACCCGAGCTGCTAGTCGGCGACACCGACCGCCGCTGCCCGGCTGCCAGCGCCCATCCCGACGCCCTGCTCGCGCTGGAGGTGCTTGCCCTCGGTCTGCAGCGCCGGCGCGACCATCAGCTCAGCGCGGTTGAACTCGGCGATGTCACGGTAGCCGCAGGTCGCCATCGACGTCCGCAGCCCGCCCATCAGGTTGAAGGTCCCGTCGTTCTCGCGTGCGGGGCCCTTGATGATCTCCTCGAGCGTCCCGTTTTGCGTGGTCGCGACGCGCGCGCCTCGCGGCAGCGTCGGGTGGAAGGTCGCCATCCCCCAGTTGTAGCCGCGGCCGGGGGCCTCGTAGGAGCGCGCAAGCGCCGAGCCGAGCATCACGGCGTCGGCGCCACAGGCGATCGCCTTGGCGATGTCGCCACCGTTGCGCATCCCGCCGTCGGCGATCACCTTGACGTAATCGCCGGTCTCGAGCATGTGCTGCGAGCGCGCGGCGGCGACGTCGGCGATCGCGGTCGCCTGCGGGACGCCGATCCCGAGCACCCCGCGGGTCGTGCAGATCGCGCCCGGACCGACACCAACCAGCACGCCGGCGGCGCCGGTGCGCATCAGGTGCAGCCCCGTGTGATAGGAGGCACAGCCACCCACCACGACCGGCGTAGGCGCCAGCTCGCGGATGAACTCCTTGAGGTTCAGCGGCGGCCGGCTCTCGTCACGCGAGACGTGCTCAGCCGACACGACCGTGCCCTGGATCACGAGGATGTCCAGCCCTGCCTCGAGCGCGATCTCGTAGTAGGCGCGGACCTTCTGGGGGGTCAGCGACGCAGCCGCGACGACCCCCTGCGACTTGATCTCGGCGATCCGCTTGGCGATCAGCTCGGGCTTGACCGGCTCGCGATAGATGTCCTGCATCTCGCGGGTCGCGATCTCGCGCGAGAAGGTCGAGATCCGCTCGAGCTGCGTCTCGGCGTCTTCGTAGCGGCAGAAGATCCCCTCGAGGTTGAGCACCGCGAGGCCGCCGAGCTTGCCGATCAGGCCGGCGCTCTCGGGCGAGACGACGCCGTCGAGGGCGGCCGCGAGCATCGGCAGCTCGAACCGGTAGGGGCCGAGGGTCCAGGTGATGTCGACGTCGTCGGGGTCGCGCGTGCGGCGCGACGGGACGATCGCGATGTCGTCGAACCCGTACGCCCGACGGGCCTTCTTGCCGCGGCCGATCTCTACTTCCATCTCAGGAGCGTAGTCGGGGACTCGGACGCGAAAGCGGGCGAGGAAGAGCACTCGGAGGTAAATGCGAGCGGCGACGTGGCGGCAACCATCGGTCGATCGATCCTAGCAACGGGTCAGCGGATCTCGGCCGCGAGCTCGAGCCGCTCGGCCTCGACCTCGCCCAGCAGCCGATCGACGCGGCTCGGATCGATGATTCCGGCACCGAAGTGCTGGGTCGACTCGGCGCCGCAGGCGACCCCGAAGCGCAGGCACTCGACCGGCTCCTGACCGCCGTAGCGGGCGGCCACGTAGCCGGCCAGGAACGCGTCGCCGGAGCCGACCACCGAGCGCGCCGGCTGCTCCTGGACGCGGACGCGATGAAGCGTCAGGGCGCCGTTCTCGAGCACCCGCGCATAGCAGCCGTCCGAGACGGTCATGATCGCCTCGCGGGCCCCCAGGCGGGTCATCTCGATGACGGCCTGGGCGCGATCGTCGGCGTCATTGAACTCGTGGCCGACGAGCTCCTCGGCCTCGAGCTCGTTGGGCGACACGAGAGCGGGCTCGGCGCGGATCGCGAGCCGCAGCGGCTCGCCGTCAGTGTCGATGATCGTGGTCACGTTGAGTCTGCGGACCTCTCTGATCAGCGAGTGGTAGACGTCCTGCTCGACGCCGCGCGGCAGGCTGCCAGCGAACACACAGATACTCGCTCCCTGGGCGAGATACAGGAGCTTCTCGCGAAACAGGTCGAACTCCTGGTTGGAGACCGCCGGGCCGCGCTCGTTGATCTCGGTGTGCATGCCGGTAGTCGGGTCCAGAACGACCGTGTTGGTCCGTGACTCCTCCTGGATCTGGACGAAGTCGGAGAGGATCGACTCGGCTCCGAGCGCCTCGACGACCCTCGTTCCGGTGGCGCCGCCGGCGAACCCGGTCGCGATCACCGGCTGCCCGAGCTGCTTGATCGCACGCGCGATGTTGACTCCCTTGCCGCCCGGCATCGTCGTCTGGTTGACCGTCCGGTGACGGCGTCCGGGAGTGAAGCTCGGAACCTCGAGCGTCTTGTCGATCGCTGTGTTGAGCGTGACGGTGATGATCATGCCGGCTCCAATCCTCCCTTGGACGCCCGCCTCCGGCGCCGTAACGCGAACGCTAGCGCGCCCCCGATGGCGACCGCCAAGATCAGCACCAGCATCAGCGGCCTGGTGATAAACCGCGCGGCGATCGTCAGCGTGCTGACGGCCGGCAGGGCGTGGGCAAGGAGCAGCGGTACGCGCGCGACCGGCCTTCCCCCCACGAGCACGACCGCGGTCCCCAACCGCGCGTCCTGCGGCATCGGCCCGGTGAGCTGGTGCGGGGCCTGGACGCGGATCCTGACCGCCGCTGAGCGCGGTATGACGCGCGTCACGGCGGTGGCTGCGACGAGCTGGGCGTGCTTGCCAGGCTGGTCACGGACCGTCGGCGAGGCGAGCAGCTGGCCGGGCCGGACCAGGCGGCCGAGGCGGAAGTTCGCGAACCCGTAGTCGAGCAGCGCCATCGTGTTGGTGTCGCGTGACGCCTCGCTGCTGGTACCGAGGACGGCGCTGATCAGCGTCATGCCGTCTCTGTGCCCTGAGGCGACGAGAACGTAACCGGCGTCCGCGGTGTGCCCCGTCTTGACGCCGTCGATCCACGGATATTCGGCGACCAGGTCATTGCGGTTGACGACGTATCGCGGGTATGCGCCCGAGTGCAGGACCGCGTGCGGCAGCGCGACGATCCGCGCGAAGTAGGCCGAGTGCGTGAGGTCGTAGCCGGCGAGCTTGACCAAGTCGGCGGCGGTGGAGTAGTTGCCGGGCGTGTCGAGCCCGATCGGGGTCGAGTAGTGGGTGTGGCGGAGGCCGAGCGTTCGCGCCTGTGCGTTCATCATCGCGACAAACCGCCCGACTGACCGGTCGCCGACGTTGTAGGCGAGGTCCTCGGCTGCGTCGTCGGCGCTGGGCAGCATCAGCGCCAGCAGCAGGTCATGGACGCTCATCCGCTCGCCCGGCTGCAGCCCGATCTGGGAGTCGACCGCGGCCGCGCGGTAGTCCGGAGCGGTGAACACGGTGCTGAGGCGGTGCACGTGCTCGAGCGTCACGAGCGCAGTCATGAGCTTCGTGGTGCTCGCGATCGGCAGCTCGCGGTTCGAGTCGACGCCGTACAGCTGCTGACCGGTGCTCTGCTCGATCAGGATCGCCGCGCGGACGCTGAGCCGCGGCACGGCAGCGGACGCGGCGGCGGTCTGGCTGCGGCGAGCAGCACGGCGGCCGCGCACAGCGCGGCCGTCATCAGGCAGCGCACGCGGGGGCCGGTCGCGACTCGGACGTGTTCGAGGGCTGTCGCGAACCGCTGGCGAAACCCGGCGCTCACCGGCGCAGCCTCAGCCGCTGCCCGGTCTGGAGGGCATTGGGGTTCAACCCCGGGTTGAGCGTCGTCAGGGTCAGGATCGTGACGTGGGTCTTGACCGAGATCTCGCTCAGCGTGTCGCCCTGCTTGACGACGTAGAACTTCGATAGGCGGTGATGCCGGTGGCCGCCGGAGCCGTTGCCCCCACTTGGGAGCTGGCTCGAGTGCGCAGCCGGCGGATGGTGCGTCGAGAGCCCCGACTGGACGACGGCATATGTCGCCACGGCCACCGCGGCGAGGGCGACCGGCGCAACCAAGCGCGCACTTTTTGCCACCATCGCGCTGCCGATCATACAAGCGGCCGCGACGGCCCCAGCCGGCGCCGCTCAGCCAGCCAGGCGCCAGGCGAGCTCGCGCAGGCGCGCGGCCTCGTCGCGCGCCGCGGACTCGGGAGCGCCCCCGGCGAGCTCGTGTGCGTTGACGATCCCCCGCGAGGACGAGACCAGGCCGCCTGCGGGCCCTGGCGCGAACGCCGGCGCGAGGTCCTGGACCTTGCCGCCCTGCGCGCCGACACCCGGCAGCAGGAACGGGGAGCTCGGCATCACCTCGCGCAGCGCCTGCAGCAGCTGTGGCGCCGTCGCGCCGGTGACGGCGCCGACGTCGGCGATCCCCGACGCTCCGATTCCGTCTGATCCGAGCGCGGCGACCAGCTGCGCCAGCCGGCCGCTGACCGTGCCGCCGGCGCTGAGCTCCAGATCCTGGAGATCGGCCGCGCCGGGGTTTACGTGCGAACGAGCACGAACAGTCCCCCTCGGCGTGCCCGCGCGGCGCTGAGCAGCGGCGCGATCGAGTCCGAGCCGAGCAGCGGGTTGACGGTCAGAGCGTCGGCGCCGACCCCGGGGACGGCTCCGAACGGCGTCAGTGTTTCGCCGAAGAAGGCCTGCGCGTACGCCTCGGCGGTGACGCCGATGTCGCCGCGCTTGGCGTCGCAGATCACGATCAGCCCGCGCTGGCGGGCGTCGGCGACGACCTCTGACAGGGCGGCCCAACCTGGCGCCCCAAGCCGCTCGAAGCAGGCGAGCTGGGGCTTGATCGCGACGCACTGCTCCGCCGTGGCTTCGATCACCAGGCGGCAGTGCGCCGCGACCGCACGCCCGGCGCGCTCGGCGGCCGGCCGATCAGAACCGGCCGACGTGAGCTCCAGCGCGCGAGGCCACAACCTGGCGGGGTCGGGGTCGAGACCGAGCACCAGCTGTGAGCGGCGCTCGGCAACGTTCCCCGCCAGCCGGTCCCCGAACCCCCGGTTCCCATGGAGTGCGTGGTGAGCGAGATCACCGATCTCGCCCGCCGACTCGACCTCGCTCGCGGCGAGGCGGTCGGAGGCGCGCTCCTGATCGGATGAAACCTCTGGCGCTACTTGACTGCTTTCTTCAGGCCCGCGCCCGCGGTGAACTTAGGCACCTTTGAGGCCGCGATCTGAATCTTCTCGCCGGTCGCCGGGTTGCGGCCCTCACGGGCGCTCCGGTGCGAGATGCTGAACTTGCCAAAGCCGGAGAAGGTCACATCGCTACCGCGCTTGAGCGCGCTCTCGATCGTCTCCAGCATCGCGTCGACTGCGTCCCCGGCGTCTTTCTTGCTCAACCCGGCGCGATCGGCGACCTGGTCTACGAATTCAGACTTTGTCACTTGCTCCTCCTTCGAGCTTGATAGGAATTTTCGACGTTAACACGGTCCGCGGACGGCCATCAGGGGCCGAACGCACCGCACCGTGCCCATTCTGGCCCGCCCTGAGACGCAAATGGGGCAAGATGGCGGCTCTTTTACGGAAATTGCGGAAATCAATCCGGCCCGCGAACGCCCCCAATCACCGCTCGCGACCACGCTTAACCCGGCATTTATCGCTCCGTGACGGCGTCGAGACAGGCTCTTGGAAAGCCAACCATCCCCACCGGCCGCGAGAATAGGCGCGTGGATCTCGCCCGCCTCGGATGGCTCGCGATCGTGATCGTGTGCCTGATCGCCGTCCTGATCCTCGTATTCGAGGGCTATTTCGGCTACGCCGGAGTGACGTTCGCGGTCGCGCTCTCGGCTGGGATCAACCTGACGTAGGCCCGGTCGCCGACCCGGAGCGCTGCTGCTCGGCGAACAGCACCTCGCCGGGCCGGACCCGGTCCTCGGGCTCGAGATGGATCAGGACGTCGGCCTGATCGAGGCGGGCGGCGATCAGGTCCTGAAGCTCGTGCGCGATCCGGTGAGCGGACTCCAATGACGTCCCCTCCTGGAACTGGACGTGCAGATCGACGTAGCGCCGCGCGCCCGCCCGGCGGGTGCGCAGCTCGTGGTAGCCGACCACCCCGCGGTCGCCGAACGACTCGATCTCCTCCCTGATCGCAGCGACCTCGGACGGCGGCAGCGCCTCATCGACGAGCACCCGCGAGGACTGCGCCAGCAACCGCACGCCGGTCGTGACGAGCGCGGCCGCGACCGCGAGCGCGACCACCGGGTCGATCCACTGGGCGCCGGTGATCGCCACCAGCACCAGCCCCACGAGCACCGCGGCCGACGACACCGCGTCCGCGCCCAGGTGCGCCGCGTCGCCGGCCAGCGCCGGCGATCCGGTCTGCTTGGCGGTCCGCCGCAGCCGCGCCGCGACGCCGAGGTTGACGACCATCGAGACGGCGATCACGGCGATCCCGATGCCACCATCTGCACCCGCCCGTGGTTGATCAGGTGGCTGATCGCCTCGAACGCGATCGCGGCTGAGCCGACGAGGATCAGGATCCCCTCGATCGCCGCCGCCAGGTTCTCGATCTTCTCGTGCCCGTAGCGGTGTGACTCGTCGGCCGGCTCATCGGCCTTGCGGACCGAGAAGAACGCCACGACCGACGCCACGAGGTCGATGCTCGAATGGACCGCCTCGGTCAGGATCGCGACCGAGCCGGTGATCGTGCCCGCGATCAGCTTCAGCAGGATCAGCGCCGAGTTCGAGAGCACTGACAGCGCCGCCGTGCGGCGCTTGGTGACGTCGACCTGCTCGACCCCCGACATCAGCCCGTCCGGTCGTTCCAGGCCAGCAGCGCCCGCACGGCCCGCCCGCGGTGGCTGATGCGGTCCTTCTCCTCGTCAGTCAGCTCGGCCATCGTGCGACCGCCGAAGTCCCCGTCGGGCAGAAACGCGGGGTCGTAGCCGAAGCCGCGGTCGCCACGCGCCTCGGCCGACAGCCGACCGTCGCTGTAACCGAAGAACACCCGCTTGCTGCCATCGTCCGGATCTGCGTAGGCCAGCGCGCACACGTACCTCAGTCCGCTCCCGGTGGGCGCCTCGCGCATCAGCTTGTCGAGGTTCTCCTGATCTGAGGCGTGCTCGCCCGCGTAGCGCGCCGACCGGACCCCGGGCCGGCCGTCGAGCGCCTCGGCCTCGATCCCCGAGTCGTCGGCGATCGCGGGCCGGCCGGTCTGCGCGGCAGCGATCCGGGCCTTGGGCAGCGCATTTGCCTCGAACGTGTCCCCGTCCTCGGGCGGCAGCTCGATCTCGTCAGGCAGCGCCACGACCGTCACCCCGGCCGCAGCCAACAGTCGCCCGAACTCCCGCAGCTTGTGCGGGTTTCGAGTCGCGAGCACGAGCGACGCGGGGATCGCCATCGCTCAGCCCGCCGTGGACTGATCCTGCAGCATGCGCAGCGCCTCGATCCCGTGCGCCGCGAGCGCCAGCAGGTCGTCGAGATGGGCGCGGGAGAGCGGCGTGCGCTCGGCGGTCGCCTGTACCTCGATCAGGCCGCCGTCGCCGGTCATCACAACGTTGGCGTCGACCTCGGCCGTCGAGTCCTCGGAGTAGTCGAGGTCCAACAGCGCGACGCCGTCGACGATCCCGCAGGACACCGCGGCCACGCTGCCGGTCAGCGGCGTGCGCTCCAACCGCCCCTCCGACATCAGCCGCTCGCACGCGAGGCGCAGCGCCACCATGCCGCCGGTGATCGAAGCGCAGCGGGTCCCGCCATCTGCTTGCAAAACGTCGCAGTCGATGTAGACCGTGCGCTCGCCGAGCGCGGTGAAATCGATCACGCCGCGCAGCGAGCGGCCGATCAGCCGCTGGATTTCGACCGTGCGGCCGTCGGGGCGCCCCTTGTTGACGTCACGCTGCTTGCGCTCACCGGTTGAGGCCGGGAGCATCCCGTACTCGGAGGTGACCCAGCCGCGGCCCGAGCCCGACAGCCAGCGGGGCACGCTCTCCTGCACTGACGCGGTGCAGATCACGCGGGTCTCGCCCATCGAGATCAGCGCCGAGCCCGTCGCCGTGCGGACGAAGCCGGGCTCGATCGTCGTCGGGCGTAGCCCGTCCGGCGCGCGGCCATAGCTGCGCTCGCGGGCGCCGTCCGCGCTCGTACCGCCGGCCGTACTCATGCCGCCAGCCGAGCGCCGAGCTCCACGTGCCTCACCTCCCCGAGCGGCATCTGGAGAAAGCGGGTCCCGAGCGAACGGAAGGCGTCCACGTCCCCGGTACAGCTGAACTCATAAGTCCCCTCCGCCGGTCGCGGATTGAGCAGCCCCCGAGCGGTCAGCGCCCGCTCGACGCTGCGCGCGACGCCCGCGCCGGAGGTCACGAGCGTGACGCCACGGCCGAGAGCGCGCTGGAGGATCGGCGCCACCAGCGGGTAGTGCGTGCAGCCGAGGATCACGGTGTCGACGCCGGCGTCGCGCAGCGGCGCGCAATAGCCGCGCACGGTCGCGATCAGGCCGTCGTCGTAGGCCGGCCCGCGCTGAATCAGCGGCGCCAGGTCCGGGCACGGCACGCTCTCCAGGTGCACGTGCGGGTCGGCCGCTGTGACCGCGCGCTCGTAGGCGCCGCTGGCCACCGTCGCGGGCGTCGCCAGCAGGCCGATCCGGCCGGTGCGGCTGCCGGCCACCGCGAGCTGGGTTGCCGGAGCGACGACTCCGATCACGTCGAGCTCGTGGTCGCGGCGGGCGAGATGGTCTTCAAGCGAGTCGAGCGCAGCCGCGCTGGCAGCGTTGCACGCGACCACCAGCAGCTTCGCGCCGGCGCCGAGCAGGTGGTCGGCGATCTCGAGCGCGAACGCGCTCAGCTCCGCTTGCGAGCGGTCGCCGTAGGGAAAGCGGGCGGTGTCTCCGAGGTAGACGTAGTCCTCGGTCGGTAGCGACACGAGCAACTCGTGCAGGACGGTGAGGCCGCCGACGCCGGAATCGAACACGGCGACCGGCAGCTGCGGATGCAAAGCCATCACGTCGCATACTGCCAAAGCCCTCGGCAGTCGGGACCTGCGTATCTAAACGAAACATACGTGCGCTTAAGTACGCAGGTCCGGACCTGCGTGAGAAACCGGACTCCGGGCCTGCGTGAGAAACCGGACTCCGGGCCTGCGTGAGAAGCCGGACTCCGGACCTGCGTGAGAAACCGGACACATGGTCCGGTCAGATACGCAGGTAGGCTCGCCGGCGCACCGCGATGCGCGCGCTGATCGTCACCAACATGTACCCGAGCCGCGAGCACCCGGCGCTCGGGAGCTTCGTCCAGGCTCAGTTCGAGGCGTTGCAGAGAACCGGGGCGGCCGAGCTCGAGCTGTTCGCGTTCGCCCCCAAGGGCTACCTCCAAGCGGCGCAACAGCTGAGAAACAAGCGCGGCTTCGACATCGTCCACGCCCACTTCGGGCTGACGCTCTGGCCGGCGCTCGCCGTCGGCGCCCGCAAGCGCGCGGTCACCCTCCACGGCACGGATCTCGCTCATCCGCGATCGAGAACAATCACGCTGGCCGGGCTGCGGCTGATGGACCTCGTCGCGGCGGTCTCGCAGCCGCTCGCGGACACGATCCCCGCGTGGGCGACCAGGCGCGCCAGCAAGGTCGCGATCCTCCCCGTCGGCGTCGACATCCAACGCTTCACACCGATCCCGCGCGAACACGCTCGACGCGAGCTCGGACTGGACCCCGACGGTCCCTACCTGCTGTTCCCCGCCGACCCGAAGCGGCCCGAGAAGCGCTTTGACCGCGCCCGCGAGCTGGCCGCCCAGACCCGGTTGCTGACGCTCGGCGACGTGAAGCCCGAGCGTGTGCCGCTGCTCGTCAACGCCGCCAACGCGGTGCTTGTCCCGTCAGACCGCGAAGGGTTCGGGATCGCGACGCTCGAAGCGCTGGCCTGCGACGTCCCGGTCCTGAGCACGCCGACGGGAATCGCTCCCGAAGTGCTGGCCAACATCGAGGGGACGCTCTGCGCCCCGTTTGACGCCGAAGCCTGGGGCGAGGCAGTCAAGAAGCACGTCAACGCGCCCGACCCCCGGATCCAAGGGCGCGAGCGAGCCGAGCGCTACTCGACGGACGCGATGGCCGCCAGGCTGATCGACGCCTGGGCCGCGCTGCTGTAACTCAACCTCGCGAGGATCAGCCCGCCAGGATCGGCCACCGGTCGGCCAGCCGCTCACGCGCCGCGACTGACTCGCGCGTGATCGGCGTCAGCGCCGGCGCCCCATCGCCCGCAAACGCAGCCAGCGTCGCGGCGACCGAGCGCGCCAGCGGCCCGAGGGCGTAGCCGCCCTCGAGCACCGCGCCGAACGGGACCTCGAGCTCGGCGCACAGTTCGCGGACCAGGCACGCCATCGACGCGAACCCCGCCTCGGTCACCTGACAGTCGGCCAGCGGATCGTCACGGTGGGCGTCAAAGCCCGCCGAGATGAGCACCAGCTCGGGCTCGAACGCCCGCGCGAGCGGAGCCACGACGAAGTCGACGAGCGAGCCGAACACGTCATCGCCCGAGCCGGGCGCGACCGGCAGATTGATCGTGTAACCGGTGCCCTCCCCCGAACCGACATCTCCCGCAGCACCCGTCCCCGGATACAGCGGCGACTGGTGGATCGAAACGAACAGCACGCCGGGATCCTCATGAAAGATGTCGTTGGTGCCGTTTCCGTGGTGCACGTCCCAGTCGACGATCAACACCCGAGAGACCCCGAGCATGGAGATCGCATGGCGCGCGGCGACGGCGACGTTGTTGAACAGACAGAAGCCCATCGCCCGCGCCGGTTCGGCGTGATGGCCCGGTGGCCGATGGACGCTGAAGCCGCAGCGAGCCTCGCTCTCCAGCAGCATCCGGACCATCTCGACCGCACCCCCGGCGGCGTGTAGAGCGGCCACAAACGAGCCCGAGCTGACGACGGTGTCGGCGTCTATCTGGGCACCGCCGGCCGCCGCCGCCCGTTCGATCGACGCGACGTACGGCTCCGGGTGAACCGCGGTCAAGACCGTCCGCGAAACCTCGGGCGAGCTGACCCTCCGATAGCCCAGCCAGCCGCGCGCCTCCAGCTCTGCGTCGATCGCGACGATCCGCGCGGCCTGCTCGGGATGCGGACCGGTGTCGTGATCGAGCGACGAGCTGTGTTCGAGCAGCACGGGGGCGTCGGCCATCGCCGGGTACCGTACCTACCGGTGACCAACCAGCAGACGCAGGTGGCCGTGATCGGGGCCGGGGCCGCCGGTCTCTATACGGCGTTGTGCGCGGCCCGCGCGGGCACGGCGGTGATGCTCGTCTCAGCGACGCCGCTTGCCGAGTCGTCGAGCTACTGGGCGCAGGGCGGCCTCGCGGCGGCGCTCGCCGCCGACGACAGCCCGGACTTGCACTTCGCCGACACCGTCGCCGCGGGCCGCGGCGCCGTCCGCGAGTCGGCGGCACGCGTGCTGTGCGACGAGGCGCCCGCCGCCGTGCAGGACCTCGCGGCGCTCGGGGTGCAGTTCGACCCGGGCGACGACGGCGGCTACGCGCTCGGGCTCGAGGGCGGCCACAGCGTCAGGCGGGTCGTCCACGCCGGTGGCGCCGCGACCGGGCGACGGATCGTCGGCCGGTTGTCGACGCTCGTCGCCGAGCACCCGCGGATCGCGGTGACCGAGAACCGCCGCGTCACGCGCGTCGTGACCGCGGGCGGGCGCGCGGCGGGAGTGCAACTCGACGACGGCAGCGCGATCGCCGCCGGCGCCATCGTGCTCGCGACCGGGGGCGCCGCGGCGCTCTGGGCGCGCACGACCAACCCGCCGGGGCGGTCGGCAGCGGGCTGCTGCTCGCGTTCGAGGCCGGCGCGCAGCTCGCCGACCTGGAGCTGCTCCAGTTTCACCCGACCGCGGTCGTCGGCGACAACGGGGCCGACGGGTTCCTGGTCACCGAGGCGGTCCGCGGCGAGGGCGCGCTGCTGCTCGACTCGGCGGGGAAGCGGTTCGTCGACGAGCTCGCGCCGCGCGACGAGGTGGCGCGCGCGGTCCAGCGGACGATCGACAGCACCGGCTCGAGGTCCGTGGGATTGGATATGCGCGAGGTCGATCCAGACCGCTTCCCGAACATCGTCAGCGCCCTGCGCCGGGCCGGGATCGACCCCGAGCACGAGCTCGTGCCGGTGGCCCCGGCGGCGCACTACATGATGGGCGGGATCGCGACTGACCTGCGTGGCCGCGCCACGCTGCCCGGCCTCTACGCGGTCGGCGAGTGCTCGTGCACGGGCCTGCACGGCGCAAATCGCCTCGCGTCCAACTCGCTCAGCGAATGCTTTGTGTTCGGGGCCCGCGCCGCGCGCGCCGCGGTGCTCGCGGATCAGCCGCCCCAGCCGCTGATTCACTGGCCGGCGCCCGTCTCGCCCCCGCTCACTGGAGCGCCGAGCGCCGACTCGCGGTGGGCCCTTTGGCGCCAAGCCGGGATCGAGCGAGATCGTGCCGGCCTGCGAGAGCTGACCGGCGACCCGTACCCGCTGGTGCGGCTGATCGCGAACTCGGCGCTTGCCCGCGCCGAGAGCCGCGGCGCCCACCAGCGCAGCGATTTCCCGGCACTGGACCACGCGCTCGACGAGCGCCACGTGACGATCGCCGGCGACGGCGAGCCGCAGCCGTCGCGCTGGATCCTGATCAATAACCGCAAGTTTTCACTTAACGCGCGGTTAACACCTAGAGGCGCGCCAACTTCACAAGCTGCGGGAATACTCGCCCGTAGAACGGGAATACTCGCCCGTAGAAACTGAGGCTTGGCGCGAGACCGGGAGCGTCAAAACCGTAGGAGAGACATATACATGTATCGGTTCAGCCGTGCGATCTACCGGGAGATCGCCAGTGAAGTGATCGAAATCCGCACGCCAGCTGCCCACACGCCAACCACGAGCGCGTATTGCGTGCCTGCGAAGCGGCTGTCGAACGACTGGCGACTGACAGGCATTACTTCGCGCATCCGTCCAAGACGCTGTTCAACGACATCAGGGCCTACTTCCCGATGCTCGCCCAGGCGCGCGTGCTGCGCGTGATCGAGCGCTATCTGGAGTTCGCCGACGAGTTCCTTCGCACCCAGCCGCAGAACGGCTTCGACCTCTACGGCAACCCGCTGCAGTGCCGCGCGAGCACCCGCAAGGGATCGCCGTGCCAGCGGATGCCGCTGCCGCACAACGGCTACTGCCCGTCGCACCAGCACCTGGCAGAGACCGAGGAGCTCGCGGCGGCGCTGGCCGCATAAGTCCTCTTATATGGGCCCCGCATTCGCGGGGCCTTGTGCCCCGCCCCGGTCGGTCGCCACTCCCGGCGGCACCGGGGGCGGTGTACGTTGCCTCGATGCTGCTCGGGGTAGACGTCGGTGGGACCTTTACCGACGCGGTGATCGTGGCCGACGGGCGGGTGCTGACGGCCAAGTCGCCGACCGCCCCCGAAGATCAATCCCGCGGCGTGATCGCCGCCGTCAAGGTGGCGCTCGAGCTGGCCGGCGCGGACGAGGAGGAGGTCGAGCTCTTCTGCCACGGGATGACCGTCGCGACCAACGCGCTGCTCGAGGGGCGCGGCGCGCGGACGGCGTTCGTCGCCACCCGCGGGTTCGAGGACATCGTCGCGCTAGGGCGCCAGAACCGGCCCGAGCTCTACCGCCTGTGTACGGCGCCGCCGGCACCGTTGACCCCGCCCGAGCGCCGTTTCGGCGCCCGCGAGCGGATGAGCCCCGAGGGTCCGTTGCACGAACTGCACGACGCCGAGGGCCTTGCAAGGGCGGTCGCGGGCTGCGAGCCGGAGGCGGTCGCGGTGACGCTGCTTCACGCCTACCGTCACCCCGAGCACGAGCGCGCGATCGCCGAGGCGTTGCGCTCCGAGCTCCCCGAGGCCCACGTGTCGCTGTCGCACGAGGTCGTCGGCACGTTTCGCGAGTTCGAGCGCGCCGCGACGACCGAGATCGACGCCTCGCTGTCGCCGCTGCTGGCCGGCTACCTGCGTCGGCTCGGCGAGCGCTGCGAGCAGGCCGGGCTGCCCGAGCCGGCGATCATGCAGTCAAACGGCGGCCTGATCGCGCTCGAAGCGGCCGCGGAGCACGCAGCCTGGACAGTGCTGTCGGGCCCCGCCGGCGGCGCCGCGGGGGCGGCGTTCGTGGCCCGCTCCAGCGGCGAGCCCGACGCGCTGTGCTTCGACATGGGCGGCACCTCGTGCGACGTCTGCGTGGTCGACGGCGGCGCCGTCCAGGAGCAGGGCTCGGCGACGATCGCCGGCCGGCCGATTGCGCTGCCGATGCTGGCGGTGCACACCGTAGGCGCCGGTGGCGGCTCGATCGCGTGGCGCGACGGCGGCGGTGCGCTACGGGTGGGCCCGCACTCGGCCGGCGCCGATCCCGGTCCGGCCGCCTACGGCCGCGGCGGCACCGCACCGACTGTCACCGACGCGAACCTGCTCCTCGGCCGGCTCCCGGGCCTGGCCGGCGGCATCGAGCTTGACCCGGACGCGGCCGAACAAGCGGTCGCGGCGCTCGCCGGCGAGCTCGGGATGGAGACGATTGACTGCGCCGCCGGGATCATCCGCGTCGCCGATGCCGAGATGGTGCGGGCGCTGCGCGTCGTGACCGTCGAGCGCGGGATTGACCCGCGCCGCTACGCGCTGCTCGCGTTCGGCGGCGCCGGTCCGCTGCACGCGTGCGCGATCGCCGACGAGCTCGGGATCACGAGGATCATCGTGCCCCGCGCGTCTGGCGTGCTCGCGGCGCTCGGCCTCGTCGCTTCCCCACGCCGGCGTGACGTGCAGCGCAGCGTGCTGCTGGCCGGCGACGAGCTGCGGCGCGAGGCGATCGAAGCGGCGCATGCCGAGCTCGGCGAGCAGGCCCGTTTCGAGCTCGGCGCGCCCGACGCGGAGCTGACCGCGACCTACGAGCTCCGCTACCGCGGCCAGGCGTTCGAGCTCGCGGTCGCCGGCCCGCCGGACCCGGCGCCGCTGCGCGAGGCCTTCGAAGCGCTGCACGAGGAACGCTACGGGTACCGCGACCCGGAGCAGCAGCTGGAGCTGGTCACGATCCGCGTCAGCGCCTCGATCCCCGGTCCAGAGCTGACGCTCGGCGAGCA
This sequence comes from uncultured Solirubrobacterales bacterium, assembly GCA_963703825.1. Classification (GTDB taxonomy): domain Bacteria; phylum Actinomycetota; class Thermoleophilia; order Solirubrobacterales; family Solirubrobacteraceae; genus Palsa-465. Next base: position 75,832 of record CAVPFS010000020.1, on the reverse strand, counting down.
GGCGCCGGGGCCGGCGCTCGCAGGGGCCCGTCGTGCTCGAGCTCCCCGAGTCGACGCTGCTGGTCGCCGAGGGCTGGTCGGCAGACGCTGACGAGCACGGAACGATCCACCTCTGCCGATGATCGATCCGGTCGAGCTCCAGGTCGTGACCGGCGCGCTACGCGCGATCTGCGAGGAGATGGGCGCGGTCCTGATCCGCTCCGCGCACTCAGCCAACATCAAGGAGCGCCGCGACGCGTCGACGGCGCTGTTCGAGCCCGGTGGCGAGATGGTGATGCAGGCCGAGCACATCCCGGTCCACCTCGGCGCGATGCCGGCGGCTGTCGCGGCGGTGCTCGAGTTCGAGCAGGCGCCGGAGCGCTCCTGGATCCTCAATGACCCCTACCGAGGCGGGACCCACCTGCCTGACATCACCGTGATCACGCCGGTGTTCGCCGGTGGTGTTGGGGCTGGGAGGCGGGATCCGGTTCTGATCGCGTTCGCGGCCAGCCGCGCCCATCACGCCGACGTGGGTGGGCCGACGCCGGGCTCGATGCCGGCCGATTCGATGACGCTCTCTGACGAGGGGGTCGTGATCGAGCCGCGGGTACTGGACGCGGCGGCAATTACCGAGCTCGTCGCGCAGATGCGGCGCCCAGAGCAGCGCCGCGCGGACCTGCGGGCGCAGCTCGCCGCGGGGCGGATCGGAGCGCTGCGCGCCGGCCAGCTGCATGAGCGCTACGGCGCCGCGATCCTGCGCGAGGCGTTCACCGAGACGCTCGACTACGCCGAGCGGCGGACCCGCTCCTGCCTGCGCGAGCTGCGCGACGGCGTCTACGAGGCGCGGGACGTGCTCGAGGCGCGCGAGGGCGACCTGCCGATCGTGCTGCGCGCGACCGTCGACGGCGAGACGCTGACGCTCGACTTCACCGGCTCGGCCGCCCAGCACCCCGGCAACCTCAACTGCCCACTCGCGGTCACGCGCTCGGCCTGCTACTTCGCGGTGCGAGTGCTGACCGATCCGGACATCCCCGCCAACGCCGGCGCCTACCGCCCGGTGCACGTGATCGCCCCCGAGGGCTCGATCCTCAACGCGCGCTCGCCGGCGGCGGTCGTGGGTGGCAACGTCGAGACCTCGTCGCGGGTCGCCGACGTCGTCCTGCGGGCGTTCGGCTTCGCGCTCGGCCAGGGGACGATGAACAACCTGACGCTCGGCGACGACGAGGTCGTCTACTACGAGACGCTCGGCGGCGGCCAGGGCGCCTGCGTGGACGCCGACGGACCCAGCGCCGTCCATGTCGCGATGAGCAACACGCTCAACACGCCTGTCGAGGCACTCGAGCTCGAGTTCCCGCTGCGGGTGATCGAGTACTCGGTCCGTGCCGGGTCCGGCGGCGCGGGAAGGTTTCGCGGCGGCGACGGGGTCGTCCGCGAGCTCGAGGCGCTGGCGCCGCTGCGCTACTCGCTGATCACCGAGCGCCGGCGCCATCCGCCGCCGGGGGCCTGCGGAGGCGAGCCCGGACTGACGGGGCGCAACCTGCTCGACGGCGCCGAGCTAGCACCGAAGGCGATCGGCGATTTGGCCGCGGGCCAGCGGCTGCGGATCGAGACCCCGGGCGGCGGCGGTTTCGGAAAACCGCAATCATCTGAGCGGTGAGTGAGCGCGTCGCGTTTCTCGGCCTCGGGATCATGGGCTCGCGGATGGCGGCCAACATCGCGCGCGCCGGCTACGAGCTGACGGTCTGGAACCGGACCGCCTCCACCGCCGAGGCGTTCGCCTCAGAGCACGGCGCCAAGCTCGCGGCGACGCCCGCCGACGCCGCCCGCGACGCCACGGTCGTGTTCACGATGGTCGTCGACGGCGACCAGGTCGAACAGGTGCTGCTCGGATCAGATGGCGCCGCTTCAGCGGCACCCTCGGGCGCGCTGCTGGTCGACTGCTCGACGATCGGCCCGGCGGCGACGCGCAGGCTCGCCGGGGTGCTCGCAGAGCGCGGGCTGACGCTGGTCGACGCTCCGGTCACGGGCTCTTCGCCGAAGGCGCAGGACGGGACGCTGACGTTCATGGTCGGTGCGTCTGACGAGGACTTCTCGCGACTTCAGCCGCTGCTTGAGACGATGGGTGAGCTGATCGTCCACGCCGGCCCGCTCGGCCACGGCCAGATGGTCAAGCTCGTCAACAACGCAGTCGCTGCCGCCAACGCGACCGTCGTCGGGCAGGCGCTGCTGGTCGGCTCGCGAGCCGGCGTCGACCTGGACGCGCTCGTGACGGTGCTTGGCTCCGGGGCCGGCGGATCGACGATGCTCGAGCTGAAGGCGGGACCGATGCGAAACCACGACTACTCGACCCTGTTCAAGCTCGAACACATGCTCAAGGACGTGCGTCTGTGTTTGGAGGAGGGTCAGCGGCTCGGAGTCCCGTTCCCATCGGCCGCCTACACACGCGAGATCCTGACGGCGGCGATGGGCCGCGGTCACGCCGACGACGACTTCGCCGCTCTGATGGACGTGCTCGAAGGACAAGCAGGGTTCCAGCTTTAGCTGCCCGGAGCTGTCGAAACGGGTTCTCGTCCGATGGTTCAAAGCCCAACCGGAGAGATCATCGAGGGGGTCTGGGAGTTCGAGGCGCTCCATCCGGAATGGACGGAGGACGAGGGCGGTGACGAGGATGGCTGGGAGCAGCAGGTTGCATGGTGGGCGATCGCAACACACGATGGACTCGTGTTGATCGATCCGCTGGTCGATGACTGGAACGCGCTCGATCAGCTCGTGACAGACGCGGGCGGATGCGCCGGCATCGTGCGCACTTGCCACTGGCACCAGCGCAGCGTTTCCGAAGTCGCGAGCCGGTACAGCGCGGACGTGTGGGCGAAGCAGCACCGGGACGGTCACGTGCCTTATGCGTTTGACCATGCGATCAGTGACCAGGATGAGCTGTTTGACGAGTTGCGTGTCTTCGATGTCGAGCGAGCTGACGAGATCGCGCTGTGGCTACCGCGTCAGGCGGCGCTTGTGTTCGCCGACGCGATGCTTCGAACGCGCGCCGGTGACCTTCGAGTCTGTCCGGAGTCGTGGACACAGCCGGCGGGCGGGCCGGCCAGGCTACGTGCATTGCTCCGCGCTCTCACAGTGCTCCCAATTGAGCACGTTTTGGTGTCTCATGGGCCGCTGGTGCTGGGCGGGGGAGATGCGTCCCTGCGGACTGCAACGAGTTGACCGCTTTGCATCGCCGGCGCCCGATTCTTAGCTACTCTTCGGTAGCTTTTCGCTGCTCGCCACGTTGATAAATCCCTGCTTTGCAGGAACATTTGGCGATTTTCGGCTTCTCGCCTACAATCTTGGCCGTCCCGTTTGCCGTCGTTGCCCAGCAGGGCGCATGGGACACCGCTGAAAGTAAAAACCCGTCTCCCCCTTTATTTAACTAATGCCGATTGCCTTTAAAGAATGGGCCGTGACTGTGCGGGCGCTCGCCGAAGGCGAGCAGCTTCTGACGCTCCGCAAGGGCGGCATCCGTGAACCCGAAAAGCACTTCAAGCTCGACTACGAGCGCTTCTTCCTGTACCCCACCTTTGACCATCAGCGCGCCGATCTGGTGCGCGAGTCGCACCGGCCTGAGCTGGCGCGGGCGCTCGAGGAGGGCGTCTGGTCAGACGGCGAACCCCACCCCCAGGCTCTGCACCGCGGCGACGAGCTGGCACAGCCAGATCGCGTCCGGATTCGCGCCTGGGCGGAGGTCGCGGCCCACTTCACGGTCACGGACCGGCGCGCAGTCGACGCGCTGTCGCCGTTCTATGTGTGGACCACTGACTACGCCGAGAAGCGCCTGGCCTGGAAACGGCGCCACCCGCTGCACGTGATCCTGCTCCGTACCTACCGCATTCCGCGGCCGGTGACGGTCAAGGTCCGTGACGAGTACGGCGGCTGCCGCTCCTGGCTGGAACTGACGCGCGAACTCCCGTTCGAAGGCACCCCGGTGCTATCTGACGATGAGTTCGAGCGCGCCTCCGAGGAGATCGCGTCGATCGCCTCGGACCGGCAGCCAGTGCTCGTCTAACAGCTCAAGCAGGAAGCGCGGTCGATGGCCTGGGTTCAGTCAGGCCTCGGTGGATTTCGTGCCCGGCACGACGACGCCGACGCCCGCGATGCGAGGCGCGTGCTCGAGTCCCTGTCGCTGACCGCGGCCCGGATGCAAAGCCTGTTCCCGCATGCGATCGACGAGATCACGGTCGTCCTGCACCGCAGCGTCGCCATCGCTGGTGATGACCAATCCGGCGCTGCCGCTGGCGTGGCTGATGACCGCGCCGGCGGCGCGCCGGTACGTCGCCGGCTGGGCGGGCGCCGACGAGGTGCACATGCTCACGCCGGCGGTGCTGCGCTCGCACGCCTCGAGCGTCACCGGCTCGCGGGAGATGCTGGCGCTCAGCGGCGCCGCGCTGTACGCGCGGCGCGTGATCCTCGAGAACAACTCCGACCTGCGGCGCGCGCTCGCGCCGCTGCGCCTGCGCCGCGAGCTTCGCTGGTGGTGGCTGCTCGAGGGCTCGGCGCGATGGTTCGCGGGCCAGACCGAGTACTCGCGGCCCGCGGTCGCACGCCGCCTGCACGAGGGCGGGCGCCCGAAGTTCCCGCCCGGACTGCGTGACGCGACGCTGCTCGGCGGGACAGTCGTCGACCTGCTCGCGCGCGAGCAGGGAGAGCAGGCCGCGGCCCACTTCGCCTCGCGCCTGAACCCGAAGGGCCCGCGCGCAGCACTATCTCAGGCGTTCGACGGGCGGCCGCTGAGCCAGACCGAGGCAGCCTGGCGCTCGCACTTGGCGAGGATCGCAGGCACCGGCTAGCCGCGCCCGGCTTCTCTCAGGCACCGGTTAGCCGCCCCCGGCCCTCGGAGGACGGGCCGTAGCTACTGGTGCACGAGCTGCGCGGCCAGCCAGACGAGCACGGCGCCGCCCAGCAGCGCGACGATCAGCCACGCCAGCAGCTTCCCCGCAGCGACGCTCGTGTCCTGCGGCTGTGACTCGATCAGCTCGGCCTGCAGCAGCACCTCGCGGGCGGTCTCGAGCGCCGTCGCCGGAACGAGGATGTCGCGCGGCCCGGCGGCGAGGAAGTCCGGCACGTCGAAGCCGGCGCTGCGCCGCAGCATGCTCGGCACCCCCTCCTCGAGCAGCAGCCCCTGGATGAACTCCGCCTCGGCGAGGTTGTGTCCGCCAGCGACGCGGATCAGCTCGCCCTCGCTGAGCTGCGGCTTGACCTTGCGCGCCCTCGCGTGGCGGTCGGTGACCTTGGGCGGGGGCGCGTCTGATACCAACGGCAGCGAGCACGCGGGGCAGAACCGCTCCTGCGCGTCGAAGCGCTCGCCGCAGCCGGGACACACCAGCTCGCCCTGCCGGGTGGGCATCAGCCGTCCGAGATCTGCCGGGTGGGCATCAGGCGGCCACGGTCAGCTCCGCGTCGGCGACCTTGCCGTCGCGGATTTCGTACGCCGCGACGACGGGCTGTTCCGACGCCACACCGACGATCACGTAAAGCGCCTCGGGGTAGAACGCGAGGTTGATATCCGTCTGCGACGGATACGGGTCAGTCCGCGTGTGCGAGTGGTAGATCGCGCCGAGGTCGAGGCCCTCGTCGTCGATCGCCATCTGGATGCGGTACTGCTCGGCCCCGTCGATCTCGTAGCGCAGCGGGCTGGCGGCGGCGTTGGCGGCCCGGTAGACCTTGACCGCGGTACCGTCGCGCGAGGCGATCATCCCGCAGCACTCGTTCGGTGCATCGGCCCGGGCGTGCGCGATCAGCTCGTCATAGAGATCGCGGGAGATCCGCATCGCGGCCGAGGCTAGCAGTGGCCCGAGGTCAACGGACCTCGTCCGCGGGGCCGTTTTCGGCCGGCTTCCTCGTCCGCGGGGCCGTTCTCGGCCGGCTTCACTGAACCCCCTGAACGAGTCCGTAGGGGATCGCCTTCTGGGCGTCGCCCGGGTACATCAGCTCGCCGATCACCGCCTCGTGCTGGGCATCGGCGGCCATGATCTGCGCCAGCAGCGTGATCAGCCGCGGATCGTCGAGCTTGATCAGGGCTACGAAGTACGCACCGACCACCACCCGCTCGACCGCGAGCAACAGATGCAGGGCATCCTTGGCACCGCGCAGCTGGCCAAGGCGCCCCTTCACCTTGCGGCGCTCGAGGTCCTTGTCGGCGGCGGCTACGTCGGCAGGCGGCACCGGCGGCGTGCCGCCAAGCGCTTTGAGCTGCGCGCTCAGCGCCCGGATGTGCGCCTCCTCGTGGACGCGCAGCGGCTCGAGCAGGCGGTGCTCGCCGGGCGGCAGGATCGAGGAGCCGAGTACATGCTGGTAGGAGAACAGCAACAGCGCCTCGACGCGCAGCAGGCGCTCGAGCCGCATCGCCTCAAACTCCGCCCGGGCGGACGGTATCCCGGCCCGCGCGGTCTTGGCGTTGCGCTTTGACTTGGCGGCTTGTGCCGGCCCGGCGTCGACCAGCGTCGCGGCGGCGTCGACCAGTGTCGTGGCGGCGACCGCCCCCGCTCCGGCGACCAGCAGTTGCCGTCTGGTGTGCTCGGCTCCCATCGATCACTCGTTCCCGGTCACGAACGGCGACGGGACCGCGTCGAGCCCCAGCGCGGCGCGAATGATCGCGACGTGCTGAGCGTCGCTGGCGAGAATCGTCGACGCCGCGGCGCGCACCGGGCCCGGCTGCAGTCGCGTGATCGCGTCCAGGTAGGCGGCGACCTGCTGGCGTTCGAGGCCGTGCAGCAGTTCGAGAACCTGACCCTCGCCGGCCGGCCTGCCGAGGTCGTAGCTCGCGGGGCGCGCCGGACCCTTCCCGCCGCCGGCAGCCTTGATCAGCGACAGCAGCTCGCCGGTGTGCTCCAGCTCCTGGCCAAGGAACTGCTTGGCGGTCTTGGCGTCAGCCGCCGACAGCAGCGGGATCCCGGCCGTGTACGCGGCGACCGTCCTTCGCTCCAAGGCGAGCAGTCCGGTCAGGATCGCGATGTCGGACGTCTGTGCCGGCTGGTTTGCCTGCTTGACCGCCTTCGGCCCGATGGGGGCCTTGCGGCCACAGCCGGCCAGCCCGAGCGCGCCGGCGCTGATCAGCGTTGCACCGGCGCCGCGCAGCAGCGCCCGGCGTGACGCCCCGCCGTCCTCGCTCACCACCAGACGGTGGAGTCCAGGTTCTCGATCTCTTCGATCGGGCGCGTGTAGATCCCCGACGACAGGTACTTCCAGCCGTCGTCGCAGACGATGAACACGACGTTGCCCTCGTCAAGCTCGCCGGCGATTCGCACCGCCACCCGCGCGATCGCCCCCGATGAGACCCCGGCGAACAGGCGCTCCTCGTCGAGCAGCTTGCGGGTGAACACGATCGCATCGTGGTTGGTGACGAAGATCTTGCGATCGAGCAGGCTCAGATCGATGATCGGCGGGATGAAGCCGTCCTCGAGTGAGCGCAGCCCCTGGACCGGCTCGCCCTGCATCGGTTCCGCGGCGACGATCTTCACCTCGTCGCCGAGCTCCTCCTTGAGCCGGCGGCCGTTGCCCATCAGCGTGCCGCCGGTTCCCAGCCCGGCGACGAACGCGGCCACCTCGTCGAGCTCCTCGAGGATCTCGAGCGCGGTGCCGTTGTAATGCGCGGCGGGGTTGGCCTGGTTGCCGTACTGGTAAGGCATGTAGTACGAGGCATCGTGCTCGGCCATGTCGAGTGCCTTCTCGACGGCGCCGTTGGAGCCCTTGGAGCCCTCCGAGTAGACGATCTCGGCGCCGTACATGCGCAGCAGCTGGGTGCGCTCGGGAGTCACGTTCTCTGGCATCACGACCTTCAGCGGATAGCCCTTGCGCCCACAGATCATCGCCAGCGAGATGCCGGTGTTGCCAGACGTCGGCTCGAGGATCGTCTGCCCCGGGGAGATCAGGCCCTTCTCCTCGGCATCCTCGATCATCGACCGCGCGACGCGATCCTTGATCGAGCCCGTAGGGTTGCGCGATTCGAGCTTCGCCCAGATCCGCACTCCCGGCTTGGGGCTAAGGCGCTTTAGCTCGACCAGCGGCGTGTGGCCGATGGCCTGAATGATGTCGCCATAGCGTCCCCCGCAGGGCTTGTTCTGCAAGCTCTCGGCGGCCATTGCTTCACGAAGTGTAGCGAGGTACGGCTGCCCGTTGGAAAGGGTTACGGGCTGCTAGACGGCGCCGCCGGCCATCGCCGGCAGGATCACGAGCGTGTCGGCGTCGCCGACCGCGGTCTCGAGTCCGTCAAGCACGCGGACGTCCTCGTCGTTGAGGTAGACGTTGACGTAGCGGTTGAGCCCACCGTCGGCTGCGAACAGCTGCGACTGGGTGTCGGGGTGGCTGTCAGCGACGGCGCGCAGGATCTCGCCGACCGAGCTGCCGTCGGCGCTCAGTTCACGCTCGCCGCCGACGGAGGCGCGCAGCACCGGTGGGATCTTGATCGTCGCCATCGCCGTCTGAACCCTAACTAATGCGCGCCGGCGCAGAAGGCCTCGTAATCGGGGAACACACCGAGCTCCTCGTCGGAGATCGCCTCGGGGTGACGCGAGCAGATCGGGCAGGCCGGGTCGCGCCGGACCTTGACCTCGGTCGTCTCGGCGGCCAGCGCGTCGTACATCAACAGTCGCCCGATCAGCGGATCGCCCTCGCCGAGGATCAGCTTGATGACCTCGGTCGCCTGCAGCAGGCCCATCGTCCCCGGCAGCACGCCGAGCACGCCGTTGGCGCCGCACGAGGGCGCCAGCTCGGCTGGCGGCGGAACCGGGAACAGGCACCGGTAGCACGGCCCGTCGTAGGGCTTGAAGACCGATAGCTGGCCTTCGAAGCCGAGGATCGCAGCCGACACGACCGGGATCTGCAGCCGGACTGACGCGTCGTTGAGCAGGTACCGGGTCGGGAAGTTGTCGAGCCCGTCGACGACGATGTCGTAGCCGGGCAGGATGTCCATGATGTTGTCGGCGCCGAGGCGGACCGGGTACTTGTTGACCTTGACGTCCGGGTTGAGCCCCTTGATCGTCTGCTCGGCCGAGTCGACCTTCGGCACGCCGATCCGGTCCGTGGAGTGGATCACCTGGCGCTGGAGGTTTGAGAGATCGACCTCGTCGTCATCGACGATCCCGAGCGTGCCGACGCCGGCCGCCGCGAGATAGAGCGCCGTCGGCGAGCCGAGGCCACCGGCTCCGAGCAGCAGCACCTTGGCGTCGAGCAGCTTCTGCTGACCCTCGGCGCCGACCTCGGGCAGCAGCAGATGGCGCGAATAGCGCTCGCGCTGCTCGGCGGTCAGCGTGCGCGGGTGCTCGACGTCGTAGCCGCGGTCCTTCCAGAGCGTGAACCCGCCAGTCATCGACTCGACGTGCTCGTAACCGAGGTCCTCGATCATCGTCCGCGCCGCCCAGGCGGACCGGTTACCGGACTGGCAGTAGAGGATCACGTGCTGGGAGCGGTCAGCCGCGGCGCCCTCGATCCGCGACTCGAGGTAGGACTTCGGCACGTGCTTGGCGCCCGGGATGTGGCCGGCGGACCATTCGTCGATCTCCCGGACGTCGACCAGGACGGCGCCATTTGAGGCCAGGTCGCGCGCGTCCGAGGGATCGATCTCTTCGATCCTGTTCTTGATCTGGCGCAGAACTTCGGCTCCGGACGGGCTCATCTTGGAAAACTCCTCAAATGCGGTACGGATTCAATACTTCAGAGAGTATAGCGCCGTGGCACGGGCGCTGCAGAGCGTTTGCACCCGCCTACGGCTGCGGCAACAGCGGCGCCGTGGCAGGCGCCCCGGCCCGCATGTACTCGTCGTAGTACGCCTGCCAGGCAGCGCTCGGCATCGGCCGCTGCGGGTGCCCACCGGCTGTCACGAGCTCGAGGCCGTCGAGGCACTGCTCCCAGCCGGCGCCGTCACGGGCAGCCTTGTCGGCGCTGTCCAGCGCGACCGTGAACGCCAGCCGGCATGCCGCGCCCCCGTCGGCGGGCTCGAGCTCGAACCCGAGCACGTCATCGCCCCAGGTGAACCGCAGCCGCTGCGGGCGCTGCACCTCGAGCACGCGGCCGTTCATCGGCGGATAGGCGTCGTGCTCGAAATGGAACTCGAGCGGCTCGCCGACGCCCAGCCGCTCGAACTGCACGGTGGTCGGAAACCATTGCCCGAGCTGGGCGGGGTCCGTGATCGCCTCCCACACCGTCTCGACCGGATGCGGGAAGGTCCGCTCGAACCGGACCAGCGGCTGGCCGTCTGCGTTCTCATAGGTTCCGGTCGTCGGCATGGCTGCTCCTTTCGAGGTGTTCTCCGAGGGCATCGAGGCGCGACTCCCAGAGCGCGCGGTAGGGCTCGAGCCACCTGTCGAGCTCGGCCAGCGGCCGCGGGTCGATCTCGTACACGCGGCGCTGCGCTTCCGCGCGCACGCGCACCAGCCCCGCGTCGCGCAGCACCCGCAGATGCTTGGATGTGCCCGGCTGGCTCAGCCCGAGCGCCTGCACGAGCTCGTTGACCGTCCGCGGGCGCTCGCGCAGCAGCTCGACCGCCGCGCGGCGATGAGGATCCGAGAGCGCCGTCCACGTAGATGCCACAAGTGGAATATAACCGATGTGGCATGCTGACCGCCTCTCTCTACGATCTGCGCCTCCGGTGCGCGCGCCAGTCGACCACATCCCGCCCCCCGTTTCCGCCCCGAATGCAATGGATCAACGTCGCGCCGCTGCAGATGGACCAGCAGCGCGGCCGCCCGGTGCTGATCGAGTTCTGGGACTTCTGCCGTCCCAACTCGCTGCGCACGCTGCCCTACGTCAAGGCGTGGCACGAGCGTTATGCCGGCGACGGGCTGCGCGTGATCGGCGTCCACTCGCCGGGCTTCGAGCCGTCCGCGGAAAGCGGCGCCGTGGAGACGGCGGTTCAGCGGCTCGGCGTCCCCTACCCGGTGGTCGTCGACTCAGAGCTGGCGATCTGGCGCGAGTACGAGAACCTCGGCTGGCCGGCGCGCTACCTGTTCGGTCTCGACGGGATGCTGTTCGAATACCACTACGGCGAGGGCGCCTACGATGAGACCGAACGCGCGATCCAGCAGCTGCTCGGCGTTCAGCGCCCGACCGTGCAAGCGATGCGGCCGGAGGATCAGCCGGGCGCCGAGCTCGCGATGCAGAGCGAGGACATCGCCGGTCCTTACAGCGGCCCCTACGAGGCCGGCGCCGTCTGGGCGGTGCTCGACGGCGACGGCACCGTGACCGCCAACGGACGCGCGATCGCGGTCGACCACCCTGGTGCCTACGAGCTGATCGTCCACGAGCGCAGCACCGCCGGCATGCTCGAGCTCGAAGTCGCCCCCGAGGTGCGCTGCCACGCGGTCTGCTTCACCCCCGGCCTGGCCTAGTGCCCCGATTCACTAGTCGAGGAGGTTGACGAGCTCGGGCGCGCCCGAGTCCTCGACGACGACCGCGAAGCCGACCCGGTAGGGGCTACGGGACGGGTCGGCGCCCAGGAACGCGGGCTCGTGGACCCAGCAGCCGCTGTTGATCAGCGCGGTGCCGGTGGCGGTGCGCCACTCGGCGGCCTCGTCAGTGGGCAGCGGCCCGGCGCGGTGCGTGTGGCCGAAGATGACGTGAGAGGCCGACAGACCGAGCCGGCGCGTCACCTCCTCGATCCCGAACAGGCCGGCCCGGCGTAGCGCGCCGCCGGAGAGGTCGGCGCGCAGGGGCCCGATTCCGGCCCGGTTGAGCCCGTAGACGGCCGCCGGAAACGCGGCCACCATCGCTCGTTGCCGCAGGCCGCGGCCGCGCAGCGCCTGCCAGCCGCGGACCGAGCTGCCGTGCATCCGGCCGCCGCGCTCGGGCGCGACCCGCTCCGCGAGCGCGTGGATCCAGGCGTAGATCGGCGCCAGCGCGGCCTCGTAGTGCTCGATCTTCGCCGGGCCGCCGGCTGGCAGCGCCACGATCCGACCCATCACCCCGGCGGCGATCCGCTCGAGCGTCGGCATCGTCAGGTGCAAGTCGGCGTAGTGGCCGTGGGTCGCGTAGACGTCGGGTCGCAGCCAGACGCCCGGATAGGCGACGCGCACGCGGGCGGGCTCGAGCCACGACGCGAGCTCGGCCAGCGGTTCGCCTGCTTCGACGTCGACCGGGGTCTCGAGCTCGAGCGCCGTCGCCGCCGCGGCCCGCGCGCCACGTTCGAGCCACCCGCCGAGCAGCTGGTAGTCGTGGTTGCCGGGCACGATCACGACCTCGCACCCCGGCGCCAGCGCCGCGCCGAGCTCGGTCAGCGGCCCGCGCGCGGATGCCAGCGCGTCGCGCTCGGGACCGTGGCGCAGCTCGAGCACGTCGCCGAGCAGCACGAGGCGGTCGCAGTCGCGCGCAGCGTCGAGCAGCGGTGCCCGCACGGCCGGGTCCTGGAGCGCGTCGCGGCGCGAGTGCGCGCCGAGATGCAGGTCGGAGACGACGAGCGTTCGCAGATCGCGTCCCCGGGCGCGGAGTGCTTAGGCCGCACCCGCCAATGCTTGGCGGATCGCCTTGGGCAACATGAAGCGGACGTCCTCGGAGATCACTTCGAGCTCGCGCACGTCGTCGACGCCGCGGGCGCGGAAGAACTCGACCAGCCGCTGGACCAGCTCCTCTGGAGCGCTGGCGCCCGAGGTGATCCCGATCACCCGCTTGCCCTCCAGCCACTCGTCGCGTACCTGCTGCTCGTTGTCGATCAGGTAGGAGTCGGCGCCGTGCTCGCGCGCCACCTCGACCAGCCGGTTGGAGTTCGACGAGTTGCGCGAACCGATCACCAGCACCAGGTCGGACTCGCGGGCGAGCTGCTTGACGGCCGCCTGGCGGTTGGTGGTCGCGTAGCAGATGTCGTCAGTGCGCGGACCGACGATCGCCGGGAAGCGCTCGCGCAACCGGTCGATGATCGCGCGCGTCTCGTCGACCGACAGCGTCGTCTGTGAGATGTAGGCGACCTTGTCGGGATCCTCGACCTCGAGCTCCTCGACGCCGGCCTCGTCCTCGATCAGCACGATGTGGTCTGGGGCCTCGCCCATCGTCCCCTCGACCTCCTCGTGGCCGGCGTGGCCGATCAGCACGATCGTGTAGCCGTCGGCGGCGAACTTCTTCGCCTCGACGTGGACCTTGGTCACCAGCGGGCAGGTCGCGTCAATCGTCTGCAGGCGGCGCACGCCGGCCGTCGCGTGGACACTCGGCGCGACGCCGTGGGCGGAGAAGACGACGGTCGCGCCTTCGGGGACGTCGGACTCTGACTCGACGAACACCGCGCCCCGGGCGCGCAGCTGCTCGACGACGTGCTTGTTGTGGACGATCTCCTTGCGGACATAGACCGGCGCGCCGTAGAGCTCGAGCGCGCGCTCGACGGTCTGCACGGCGCGATCGACGCCGGCGCAGTAACCGCGCGGGGCGGCGAGCAGGATCGTCTCGGGGGCGCTGGTTGGCATCGTGGACAGTGTAGGAGGGGCCGCTCAGCAGGACAGCGACGACAGTGGGGCGCTGTTGATCACAGCCGGCGCGTCGCCCGCCGGCGACCCGGTCAGCCACCACAGCGTGTTGCCGATCACGGTCACCGGGGAGACCTGGTAGCGGCGCTGGACCGCCAGTGCGGGGCTCGAGACTGCACACCAGGCGCGGCCCCGGGGGGCCAGCAGCTCCCAGTGGCCGTGGTAGCCCTGTCCGCCGGTCAAAAGCAACCCTCCGTCGGGCAGGAAGGTGATGCCGTCAGGGCCCGGGCCGAGGCTCCTGCCGCGCTGCTCGCCGGGCGCCGGTGGTAGCCCGACGTCGCTCCAGCTCGCCCCGCCGTCTGTCGAGCGCACCAGCGGATACGGCGACATCGTGTTGACCAGCAGCGCGTCCTTGACCGAGGTCATGACCAGCTCTGACTCGGCGCACGCCTGGACGTAGTCGGGCGCGGCGGCTTCCGACCATCGGACGCCGCCATCGGTCGAATGAAGGAGCGGCTGGTCGTCCTCGATCATTGCGCAGTTACCCGGGAAGAAGGGCCCGATCGTCGCGCACGGGCCGCCGGTCTGGCAGCCCAGCGGCTCGGCCTGCCAGGTGGTCGGCGCCGGGCCGTTGACCTCCGCGAGCGGCCGGCCGGCGTCGAACGTCGGATAGTCGACGGTGCCGCCGCTCCCCCGAGCGGCGAACACCGCCTCGAGAGCCCCGTTCTGGTAGCGAAGGCCGCCGAAGCCCGCGAGGCTCGACCCCGGCGGCACCGGCAGCGGCTGCCAGCTCTGGCCGCCGTCGTAGGTCACAACCGGCACGTCGTAGAAGAACGGCGGGCCGCCGTTTCCCGGTCCGGTCTGGAACGCGGCGACGACGCCCGCCGGCGACCCCGAGGCGGAATCGATCGGCGCCACCCCCTGGCACGAGAGTGGCTGCCCGGCGAAGACCTGGAAGCCGAGCTTCGTCAGCTCATCGGCGGCGGCCGCCGTCGGAATCATGCTGGTGGCCCCGGCGCTCGAGACGCCGATCGTGCCGTCGCCGCACCAGGCGACCGTCGACGGATGCGCCGGGTCTGCGTCGATCGGCGGCAGGCGGTCACTGACCTCGGCGAGCGGGGCGATGTCGCCCAGGCTCGCAAAGCTCGGCGGCGCCTTGACGTCGAGCACGCCGTGACCGAAGGTCGCGTTGATGTTGCCCAAGCGCGTCCTGAAATGCACCTCAGGGCCGCCCGGGCGCCCGCGAAGGACCTCGAGCTCGAAGACGAATGGACGGTCGGCGCCGGAGATCGAGACCAGCGGCGCAACGCCGGTGACCTTGACCACGTCGCCGGGGATGCCTTCGGCGGGCGCGACCTTCAGTCGCGCGCAGCCCGCCTGCGCCCGGCACCACGACAGCGACGCTCCGACCACGAGGTGGAAGCTCGCGCTGCCCTCGGCGGGAAGCGAACTGCACCCCTTCCCCGACAGCAGACACTGGACGCCGATCGCATAGTCGCCCGACTCCAGACGCGCGACGTGGACCGGCCCCCCCTGCACCCACGGCGCGGCCGGGACGACGATCCGCTCGCGGAACGTGTGCGGCGAGCTCCGCCTGATCGGCAGGCCGCCGTACTGCAGGCCGGCGGGGCAGCCGTCCCAGCAGAAGTCCGGCGACAGCTGCCCGCGCGGCAGCGACGAGCGCGAGTGGCCGGTGATCGTGACCGTGGTACCGGGCGGTCCGCTGCTGGGCGACACCGTCAGCCGGACGGCTGGCTCTCGCGGCGGCCGGACCTTGGGCGCGCCCTTGAGCTTCCTGAGCACGCCGGCGGGCACGTTGGTGGGGAGGTTGGGCATCTGCAGGAGCACGATCGTGTGCGGGCCCGGACGGACGGCGCCGATCCGCACGCAACCCGAGACCCGGCCGTTCATCGACTGCTCGAGCGAGCCGTAGGAGCGGCAGCCGGCCGCGGCGAATGATGTGCTGGTTCGCGCCGCGCGGGCGGTCCGGGTCGTCCGCGCCGCGGGCGCCTCGGCCGTCGCCGCGATCCAGCCGCACAACAGCAGCGCCGCGGTCGCCGCGGCGAGCATCCTCTGGCGGCTGATCGGCGTGGCGCGGGCCTCAGTCGTTGGCCGTGACGGCCTCGAGCAGGTCCGCGAACTTGCGCCGCGCCGCCTCGCGCCGCGCCGGGACGAACTCGGTCGGCACGCCGTCGGCCGGCGCCTCGTAGCCGCGCAGGACCTGGCGCGCGACCGAGGCGCGATGGACCTCGTCAGGGCCGTCGTAGATCCGTGCCGCGCGCGCATAGCGATACATCGCCTCGAGCGGCAGATCGGTCGAGTAGCCCAGGCCGCCGTGTGCCTGGAGAGCCCGGTCGACGACGTCGTGCAGCACCTTGGCGCCGTAGAACTTGATCAGCCCGATCTCCTTGCGAGCCGCGGCAACGCCCTCGGTGTCCATCTTCCACGCCGCGTGCAAAGTCATCAGCCGCGCCGCCTGCATCTCTGCCTCGGAGTCAGCGATCCAGTTCTGGATCGTCTCGTGCTTGGCGAGCACGGAGCCGTGGGAGTAGCGGTACAGCGACCGTTCACAGAGCATGTCGAACGCGCGGCGGGCGACGCCGAGCCAGCGCATGCAATGGTGGATCCGCCCCGGGTAGAGGCGCTGCTGGGCGATCAGGAAGCCCGCGCCCTCGGCGCCGAGCAGCGCCTGCGCCGGCACCCGCACGTCGTCGTAGCGGATCTCGGCGTGGTTGCCGTAGCGGCCGAAGCTCTCGTACGGATGCCCCATCGTCGCGACGTCGCGGACGATCGTCACACCCGGGAAGTCGGCGTCGACGATCAGCATCGAGGCGCGCTGATGAGGCCTGGCGTCGGGGTCAGTGACGGCCATCACGATCAGGAAGTCGGCAATCGAGCCGTTTGAAGAGAACCACTTGCGGCCGTTGATCACGTACTCGTCGCCGTCGCGGATCGCGCTGGTCTGCAGCAGCGTCGGGTCAGAGCCGGCCGTGTCGGGCTCGGTCATGCTGAACGCCGACTTCAGGTCGCCCGCCAGCAGCGGATAGAGGTAGCGCTCCTTCTGCTCGGGCGTGCCGGCCATCGCAAGGATCTCGGAGTTGCCCGAATCGGGTGCCGCGTTGCCGAACATCAGCGGCGCCAGCGGGCTGGTGCCGAGGATCTCGTGCATCAGGCCGAGCTTGACCTGGCCGAACCCCTGGCCGCCGAGCTCGGGATCGAGATGCGCCGCCCACAGGGACTGACGCTTGACCTCCTCCTGCAGCGGCGCGGCGGCGCGGCGCAGTCCCTCCCAGCCCAGCTCGTCAGTCAGGGTCTCGAGCGGCCAGACGTTCTCGCGCACGAACGCCCGCATCCATTCGAGCTTGGCTTCGAACTCGGGCTCGGTGGAGAAATCCCAGGACACGGTGCGACGCAAAGGCTACAGGCGCGCGGGCTTACGGGGTAGCTTGTGCCACTTCGAACGGGGTAGGCTTGTGCCACTTCGAACGCACGCCAGGGAGCACCGAAACGATGTCGCAGCAGCACCTCGACCGCCTGACCTCGATCGACGCGTCGTTCCTGCATCAGGAAGGCCATGCGTCGCACATGCACGTCGGCGGCGTGCTGATCTTCGAAGGCCCGGCACCGCCGTTCGAGGACTTCCTCGATCACATCCGCTCGCGGCTGCACCTGGTGCCGCGCTACCGCCAGAAGCTGGCGACGCCGCCGCTGGAAACCGGCCGGCCGCTGTGGGTCGACGACCAGAGCTTCAACATCGAATACCACGTCCGGCAGACCGCCCTGCCCGCACCCGGGACCGAGGAGCAGCTGTTCCTGCTCACCTCCCGGATCGCCTCCCAGCAGCTGGACCGTTCAAAGCCGCTCTGGGAGACCTGGCTCGTCGAGGGGCTGGCCGGCGACCGTTTCGCGCTGATCTCCAAGACCCACCACTCGCTCGTCGATGGTGTATCGGGGGTCGACCTCGCGTCGGTTCTGTTCGACAGCGAGCGCGAGCCGCAGAGCGCGTCCGAGGAGCTCGAGCCCTGGCGCCCGCACCACGAGCCGTCAGGCGCCCAGCTGGTTGCGGCCGGGGTCAAGGGCATCGTCGGCACCAGCGTCGGCCTGGCCGCCCGCGCGGTCGGCGCCGCGGCGCGACCAGCGAGCTCGCTCGGCCTGATGCGCGATGCCGCCGAGGGGCTCGGGGAGCTCGTCTGGGCGGGACTCAACCCGGCGCCCGAGACGCCGCTCAATGTCCCGATCGGCCCCCACCGCCGGTACGTGATCGTGCGCCAGGAGCTGGCGCAGTACAAGGAGGTCAAGGACGCGCTCGGCGGGACCGTCAACGACGTCGTGCTGACCGTCGTCTCGGGCGCGCTCGCAAGCTGGCTGCGCTCACGCGGGCTCCGGACCGAGGGCCTAGAGATGCGCGCACTGGTGCCGGTCTCGGTCCGCACCAAGGACCAGCGCAACACGCTCGGCAACCAGCTGACGGTGATGCGCGCGCCGCTTCCGATCTACATCGACGACCCGGTCGCGCGGCTGCGCTTTGTGCGCGCGGCGATGGACGGCCTCAAGGAGTCAAAGCAGGCTGTCGGGGCCGCCACTCTGGCCGCCGTCAACAGCCTCGCGCCGCCGACCGTGCTCGCGCAGGCCTCGCGGCTGAACTTCTCGACCCGGCTGTTCAACCTGATCGTCACCAACATCCCCGGTCCACAGATACCGCTGTACCTCCTCGGCCGCCAGCTCCAGGACCTCTTCCCGGTCGCTTTCCTGCCCGAGAACCACGCGCTCGCGATCGCGATCATGTCCTACAACGGCGGCCTTGATTTCGGGCTGCTGGGCGACTTCGACGCGCTGCCCGACATCGACGTGATCGCCGAGGGGATCGCGATCTCGCTCGACGAGCTGTTGACGACCGCCCGCGGTGGATCTGACAAACGCAAGGGCAAGCCGGCAAAGGCCGCCGCCAAGTCGCAGGCCGCTCCGAAGAAATCCTCCAGACCGCCAGCGCCGGGCAACGACTCAAAGTCCGACTCCGGCCCGCACAGCAACGGCGGCCCGGCTCCGATCATCCCCTCCGCCCATGGCCGGGCCAAGCACGGCCCCGCCGCCGACATGCGCGCCAAACGTCAGCGTGGCAGCCGTCCGGCGCGCAAGCGCTCAGACTCCTGAGCAGCCTCCGAGAACACCAAAGGACCGCCATGGACGACGACCTGATCAAGCCTGACGAGATCGCCTACCGGCTCGAGCTGACCGCAGCCCAGCTGAAGATCGTGCACACCGCGCTCAAGTCGTTGTTCGACGATCTCGGGCGCGAACAGCACGACGTCAAGGGCGTCGTCTCGCAGGTGCTCGACAAGCTGCCCAGCGAGCACGACATCCGCGCGATCGACCTCAGTCGCGAGTTGCGGCGAGGCGGCGCCTAGAACCCGAGCGCGAACTTCGCGTCTTCGCTCATCAGCTCCGGCGTCCAGGGCGGCGAGAAGGTCATCGTCGGGTGGACCTCGTCGACGCCGTCGAGCTCACCCACGAACTCCTCGATCTGCTCTGACACCTGCGGCCCGATCGGGCAGCCCGGACTCGTGAGCGTGTAGGTGACGCGGACCGAGCCGCTGTCGACCTCGACGTCGTAGATCAGGCCGAGCTCGACGAAATCAAGCCCCAGCTCGGGGTCGATCACGTCTCGCAGAGCTTCGGTCACATCTTCAACAGTTGCCATGACGACGAGTTTACGCAGGTAGCGATTAGGTGATCGACGGCTCGGGACGCGCGAATCCTGAACGTTCGTTAAATAATCCTACGATTCGGCCACCAAGGCTTGTGATCCGACCGGTCATTTGGATAGCTTTCCGCCATCGTCGACTTCGAGGACAAGCCACCGACGCTTCGCTGCAGTGGTGACGAGGACCGAAGCACGCAGGGCCCCCGAAGAAAGGCCTTGATTCGTGCGATCCGTGCACAGGCGGACTTAATCGTCGATCTGCGCGAGCTTGCGTTCGCCGACCCGTCGCTGATGCTCGACTTCGCGATGGTCGCCCGCCGTCTGCGCACGCACGGCCGCACGATCCTCCTGTTCGGAGCCCAGCCGCAGATCCAGACGCTGATCGAGATGGTCGGCCTGCATCGCCTCGCGGGTGTCCGAATCGAGGCGTCGGCGACCGCACTCGCCTAGCCCGCGTCGACGCCGCGCCGGACGCTCGCGGTCAGCGCTCTCCACCTCCGGCGACCGTCTAGCCTTAGAAGCATGTTCGCGTTGCTGTTGCTGATCATCTGGCCGATCGCTGAACTGTTCGTCGCGATCAAGGTCGCCGAGGCGATCGGCGTACTGGCGACGATCGCGTTGCTGATCGTAAGCGTGCCGCTCGGCTTCTGGCTGGCCAAGTCCCAAGGCCGCGCCGCCTGGCGGCGCCTGAGCGCCGCGACGGCCGCCGGACGAGCCCCGGGTCGTGAAGCGCTCGACGGCGCGCTGGTGCTCGTGGGCGGCGCGCTGCTGATCGTGCCCGGCTTCATCACGGACGTAATCGGCCTGATGCTGCTGCTGACGCCGACCCGCGCACTCGCGCGCGGCATCGTCGCCCGCAACTTCCAGAGCCGCTTTGTCCTGCAGGCGACCCGATGGGGCGGCGCTTCGCGGTCCTACGACGTCGACTCGACCGCGACCGAGGTCGACAGCGCGCAGCTTCATCGATGACGGCGACCGCGCCGCCAGGGCTGCGGGTCGTCTCGTTCGGCGACCTCGAAGGTGACGTGTGGGGCGCGGCGGTCGATGCCGGCCACCCGGCGATCGCGTTCGCGACACCTGACGGCCCGGGCTCGGCGAGCGAGCTCTCGATCACCGGCGACGACGGTCCCTGGCGGCTGTCCGGGGAAGGCGTGGAGCTGTCAGTCAGAGCCGGTGACGGCGCCGACGGACAGGCCGCACGCGAGCAGCAGATAACCGGCGAGCTCTGTCACGTCTCGGGCACGCTCACGGTCGCCGGCCACGAACGGACGGTCGAATGCCTCGGCAACCGCAACACCGGCGCTGACCTCGACCTGCGGCGGCTTGGCTCGCTGCGCGGCCTCGCGGGCTGGTTCGACGTCGACCACGGGCTCGCGGTGCTGGCGCTGCGTCGCGCGGGGAGCAAGGGCCACGCCGACGACCTCGTCGCCGCGACCGTTGTCGAGCCCGATGGCGTACTCGCGGTCGATGATCCGCGGCTGTCTACGACCTTCGACGCCGGCGGGCAACCCACCCGCGCCAGCGTCGAGCTCTGGATCGGCGAGGGCGAGGAGCAGTTTCTGCGCCGGGCGGCGGCCGAAGCGCGGGGAGCCACGGCCGCCGCGCTCAGCGACGGGCTGCGGCTGGAAGTGACGCCGCTGCTATGTCACACCCGGGGCATTGACGGGACAGGCGTATACCTGCTGGCGCAGCTGCAGTGAGCTGAATCGATGGCGGGCATCGAGGCGGTTATCAGCGACTTCGGGGGCGTGCTCACATCGCCGCTGGCGGGCTCGTTCGACGCCTTCTACGAGTACTCGGGGGTCACCGCGCAGCAACTCGGCATCGCGGTCGCCGCGGTCGCGGTGAAGCTGGGAGCCAACCCCCTGTACGAGCTCGAGAGCGGACGGCTTAGCGAAGCGGACTTCCTCGGGTCACTCGCTCAGGCGCTGACCGAGCAGGTGGGCAGGCCGGTGGAGCTGTCCGGGTTCGGCGAACGCTATTTCGCCAACCTCGATCCCAACGAGTCGCTGATCGAGTACCTGCGCGAGCTGCGAGGGCGCGGCTACAGGCTCGCGCTGTGCACCAACAACGTGCGCGAGTGGGAGCCGCTCTGGCGGCCGATGCTGCCGGTCGACGAACTGTTCGAGGTGGTGGTCGATTCGGCGTTCGTCGGTACGCGCAAGCCGGAGCGCCGGATCTACGAGCTGACGCTCGAACGGCTCGCGGTCGCGGCGCCCAGCGCGGTGATGATCGACGACATCGAGATCAACTGCGACGCGGCGCGTGACCTCGGGATGCACGCGGTCCACTTCCGGTCAAGCGAGCAGGCGATCGCGGATGTCGAGGCGATCCTCGCCGGCGCCTCCAACGGCTCGAGCCGGGAGGGCTGAGCGCTGGGCCGGACGATGCGTCTGGGGCTGATCGGGGCGTCGGCGATGATCGCCGCCGTGGCCGCGGCGGTCGTCCTTGCCAGCCACGGCAACGGCGACCCCCGCGACGGAACGCGCGGCGGCGTCAATCCGACGGCGCCATCGGCGGCGGTTCGACCACGGTTCGCGCTCACGATCGGCGGTCCCGTCGGCCGTCCGATCCCGGCCGGCTTTCTCGGGTTATCGATCGAGTTCCAGGCGATTCGCGCCTATACCGGCCCTGACCCGGCGCAGGTCAACCCGGTACTCGTCCAGCTGATCCGCAACCTGACGCCCGGCGCGGCGCCGGTGATCAGGATCGGCGGTGACAGCACTGACGCATCCTGGGTGCCGACCCCGAACGTCAAGCCTCCCCCGCAGGTCACCTACCAGCTGACCCCGGCCTGGTTTGCCACCACCGCGCAGCTGGTCCACGAGCTCGGCGCGAAGGTGATCGCCGGGATCAACCTGGGCGCCGACCAGCCGGCGCTCGCGGCCGCCGAAGCGCGCGCCGACGAGCAGGCATTCGGCAGCTCGCTGGAAGCGTTCGAGATCGGCAACGAGCCCAATGTCTACGACGTGATCGCCGCCTACCACACGCCCACGGGCGGCCCGGTCCTGACGCGCCCGCGCGGATACGCCTACCCGGAGTACTTGCGCGAGCTCCGCTCGATCGCGACGCAGCTGCCACCGGCGCGGCTAGCCGGGCCGGCGCTCGCCGCAGGCCCGAACCCGGCGCCCGGCTGGTTCACTGCCACCCTGTCGAGCTTGCTGGCCTCAGAGCCTCAGCTGAAGATCCTCACGATCCACCGCTACCCGCTGCGCAACTGCTATGTCGGCACGGGCTCGCCGCAGTACCCAACCATCGCCCATCTGCTTTCCAGCTACGCGACCAGCGGCCTGGCGGCGGGGGTCCGCCCGTACGTCTCGGTCGCGCACGCCGCGGGCCGCGCGCTGCGGATCGACGAGCTCAACTCGGTCGCCTGCCGCGGCAAGGCCGGCGTCAGTGACACGTTCGCGTCAGGGCTCTGGGTGCTCGACGCGCTGTTCGCGCTCGCGCGCGACGGCGTCGACGGGGTCAACCTGCACACGCTTCCGCACTCGGCCTACCAGCTGTTCGCCTTCAGCCACGCCGGCGGCCGCTGGAGCGCCGCAGTCGCGCCGGTCTACTACGGGCTCGAGATGTTCGCGCGGGCGGCGGCGCCGGGCTCGCGGCTGTTGAAGGTCTACGGCGGTCACCGCGGGCCAGGGCTGAGCGTCTGGGCGACGCGGGCTCCTGACGGCCAGGTCCAGGCGGTGGTGGTCAACGAGAGCATGACCCGCCGCGCGACGGTCGGGCTCAACGCCCCGGCCGGCTCGAGCACGACCGCGAGCGTGCTGCGGATGCAGGCGCCCAGCGCCTGGGCGCGCGGCCGCGTGACGATCGGCGGCGCCAGCTTCGGCCCGCACACCTACACCGGGCAGCTACCGGCGACGCGTAGCCAGACGGTCGGTGAGAGCGGCGGAGCGTTCTCGATCCAGGTCCCTGCCGCAAGCGCGGCGCTCGTGACCTTCTCGCGGCGGTAAGTGGGTCTCCTGGTTTCCGGAGCGGCGCTAGTTCTCGACGCCCAGCCGATCCCAGCAGTACAGCTCTAGGCACTCGGCGGCGAGCGCCGTGCAGCGCTCCTCCGACAGCCATGGCAGCACGGTGTCGAACGCCTGCTCCTCACCGACGCCGGCGTCGAACGCCTCCTCGCCGCGGAAACCCGCCGCGATCTTCAGCGCTTCGCGCCGGTTGTCGCCCAGCGACGGGAACACGTTGACGAGGAACTCCTTGCTCGGCACCGGATGGCCGACCTCGAGCGAGGCGTGCCAGGCGGCCAGCAGCGAGAGGTCGTGCTCGTCAAGATCGGCGACCGCCTTGGCGTAATGGGAGTCGAGCTCCGACTCGGGGATCTCGTCCACCCACGCGCGCACCACCTCGCCGAGGATCTGACGGCGTGCTTCGCGGCCCACCGAGTCGGCGATCACCCGGATGGCGTTCTGCGGTTCGATGAAGCAGAGAGACATGGAGGCTCCAGCTCGCGTATACGGACGAGCGGGAAGGTAGGCCCTGCCCCGGACGGAGCCGGACCGCGTGACGACGGCTCAGCCCGGGTGGCGCTCAGCTACGGCGCGAGCCCCAGCGCGGTCAGAGCCCGAGCGCCGCCCGGGCGCCGCGACGCCGCCGGCTCGGGCTCGAGCGAAGGCTCCATCCCGAGCGCCGCCCGCGAGCCGCGCCCCCAGTTGTAGAAGCCGACGTCGAGCGCCTCGAGCGGCAGCCCGCAGGCGGCGGCCAGATCGACCGCGCGGCGGTCAAGCAGCATCGGGTCGCCGATCCCGAGCAGCCGCTTTGCGGCGATCGTGACCTCGTCGTGCCGCCGAGGAACAGCGAACCGGCGGACAGCTCGAACACGCCGAGGCGCCCGAGCGAGGCCAGCAGGTCAAACCGGGCGCCGCGGTGCAGGCCGGGGAGCGCCAGCCGCTCGAACACCCGCGCGAAGCGGCGCTCGGGCGTCCACCCCGCGTCGCCGGTGAACGCCGCCGCCTGCGAGCCGGCGCGCGCCGCCCAGGCCCGGTACGCGTCCAGCGTGCGGGTGCCGCGGCCGGGCTCGTGCGAGGTGCGGGGCCCGAGCTCGAGCCCGTCGAGCGACGGCACCTCGCCTGATGCCAGGTCGTGCGGCCGCGCTCGATCGCCGCAAACGGCTGATCGCCTTCAAGCGGGCCCAGATACGCGATCTGGAGCGCGAGCCAGCTGCGCTCCTCGATGTCGACACCGCCGTCGGCGACCTCGGCGAACAGGCCCGGCGGGCTGGTCGCGAGCCGCGCCAGCCGCGCGGCGCGAACGCGAGCTCGTCCGCCAGCCGCTCGGCGTCGGCGCTCGACTTCAGCCCTGGCACGAGCTGCGAGTGGTAGCCGTCCTCGGCGCCGCGCTCGAGCCTGCGGACCGTCAGGCCGGGCGTCGCGCGCGGGCGGCCGAGCCCCGAGAAGTCCGCGAGCGGGCGCGCGCTGCGCCGAGCTCGCCGGCCGGACGCTGGCAGCGAGCTCTTCGGGGCGCTCGAGGAGACCACCGGGCGCAGCTCGATGTTCTGCTCGCGCGCGCAGATCGGGCAGTTCTGGATCAGACGGCTATGTCTGCAGAAGGTCGGCACTCAGGCTTTCCCTCGGTCTCAGGCCGCCGGGACCGCCTCGCCGGCGACCGCCTCGCCGGCGACCGCCTCGCCGGCGACGGCCCCGCCGGCGATGGCCTCGCTGCGGCGGTGCTCGCGCCCACGCGCGATCACCTCACGGAAGCTCTTGAAGCGGAAGATCAGCACCAGTGCAGCAAACCCTAGTGCGGACGTGAGCACCGCGGTCGCGATCTGCTGGCCGACAGAGAACGTGGCGATCTCGGGGTTGTGGGCGAAGATCGCCAACAGCAGCGCCTGCTGAACGCCGGCGCCGCCGGGCGTGAACGGGAACACTGACGCGACGACCTGGACCGCGAGCACCAGCAGCGCGTTGCGGACCGAGCCGCCGATGTGGAACGCGTCGAGCAGCGCCCAGTAGGAGAAGAAGCGCGCGATCCAGCTCGCGAACTGCCAGCTGGCCATCTTGCGCTTGTACGCGTCACGGTCCCGCAGGATCGCAAGCCCCTGCCGAATCCGCTGCCAGAAGGCCTTCACGCGCGCCGACAGCAGCGCGAAGCTGAGCACGAACAGGATCCCGAGCAGCGTCACGACGAACAGGGTGAAGCGCATGTTGGAGGCGAAGAAGCTGATGTCGAACGCCGGCAGCTTGGAGAAGTCCGGCGGCTTCGGGAACACCCCCTGGGTGAACGCGAAGGCGATCACCAGCAGGCCCATGAACCAGTCGAAGATCACGCCGGTGGAGAGCGCGGCCGCGATCGTCGGATAGCTGGAATCCGCGATCGCGACCCGGGTCAGGAACAGCTGAGCGACGTTGCCGCCCCCGAGCGGGAAGACGTTGTTGATCGCATAGCCCACCATGTATGCGCCCCAGATATCGCGCCATCGCACGCGGACGTCGGGGTAGGCGGTCTGGACCGCGCCCCACAGCGCGCGCGAGCGCAGCAGCAGATAGAGCGCGTACAGCAGCATCCCCACCAGCAGCCAGAACCAGCCGAGGCTCTCGAGCTGCGAGAAGAACGTCCCCGCCGAGCTGAACAGGCTGCTGACCGTGCAGCCAACCGAGCTGCACCCGTGCTGGTGCGAGGCGGCTACGGCAGCTCCCGTGGGCATCTACACACGGTCGCATAACCGGCAGTCGGCGGACCCGGGCCTAGCGACTCAGACCCAGACCGGCTGCTTAAAGAGGTCCGGGGGGCCCAGATCCATCTGGGCCCCCCGGAGAGCCAGGGAAGTGGGGGCGCAGTTCCCTGACCGACATGGGCGAGTTTCCCCGTCCCAAGCTTCGCCTAAACCTGAATGCCCCAAAAAAACCGAATCAAACTTCAAATCCGAGTGTGCTGGCTAGCCTAGCACGGCAGCGTAAGCCCGCGCAATCGTCCGGAAGCAATCTTAAACGCACCCTTAGAGCGGGGATTTTCCGCGCGTCGCCGGGCCGCTGAAGAACTCTTCGCCAGGGCGCACGGTCCCCGCGGCTTCGGCCTCGTGGCGCAGCGTGTGGTCGGCCTCTCCGCTCCACGCACCCACGGCGAGCATCTCGCGGTCGGCGTCCATCGGGCTACCGCCGAGGTCGGCGTTGACAATCCGAGCGCACTTGCGCCCCTCGGCGATCGCGGTCACGACCAGCGACTGCCCGATCCGGGCATCGCCGCACGCGTACACCCGGCCCACCGACGTGCGGTAGGTCATCTCGGTGCGGATGTTGCCGCGGCGGTCGAGTTCGAGCCCGAGCTCGCGGACGAGCCCTTCGTGCTCGGGGTGCTCGAAACCGATCGCGAGCAGCGCTAGGTCGGCCTCGAGCACGAACTCGCTGCCGGGAACGGGAGTCAGGTCACGTGACGAGATCCCGGTCACCTTGCGGGCATACACATGGCTCAGCGCGCCGTCGCGGCCGCCGAAGCCGGTCACCTCGGTCCCCCAGCGTCGCTTGCCGCCCTCGTCCAGCGCGTATGTGCTGTCAGTGCGCTTGGGGGGCAGCGGCCACGGGTGGCGGGGGTCCTCGCCGGCGGGCAGCTCGGCGTAGACGTCGAGCATGATCACGCTCTCGGCGTGCTCGCGATGCGAGTTGGAGATGCAGTCCATGCCGGTGTCGCCGCCGCCGATCACGATCACCTTCTTGCCGTGGGCGGTGATCTCGGTCCCGGGCGCCGGCGCGCGGGCGGCCCGCCCCTGGCGGGCGGCGACCCAGCGATTGCGCTGGTAGAGATAGTCCATCGCCGAGTGAATGCCGGTGAGTTCGCGGCCCGGCGTTTCGAGGTCGCGCGCGACGCGCGAGCCGATCGCGACCACGACCGCGTCATAGCGCTCCTGGAGCTCGGCGGCGGTGATGTCGCGACCGATCTCGATGTTGTAGACAAATTCGATCCCCTCCTGCTCAAGGAGCGCGAGGCGGCGATCGATGATCGACTTCTCGAGCTTGGCGTCCGGGACCCCAAAGCGGAGCAGGCCGCCGGCCGCCTCGTCGCGCTCGTAGATCGTGACCGAGTGACCACAGCGGTTCAGCTCGGCCGCGACCGCCAGCCCAGCGGGACCGGCACCTACGACGGCGACCGTCCGCCCCGATCGCCTCGATGGCGGCTCGGGCACGATCCAGCCCTCGGCGAACGCGCGCTCGACGATCGCCAGCTCGATCTGCTCGATCGTCACCGGGTCGTCGTTGATCGCCAGCACGCACGCCGACTCGCACGGCGCGGGACAGATCAGGCCGGTGAACTCCGGGAAGTTGTTGGTGCTGTGGAGCTGGTCGATCGCGTCGCGCCACTTGTCCCGGTAGACGAGGTCATTCCAGTCGGGGATCAGGTTGCCCAGCGGGCAGCCCTCGTGACAGAACGGCACACCGCAGTCCATGCACCGCGCGCCCTGGCGGCGCAGCTCGGACTCGGGCTGCACGCCGAAGTAACGCTCGTAGTCGCCCACGCGCGCGGCGGGGTCGCGCTTCTCGAAGCCGACCCGGTGAACCTTCAGGAATGCGCCGAGCTCGCCCATCGGTCGCCGGAGGCTACCAACGCGATGGCGGGTTCCATACATTTGCCCATCAGTGCCAGACGTCGAGCACCAGACGGCCGAGCTCCGGGTCTCAGGGGAGTTCTCGCTGCGCGCCGCTGCGGCGTTCGGCTTCGGGCCGACCGAGGGCGCCGGCGGCGCAGTGCTGCGGCTCGCATTCGCGGTCGACGGCGGCCGGGGCTACGCGGGTGCGGTGCTGCGCCAGCCGCACGAGCCGCACGGCCCGGTGAGTGTTGAGCTGACGCTGCGCGACGGGGCGCCGGCCGCAGGCCGCCCTGGCACAGGTGGCGCGCGTGGTCTCGCTTGACCACGACGGCAGCGGCTTTCTGGAGCTCGCCGACCGCGATCCGGTGATCGGAGAGCTGCAGCGCGCGCACCCCGGACAGCGCCCGGTCCTCTTCTACTCGCCGTATGAGGCGGCGGCTTGGTCGATCATCTCGGCCCGCCGGCCCGCGGCCCAGGGCCGGCTCGTGCGCGAGGAGCTGGCGCTCCAGCTCGGCGACAGCTTCGAGCTCGAGGGCGAGACGCTGCACGCGTTCCCGCAGCCGATCCACCTGACGCAGCTCGGCGACCGGTTCCCCGGGCTCAACTTCGAGAAGCTGACGCGGCTGCGCAGCGTCGCCGAGGCGGCGCTCGCGGGCGAGCTCGACATCGAGCTGCTGCACGAGATGGGGCCCGAGCGGGCGCTCGAACATGTCCAGAAGCTCGACGGAATCGGTCCGTTCTTCGCGGGGCTGATCGTCGTTCGCGGCAGCGGCTTCGCCGATGCGCTGCTGCAGACGCCCGAGCCCAAGCTGCTCGAGCACGCGGCGCGCTTCTACGGGCTCGCCGGCGAGCCGACGCTCGAGTGGCTGCGCGCGCTGGCCGAGAACTGGCGCCCGTACCGCACGTGGGCGACGGTGCTGATCCGCGTGGCGGGCGACCGGGGCACGGTCGCGGGCGCGCTCAGGCGCTGACCGGCGCCCACCGGGCGCTCAGGCGCTGACCGCCGCCCACCGGGCGCTCAGGCGCTGACCGCCGCCCCCGCGTCGCGCTCGGCGCGCTCCTCGAGTACCCGCCGGTAGTCGCGCGGCATCACCTTGACGATCCGCTCGCGGGTCCGCTCCCACGAGGCGAGCACGTTGCGCGCGACCAGCGAGCCGGTCCGCTGCGCGTGCTCGGAGATCAGCGCCTTGACCTCTTCATCGTCGGCTTCGGTCAGGGACTCGAGGTCGACGAGCTCGAGGTTGCACCGGCGCTCGAAGCGGCGGTCCTTGTCGTAGACATAGGCGACCCCGCCGCTCATACCGGCGGCGAAGTTGCGCCCCGTCGGACCGAGGATCACGACCCGGCCGCCAGTCATGTATTCACAGCCGTGGTCGCCGACGCCCTCGACGACCGCCTTGGCGCCCGAGTTGCGGACCGCGAAGCGCTCGCCCGCCAGGCCGCGGAAGAAGGCACGCCCGGCGGTCGCGCCGTACAGCACGGTATTGCCGACGATCGTGTTCTCCTCGGCGCGGAACAGCGCCGACTCGGGCGGGCGGATCGAGACGATCCCGCCTGACAGCCCCTTGCCGGCGTAGTCGTTGGTCTCGCCGCGCAGCGAAAACGTCACGCCGGGCGCCAGCCAGGCGGCGAAGCTCTGGCCGCCCGAGCCCGAGAACGAGATCTCGATCGTCCCCTCGGGCAGGCCCCGCGCTCCGTGGCGGCGAGCGATCTCGCCAGACAGGATGCCGCCGACGGTGCGGTTGACGTTACGCAGCGGCACCGGGCCGTGGCGCACCTGCTCGCCGTCGCTGAGCGCCGGGTTGCAGACCTGGACGAGCTCCCAGTCGAGCGCGTCGTCGAGCACCGGTACCTGGGGCCGGGAGCGTGAGCGCGACGTGTCGGGCGGCAGGTCAGGCATCGCGAGGACCATCGAGAGGTCAACGCCGCGCGACTTCCAGTGGTCGATCGCCTCGTCGGTCTCGAGCAGCTCGGTGTGGCCGATCAGCTGCTCGAAGCGCCGCACGCCGAGCCGGGCCATCAGCCCGCGGACCTCCTCGGCGATGAACATCAGATATGCCGTCACGTGGTCAGGCGTGCCGCGGAAGCGGGCGCGCAGCTCGGGATCCTGGGTGGCGATCCCGACCGGGCAGGTGTTCAGGTGACAGACGCGCATCATGATGCAGCCCATCGCGATCAGCGGCGCGGTCGAGAAGCCGAACTCGTCGGCCCCCAGCAGGGCGCCGATCACAACGTCGTGGCCGGTCTTGATCTGGCCGTCGACCTCGACTGAGATCCGAGAGCGCAGGTCATTGAGCAGCAGCGTCTGCTGGGTCTCAGCGAGGCCGATCTCCCATGGCACCCCGGCCGCCTGAACCGACGACTGCGGTGACGCACCCGTGCCCCCGTCGTGGCCGGCGATCGTGACGTGATCGGCGTTGGCCTTCGCGACGCCGGCCGCGACCGTGCCGACCCCCACCTCGGAGACGAGCTTGACTGACACTGACGCCTCCGGGTTTGCGCACCGCAGGTCGTAGATCAGCTGCTTGAGGTCCTCGATCGAGTAGATGTCGTGATGCGGCGGCGGCGAGATCAGGCCGACGCCCGGGGTCGAGTTGCGGATCTTGGCGATGTAGTCGTCGACCTTGTGGCCGGGGAGTTGGCCGCCCTCTCCCGGCTTGGCGCCCTGGGCCATCTTGATCTGGAGCTGGTCGGCGTTGACGAGATAGTCGATCGTCACCCCGAAGCGCCCGGAGGCGACCTGCTTGATCGCGGAGCGACGCAGGTCGCCGTTGTCGTCGGGCTTGTAGCGGGAGGGGTCCTCTCCGCCCTCGCCGGTGTTGGACTTTGCGCCCAGCCTGTTCATCGCGATCGCCATCGTCTCGTGCGCCTCGCGTGACAGCGACCCGAGGCTCATCGCGCCGGTGCTGAAGCGCTTGACGATCTCGGTTGCCGGCTCCACCTCGTCCAGCGGGACCGGCTCGGCCGCGAACCGCAGCTTCATCAGGCCGCGCAGCGCCGCGCGGCGGGTCGACTCTTCGTTGACCTGGCGAGCGAACTCGTCGTAGGTCTGCTGCGGGTCGCGCAGCGCCGCGATCTCGGGCTCGGCGCTGGCGCGGACCGCGTGCTGCAGCGAAGCGATCGTGTCCGGGTTCCAGATGTGCACCTCGCCGTCGCGGCGCCATTGAAGGACGCCGCCGACCGGCAGCAGGTCGCGGCCGGTCCGCGGGTAGGCGCGGAAGTGGCGCTCGAGTGCCTCGGTCGCGAGCACATGCAGGCCGATGCCGGCGATCCGCGACGCGGTGCCGGTGAAGTGGCGCTCGATCAGCTCGCGGTCAAGCCCCACGGCTTCGAAGATCTGCGCGCCGCAGTAGGACTGGATCGTCGAGATCCCCATCTTCGAGATCGTCTTGAGCAGTCCCTTGCCGATCGCCTTGACGATCCGCTCCTCGGCCTCCTCGCGCCCGAGGTCAGTGGGCAGCAGCGAGCGGTCGGCGAGCTCGTCGAGAGACTCGAACATCAGGTACGGGTTGATCGCCGACGCCCCGTAGCCGATCAGGGTCGCCATGTGGTGGATGTCACGCGGCTCGCCGGATTCGATCACGAGCCCGGTGCGCAGCCGCGTCCCGGCACGGACCAGGTGATGATGGACCGCGGCGACCGCGAGCAGGGACGGCATCGCGACGCGCTCGGCGCCGAGGTTGCGGTCCGACAGGATCAGGATGTTGGCTCCGTGGGCGACCTGGCTGGAGGCTTCCTCGCAGAGCGCCTGCAGCCGCCGGGGCATCCCCTCGGCCCCGTCCTCGATCGGCCAGGTGATGTCGAGCGTCGCGGCGTCGAAGATCTCATGCGAGACCTGACGCACCTTCTCGAGCTCGTGGTTGCGCAGGATCGGCTGGTCCATGACCAGCTGGTGGGCCTGCTCGGGCGACTCGGAGAGCAGATTGAGCTCGGCGCCGATGCCGGTCTGCAGACTCATCACGACGCTCTCGCGGATCGGGTCGACCGGCGGGTTGGTGACCTGCGCGAACAGCTGCTTGAAGTAGCTGAACAGCGGCGGCTGGCGCTCGGAGAGGATCGCCAGCGCGGCATCGTTGCCCATGCTGGCGACCGGCTCCTCGCCGTTGACCGCCATCGGCGCGATGATCATCCTGAGGTCTTCCTGCGAGTAGCCGAACGCGAGCTGCTTGGCGCGCAGCGGCTCGACGCGCGGCGCGCGCGGGGATCGGTCCGGCAGATCGTTGATGTGGACGACCGAGCGCTCGTACCACTCGCCGTATGGCTTGCGTCGCGCGACCCGGCGCTTGATCTCTTCGTCCTCGACGATCTGCCCCTCCTCGAGGTCGAGTAGGAACAGCTTGCCGGGCGCCAGGCGGCCCTTGCGCTGGACGTGCTCGGGGGCGACCGTCATCACGCCGGCCTCCGACGCAAGCACGACGTAGCCCTCGGTGTCCTGGATCCAGCGTCCGGGGCGCAATCCGTTGCGGTCCAGCACCGCCCCGGCGAGCCGGCCGTCCGTGAAGACGATCGCCGCCGGGCCGTCCCAGGGCTCGATCAGGCACGAGTGAAAGTCGTAGAAGCCCTTGACATCGGGGTCGAGATCACGGCGCGTGCGGTAGGCCTCGGGGACCATCATCATCACCGCGTGCGGCACCGAGCGCCCGCTCAGCACGAGCAGCTCGAGCACGTTGTCGAACACGGCCGAATCAGAACCGCCGTCGCGCACGACCGGAAGCACCTTCTGCAGGTCCTCGCCGAACAGCTCGGAGGCGAGCTGCGACTCCCGCGCGCGCATCCAGTTGACGTTGCCGCGAAGCGTGTTGACCTCGCCGTTGTGGGCGATCATCCGGTAGGGGTGCGCGAGCTCCCAGCTCGGGAACGTGTTGGTCGAAAAGCGCGAGTGCACGAGCGCGAGCCGCGACGCGACCCTGGGATCGCGCAGGTCAGGGAAGTAGCGCGGCAGCTGCGGCGCGGTCAGCATCCCCTTGTAGACCATCGTCCGGCTCGAGAAGCTCGCGACCGAGAGCTCGGCGCCGGCTACGCGCTCGATAACACGGCGGATCACGTACAGCTTGCGCTCGAACGCGCCCTGGTCCTCGATCTCGTCCGACGCCGCGACCAGCAGCTGCCTGATCACGGGCGCCGACAGCCGCGCGGTCTCGCCGACGAACCGGTCGTCGACCGGGACGTCTCGCCACCACAGCACGCGCTGGCCCTCGGCGGCGATCGTCTCCTCGATCAGCTGCTCGATCAGCAGCCGCCGCTCGGGGTCGGTCGGCAGGTAGCAGACGCCGACGCCGTAGCGGCCCGCGGCCGGCAGCTCGATCCCGGCGACCGCTCCGCGCATGAACGCGTCCGGGATCTGGATCAGGATTCCGGCGCCGTCGCCGGTGTTGGGGTCGGCGCCCTCAGCGCCGCGGTGCTCGAGGTTTTCGAGCGCGTCGAGCGCCTTCTCGACGACCGCGTGCGTGGCCTCGCCCCACAGCTTGGCGACCAGCGCGATTCCACAGGCGTCGTGCTCGTGCGCGGGGTGGTAGAGGCCGGTGGCCCCGGGTGGAGCGGTGCGGTACATGGAATGTATGGCGCCCTACTGCTGAGGGAGAGATGGGCACGGTGAGGCTGGTGACAAAGGCTACCAGCGGACGGCTGAGACGCTCGAGGTCACGTCTGACGCTGCGCGCGACCTCCAAGCCGGAGGTGTGGTCTCGTGGTTGCTATAGCCACCACGAGATCCAACGCCCTAGCCGATCTCAGCTCTTGGCCTTCGCGCGCGACTTCGAGCCGGAGCCCGCGCCGGAGCCGGCCGAGCCCGAGCCGTTCTTCGAACCCGGGCCCTTGCTCGAGGAGGCGCGTTTGCGCTCCTTGGCGGCCGGCTTGGGGGCCGGCCTGGAGGCCGGCGCCCGCCCCCGATGACTTGGCTTCGTCGGAGTCACCGCTGCGGACCTCGGCCAGGCTGGCCTCGAGCGCGGCCATCAGGTCGGGTGCCGGGCCGGTGTCCTCGGCCTCGGGCTGGACCGCGATCTCCTCGCCGGCGGCCTTGCGCTCGATCAGATCGAGCACCCGGTCGCGGTAGTCGTCACGGAACTTCGAGGGGTCGAACTCGGCCGACAGCGAGTCGATCAGCTGCTGGGCCATCTTCAGCTCGCGATCTGAGGCCTCGGCCTCGCCGAGGGCGTCGAGCTCATCGATCCGGTCTGGCGCCAGCACCTCGTCGCCGAACAGCATCGTCGAGAGCGTCATCACGTCGTCTGCGGGGCGCAGCGCGCACAGCTGCTGCTTTGAGCGGATCACGATCCGCCCGATCGCGACCTTGCCGGCCTCGCGCATCGCGTCGAGCAGCAGCCGGTAGGCCTTGGCGCCGCCGGTCGTCGGCGCGAGGTAGTAGGAGTGGTCGTAGTAGATCGGATCGATCTCGTTGAGATCGACGAACTCCTCGATGTCGATCGTCTTCGTCGCCTTGGGATCGAGCGCGTCGAGCTCCTCAGGCTCGATCAGCACATAGCGGTCGGGGCTTAGCTCGTAGCCCTTGACGATCTCCTCGAACGGGACCTCCTCGCCGGTCGACGGGTCGACCCGCTTCTGCCGAATCCGAGCGCCGGTCTTGCTTGACAGCTGATGAAAGCGAACTGACTTGGGTGAGGTGGCGCTGTAGAGCTTGACGGGCACGTTGACGAGCCCGAAGCTGATCGCGCCGCTCCAGATTGCGCGTGCCATTAGAAGCTTTGTATACCGCACGGCGAGAGCTGGCAAGCCCTGAGTGCGGTCTTGCCACTCGCGGACAGGTCGACCCGGCGCGAAGATCTCACGCACATGGCCCAGCGGCGCGTTCCATCTCGTGTGCGACTGCCCCCGTTTCAGGCGCTGCTCGACTCCTACGGTGCCGACGTGCATCGGTTCCTGATCGCAAGCGTCGGTCGGGTCGACGCCGACGACTGCTACCAGGAGACGTGGCTGGCGGCGCTGCGCGCGTACCCGCGGCTCCGCGACGCGTCGAACCTGCGCAGCTGGCTGCTGACGATCGCCCACCGCAAGGCGATCGACCACGTCCGGGCCCGGGCGCGCCGGGCGCTGCCGGTCGGCGGCAGCGAGGAGCTGGAGGGCGACGTCGCCGCATTCGAGGCCGATCATGAACACGACTCGGACATCTGGGCGCGGGTCGCGACGCTGCCGAGCAAGCAGCGCACCGCGCTCGCCCTGCGGTTCGTCACTGACGCGGGCTACGCGGAGATCGCGTCCGTGATGGATACGAGCGAGGAGGCCGCGCGACGCAATGTGCACGAGGGTCTGAAGCGACTGAGAAAGGAATACACGCAATGACAGGACAGGCGTCACTGGAACGCCGGCTGGCGCGCGCGGCGAGCGCGGCGCGGTCGAGCCCACCGGACCTGACCGAGCGGGCGGCGGCCGCGGGCCTGATCGACGTGGCCTACGCGAACCTCGACTCCCCCGTCGGCACGCTGCTGCTGGCGTCGACGACGGCCGGGCTGGTGCGGATCGCCTACATCGACCACGACTCAGAGGACGATGTGCTCGAGGAGATCGCCGGGCGGATCTCACCCCGCGTGCTGGCAGCGCCACGCCGGCTCGACGAGCCCCGCCGCGAGCTCGAGCAGTACTTCGACGGGCACCGGCAGACGTTCGACCTGGCGCTCGACTGGCAGCTGATGAGCGCCTTCGCGAGGCGGATCCTGAAGGCGACGGCGGCGATCCCGTACGGCGCCACGTCGAGCTACAAGCAGGTCGCGAGCGCGGCCGGGAGCCCGCGCGGGTCGCGCGCGGCCGGCAACGCGCTGGGCTCGAACCCGATGCCGATCGTGCTTCCGTGCCATCGCGTCCTGCACGCCGGCGGCGGGCTCGGGGGCTACACGGGCGGGCTGGAGCGCAAGCGCACGCTGCTCGAGATCGAGCGCAGCGTGTCCCAGCCGGCCGCCACTAGGCGCGTGCTCGGGACCGACACCGGGTAGCACTTCCAAATGGATGCGATGCGACCGGTGCGCGCCTTCGACGCCTTCCAGCAACGCCACAAGGCGTTCGCGGTCCCGATCGCGGTCGTCAAGAAGTTCGGCGACGACCAGGCCGGCAGCCTTGCGGCACTGGTCGCCTACTACGCGTTCTTCTCACTGTTTCCCCTGCTGCTCGTGTTCCTGACGCTGCTCGGGTTCATCCTCCAGGGCGACCCCAGCGGGCAGGAGTCGATCCGCAACTCGGTGCTGGGCCAGTTTCCGATCGTCGGCCAGAAGCTCGACGTGACTACCCTGCACGGGAGCACGATCGCGCTCGTGATCGGGCTCGCGACCTCGCTGTGGGCCGGGCTCGGCGTCACACAGGCCGCACGCAATGCGCTTGACCGCGTCTGGGCGGTGCCGCACAAGGACCGCCCCAACTTCGTGCAGTCCAAGCTGCGGGGGCTGCTGCTGCTGTTCTCGCTCGGCGCGCTGTTCATCGTCGCGACGCTCGCGTCAGGACTGGTGACCGGCGGCCTCGGCCACAGCGTGGCCGTCAAGGTGATCGGGATCGCGTTCTCGCTGCTGTTGAACTTCGGGCTGTTCTTCGCCTCGTTCAGGCTGATGACCACGCGCGAGGTGACGACCCGCGAGCTGCGCGCCGGGGTGATCGTCGCGGGGATCGCGTGGACGATCCTGCAGGCGCTCGGCGGCTACTACATCGGCCACGTGCTGAAGGGCTCGCACGGGACCTACGCGCAGTTCGGGTTCGTGATCGCGTTGATCATCTGGCTGCACCTCGGTGCGCAGATCACCCTCTACGCGGCGGAGATCAACGTCGTGCTGACGCGGGGGCTGTGGCCGCGGAGCCTGTTCGGGCCGCCGCAAGCGCCGGCCGACAAGCGCACGCTGCGGGCGCTGGCGAAGGTCGAGGAGCGCTCGCCGCAGGAGCACATCGACGTCGAGTTCGGCCACTAGTCGCGGATCCCGGCGATCTCAGAAGAGCCGGTCGGCCGACTCGCGGAGCGTGACCTCGAGCGGCCACGAGCAGAGCCCGCCCCGCGCCGGGCAGCCTTCGCACAGGGCCCGGTGCGGCACCGCGCTGACTTCGAACTCGCGACGCAGCACGCCGCCGGCGACGAGCTCGAGGCGCCGGTCTAGCTCCGGGCGCTGCGCGCGTTCGAAGATCGCGCTGACCGGCCGCTCGGGGATCTCGAGGAAGCAGTGGGCGACCTCGACGCCCTCGGCGCCGGCACGCAGGGCCGCGAGCGCGTAGACGAGCCGCTGGGTCTCGTACGCGTCCTGCACGACGGCCGCGGGGTCGGCGCCGGCGAGCCGGTCGCTCTTGTAATCGACGATCAGCACGCGGCCACCGCGCTCGCGAGCGAGCACGTCAATCGCGCCGTTGACCAGCACGCCGTCGGTGAGCGCGAACGCGAACCGCTGCTCGCGGCGGGTGTCAGTCGCGCGCGCCAGGCGATCGCACAGCTCGCTGGCAGCGAAGCGGTTGACGAGCTCGCCCAGCTCGGAGCTCTCGTCAGTCGAGGGGGCTCGGAGGCCGGCCCGGGCGGCAGCCGCGGCGACGGCCTCGGCGGTCGGCGCAAGCGGCCGGCGGAAGTTCATGCGCTCGAGCAAGGCGTGGATCAGCACGCCGCGGTCGGCGGCGCTGCGCTCGAGCTCGCTCGCAGGCGTGCAAGACACGCCGGTGAACGCGCCAGGCGGCAGTGCGGGCAGCCGCAGCACCCGCTCGGCGTAGAAGCGGTAGCCGCAGCGGGCGTACTCGCCGAGCGCCGAGTAGCTGAGGGTCGCGACCGGCGGGCCTGCGGCGGGTACCCGGGGCGGCGGAGCGATCGGCGCGGCCGCAGTGGCCTCTGGGGGCGGCGCGGTGAAACTCGGCGCGACCGGCTGCTGCACCGCCTCCCCGGGCGCCGCGACCGTCAGCCGCACGCGCGCGCCGCCGAGCGCCACCACGCCTCCGCCGTCGGCGAGCCGCTGGGCCAGTTCGGGCACGAACGCCGGCGCGATCCAGCCCACGGCGCCGCCGCCGGTCCCGCGCTCTTGCGCCCAGCCGTCGAACTTGGTCGCACCGCTGAGGATCAGCCGCTCCCGGGCACGCGTCATCGCGACGTAGAACAGCCGCCGCTCCTCGGCCTCGTCGGCCTCCCGGTCGGCGGCCCCGATCGCGTCGTAGTCCAGCGCCGACGCGCGCCCCGCGACGCCGGCCCGGATCAGCCGCAGACCGAGCCTCCCCTCCCCGTCGACGCGCAGGATCTCGTACGGCGGCCGGGTCGAGCGGCCGAGGTCGGCGACGCAGACGGTGTCGAACTCGAGCCCCTTGGCGCGGTGGATCGTCATCAGCCGGATCGCGTCGAGGCCCTCACCCTCGACCGGCGCCTCGCTCTCGCGCGACTCGGACGCACGGCCGGACTCGCGGTCGGCGACCAGGGTCAGAAAGCCGCGCAGGTCGGGTCCGTGCTCGCTCGCGTAGCTGCGCCCCAGCCGCATCAGCTTGCGGACGTTGGCAAGCCGGCGGCGGCCACCCGCCATCGCCAGGATCGCGAGGTCGTAGCCGGAGATCGTCAGCGCGCGCTCGATCAGCCGCTCGATCCCGCGGCGCGGGACGCCGGCGCGCTCAGCGGCGAACCATGAGGCGAAGGCCGTCAGCGCGCGGCGGTCGTGCTCGGGAAGTGGCGCCAGGTCCTCGGGTGCGTTCTCGAGCACCCACCAGGGGTCGCGCCCGCGCTCCCGGGCGGCCCCCGCGAGCACGACCAAAGCATCGATCGAGGCACCCACCAGCGGCGAGGCGAGCACCGCGTACAGGGGCTCCTCGTCCCGCGGGTTGGCGAGCGCGCGCAGGTAGCTGGTCATGTCGAGCACCTGCGGGTGAAGCCAATAGCCGCGCCCGCCGATCAGATAGGTCGGTAGGCCGAGCCGCTCGAGCGCTCGCTCATAGGCGCGCATGTCAGTCGTCGCTCGTAGCAGGACGACGATCTCGCCCGGCGGCGTACCGGCCGCGACGAGCTCGGCGACGCGCGCCGCGAGCGCGCGCGCCTCGGCCAGCCGCCACGGGGACGCGAGCCCCTCGAGCTCCCAGGCGGCGCCCTTGTCGACCAGCAGCAGCTCGACCAGCGGATCGCCCGCGGCGGGTGCAGCGTCGCGGCCGGCGACCAGCGGGCGGAAGCGGTCGCCGAGCGCGGTCTCGAAGGCGGCGTTGAGCGCCGTCAGGATCTCGGGCCGCGAGCGGAAGTTGATCTGCAACCGCTCTCGCCGCCCGGACTCGGCGAGCCGTTCGCCGCGGCGCTCGAACAGCTCCACGTCGGCATGGCGGAAGCGGTAGATCGACTGCTGGGCGTCGCCGACCGTGAACAGGTTGTCACGCGCGATCGACTCCACCAGCTCGAGCTGAACGCGGTTGGTGTCCTGCAGCTCGTCGACCATGATCCGCTCGAAGCGCTCCGTGTAGCGCTCGCGCAGCTCGCGGTCGTCGCGCAGCAGCGCGCGCGTGAGCAGCTCGAGGTCCTCGAAGTCGACCCCCGACAGCTCGCGCTTGCGCTCGGCGTAGCGCTGCCCGAAGCCGACCAGCAGCGCATCGAGCAGATCGCAGACCGGAGCGGCTGCGCGCGCCGCGCAGTCGATGCGATAGCGGTTCAGCGCCTCGCCGTAAGCGAGGCAGGCGTCAGTCGAGAGCGCGTTGCCGTTGCCGCCGAGCCGTAGACGCTCAAGCTCGGCCGGCCATGGCTCGCGAGCAACAGACAGCAGCGCTTCGCAGCGGGCCACGCGCGCAATCGCGTCCTGCACTCTCGGGCTCGGCTCGGCGATCGCGCCCAGCTCGGCGCTCGCGACAGCGACAGCCGCGATCAGCGCCTGGCGCGACTCGGACCCGGGCGCAGGCGGCGGCGAAGGGAGGCGCGGATGCTGTTGGCCGCGACTACGCAACTGACCGTAGACCGCCAGGATCGCGGCGCGCAGCGAGTAAAGGCCGTAATCGGCGATCAGGTCGACGGCTTCGGGCCGCTCGCGCGCGAGCGCCGTCAGGGCCTCTTCGAACGCCGCCGCCGCCAGCGGCTCTGACTGGTCGCGGTCGAGCACCACGAACCCCGGATCGAGACCGGCCGACAGCGCGCCGGCGCGCAGCACCCGCACGCAAAAGCCGTGGATCGTCGATATGAACGCGCCCTCCGTGGCACGCGCCTGCTGGTCGGCGCCGAGCTCACGCAGCCGCGCCCGGATCCGGTCTCGCAGCTCGGCGGCTGCCTTCTCCGTGAACGTGATCGCGAGCATCCGCGAGACGTCGATCTCGTCATCGATCGCGGCTAGCGCGAAGCGCTCCACCAGAACGGAGGTCTTGCCGCTGCCGGCGCCGGCGTCGAGCAGCAGGTCGCCGTCGCGCCGCTCGACCGCGCGCAGCTGTTCGGCCGTCCAGCGCCTCATTGGCTCCGGCAGATCCCCGGAAACGCGCAGCCTTCGCGCGTGCAGGTCTGCGGGCACGGCGTCAGCGCCCCCGACGAAGCGCGGTCGCGAGCGCGACCGCGCGAGCGGCGGTGTCGTCGAGCAGCGCCGCGAACTCGTCTGACTCGCGGGCATCCTGGCGCACGGCGCTGGGGCCCACGTCGGCGCCGGCGAGGAACACTCCCCGCGGCCGCAGGTCGTCCCCGCGCAGCGGCTGGTAGAAGCCGCCGATCGGGTCGAACTCGGTCAGCTCGCGCACGACGAGCAGGTAGAGGGCCACCTGGAGCTGGCGATCGGCCTCCCAGCGCGCCGCCGGAAATGCCGGTCGCGAGGCGCCGCTCTTGTAGTCGCGCACGATCGCGTGGCCCTGGCCGTCGACGTCGAGCCGGTCGATCGCGCCGCGGATCAGGATTCGCTGGTCGCCATCTGAGAGCTCGAGCGCCGGCAGCGAGTCGTCGTCGAACCCGAACCGCTGCTCGAACACATGCGGCGCCCAGCCGCCGTCGGCGCCGGCCTCCTGGGTCAAAAAGCGCCGCAGGTCGGCTTCGATCGCCCGCAGCGCCGCGACCCGCACGGCCTCTGGCTGGCCGACGCTAAGCTTTGACTTGGGGTCAGCTGCAACCTCGGCCAGCACCACATCCAGCAGGCCCAGCGCCGTCTGCAGCGAGGCGACCGTCAGCGGGCCGCCGAGCTCGGACAGGACCCGCTCGAGGGCCGCGTGCATGACGTTGCCGCGGGCGATCGCGTCCGAGTCCGGCGCCAGCGCCGCCGGCCGCAGCTCGCGGTCGACCAGCCACTTGACCGGGCAGTCGGCGTAGGCCTCGAGCGCGCCCGCCGACAGGATCTCGGTGTGGCGAAGGCGGCCGAGCGCCAGCGCGGTGAGGACGCGATCGCTGTCCGCGCGCTCGCCCGAGGGCGGCGCCCCGGCGG
Organism: uncultured Solirubrobacterales bacterium; assembly: GCA_963703825.1. Taxonomy (GTDB): domain Bacteria; phylum Actinomycetota; class Thermoleophilia; order Solirubrobacterales; family Solirubrobacteraceae; genus Palsa-465. The sequence continues at coordinate 34,900 of CAVPFS010000020.1, read as the reverse complement.
CCGCCAGCGAGCGGGCCCGCTCGCGCTCGGTGGGTGCCAGCGCTGGCTCCCAGACCAGTCTGACAGCAGCCGGCGCTGGCGCCGGCCGGACCACTCAGGCACCAGCAGCTCGGCGACATCGGCGATGAACGGTGACGCGAGCGCCAGGTTGCCCTCCTCGTCAGAGCTGCGGTAGCTGAGCACGACGCGTTCGGTCGCGCGCGACACCGTCGCGTAGAACAGGTAGCGCTCGCGCTGAAGCGCGTCGTCGCGAGCGCGCAGGCGCAGGCCCGACGCGGCGGCCAGCTCGCGGCGGCGCTCGTCTGACAGAAACGGATCGGCGCCTGCCGGCAGCGGCAGCTCACCCTCCTGCATCCCGCACACGAACACGGCCCGGAAGCGGCGCGCCCTGATCCCGAGCGGTTCGGCCAGCAGAACGCCGTCGCCGCGCGAACGGCCGGCGGCGACGGTCAGCTCGTCGAGCAGCGCTACCAGCTCGGCGCCCGACGGGCGCTGCCCGAGCTCGGCGATCTCGCCCAGCGCCCGCGTCAGCGTCCCCAGCGCCCGGGCGTCGAGCTCCTCGTCGCGGTCGAGCTGCGGCGCCGTCGATCGGTGCGGCGCGGCGAACAGCCGACGGGCGAGACGGCACAGTTCGGCGGCCGGGTCCGTGGCGCTCGCGAGCGAGTCGAGCTCGCCGAGATTGAACCCGAGCCGCTCGCGCGCCGCCTCGGCGCTGTCGAGCCCTTCACGGCGCAGCTCGGCCTCGAGGCGGTCCGCGAGCTCGGGATGCTCGAGCATCCCCGGCGCCCGCAGGAAGGCGAGCAGATCCGCCGCGTGCGCGTGGCGCTCGGCGAGCAGCGCGCACCGCGCCGCTCCGCGCAGCGCACGGCCGAGCGGCGTGTGCGACAGCGGCAGCTCATAGGCGACGTCGACCGCGATCCCATACTGGCCAAAGACGCCCTCGACGAGCGGCGCCGCGCGGGCAAGCGTCCGGTAGACGACCGCGATCTCGCTCGCCGCAAAGCCGTCTGCCAGCAGCGCGAGCACGTTGCCGGCGACCAGCTCGGCCTCGGCGCGTTCGCCGCCCGATTCCAGCAGCGTGACCGCGACGCCTGGGTCGACCCGCTGTGCCCCGGGCTCAAACAGCCCGCGTTCGAGGTGGTGCAGCGCGGCGCGCGAGGTCGGCGCGTAGTGCTCGTCGATCGCCGGCAGCTCGACCACCTGATCGGCGAGCTGTGAGAGCTCTTGCACTGCCTCGGCCCGGGCCGCCAGTGCGAGCCGTCCCGGCTCGTGGGTCAGCGACACGGTCACGTCTGCGCCGACGATCCGCGCCAGCGTCTCGACCGCGTCGCGCTCGAGCGCGGTCAGCTCGTCAAAGCCGTAGAAGAACACCTCGTCGCGCCCCCAGCTGCCCGGCTCGGCGCGCAGCGCGTCCAGCGCCCGCCAGGAGTAGAGCTCACCGTCGACGCGGCCGGCCCGATCAAGCGCGCGGACGTAGCCGGCGTAGATCCGCCCGAGATCCTCGGCGTAGGCCGCCCTGCGCTCGTCGCCGGCGGCCCACGCCCGCAGCGCGGCGACGAACCGCTGCGGCGTGACCAGCGAGCGCTCGAGCTCGGCCACAAGCTCACCGGCGGCGGCCCTGAACCCGGGAGCCGCGGCCGAGGCAGCGAGCGCCCGGAGCGGCATCGCGGCCAGCGCCGCCGCGAGCAGCCGCTCGCGCTGCAGGCGCGAGAGGACCGCCGCGCTGTATCCAGAGCGGCTCGCGATCTCGCGCGCGAGCCCGGAGAACGTCAGCACCGAGCCGAACACGGCCCCCGCCGCGGCGAGCTCGCGCTCGTAGTGGCGCGCGTCGACCGCGGTCGGCACGACCAGCAGCGCCCCGCGCGGAGCTACCGCCGCGTAGGCGCCCAGGACCTCGCCGGCCTTGGCCGAGTTGGCCGGTCCCAGCACGAGCTTGCATGGCATCGGCCTATGGTGGCGCGGGCCGCCGACGGCTCGGCACGACGCCGCTCAAGCAGCCGCCAAGCATCAGTGGGCCAGCATCAGTGGGCCAGCCTCAGTCGGCGGGCAGCGCCAGCTCGGGTTCCACCCGCCGCAGCACCTTCGCCGGGTTCCCGACCACGACCTGGCCCGGCTCGACGTCGGCGATCACAACCGCCCCGGCGCCGACGACTGCCCCTTCGCCGACCGTCAACTGTGGGCCGACGACCGCCCCGGCACCTACGAACGCGCCGCGCCCAATCGTCGACATGCCCGCGATCACCACGCCCGGGCCGGTGCCGACCCAGTCGCCGATCACGGTGTGGTGGCCGATCGAGCAACTGCGGTTGACCAGCGCGCCGTCGCCCACCGACGCGCCGGCGCCGACCACGGCCGCCGTCCCGATGTAAGCGCCGACACCGACCGCGGCGCTCGAGGCGACGACTGCGGTCGGGTCGATCAGCGTGATCAGCTCCGCGAAGCCGCGCGCGCGGGCGTCAGCGACCGCCGCGTAGCGGTTGGCCGGGACGGTCTGGGGGACCGCGAACGGGAGCGCGAGCAGCTCGTCGGGCAGCGAGTCGGCGTCGAGCACGGCACCGATCTCCTGGGGCACCGGCGCGTCGCGGAGGTTGCGGACCGCGACGTACTCGAATCCCGCCCGGACGGCGGACTCGGCGAGCTCGCTCGCAAACGTGGTCGATGCCGCGTAAAGGACGAACCTCATGGATAGGCGGCGGCCTCGGGCGGCTGGCCGAGCTCGGCCAGCTGTTGCGCGACCTCGGTCGCGTAGCCGCTGTGCCACAGGGTCGAGGTCTCGCGAGCGACGAACGCGAAGCGCACACCGGCTTCCCAGGCGCGCCGGGCGAGGTTCCAGTCGTTGGGCTCCGACGCGAGCGCGCAGTTGCGGTCGTAACGCAGGAATCGCAGGGCGCCGTTGAAGATCGACGACTGCCACGCGAACTGACCCAGGCGCGGCGGCCAGGCACCGAGCTCGCCGCCGAGCTCGGACGCGATCCGTATCCGCGAGTAGGCGATTTCGGCGCGCTGCTCTCGAGCCGCATCGAGCAGCGTCTGGAGATGGTCCTCGTCCCACTCGTCGTCGTGGCTCAGCGGCGCGATCCAGCTGCCGCCGGCGAGCCCGACCGCCGTCGCCCGCGGCACGCTCCCCTTGACCGCCCACCGCTCCCATGGATCATCGGGATCGTTCTCGCGCACCGCCAGGTTGTGGAAACGGATCCGGTCGTCGCCAAGCGCGCGCAGGCGAGCCTCGGTGTCATCAGTGCAGTGGTCGCCGACGACGATCGCCTCCCAGCGCCCGTAGGTCTGCGACCGCACCGAAGCTAGCGCCCGCTCACACAGCGTGTCCGGCGAGTGGTAGGTGGAGATCGCGACCGTCACCAGCGGCTCCGGCTCCGTGTAGGCGCGCTCGTAGGCGTCGCCGGCGCGCGCCCGGTCGAGCTGCTGCGGCCAGTCCTGGAGCGCCTCGTAGGCGCGCGCCGTCAACGCCTGGGTGCGGCGCAAACGGGTCCGCAGCTCGGCCTGCGCGGCGAGCGCGAGCCGCTGCTGCTCGGCGAGCTGCTCCGCGAGCTGCTGGAGACCGGCGCGGATCGAGCTCAGCTCGGCGTCGAGACGATCCTGGCGGAGCGTGAAATGGCGATGGCTCGGCCACAGCTTCGCCCGTACCCCGGTGACTCGACGCGACACACGGGTTAGGATCGCAACGGAAGTGGACGATTCCTACCGGGACGATGTTCGCCTCAACGAGGCGGGGGTGTTCGAGGACGCCCGCGGGACGTTGACGCTGGTCAGCACAGACCAGATCCCGTTCACCGTCCGCCGGACCTATGTCCTTCACCGGATGCCCGTGGGTGCGGTTCGGGGCGGGCATCGCAACCGGGCTCAGCGCCGGCTGCTCGTGGGTCTCGCGGGATCGGCGACGGTGACGCTCGACGACGGCTACGGCGAGCGCTTGGTCGGGCTCGCCGTCGGCTCGATGCTGTTGGTGGCGGCGGGAGTCTGGTTCGCGATCGAGAACCATGACCCGGACACGGCGATCCTCGTATTCGCCGACGGCGACTACGACACCCGCGATCAGGTCGCGGCGCGGCCCCGGCGACAGATGGACGCCGTCGGCTGAGCCCCGCGCGTCAGGCGGCTGCGGGCTGCTCGGCGGCCGGCGCCGCCTCGCTCGCATCGTCGACCTCGACCTCGGGCGGCTTGGCGCCCTCGCGCGCCCACGGCTCGTCGAACTCCACCCGCCACTTGCCGTCCTCGTTCTGCTGCAGCGCCAGACGGGCGCGGAAGCTCTTGCCCGAGCGGCCGCGGAAGCCGGTGACCGCCTTCTCGGTCCGCCCGGTGCGGATCAGCTCGCGCGCGACGGAGATCGGCAGCTGCTTGGCGGTCTTCGACTTCCAGATCACGAACCCACAACCGGGGTCCTCGCGCGACCAGCACGAGTAGCCCTTGCGGTTCTCGACGATGTCGCGCCCGCAGACCGGGCACGGACCAAGGTTGGCGCGCGGGATCCGGACATCCTTGAGCTTGGAGTCGAGCTCACCGACTGTCTCCTCAGTGAACTTGACGATGTCGCCCATGAACGCCTCGCGGGAATCCTGGCCGGTCTCGATCTTCGCCAGCCGGTGCTCCCAGTCGCCGGTCAGCCCGGGCGAGGTGAGCGGGTGCTCGCCGAGCAGCCGGATCACGTTCAGCCCCTTCTCGGTCACGACCAGGGCACGCGCGTCACGCTCGATGTAGCCGACCTGCAGCAGGCGCTCGATGATCGCCGCGCGGGTCGCCGGGGTGCCGATCCCCGAGTCCTTCATCGCCTCGCGCAGCTCCTCGTCGTCGACCAGCTTGCCGGCGGTCTCCATCGCGCCGAGCAGCGAGCGCTCGGTGTGGCGCCGCGGCGGCTTGGTCTCCTTGGCCTCGGAGCCGACTTCGCGGACTGAGGCGTCCTCGCCGCGCTCGAGCTTGGGAAGCCGCTGCTCGCGCCGTTCGTCCTCGTCGCGTGGGGCGTCCTCGTCGATGTCGGCGCTCTCGCCGTAGACGCCCAGCCAGCCCGCGACCAGGATCAGCTGCCCGGTGGTGCGGAACGTGTGCGCGCCGACCGTCGTCTCGACGCGCGTGTTCTCGAACACCGCGTCGGGGTGGAAGACCGCCAGGAAGCTGCGGACGACCAGGTCGTAGATCCGACGGTCGTCCTCGTTCATCTTGTCGACCGGGTGGCTCTCGGCGCGGGTGGGGATGATCGCGTGGTGGTCTGTGACCTTGGCGTCGTTGATGACCCGCGCCAGCGGCAGCACGTCAAGTCCGAGCACGTAGCGCGAACCCTCGCGGTACTCGGCCCGCTCGCCGACCAGCTTCGCGATCGGCTTGATCTCGCCGATCATGTCGCTGGTCAGGTAGCGCGAGTTCGTGCGCGGATACGTGAGCGCCTTGTGCTCCTCGTAGAGCCGCTGGGCGGCGGCGAGCGTGCGCCGCGCGGTGAACCCGAAGCGGCTGTTGGCGTCACGCTGGAGCTGGGTCAGGTCGTAGAGCAGCGGTGCGCGCCGCTTGCGCTCTGACTTGTCGAGCTTGGTGATCGTCCCGGACTGTCCCCGGCAGTCAGCGACGACCGCCGCCGCCTCCTCGGCCGTCTTCAGGCGCGGGCTGGCGCCCGCGTAGTAGCGCCCCTCGTAGCTCCGGGCCGGCGGCGCGACGGTGTCGAACGCGGCGTCCACGACCCAGTAGGGCTCGGGCTTGAAAGCGCGGATCTCCTCCTCGCGGCGGGCGAGGATCGCGAGCGTCGGCGTCTGCACGCGTCCGAGCGAGACGGCGCCGTCAAATGACGAGCGCAGGCGGATCGTCGCCGCCCGGGTGGCGTTCATCCCGACGATCCAGTCGGCCTCCGAGCGCGAGCGCGCCGCGGCTTCCAGCGACGCCAGCTCGGCGCCGGGCCGCAGCTCCCCGAACGCCTCCTCGATCGCGCGCTTGGTCATCGAGTTCAGCCACAGGCGCTGGACGGGCTTGTGCGAGCCGGCCTTCTCGTACAGGTAGGCGAAGATCAGCTCGCCCTCGCGTCCGGCGTCGCAGGCGTTGACGACCGTCGCCACCTCGTCGCGTCCGAGCAGCCGCTTGACGACATTCATCTGCTTCTTGGAGCGCTCGTCGCGGACCACGAGCTTGAAGTGCTCGGGGACGATCGGCAGATCGGCCATCCGCCACTTCTTGAACTTGTCGTCGTACTCGTCAGGGTCGGCGAGCGCCACCAGGTGGCCGACCGCCCAGGTGACCACGTGCTCGGGCCCTTCGAGGTACCCCTCGCCCTTCATGAACGCGCCCGGCAGCACGCGCACGAGGTCGCGTCCGACTGACGGCTTCTCGGCGATTACGAGCGTCTTGGACATCGGGTCGCAGGGTAGCGCCCCGTGCAACGCCGCCGTCAACGCCGTCAGCGCGCGCCGGGGGTCGGCGGGTTCAGAGCGTGCGCAGCTGCTCGGCGCGCCGCCACCGCCGGCGGAGGTGGAGCTCCTGCGCGGTATGGCGGCGGCCGCGGCGACCTCGCCCGCGCCTTCGAACCCGGGCCGAGCGCCTGCGCGTAGTCGAGCCGCGTGTGAGCGACCAGGACCGGCGCGCCGAGCGCCGTGTTGGCCTCGAGCGCCAGCTTCAAATGCTCGATCGCAGTCTGGCGCTCGCCGAGTCGTCACCCGCCAGTCGGCCGAGCTGGCGCGCGACCGAGCCGAGGCAGACCGCGGCGGCGCGACCACCACGTTGCGCCTCGCGGTAAGGCTGCCAGCAACGCGTGCAGTAGACGGGCCCGCTCGGTGTCGCCCAGCTCGGCGGCGAGGTCGGCGATCACGGTCATTCCGACCAGCCAGTCGCCATCGATCCGGGATGTCAGTGAAGTCGGTTGGCAGCGAGCGCGTCGAGCTCGGCTCGAGCCTCGCTCGGTCCGCCCGCCTCTCGCAGCAGCAGCGTCCCCAGCCCCGCGCGCCACGCAGGGCGCTCCGGGTTGGTCTTGACGATGTCGCGCGCCGAGGACTCGAGCTCTCCCATCCGCGACTGCTCACGCCTGATCGCCATCAGCTGGATCGCGTAATACTGCGGCGCCGTGTCACGCTCGGGACCGGATCCCGAGCGCCAACGCCTCGGCGGTGAGCCGGTCGGCGTGTGTTCAGGTGGCCCCGCGAGCAGCGCGCGCATCACGCGCCAGATCGCGACCCCTGCCACAGATACAGCGGCTGGCGCAACTCGCGGGCCCTGATCGTGAACGCGCCGATCTGCGCGTCGACGCCGGCAGCGTCACCGCGCTCGAGCAGGTCGATGACCAGCCACGAGTGCCCCTGCAAAATCAGCTCGCGCGTCCGACGCGTGGAGCGCCGCCTGCAGCAGCTGGGTCGAGTCCGCGAGGCGCTGCTCGAGATGAAGCGGGTCCCAGTAGGCGCGCCGGCGGGCGGCGGCCGCGAACGCCACTCCGCGGGGATCGTCGAGGCCCTTGGCGAGCTCGGTCGCCTCGGCGCTCAGGGTCCGCATCCGGTCGCGCTCGGGTGAGTAATAGAGCGCCCCGCAGAGCCGCGACAGCAGCCGGATGCGCATCACGGTGGGCTCGTTGGGGGTGATCGCGAGCGCCTGGTCGAGCATCCCGATCAGCTCGTCGTCGACTATTCCGGGCGGCTGCAGGTAGCGCCGCGATGCGCCGATCGCGGCGCGCGCGAGGGCCTCGCCGTTTCCGAGCGAAGCAGCCAGCGATGCGGCTTCGCGAAACGCCGGCCAGGCGCGATCGTGCTCGCCGCCGCGCACCCGGGCCTCGCCGAGCACCAGCAGGAGCTCGCAGCGGCGCGCGAGCGCTGCAGGCTCGAACTGCTCGAGCACGTCCAGCGCCCGGCCGTAGTGCTCGGCGGCCTGCTCGTGGGCCAGCATCGCGGTCGCCTGCTCGCCTGCAGCCAGCGCGTAGCGGATCGCGCGCTCGGCGTCCTCGGCGCTTGCGGCACGCGTGAAGTGGTGAGCGAGCTCGTTGGTGTGGCGCTCGGGACCCTGCGCCTCGAGCACCACCCCGACGCGACGGTGAAGCCGCGCCCGGCGGGCCGTCGACATCCCCTCGTACAAGGTCTCACGGATTAGCGCGTGGGCAAAGCTGTAGTGCCCCGGCGCGCTCGGCGACTCGGCAAGCAGCCCGGTCGCGAGAGCCTGCTCGAGCGCGGTCAGGAAGCGGTCCTCGTCGAGCCCGAGCACGTCCTCGAGCAGCGCGCCGTCGAACTCGCGTCCGATCACCGATGCGACGCGCATTGACTCGACCGCGTCGTCGCTGAGCCTCGCCAGCCGGCGCGAGATCAGCTCGCGGACGTCGTCGGGCAGCCCGAACCGGTGGAGGTCAAACGCCCCCGCGCTGCGCACCTCTACGCCCGAGTCCTCGAGGTGGCGCAGCATCTCCTCGATGAAGAACGGGTTGCCCTCGGTCTCCTCATAGAGCGCCTGCGAGAACTCTGCCGTCGGCGCGCGGCCCACCCTCAGGCCGACCAGCCGCGCCGTGTCGCGCTCGGGCAGCCCTGCCAGCTCGATCTGCTTGACCAGCCGCTCGTGGCGCAGGTTCGCGAGCGCCGCCGAGTAGCTCTCGCTCCAGCGCTCGACCCCCCGGTAGGCGCCGATGATCGACAGCCGTCCGACGCCGGGGGCGCGCGCGAGGTGACGCAGCAACATCAGCGTCGGCCGGTCGGCCCAGTGCAGGTCGTCGATCACGATCAGCACCGGCATCGATGCCGACAGGTCACCCAGCAGGCCGGCTACCGCCTCGAACAGCCGGTAGCGCTCGGTCTCCGGCTCGCCGGGGTCGGTCGGCGGCAGGTCTGGAAGCCGGCGGCGCAGCTCGGGCAGCAACCGCGCCAGCTCCGCACCGTGGACGCGCGTTTTGGCGCGCAGCTCGGGCAGCGGCGCGCCGGCTACGTAATGCCCGAGTGCCTCCAGGAACGGCTGGAACGGCACCAGCGTCTCCTCGGGCGCGCTGCCGGCCAGCACCAGCGTCCCGGCCGCGTGCGCTCGCTTGGCGGTCTCGGCCAACAGCCGAGACTTGCCGACGCCGGGGTCACCGAACAGCAACAGCACGCGTTCACCGCGAGCGTCGAGCTGGTGCCGGAAGCCGGCGCCCGCCAGCCAGCGCTCGAGCTCTTCAAGCTCGGCGACGCGACCGATCATCGGCGAGGATGCCCGCGCGCGCAGCTCCGCCGGTAGCGCGATCGTCTGGGCAAGCTCGTCGGCGCCCCCGGTCTCGGGCGGCTCGCCCGTCGCCCCGTCGCGCCTGGAGTCATCCTGCTCGGCGCTGCGCGTCGGGCGCAGCAGCGACTCGTGGGCGGCGAGCGCGTCAGGCGACGGCGCGGTCCCGAGCTCCTCGCGCAGGAGCGTGCGCAGCTCGTCGAACAGGCGCAGCGCCTCGGCGACGTTGCCCTGTGCTTCGAGCGACTGCATCAGCAGCACGTAGCCGGACTCGCGGTAGGGCTCGGCGCTGATCAATGCCCGGGCGGCGCGCTGCACCGAGCCGAGCTGGTTGCCGCCCATCGCCAGCCCCGCGCGGCCAATCACCTCCAAGGCGTGCAGCCGGATGTCGGCCAGCTCGCGCCGGCGGCTCTCGAGCCACATCGCCTGCGCACGGGGCAGCAGGCCGCGGCTGGCGATGTTGAGCGGCACCTGCGCGAGCGCCCACGCGCTCCGCGGATCGCCGGCCTGGAGCGCTTGGTCGGCGCGCTCCACGTGCAGCGCCGCGGCCTCGACGTCGACCCACGCCGGCTCAGGGAGCTCGAGCAGCAGCTCGTCGCGACCGACGAGCACGTCGTGCCCGAGCACCGAGCGCAGGCGCGAGAGCAGGGTCCGAAGCGCCGCGTCCTGCGATTGCGGCGCCCGCTCGGGCCACAGCGCGCCGATCAGCTCCTCGCGGCCGACCGGGCGGTCGCGAGCGAGTACCAGATAGGCCAATAGCAGCGGCACCTGCTTGCCACGCAGCGCCCCCGCCACCTCTGTCCCGTCGAGCTCGATGGACAGGCGCCCGCAGAGCTGGATTCGTGTTCTCTCAGTAGCTCGGGGCGGGTTCTGCAACGTTTTGGAAACGTATCGCCAACGCAGCTTCGACAGTGTGTCCGGCGGTGGTCACCGGGACCACACATGGACGACCTGCGAAGTGGTCGAAGAGAGGGTACTTCGCACGCCTGCCGCCGCAACTGCTCGAGGACACATTGACCCCGATCAACGAGGAGCCAAGCCGGATCGCGTACTGCGAGTGTGGGGCGCAGCTCACTGGCGATTCCGAGCAGGAGCTCTTCGACGCGGCACAGCGGCACCTCGCGCATCACCACCCACAGCTCCTGGGGGCACTGGGGCTGGATGTGGTGCAGCAAATGGCCGAGGAACGTCCGGGGGCACTAAACGCCTGAGGCGGGCGGCGACGCAGACCGCCGCCCGCCGAGGCGTGGCATTTGGGGCATCGGGTGATGAGCGGCGGGGCGGCCGCTCGTTCACCCACCTACCGGTCAGCCGCAGTGGCCGGTGGCGACGGTGTGGTCGCGGGCCAGCGCCAGCGACAGCTGCGCGCGTACGACCGAGTTGGGGACCGCGAAGCCGCCGGGATGTGATGCCCCGGTCAGCGCCGCGAACACGGTCGCCAGCACCTGGCCCCTGGAGTCGACGACCGGACCGCCCGAGTTGCCCGGGCGCACAAGACCGCGCAGCGCGGTGACCGCGCGCAGCACGCTGCCCGCTCCATACGCGTCCTCGGTCACGACCGTGCTCGTGTGCCCGAGCCGGGCCGGCTGAACGTTGAACGCGCCGTCGAGCGGGTACCCGAGGATCGCGGCGGACGCCCCGACGTGCGATCCGTCCGTCAGCCCAAGCGCCGGCACCGACAGGCCGGGGACGCGAAGCACGGCGACGTCGTCGTGGACGTCGAAGTCGAGCACCTGCGCCCGATGGCCGGCACCGACGCCTCCCACCTGGACGGCGGTGTCGCTCTCGCCCGCGACGACGTGCGCGTTGGTGACCACGATCCCGGGCGCCGCGACCCAGCCGCTGCCCTCGATCCCGAGCCCGCAGGCGGTCCCGAACACCCGCACGACGCTCGGCGCCGCCGAACGGATCGCGGCGCTCGCCAGGACGCGGCGCGTCGGGGCCGGCACGTCGGCCCCCGGGCCGTGGACCGCGGGCAGTGGGTCAATGTGCGCCAGCGCGTCGAGGATCGGGCCCGAGGGAGGCAGCAGCTGGTCAAGGTCAGTGAGGATCGCCGAGCTCTGGATGTCAGTGCGCAGCGAAGGCGAGGCGGTGGACTGCAGCGCGACGGCACCGACGATCCACGCCACGCCAAGGCCGATGCAGGCGGTCAACGTCGCCCCGAGCAGGCCGTCGATCGTCCGCAGGCCGGGGAGCCGGAGCATCGCGCGCACGCGCGCGCCGACGCCTTCGAAGCCGCTCGCCAGCACGCCGCCGGCGAGGATCGCCCCGAGCAGTCCGAACAGTGGCGCGTATGGCGAGTGCGCCCCCTGGCTGAGGACCAGCGGCGCCAGCCGCGTTCCGACGAACGCGCCCGCGAGAAAGCCGACCAGCGACAGGGCACCGATGATGAACCCCTGGACGTATCCGTACACGGCGAGCAGCGCCGTGAAGGCAACGATCAGCCAGTCGATGGCGGTCATCGCGAAAATGGTATTCCGGCACCCAGCCGGGCGCCGCATCTTCTACCGTCCATTACTGAGTTGGCAAACAGCGGGGTAACGGTGGCGCGAACGCAAAGACCCGCGCGACAGCAGGCGACGCGGCGTCTGCTGACCCGCGGCGCGCCGGTCGCGGCGATCGCCGCGCTCGCGTTCGCGGCGGGAGTCGTGTCTGGCGACGCAGCCCGGACGCGACGAGCGCAATCTTGTCGCGCAGTACGTGTCGCTTGGGAGCACCGCGACTACTCGCAGATGTACCGGCTGCTGGATCGACCTCGCGGCGGCGGACGTCCGAGGCGCGGTTCGCCGGCGAGCTGCGCGGAACGGCGGCGCTGGCGACGGCGATCTCGATGCACCACACGCGCGTGACCAGCGTCGGCGCCAGCACGATCGCCGTCCGGATGCAGGTGCGCACGCGAGTCTGGGGGACGCTGAACGAGACGCTGCTGGTGCCTCTGACCGGCGGCGGCTCGAGCGCGCGCATCCACCTCTCTCCGCAGGTCCTGTTCCCGGGGCTGCTTGCCGGCGAGCGGCTGCACCGGGCGATGACGCTCGCGCCGCGCGCGGACGCTGCTGGCCGACGACGGCGACGCCACTGGCGCAGGGACCGGACCGCAGCTCGCCGATCCCGCTGGTCGCCGGCCAGATCGTCGGCACGCTGGGGCCGATCCCGCGCATCGACGCGACGCAGTTACGCCGCCGCCGGCTACCCGCCCGACGCCGAGGTCGGCCTCGACGGACTCGAGCGGATCTTCCAGACCGGCTCGCCGGCCGCCCCGGCGGCCGGCTGTGGGCCGGCACCCGGCTCCTTGCGCGCGCCGTCCCGGTGCCCGGCGTCGGCGGTCAAGACAACGATCTCGCCGTCGCTCGAGACGCGCCGCGATTGGAGCGATCGGCGGCCAGTACGCCGGGATCACGGTCATGAACCCGCGGACCGGGGCGATCGAGGCGCTGTCGGGGATCGCGTTCTCCGCGCCCCAGCCGCCAGGCTCGACGATGAAGATCATCACCGTCGACGGCGGCCCTGCAGGCGCATGTCGCGACACTCTCGACCGTCTATCCGATCCAGACCTCGGCGACGATCGACGGCTACACGCTTCAGAACGCCAACGGCGAAGCCTGTGGCGGCACGCTGCTGAACGCGTTCGCGGTCTCCTGCAACTCGGTGTTCGCGCCGCTCGGCGCCAAGGTCGGCGCGCAGCGGCTGGTGGCGATGGCCGAGCAGTTCGGCTTCAACCAGCCATCCTCGATCCCCGGCGCGGCCGGGCCCGATCCCGTCGGCGAGCAGATCGGCGACGCGCTCGCGGTCGGCTCCTCGGCGATCGGCCAGGGCATGGTGCAGGCGAGCCGCTGGAGATGGCCGACGTCGCCGCGACGATCGCGACCGCGGCCGGCGGCCGATCCCGACCCTGTGCCGCCAGCGTCCCCGCGTTCGTGCGCGTGATCAGCCCGACGTCGCGGGCGAGGTCCAGCAGATGATGGAGGCCGTCGTCGACTACGGCACCGGCACCGCGGCCGCAGATCCCGGGCGTCCTGGTGGCCGGCAAGACCGGCACCGCCGAGCTGACACGACCCAGGGCCCGACCGCCCGAACAACCCCAACGCGAACTCGCCCAGAACACCGACGCCTGGTTCGTCGGCTACGCGCCGGTCGGGCACCCCGAGTCGTCGTCGGAGCGCTGTTCCCCAACCAGGGCGCCGGCGGCGCCGCGGCGGCCCCGCCGGTGCGCCAGGTCCTGGTCGCGCGCTCGACACTAGGCGCGAGCGGGCCGCTGCCCTAGCGCGGAGTCGGCGCGATCACGCTCTGGTTGAGCGGTCCCCTGCGTCCAGGCCGCGAGCGCCTCGCGCCGCGGCCCGAAGGCCGACCGCCAGGTCGAGGCGTACAGGCTGTCGAAGCGACCGGTCACGGGAGCGCCGAACCGCGCCGCCCGGACCGGCGGCGGCGGCGAGCACCGGACCGCCCTCGACCCAGCCCACCACCACGGCCGCTCGCCCCGACCGCGACGGCCGGGCGCCTGGGTGGAGTCGATCGGGCCGAGCGCGCGATGCGAGCCGAAGCGCCGCCCGCCGCCGCAGCGCGGCGTGCGCTCGTGCAGGCTGCCGGCGGTCGTGCAGGCTCCGCAACGCGACCGCCTGGTCGCCGGCCGCGTCCGCCGCGAGCGCCAGCCCGGACGCGGCTCGGACGGCGAGGACAGCGACCGGACTCGCGGCTGCCGCCGAGGTCGGCGGTCCGGACCTGCGAGTGGTACTGCCGCCGCAGTCAAACCAGCTCTCGATCCAGGCGGCGGTCGGCGCCCGAGCCCCGGCGGACGACCGCGAGCTCGTCGATCGGGTGCCCGGCGGGACGCTCGAGAGCGTCGTGGGCGGTGCGGGGCGCCGCCTGCGAGCCGGCGGCGAGATAGATGCTCGCGGGTCGGCGGCGCCGGCGGCCGCTGGCCGCGGTCCAGGCGACGAGCGTGCTCTCGCCGCCGAGCCACGCCGCCGGCCAGCGCCTGCGGCCACCTGGCCGCTGCGGTCAGGCGGCGCGGCCGCCGAAGCGACCCTTGGTTCGACTGCAGCGACCCAGACCCCGCGCTCGGTCGCGACCGCGGCCAGCAGCCGCCCGTCGGCCGAGCTTGACGAGCTGCCCAGCGTCGCGCCGGCCAGGCCGCCGACCAGCGTCTGCGGTCGCCGAGCGCGCCGCCGCCCGTGACGTGACAGCCTGGCGCGCTGCTGCAGCAGTCCAGGCCGCCGGGCCTGGCGCCGGTCAGCAGCTCGAGCGCCGAGCCGGCGTAGGCGAGCGCCAGGATCTGGCTCGCGCCCTCGATCGGCCGGGCGGGCCGAACGCGCCGTCGGCCGGCGCGGCGACCAGATAGGCCTGCGAGCTGCCCGGCGTGTCGACGTCCTCGATCGCAAGCCCGGCCGCCGCAGAGCCCGAGGGCGCGAACGCCAGCTGGGCGGCGGAGTCGACCGGTCGTGGCGACCGGCCGCTGCGCTCGGTGAACGGCGGCGCCGCAGCCGTTGCCGCGGCCAGCGCCGGAGCGCGGCGCCGCACCAGAGCGGCGCGCCAGCGCCAGCGAGTGAGCGCGCGCACGGCGCGACGCAGCCGGCTCGCGCGCCCGCCCTCAAAGGTCGAGCGAGATCGTGCCAGCGCTCTCGCCTGACCGCCGCAGGATGTTCAGCGTCAGCGGGCGGTTGGCGTAGGCGGAGACGCCGATCTTGAACAGCAGCACTGCGCCCTGGGTGGGGCCGTAGAAGGCGGTCGTGTCGGGCCCGGGCTGGGTCTGGTTGGGCGCCAGCAGCGTCGGCGCCAGGCGAACGGATTCGCGCGCTGGTTGAGCTGTGATCGGGTAGTAGCGCGTTGCCCTGGGTGTCGACGATCTCGAAGTTGCCGGTCGTCGTCCTGGCGCTTGGCTGGTCTGGTTCTTGGCCCACAGGAAGACGCCGTACCACTCCTGCGTCGCCCCGGGGCGGCGGTGCCGGCGGGAGACCCAGCAGGTACTGGGCGTCCTCGGTGCTGTACGGGTTGAGCTGGCGTGAGATCTGGAGCTGGTAGGTGATCGGGCCGGCCTCGACGTAGACGCCGTTGTTGTTGGCGTCGGCGACGTGCGGGCCGTCGGTATTGCCGCCGCACGCGGCTGCCCCGAGGGCGAGCGTCAGCGCGCAAACCAGCGGTCAGCAGGCGGCGGAGCTCTCACGGCTCGGGAAGTCTAATGACTCACCCGGAGGGAGGTCGCTTCAGGCTCAGCCCGCTTCGACGGTCGCGCGTGCCCCGCGCCCCTTGCCGTCCTCGAGGATCGATCGCAGGCGCCGCATCGCCTTGTTGGCCTGGCGCCGGCTCCACGAGCGGCCGCCGAACGTGTCGAACAGCTTGTCAGACAGCTGCGACGGCATCGTCTCGAGGTATAGTTGACCTTCGTCGTCCCCCCCGGCCCGGGCGACAGCGTGTAGGTCGCCGACCATCCGGATCCGGTTGTACTTGCCGCCGCGGCCGCGCTCGACGATCCGGAACGGCGCCTGCAGCTCGGCGAATGTCACGTCGGCCCATGCGAAGCGGTTGAGCGGCGCCTTGACCCGGAAGCGGGCGCCGGCGCCGGTGCCGTAGGTGTTCGACCCGGGTCAGGTGCCAGTCGACCAGGTAATGGTCCGTGAACTCGGGGTGGTTGGCGATGTCCGCCAGGTACTCGAACACCTGCTCGCGCGGCTTGGCGATCGTGGTCGTGACCGTGAACGGGTTCACGGCCGGATTTATGTGTCTGCACCGAGCCGCGGTGGAGCCTGCGGCCTCCGGGCGGGGCGCTCACGCGGCGGCGCGGTGATCGGTGATCCGCATCGTGTGGCCGAACTCGGGGCCGTGCACGGTGCGGATCTGCGCCGGGCGCTCTCGCTGGCGCTTGCGGCACAGCTCGCACGCGATGACGCCGGACTCGTAGACGTAGACGCGCTCGCCGACCAGCGGCGTCCGGTTGCAGCAGGTGCACCTTTCTGACCCCGCGAGCCGCTCGTCGAGCCCCTTGCGCAGCAGCGCCAGCTCGAGGTCGAGCATGTCGCGCAGCGAGGCAGCCATGCAGGCTACGTTCGCCCTGCCAGACACCGTTCCTGCCGACTGATCGAGTCTGTGCAAAGCTCGCTATTTAGGCGTTTTGCGGCGAAAAGCTGCGGTGGACATTCGTTGACAGCCGTTTTACCTTTGCTTTGACGACGTCACTATGATCTCGTTAAGCCCCTTAGGTCCGAGTGGCTCATCTGAGACCCCCAGCTGGTAGCCACCAGACCCCTAGCGAGGAGATGGCCGATGAAAGCTTGGATGTCGGGCAACGTCGCGGGGACCGGAACGTTTCGCTGCACCGAGTGTGATTTCCCTGTCTCGTTGGACGCGGCAGACGAGCTGCCCGCGTGCCCCAACTGCGGCGGCACCGAGTTCGTTCGGGCGTCGCTGTTCACGACTTCGCAGCAGGCGGTCGTCGAGTTGGCGCCGGAGGTCGAGGACCGCAGCTGGCTGAGCGAGCTGCGAGGCGGGCTCGACGAGCCCGGACAGTACGTCGCCTACCGCGCCGGTGAGGACGTGGTCGCCTACGCGCTCGAGCGTGAGTGGACGCGGATCGGGCGCAGCCTGGCGGCGGACATCCGCTTCGACGACCCGACCGTGTCGCGCCGGCACGCGCTCGTCGTGCGCCAGCCCGACGGGCTGCGAGTGCTCGACGACCGCAGCCTCAACGGCGTGTTCGTCAACGGCGAGCGTGTCGAATGGAGCACGCTGGCCGACGGCGACGAGATCGTGATCGGCCGCCACCACCTGCACTTCATTGACGTGCCGGTGGTCTCGGGGATGCGCTTCGGCCAAACGTTCGAGCTGGACTCCAAGCCCGTCCGCGGCTGAGCTCGCGCGGGACGCCGGCCGCGATCGCCCGCGACCACGGGCGGCTGACCGTCGCATCGTGTCGACCGCGCCCGCTGTCTTATAGTCCGGCGCCGATGCCGATCACGATTTCGGTCCTCTCCCAGAAGGGCGGCACCGGCAAGACGACCGCCGTCAGGACCCTGACTGACGTCTTTCGCCGCGCCGAGCTGTCGGTGCTCGCGGTCGACCTCGACCCTCAGGGCAACCTGTCCGATTACCTCGACGTCGACCCCGACGCCTCCCCCACGGTCGGCGACGTGCTCGCCGGGCGCGCGAAGGCGGCCGACGCGGTCCACGACGGGATCATCCCCGCCAACCTCGGGCTCGCCGAGGCCGAACTGGCGCTCGGCGGCAAGATGGGACGCGAGCTGACGCTCAAGCGAGCGCTGGGCGAGGTCGCCGGCGACTTCGACCTGGTCCTGATCGACTGCCCCCCGGCGCTGGGGTTGCTGACCGTCAACGCGCTCGTCGCTTCCGACTACGCGCTGCTGTCGGCCGAGGCACAGTACTTCGCGCTGCAGGGAGTCGAGCAGGCGCTCGAGGTGATCGAGCTCGCGCGTGACAGCCTCAACCCCAACCTTCAGTGGCTCGGGGTCGTGCTCAACATCGCCGACATGCGCACCAGACACTCGCGCGAGGCGTTCGATTCGCTGCGCGAGCACTTCGGCGACAAGCTGTTGGACACGACGATCAGGGCCTCGATCGCCTACGCCGAATCGGCCGAGCGGGCGCTCTCGATCCTCGACTACCGGCCCGACCTCGGCGCCGACTACGTGGCGGTCGCCGACGAGCTGCTCAAGCGCCTGGGCCTCGACGAGGCCCGGCATCGGCTGGGGCCGCTTCGGCAGCGCACCGAAGCGGCGCAAGCCGGCGCCTGACCGCGCCCCGCCGCGGGCACTTGCGTCCCGTCCTACGCATGAGTAGGCTCGCGTTCGTGGGTCGGCTGATGGTTGTGCTTTTGGGGGCATTGATGGTGATGACCGGCGGCGCGCTGGCAGCGGGGCGCAATGACGGGTCAGTGCCCGCGCCGTCCCAGATAACTCAGCTCGTGACCCACGTGCCGGCGGGCGCACTGAACAAGGTGGGTGCCGGCGAGCTCAGCGGGCCATCGATGTTCAACGTCTTCAAGCTCGGCGGCGGACCGCTGACCGCGCACGGCAAGCCCGAGCTGCTGTCTGAGACGCTCGCCTGGTGTCCCCACTGCGAGGCGACCAGTTGGGCGCTGGCGATCGCGATCAGCCGGTTCGGAACGCTGTCCGGGCTACGCGAGATCGACTCGGGCACCTATTACTGCCAGCTGACCGCGGACCCGTGCGGGCTCAAGCCGCAGTCCTGCTTCCCGCACACCAAGGGGCTCAGCTTCCTGGACGCGAAGCTGCACAGCCGCTACCTCGTCTTCAAGGACGTCGTGTTCCAGAGCGTCACGGGTCGCGACCTCGAGAAGCCGACCCGCAAGGAGAACGCGGCGATGAACACGTTCGACAGGCAGGGTGAGACGCCCGCGATCGACGTCGGCGGCGACTTCGCGTTCCTCAACTCCGGGTTCTCCCCCGGCGCCCTGCACGGCGAGTCGTGGCTGCAGATCGCCAGCAGCCTCGCGGATCCGCGCAACCCGACCGCGCGCCACATCGACGGGCTCGCGAACCTGTTCACGGCCGCGATCTGCAAGGTCACCAAGGGCCACCCGGCCAGCGCCTGCAAGTCGCGCGGGGTCAGCGAGGCGGGCACCGCACGCCTCACCCACGCCGCGCCGCCTCCCCCACCCCCCCCGCCACCGCCACAGTGACGCCCGCCGTCAGCCACGAACGCGACCGAGCGCCCTCGCGGCAACAGCTGACGCTGAGTCTCGCGCTCGCCGCCGCGCTCGTGCTGCTGGCGTTCGCGGCCCCGCACGCTCAAGCGGCCGGCTCGCGGGCGCCCCGCAATGCCCTGCTCCACGCCCAGGCCGGCGTGCGGACGCTCGCCTCGCAGGCGAGCACGAGCTCGTCGGGGAGCGTCGCCGGCTCGGCCTCGCGTGCGCTGAGCGCCGCCACCGCGCCGGCGCTGTGGATCGACTCGCACGACTCCGTCGCGCCGGCCTACGGCTCGCAGATCTTCACGGACTCTGGCGCCGCGATCGCAGACCTGCAGGGTCTGCGGTCGAGCCGGGCTCGCAGCGCGATCGGAGAGATCGTGACCGGGCTCCGCGGGCTCGCGGCCTCCACGATCAATCGAGCGCGCGGATCGAACTCGCCGCTGCTTGCGAAAGCAAGGCGGGCGCTCGCGCGCGGCGCGCGGCAGGCGGCCGGATCCAACGACGGTGCGGCCGCGCGCTCGTTGTTCGCCGCCTGGAAGGACGCCTTCGGCGCGCTGACCAAGCTGATCAGCGGCGCCGTGACGAGCATGCCGGCCGCCGACCTCGCCGCCGGCGCCGAGAACGCCCTCGGAAGCAGCAAGATCGGGCTCTCGGGCCCGCACACGCCGCACGGCCTATCGCCGCTGCGCAAGGCCGGCAAGCCCGAGCTTCTGTTCATCGGTGCCGAGGGCTGCCCGTTCTGCGGTATCGAGCGCTGGGGAATGATCGTCGCGCTGAGCCAGTTCGGAAGTTTCTCGAACCTGCACCTGATGCAGTCGTTCACCCTTGAACGGCCGGCCGTCACGGGCTTCACGTTCGCGGGCTCGAAGTACACGAGTCCCTACATCTCGTTCGTGCCGGTGGAGGCGCTCAGCAACGTCCGCCAGGGCCGCAGCTTCGCGCATCTCCAGCCGCTCAGCCACTTGCAGACGGCGCTTCTGAAGCGCTTTGATCAGCAGTTCGAGACGCCTTTCATCGACGTCGCTAACCGCTTCATCACCGTCCAGTCGACGGTCCAGCCGTCGCTGCTCGGCGGCCTCTACTGGACCCAGGTAGCGGCTTCCTTGACCCAGCCCGACACCGTCCCCGCGCAGGCGGTCGCCGGCGAGGCCGAGGTGGTGACCGCCGAGCTGTGCGAGGCGACCAACGGCAAGCCCGCCGCCGTCTGCTCGTCGCCGGTCGTCGCCCAGTACGAGGCCGCGTTGCCGCTGCTCGACGGACACGGCGGCGGCTGCCCGATCGCCGCCCCCGCTCCCGCGCTGGCGGACTTCGAGTTCGCGTCGCCGCCCGTGGCGCAGGCGGACCGCTGCCACACCTGAGCCTGCGATCCTTCACAGGGTGCCCGCGCTTTGCTCGAGTTGCGCCGCGACGGTGCCCGACGGCGCGAAGTTCTGCGGTGAGTGCGGCGCTTCAGTCGTGCCCCGATGTCCCCAGTGCCAGACGGTAATCGCACAGGCCGGCCAGCGCTTCTGCCTCGAGTGCGGGACGCCGCTCGCCGGCCTCAGCGCCACGGGCGCGCCGGCCCCGGCCGCCACTGACGCCGGCGCCGCGTCGGCGGTCGAGCGCCGCCAGGTGTCAGTGCTGTTCGCCGACCTGACCGGCTTCACCTCGTTCAGCGAGGCACGAGACGCCGAGGACGTGCGCGACACGCTGTCTGAGTACTTCGCAGCTTCGCGGCGGATCGTCGAGTCCTACGGGGGCCGGGTGGAGAAGTTCATCGGCGATGCGGTGATGGCCCTCTGGGGCGCCCCAATCGCCCACGAGGACGACGCCGAGCGGGCGGTCCGCGCGGGGCTCGATCTGGCCGCGGCGGTCACCGCGCTCGGAGATCAGATCGGCGTCGCGCTGCGCCTGCGGGTCGGCGTGCTGACCGGCGAGGCCGCGGTCGAGCTTGACGCAGTCGGCGAGGGGATGGTGATCGGGGACGCGATCAACACCGCATCGCGGATCCAGTCAGTCGCCCAGCCTGGGACCGTGCTCGTCGACGACGTCACCCGCGCGGTGACCGAGCGGGCGATCGCCTACGAGGACGCCGGCGCGCACGTGGTCAAGGGCAAGACGGCGCCGGTTCACACCTGGCGCGCCCTGCGGGTGGTGGCCGGTGTTGCCGGCGCCGGGCGGATCGATCTCGAGCTGCCGCTGGTCGGACGCGACCAGGAGCTCGGCGCGCTGCGAGAAGCCTTCGACGCGCTGATCGAGTCGCGCGCCGGCCTGCAGCTCGTGTCCGTGATCGGCGAGCCAGGGCTCGGGAAGTCGAGGCTGGCCTGGGAGCTCAAGAAATACGCGGACGGCCTGGCGGCTACGGTCCTCTGGCACCACGGACAGGCGGTGAGCTTCGGCCAGGGCGCGGGCTTCTCCTCACTCGCGCAGATGGTCCGCGCCCGCGCGAAGATCGAGCTCGGCGACGCCGCGGCCGAACAGTCGATCAAGCTCCAGGCGCTGATCGGAGCCGTGCTCGACTCGGACCCCAAGCTCGGCGAGCGCGTGATGCGGGGCCTTGACCGCCTACTCGGCCTCGACGACGGCCGCCAGCTGATCGACCTCGGCGAGCTGTTCTCCTCCTGGCGGCTGCTGTTCGAGTACCTCGCCCGTCGCGACCCGGTGGTGCTCGTGTTCGAGGACCTGCACTGGGCAGACCAGGGACTGTTTGATTTCATCGAGCACCTGAGCGAGTGGGCGGCGCAGTCGCCGATCCTGATCCTCGTCTTCAGCCGGCCCGACGAGCGGCTCGACGCGCTGGCGCTGAGCGGGACCCGGATCGACCTCGAACCGCTCAGTGACGCCGACATCGAGACGCTGGTCGGCGCCGCGGTCGAGGGAGCACCCCCGGGCCTGCTGGGCAACGTCCGCGAGCACGCGGCCGGCGTGCCGCTGTTCGCGGTCGAGTCACTGCGGATGCTCGCCGACCGCGGGGTGATGGTCGCCAAGGGGGCCGCCCAGCGCTACCGGCTCGTGGGCGAGGTCGAGGATCTCGACGTGCCGCCGAGCATCCACGCTCTGATCGCCGCGCGCCTCGACGGCCTCGGCGAGCTCGAGCGCAGCGTGCTGCGTGGGGGCGCGATCCTCGGCCAGCGGTTCACCGCGGCCGGCGCGGCGGCGCTCGCCGGGGTCGGCGGCACCGACGCCCGCTCGCTGCTGGGCGGGCTGGTGACAAAGCAGTTTCTGACCGTCGAGACCGACCCTCGCTCGCAGTCGCGCGGGACCTACGCGTTCGTGCACCGCCAGGTCCAGCGCGTCGTGCTCGGCACGCTCTCAAAGCGCGAGCGCAAGGCGCGGCACCTGGCTGCGGTCGAGTTTCTCTCAGGCCACGCCGACCCCGATCTCGCGGCGATCCTCGCCGAGCACCTCGTCGCCGCCCTGGACGCGCACTCCACCGCCGCCGACGCCGACGAGATCCGGGCGCGGGCGCTGCGGCTGACGCTCGACGCCGCCCAGCGCGCGGACGCCGTGGGCGCGCTCAACGAGGCGGTCGCGCTGTTCGCACGGGCCGCCGAGATCGAGACCGACGAGCTCCGGAGCGCCGAGCACCTCGTCCACGCCGCGCGCTGCGCGGAGCGCTACGGCAACCAGGAGACCGTCTCCGCCGGCCACTACGCCGCCGCGCGCGAGCTGCACGAGCGCGCCGGGCGGCGCCGGGAGGCACTGGCACTTCGCGCCCGGGAACTGCACGCCTATCAGTGGAGCCGGCCGTCGTCGGAGCTGACCGGCCCGCTTCGCGAGATCTACGCCGAGCTCGAGGACGAGCACGATGCGGCGTTCGCCGACGCCGCGGCGTCGCTGGCGAACATCCTCTACGCCAGCGGTGAGCCCGAGTCGGCGGCCATGATCGCCGCCCAAGCAGCGCAGGCCGCCGAGCGAGCCGGCGCCCACGAGGAGCTCGGCGTGGCGCTCAACTGCCGCGCCTGCGCGCTGATCGAGCTCGCCCGTCCGGTCGAGGCGCTGCCGCTGTTCGAAGCGGCCCTCGAGCTGCGCAGGCGCTACGCGCCGTCGGCGGTGCCCGCGTCGCTGGGGAACGTCGCGATCACGCTCGCGGCGCTGGGCCGGTTCGAGGAGGCCGTCGGCGCCGGGCGCGAAGCCGTGGCCGCCGGCGAGCGGGCCGCGAGCCGCGTTCACCACAACCTCGCCGCCCTGCAGCTCGCCCGGGCGCTGTTCTCGCTCGGCAACTGGGATGAGGCGATCGCGACCGTCGACGAGGTCGCCGCCGAGACCGCACCTGGCAACCGCGGGATGGTGATCGGGCCGCCGGTGCTGGTTGCGATCCATCGCGGCGAGAACGAGCGGGCACGGGCGGTGATCGACGACTTCGACCGCGACCAGGCGGACACCGGCGCTGCCTTCGAGAGCGACTACCGGAGCCTGCGGGAGGTTGCGCTCGCCCATCTGAGCCGAGACCTGCCGGGCGCGATCGCGGCGATCGAGCACGCGCAGTCAGGCGACTACGCCGAATGGCCGACCTGGCTGCCGCTGGCGATTGACCTGCTCGCAAGCGCTGCCGACGAGCAGCCGCTGCGGGCGGCCGCCGAGGCACTGCGCCACGAGCAGGTGCCGAAGACCTCGCCGATCGTCGTCGCCCAGATCGCGCGGCTCGAGGCGCTGCTCGCGGCCCGCGGCGGACAACTCGCGCTCGCCGCCTCGCGCTGGTCGGCCGCGATCGACACCGTCAGCGCCGCCGCAATGGCGTTTGACGCCGCAGCGCTGACACTCGAGCTCCACGAGCTGGCGGCCGAGCACGCCTCGGCGGCCGCGGGCCTGCAGCCGGCGATCGAGACGTTCTCGCGGCTCCGCGCCACGCCCTGGCTGAAACGAGCCCAGGACGCGGACGCGGCCGCCTCTCAGACGCTGCGCTGATAGGACTTGAAAGCGCGCGTCGCGAACGCCAGGCACGCGAGCAGGCAGAGCGCCAGGAACGCCGCCCGCGAGGCGATCAATCCCCAGTCGGGGTTGACCTGCGTAGCGCCACGGCCGGCGATCACCGCCCAGTTGGTCGGGTTGAAGTCGGCGACGTGCCTGATCCAGCTCGGCATCAGCTGCGGCTGAAGGAACGTCGCCGACAGAAACGTCAGCGGCAGGACGATGAACTGCACGGCTCCGATCAGCGCCTCCTCCTGGCGCATGATCAGCGCGAAGCCGTTCGACAGTCCCCCGAAGGTGGCCCCGAGCAGCGCCGCGACGCCGAACAGGACCGCCACCCCGCCGACGCCGCCCGGGAAGGTCGCCCCGACCAGCAGCGCGATCGCGACGATGATCATTGACTGGATCACGACCACGACCGCCTCCTTGAGCAGACGTCCGGCGATCAGCGCCTCGCGGCGAACCGGCGAGACCAGAAAGCGAGCGGTGACGCCGCGGTTGAGGTCCTCGATCAGCGCCATCCCGCTCCAGGCGGAGTTGAACATCGCCGTCATCACCACCACCCCGGGCGCGAGGAAGGCGACGTAGGAGTGACCGTTGAAGCCCGGGATGTCGACCACGCGCTTGAACAGCGCCCCGAACAGCAGCAGCCAGATCACCGGCTGCACGAGCGTCACCGCCACGAACCAGGGCTGGCGCCAGAGCTCGCGCAGGTGGCGGAGGGTCATGTACAAGGTCTGCCTGATCAGGGTCATGAGTGCACCTCCTCGGCGTGGGCCTGGGCTTCGGCCGCCGCGAACGTGCGGCCCGTGTAACGGAGATAGACGTCGTCGAGCGACGGGCGCGAGACGCGCACTGAAGTGACCTCGACGCCGCGCCCCTCGAGCGTCGCGAGCAGCGCCGGCACCGCGCGCCCGCCGTCGTCGGCCCGGGCACGCAGCACCCGCCCGTCGACCGCGACGTCGCGGACTCCCGCCAGATCCTGCACCGCCGCTCGTGCAGAGCCGTTGTGCTCGGCGGCGAGGTCAATCTCGACGGCGTCCCCGCGCAGCTCGCGCTTGAGTTCCTCGGGCGTGCCGCGCGCGACGACCGCGCCGCGGTCGACGATCGCCAGCTGCGACGCGAGCTGGTCTGCCTCCTCGAGGTAGTGGGTCGTCAGCAGCACCGTCTTGCCGTGCTCGCGGGCGAGCGTTGAGATCTCGTCCCACATGTCGGCCCGCACCTCGGGATCGAGTCCAGTCGTCGGCTCGTCGAGGAACAGCACCTGCGGGTCGTGGACCAGCGCCATCGCGATGTCGAGCCGGCGCTGCATGCCGCCCGAGTAGCCGCGCGCGATCCGGTCGGCTGCATCCGCGAGCCCGAAGCGCTCGAGCAGCTCAGAGACCCGGGTCTCGAGCTGGCGCCCGCGCATTCCGTAGATCTGTCCCTGTAGTCGCAGGTTCTCGCGCCCGGTCGCTTGCACGTCGACCCCGGACCCCTGTGCCACCACGCCGGCGGCGCGGCGGACCAGATCGGGCTGCGCGACAACGTCGATCCCCGCGACGGTCGCCGTGCCCCTGTCGGGCGCCGCGAGCGTGGTCAGGATCTTGACCACAGTCGACTTGCCGGCGCCGTTGGGACCCAGCAACCCGAAGACGGTTCCCGGCGCGACCGTGAACGAGACGCCCCGCAGGGCCTGAACGTCCTTGTAGGCCTTCTCGAGTCCCTGCGCCTCGATTGCCACTTCCATTCCAGCACCACCTCCTGTTTACTTTGCTTTGGCGGTTGACTATCTTAGTTGTCGAGATAATTATCTGTCAAGACAAATGTCAACGAAGTCACCCCCCACCACCCGCGAGCAGCTGCTGCAGGCGCTCGGCGACGCCGTCCGAGCCAACCAGCGCGCCACTGACCAGGTCGACGAGGCCGTCGCACAGCTGCTGGGGATCAACCGGACTGACGCCAAGTTCCTTGACCTGCTCGAACAGCACGGCCGGATGAGCGCCGGCGAGCTGGCACGTGAGTGCCGGCTGACGACCGGCGCCGTGACCGCCGCGATCGATCGCCTCGAGCGTGCCGGCTACGCGCAGCGCGTGTCAGACCCGGGCGATCGCCGGCGGGTCCTCGTCGAACCTACCGAGCGCACCCGGACGCTGAGCTGGGAGATGTTCGGTCCGATCGCCGAGGCCGGCGGCGAGCTGCTCGAGCGCTACAGCGACCAGGAGCTCGGGCTGCTGATCGAGTTCCACGAGCTCGGGCGCGAGCTGCAGGAGCGCCAGGCGGCGAGGCTCCGGGCGCGGACCGGCGACGCTCAGAGCTCGCGCACGTCGGCGCCCTGAGACTCGAACGTCGCCCGCAGGACGTCGGCCCAGCCTTCCGCCTCGCCCTGCAACGCCCTGATCACGCCGGGCGTCTGCTCGTAGTGAGTCCAGAACAGGACCGTGGGCCCGGCGCCGGAGATCGTCGCTCCGAGCGCCCCGAGTGAGACGGCGCGCTGCAGCAGCTCGGCCGACCGCGGGTAGAGACGCGCGCGGTAGGGCTGGTGCAGGCGGTCCTCGAGCCCGGCCGCGATCAGGTCCCAGTTGCCGGTGCTGATCCCGAGCACCAGCGTCGACGCGGCGGCGACGTTGAAGGACGCGTCGGCGAGCGCCACGGTCTCGGGCAGCACCCGGCGGGCGTCGGTGGTGCGGACCGGATCGTGAGGCACGAGCAGCACCGCCTCGAGCCCCAGCGGTGCCTCGAAGCGGTGGACCTCCGAGCCGTCGCAGATCACGAACCCGCCGTGCAGCGCCGCGGCGACGTTGTCGGGGTGGCCCTCGAGCTCGGTGGCCCTCGCGCCGACTCGGCTGCCAGCTCGAACAGGTGGTCGGCGGCGAGCAGTCCCGCGACGATCGCGGCCGCGCTCGATCCGAGGCCGCCACTGATCGGGATCTGCGAGCGGATCCGGAACTCGAACCCGTCGGCCGGGTGCAAGAGCTCGAACGCGCGGACGACCAGGTTCCTGCGCGTGGTCGCGACGTCGAGCTCGGTCCGGATCGCGAATGTCCCGGTCTCGACCACCTCGAGCTCGAGCGCCGGCGAGAGCGCCGCCGCGAGGACGTCGAAGCCCGGCCCGAGGTTGGCGCTCGAGGCCGGCACGCGCACCAACCGCCGGCGCGCGAGCGTCATCCGAGTACCGCCCGCTCGAGCGCCGGCAGTTCGGCCTCGCAGGGGACGACCGCGCCCGCCCGGCCCAGCGCCGTCTGGGGATCCTTGAGACCGTGGCCGGTCAGCACGCACGCGACGCGGCGCGCGTCCCCGATCCCGTGCGCGAGCATTCCGGCGACGCTCGCTGCCGATGCGGGCTCGCAGAAGATCCCCTCGGTCTCGGCGAGCATCCCGTAGGCCTCGAGGATCTGCTCGTCAGAGACCGCGCGGACCGCCCCGCCCGAAGCGGTCATCGCGTTCATCGCGTCCTCCCAGCGGGCCGGGTTGCCGATCCGGATCGCCGAGGCGACGGTCTCGGGCTGCTCGACGCGATGGCCGAGCACGAGCGGCGCCGCGCCTGCCGCCTGGAAGCCGAGCATCCGCGGCCGCTGGCCGAGCTCGGCAAAGCCGCGCCAGTAGGCGGTGATGTTGCCGGCGTTACCCACCGGGATGCAGAGCGCGTCAAGCTCGTCGCCGAGCGACTCGGAGATCTCGAAGGCAGCGGTCTTCTGGCCCTCGATCCGGAACTCGTTGACCGAGTTGACGAGCGCGATCGGGTGGTTGCTCGAGAGCTCTCGGACCAGCGTCAGCGCGACGTCGAAGTTGGCCCGCAGGGCGATCACACGCGCGCCGTGCATCAGCGCCTGGGCCAGCTTGCCGGTCGCGATCTTGCCCTCGGGGACGATCACCGCGCACCGCAGCCCCGCCCGCGCCGCGTACGCGGAGGCCGAAGCGGCGGTGTTGCCGGTCGACGCGCACAGCACCGCCTGCGCCCCCTCCCGCACCGCGGCCGAGACCGCGCAGGTCATCCCCCGGTCCTTGAACGAGCCGGTCGGGTTCAGTCCCTCGAGCTTCAGCCACACCTCGGCACCGACTCGCTCAGACAGCCGCGGCGCCAGCACGAGGGGCGTCGAGCCCTCGCCGAGCGAGACGATCGGATCGTCGGAGGCGAACGGCAGCCGGTCGCGATAGCGCTCGATCAGGCCGGGCATGGGCTGCGCCGGAGAATGTCAGAGAGTCTGGGCCGGCGCCGATCACCTCGGTGTGCCGCTGACGTCGCCAGCATGATTAAGATCGTCTTACCATAACCGCAGCCAAAGGGGCCGAGGGCACGTAGATGACGATCAGCGCAGTCCACGCCAGCCCGACGTCAGTTGCCTTGCGCGAGGGTGCCGCAGAGGACCCGGCGATGGTGGCGCTGGAGATCGACGAGCGGCGGGTCACCTACGGCGAACTGGACGAGCAGGCTAACCGGCTCGCGAATCGCCTCGTGGCCGAACTCGGTGCCGAGGACCGGGTCGCGCTACGCGTGACCGGCACGCATGAGTACGCGGTTGGATCGATCGCCGTCCACCGCGCGGGGCTGGTGACGGTCCCGATCGACCCGACGGCACCGTCCGCGCGCGTACGGATGATCCTGGCCGACGTTGAGCCTTCGCTGATGCTGAGCGACATCGAAGGCGACGAGGCCCTGGGCTGGCCGGTCGCTAACCCGCTTGCGTTTGGGGCACAGGCGGAGGCGACGCCGGTGGAGCGAGGGCTGGGTGAACTGGCGTCGATCGTCTACACGTCGGGATCCACAGGCACCCCGAAAGGCGTCATGCAGGCACGCGAGCAGTTGCCCGCGGTGTTCCATTGGTTTCGTGATTTTGGATTCGGGCCCCGAAGCCGGTACGGCTGCATTGTCGCCGGTAACCCCTTTCACCCCCAGCTGCGGCTCACGCTCGAGATGCGCGGGACGTTGGTCGCCTATGAGATCCGCCGGCACGGCCTGGCAGGGCTGGGCTCGTGGCTGAGGCATGGCGGTCTGATCGCGACCGCGATGGTGCCGACGGTCTTGCGGTATCTGCTGCCGACACTGTCAGCCGACGAGCAGTTCTCATCGTTACAGGTGGTGGCGCTATTCGGGGAGACGTTGACGTGGGAGGATGTCGCCCGGCTCCGCCGGCACCTCTCTCGAGAAGCCCTGATCGTCAACAGCCTTGGGCTGACCGAGGCGTCCGGGTTCGCGCGGCTCGTCATCCCGAGTGATATGCCACTGGGTGAGGGGCCCGTGCCGGTCGGCAGCGTCTCTGAAGGCGTGGAGGTTGCGATTCTCGATCCGGACGGGCGTCCGGTGCCGGACGGCGGGCTGGGGGAGATCGTCGTGCGCGGCAAGCCGGTAGGGCTGGGCTATCTGGGGGCGACCAGAGCTGACGCGTTCCGTTTTCCGCGAGCTGGAGGATGGGCGTCGGGAGGCGCGGACCGGAGACGCGGGGCGCGTCCGGGCCGACGGCACGCTCGAGCATCTGGGGCGGCTTGATCAGATGGTCAAGATCTCCGGCAACCGCGTCGAACTCGGAGAGGTCGAGCACGCGCTCACCCGCATCGATGGCGTCGACTCGGCCGCCGTCGCTCCCTACTCAGACGACACCCAGACGACCCGGTTGGCGGCTTGCGTGGTCCGGGCAGGCAACGCGCTGGTTGACCCCCGAGCCCTGCGCGCCTCGATCTCGCGGCAAATTCCGGGGTACATGGTGCCCCACCGGGTTGCGATCGTCGACACGATCCCCCAGCTTCCGGGGGGAAAGGTGGATCGTGCGCGGGTCGCCGAGATCTGCAATCGCGCGTCGCCACCGTCCCATACGTCCGAGTCGGATGCGAACGAGCTGGAGCGGTCTCTTCAGTCGATCTGGGAGGAGGTGCTCGGGGTTGAGCATGTCAATCTCGACGATGATTTCTTTGAGATCGGTGGTGACTCGATGCGCGCCGCGCGGATGTTCGTCGAGCTCGATCGCCGGCTCGGCATCGATCGTCCGCTGTCGCTGCTCGCCGAAGCGCCCACGATCGCCTCACTGGCACCGATGCTCGGCGGTGACGACGCAGACTGGGACGCGCTGCTGGCCTTCCAAACCGAGGGCAGCCAACCTCCCCTGTTCGTAGTCCACGACGGCGCCGGCGGGGTGCTCAACGCGCGCGGGCTCGCAGCCGAGCTCACAGACCAGCCGATCTACGGTCTACGACCACAGGCAATGAACGGCCTGCTGCCACCGGAAAAATCGATCCCGGAACTCGCCGCGACATACGTGCGCAAGATCCAGGCGCTCTACCCACACGGGCCATACCTGCTCGACCTGCGCTCCCTCGGCGGCGTGATCGCGCTCGACATGGCACGCCAGCTGCTCGACGCCGGCGAACCGGTCGCGCTCGTCGCGATGGGCGACACCAAACGCCCCCAACCGCCCAACCACCCCGTCACCAGCCGGATCATCGGTCACCGCCTGCGCTCCCACTACCACGCGATGAAACAGATGAACACAAGCGGAACGCGTCCAGCATCTGCTCACCGTCGCTCGGCGCGTGATCGGCCGGCGAGCACGCGGCGAACCCTCACAGCTACGGACCGAGAACCTGAACCTCGAACGAGCAAGGCAAGGCCACCGGATCCCGTTCGCCGTGCGCGCCGACTACATGAAGCGCATCTACGGACCCCTCGCCGCCGACTACCACCCCCAGCCACCATTCCCCGACCGGATTCTGCTACTACGCACCGACGGTCCCGGAAAGCACCCCGACCGCGGCTGGCAACCAATCCTCGGCGACCGACTGCAAATCATCGACATACCCGGCAGCCACCCAGCCCTCGGAACCGAACGAAGCGGACCCTACGTCGCACACGCACTCAAAACCGCACTCGGACGCACAGCGCCCTAACGGCCGACCTCGAGCACTACCTTGCCGGTCGCGCCGCGCGATCCCTCAGCTCCAGCGCCTCGCCGGCGCGTTCGAGCGGGAAGCGGGCGCCGACGACGGGGTTGACCGCGCCGGCGGCGATCAGCTCGTCGAGCGCCGCGCCGATCTCCTTCGTCCGGTCCGGGTGGCTGAGCACCCCGGCGCCCCAGCCGGCGCCGATCCACCTCGGTGTTGTTGAGCAGCAGCCGGTTGACGCGGGACCTCGGGAATCGCGCCGGCGGTGAAACCGACGACGACCACGCGGCCACCCTCGCGCAGCGAGCGCAGGCTGTCCGTGAAGCGGTCTCCGCCGACCGGGTCGACCACGATGTCGACGCCGCCACCGGAGATTTCCTTGGCCTCGTCCTTCCAGGGACCGTCGGAACGGAGCACCTGGTCGGCGCCCGCGGCGGTCGCCACGGCCGCCTTCTCGTCAGTGGAGACGATCGCGATCGTGCTGCGCCCCGAGCCCCTTGGCGACCTGCAGGACCGCCGTGCCGACGCCGCCGGCGGCGCCGTGGACGAGCACCGTCTCGCCGCTCTGCAGGCGCCCGCGCACCTTGAGGCTGAAGTAGGCCGTGTGGTAGTTGAGCACCAGCGCCGCCCCCTGGGCGAAGTCGAGCTTGTCGGGCAGCTTGAAGGTGAAGTAGGTGGGCGCGACCGCGACCTCGGCAAACCCGCCCTGGCCGCAGAACGCGGCCACCCGGTCGCCGGGCCTGACGCTCGCGTCTTCTGACGCCTCGCGCACGA
The DNA here is from genome assembly GCA_963703825.1 of uncultured Solirubrobacterales bacterium. Classification (GTDB taxonomy): domain Bacteria; phylum Actinomycetota; class Thermoleophilia; order Solirubrobacterales; family Solirubrobacteraceae; genus Palsa-465. The sequence continues at coordinate 3,585 of CAVPFS010000020.1, read as the reverse complement.
TGCCGCCGACGTCGCTGCCGGGGATGAACGGCAGCGGAGGTTTGTACTGGTACTCGCCGCGGGTCTGCAGGACCTCGGGGAACGAGACCCCGGCGGCGTGGACGTCGACGAGAACGCCGCTGCCGGGGGTCAGGGGATGGGTCGGCTCGGGCTCGGGAACGTCGGCGAGCCGCAGTGCGCTCGACGGCCCGCTGAGCTCGGTTATCTGCATCGCTTTCACGCGGCCGCGGATCCTGATCTGCGATCGGACCACCGCGGCCGGACGTGGCGCGCCTCGATGCATACGATCGTCACGCATCAAACGCCGATCGTCTCCATCTGAATAGACGCGCTTCGCGCCCGCACAGCGATCGCCGCGAGATACCCGCCGGGCCCCGGCACGTCGCGCAGCACCCAGCCGGCCTGCGCGGATCCGACGACCGTGGGCACCTCGCCGAGCACGTCGAGGGTCTCGAATGGCAGCTCCAGCCCCCGGCCCACCGCTTTGGCAAACGCCTCCTTGCGGGTCCAGAGGCGCACGAGCGCCCGGCGACGCTCGGGCGCGGGGGCCGCCCGCAGATACGCAAGCTCGGCGGGGGTGCAGACGCGTTCGGCGAGCGGCTCGTCGGCCTCTGACTCGGTCGTCACGCTCAATGTCGATGCCGACCTCTCGTTCGGCGACCGCGCAGGCGATCAGCGAGCCGCTGTGCGAGATCGTCACTCTCAGTCTGGGTGGATGGAGCACGATCGGACGGCCGAGCTCGTCGCGATCGAGGATCACAGCCTCCGGCGCGGTCCCGGTGCGAGCGGCCACCAGTCGGCGTAGAGCCAGCTGGGCGATCAGGGATGCTGGACGATCGTCCTGATGCGCGATCTCGACGATGCACAGACCGATCTGGGTCTCGCCAAAAAGCCAGCCTCGGAGGCTGCTCGTAGCTTGAAGTGAGTGGCGCAGAACCGCCGGGAATCTACGGGACCCTGCAACGGCGGATCTCGGGGATGTGCATGTTGAATTCGTGTTATAACGCCAGCCCAGGGGCAACCGGCCACGGTATGACGATCAGCGCAGTCCACGCCAGCAGTCCTATGTCAGTCGCGTTACGCGAGGGCGCCGCTGAGTACCCGGCGATGGTGGCGCTCGAGATCGACGAGCGGCAGGTCACCTACGGCGAGCTCAACGAGCAGGCCGACCGGCTCGCACACCGGCTCGTCGCTGAGCTTGAGCCTCAGGATCGGATCGTCCTGCGCGCCACGGGCATGCACGAGCTGGCGGTCGGATCACTCGCCGTGCAGCGCGCGGGAATGGTCGCGGTGCCGATCGACCCCGCCGCCCCTTCCGAGCGCGTGCAGACGATTCTGGCCGACGTTGAGCCTTCGCTGATGCTGAGCGATATCGAAGGCGACGAGGTCCTTGGCTACCCGGTCGCTCACCCGCTTGCGTTTGGGGCACAGGCGGAGGCGACGCCGATCGAGCGCGGTCTCGGTGAGCTGGTATCGATCGCCTACACCTCGGGATCCACTGGCAGCCCGAAGGGGATCATGCATGGGCGCGATTACCTCGCGTCGATGGCCAACTGGTTTTCCGATTTCGATCTACGACCCGGGTCTCGGTATGGCGGGATCGCGGCCGGCGCCGCCCTCAACACCCAGTTGCGGCTCGCATTCCTGCTACGCGGGTCGTTCGTCGCATATGACATCCGCACTCATGGGCTGGCCGAGTTGGGCCCTTGGCTCGAACATTCGGGGCTGATCGCATTTGCAACGGTGCCGACGGTCGTGCGATATCTGCTGCCGACGCTGCCTGTTGACCAGCGGTTCCCGACCCTGCGCGTGGTGTCGTTGTTTGGCGAGACTGCCACCTGGGAGGACGTAGGCAGACTGCGCCGCCATCTGCACCCAAAGGCCGTGATCGTCAACAATCTAGGGCTGTCCGAGGTGTCCGGCGTAGCGCGGCTCGTGATCCGAGGCGACATGCCGCTCGGCGAAGGACCGCTGCCGGCCGGCACGGTACCGCCGGAGGTCGAGGTCGCGATCGTAGATTCGGAGGGGCGTCCGGTGCAAAACGGCGAGCGGGGCGAGATCGTCGTGCGCAGCAGAATGGTGGCGTTGGGTTACTGGGGCCGGCCGGACCTCACGCGTGCCAGCTTCCGCGAACTGGAGGATGGGCGCCGTGAGATGCGGACCGGAGACGCGGGGCGCCTGCGGGCCGACGGCACGCTCGAGCATCTGGGGCGGCTTGATCACATGGTCAAGATCTCGGGCAACCGCGTCGAGCTGGGCGAGATCGAGCATGAGCTCGCCCGCTTGGAGAGCATCGATGCCGCCGCTGTTGCGCCATATGCAGACGAGAGCCAGATGACTCAGCTGGCGGCTTGCGTGGTCCCGGCGAGGGGCGCGCTGGTCGACCCTCGAGCCCTGCGCGCCACGCTCGCACGCCGCCTGCCGGGGTACATGGTGCCCCGCCGTATCGTCGTCGTTGACGAATTGCCGCGCCTTCCGGGCGGAAAGGTCGACCGCGCGCAAATCCCCGAGCTCCCGCCCTCGCCATCGCTCGGCGACGACACCACGACCCCCGCCAGCGAGCTGGAGCGGTCGCTGCAACAGATCTGGGAGGAGGTGCTCGGGGTTGAGCATGTCAATCTCGACGATGATTTCTTTGAGATCGGTGGTGACTCGATGCGCGCCGCGCGGATGTTCGTCGAGCTCGATCGCCGGCTCGGCATCGATCGTCCGCTGTCGCTGCTCGCCGAAGCGCCCACGATCGCCTCACTGGCACCGATGCTCGGCGGTGACGACGCAGACTGGGACGCGCTGCTGGCCTTCCAAACCGAGGGCAGCCAACCTCCCCTGTTCGTAGTCCACGACGGCGCCGGCGGGGTGCTCAACGCGCGCGGGCTCGCAGCCGAGCTCACAGACCAGCCGATCTACGGTCTACGACCGCAGGCAATGAACGGCCTGCTGCCACCGGAAAAATCGATCCCGGAACTCGCCGCGACATACGTGCGCAAGATCCAGGCGCTCTACCCACACGGGCCATACCTGCTCTACGGCGCCTCCCTCGGCGGCGTGATCGCGCTCGACATGGCACGCCAGCTGCTCGACGCCGGCGAACCGGTCGCGCTCGTCGCGATGGGCGACACCAAACGCCCCCAACCGCCCAACCACCCCGTCACCAGCCGGATCATCGGTCACCGCCTGCGCTCCCACTACCACGCGATGAAACAGATGAACACAGCGGAACGCGTCCAGCATCTGCTCACCGTCGCTCGGCGCGTGATCGGCCGGCGAGCACGCGGCGAACCCTCACAGCTACGGACCGAGAACCTGAACCTCGAACGAGCAAGGCAAGGCCACCGGATCCCGTTCGCCGTGCGCGCCGACTACATGAAGCGCATCTACGGACCCCTCGCCGCCGACTACCACCCCCAGCCACCATTCCCCGACCGGGTGCTGCTGACACGCACCGACGGTCCCGGAAAGCACCCCGACCGCGGCTGGCAACCAATCCTCGGCGACCGACTGCAAATCATCGACATACCCGGCAGCCACCCAGCCCTCGGAACCGAACCAAGCGGACCCTACGTCGCCCACGCACTCAAAACCGCA
>CAVPFS010000019.1:0-3514 GCA_963703825.1 uncultured Solirubrobacterales bacterium | reverse complement strand
TATATGCCGACAGGAGCGCGTCCTCGAGCGCCTCCATCAGCTTCTCATGCGAGATGTTCTTCTCCGCTGCGAGGCCCCGCACGGCCTCGACTATCTCCTTGGACATGGACTCAGTCTCCGGGTACGAGGTTGGAGCGGGCGATCTGCTCATAGGGGATCGTCACAACGCCTTCCGGCGCGGCGATCGTCACGTCCTGCTCGGAGGCACCTACAAGCTCACCGGTCAGTTGCTTGTGACCCTCGGAGGCCTCGCGCAGGCGCACCCGCGCGCGCCGGCCGAGGAAGCGCGCGAAGTGCTGGGGCTTCGTCAACGGCCGCTCCTGTCCGGGCGAGGACACTTCGAGCGAGAACCGCTCGCGGTACTCGCTCAGGTGTGTCGTTACCCGCTCACAGAGCGCCAGCGTCACGCCGTTGGGATGGTCGATGAACAGCCTCAGGGTCGAGCCGGAGATGACTTCCGCCAGCAGTACCTCGACCTCGGGCTCGACTGCAGCGAGCCTCTCCTCGATCTCGGTCTGGATTGCGGTCACCTGTCTCCTCCGTCGATAAATCTCACAAAAAAAGCGGGCGGGCGCCCACTCTCAGAACTACCGCCGGGAAGCGCCCGGCACGAAAGCTGTGCATTCAGCGTAGCACTGCCAGGCGGCTTGTGAACTCGACCGGCGCCGACTTTATGTGCTGCATATCCGCCCTCCAGCTACTCGCCCGCGCGGGCCCTGGCCCGGTCGCGGTAGAGGCGGTAGTCGCGCCTTGAAGGCTGCAAGCAGGCGGCCAGCGCCAGCGGCTTGCGAGCCTCCGCGTGGCGGCCGAGCTGCTGCAGCGAGCGTCCCAGGCAGAAGAGCGCATAGTCGTTGATCGGCGCCCGATCGATCACCGCCTGGAACTCCTCGGCGGCCTGCTCGTAGCGCTGACTGTGAAACAGCGCTCGCCCCAGCGCCTCGCGGATCGATGTCTGCTCCGGAGCCAGGTCCCGCGCGCGGGCCAGCGGGATCGTCGCCTGGTGGTTGTGGCCGGCCTCGAGCAGCTCGGTGCCGCGGCGAAAGAGTTCGTAGACATCGTCCACGCCTACGATTTTAAACGTCTCGCCTGCCTTCTCAAGGCCGACGCGGGTCGCGGCGGCAGCGCCCACAGCGCCCGAACGCGTCCGGTCAAGCCGAGGCTCTCAGCCAGCTGCGCACGGAGTGCCCGGCGCCCGTGCGTGGTCGGCTCCTGGTTGCTGTCGCCGTAGCGGATCAGCCGCAGCGAGCGGATGTAGCCGGCGGCCGTCGCGGAGTCGCGGTAGCGATGCTCGAGCGCCGCGAGCGTCGTCTCGGGCGCCAGCGGCCGGCGGGTGCGCGCCAGCGCCCGTTCGAGCTCGCCGAGCAGATCGTCGGGGCCGCGCGACGGCCGGATCACAACCCATCCGACCCAGCCGAGCGCGGCTAGCCCGAACAGCACCGCCACGATCGGGAGCAGACCGACGCCCGAGCCCGAGCCGGGTGGGTGCTGGCGAGGGTCGAGCCGGTGGATCCGACTCCGTGCAGTCCCGGCGTCCCGAGGCTGTTGCCGGTGCCGTTGCGGATCTTCGCCAGGCCCGCCGAGCTCTGGCCGCCGCGTGCCGGGGCGACCGCCGGGGTTGGGTCAAAGCGCACCCATCCGTACTGCGGGAACCAGACCTCGACCCACGCGTGGGCGTCGATGTCGCTGACGACCCATTGGCGGCTGACCGGCTCATAAACGCCGGCGGTGAAGCCCGAGGCGACCCTCGCGGGCAGCCCTCCCATCCGCAACAGCAGCGCCATCGCACCGGAGAACTGCTGGCAGTAGCCGCGCCGGCTGTTGAACAAAAACGTGGCGAGCGGATACGAGGTCAGCCCTCGGAGTCTGGCTGTAGGTGTAGCCGTGCGACAGGTAACGCAACACGCTCGCGACGAAGTCGTACGGAGTCTTGGCGCGCGCCGACAGCCGCCGGGCGAGCAGGTAGGCGCGCGCGTACGGGGAGTCGTGCATCAGAGTCGCGATCCCAGGCGCCGGACCTCGATGCCGCCCTGGGTCAGGCGCGCCTCGGTGGCCGAGTGAAAGGCCGCGAAGGTCGCCTGCGTGAAAGCTTCGGGCGGGGTGCCCCGCTCGGGGATGGTCACCGTCAGCTCGCCACCGAGCTCGGTCCAGGGGTAGTTCGTGCCGGCGGCGCCGAGCTGCGACGCCGACGGATGAGGCGAATAAGCAGTCACGGCGTAGCTCGTCCCTGGTCCGAGCGTCCGGTCGGCGAGCCAGCGGCCTGGATCGATCCCCGAGTTGACGCCACCGGGAACATCGCTGGGCGGCACCGCCTCCCCGGGGGCGATCACGTCAGTCGTGCTCATCCCGGTGATCGTGACGTGGATCGTCTGCGTCCAGGTCGCGAGCGCGGAGGCGCTCGGCTTCGGAAGCGGCCCGCCCTCGGCCGGCGTGCCGAGCACCCAGTCGACGCCGTTGAAGAGGTCCAGGTCCTCGGCCTTCCAGTAGTCGCCCGTCTTGGCGCGCACGGTCAGCACACGGTGACCAGTGTGCGGCCAGTTGAGCGGGCCGTAGGTCTGGTTCCAGTCAAACGCGTCGACCCGGTGGTGGGTCTGGACGCCGGCCCAGGCGCGATAGTCGAGCACCGCCTTGTGCGGGTCGACGCGCGGCGCGACGAGCGCCGCGACCACGCCGGCGACGGCCGTCACCGCGAGCGCCGAGGGGACTGCGTCGCGTCGGATTCGCTCGCCCCACATGAAAACGGCCAGCAGCGCGAACAAGACCAGCCCCTGCAGGTAGGGGAACTGCGGGCGCACGAGCGTCGACGGCACGACGGCGAGCGCGATCAGCGGCAACGCGGCCCCCGCTCGGCGTGCGTCGCCAAACGTCTCCGGGGCGAACGCGATCACGATCGCCGCGTCGAGCAGCAGCACCGCCGCGCCGAGCATGATCACCAGGCGAACCGCGTGGCTGGTCCCGTTGTAGGGCACGAGCGAGTTCGGTAGCGCGGTCAGTCCGTCGCCGATGTGGCGCGCGCTGACCGCGATCCGCAGGTGCACGAACGAATGCCACTGCAACCCGGCGATCGGGAACGCGAGCAGGCAGATGACGAGCAAGAGCAGCAACGCCACAGGCGGGGCGTTGCGGTGCAGCGGCGGACCGGCCGCCGCGAGTGCGACCGCGAGCGCCAGCATTCCGATCAGGCGCCAGGTCGCCGTCGGGGTCATCAGCGTTCCCCAGCGGATCGCGGCGTACAGTGCCAGCGCGGTGAAGCTCGCCAGGCGGATCGCCAGCCGTGTGCGCGGCGACAGCTCCTCGGTGTCGGCTGCCGTCGAGCGCTCGAAGCTCGCCGCGACCGTGACCGTCTGCGCACCGAGGCTCATGCCGCGCTCGTCTCTCGCGCCGTGACGCGCTCGACCTCGCGCCGTACACCGAGCAGGAAGCCGCGGCAGCCCGAGACGTCGAGCGTCGCCCGCAGCGGCCCGCGCACGCCCCGCGGGCGCCCGTCTGACAGGCACTCGCGCGGCACCACCAGGGC
>CAVPFS010000018.1:0-3463 GCA_963703825.1 uncultured Solirubrobacterales bacterium | reverse complement strand
CCGTCTCATCCCGGCGCTACCCCTTGAGCGCGCCGCTTAGAACTTCGTCACTTCCAGCCCCATGCTGGAGTCCCCGTCTCAGAGTTGCGACCGGGGCTTTCGTGTGCCTCCGACGGCCCCTTGACTCGATACCGAGGTACAGGGTTTATTGTGAAAGCATGCGAAGCGCACAGGTAGCAGCAGAAGCCGGCGTGAACCTCCAGACACTCCGCTATTACGAGCGTCGGGGCTTGCTGCCGGAACCTCCACGTCTCGAATCAGGATATCGGGCCTACCACCCCAATGCGGTGCGCACCGTGCGCTTCGTCAAGACGGCCCAGCGGCTCGGATTCAGGCTGGAGGAGATCGAGTCGCTCCTTGACCTTGCCGCCGGAGGCCCCGCCAACTGTGAGGCAGCCCAGGCTCTTGCTACGGAGAAGGTGGCCGAGCTTGAAGGAAAGATCCAGAACCTCGCAGCCATGCGTGACTCCCTGCTGCAGCTTGTTGCGACCTGCGAACGTCCAAAAGCACGACGCCACTGCCCGCTCCTTGACGCCATGGATCACGAGGACGGACTGTGGACTGCTCGCGGATGACGACACCTGGCGACACCCACCCCATCCGCGGACGAGCGCAGCCGTACGCATCGAAGTGCTCCATGTGCCGGGCTGTTCGCGGCTCGACCGTGTACGTACGCTCATCGATCGTGCCATCGCCGCCACCGGTATCAACGCAACCATCGAGGAGGTCGTCGGCGACTATTCCTCACCGACGGTACTCGTCAATGGCATCGACGTTACCGGCCGCCCCGCTGGGTCGGGGGCAGCATGCCGGCTCGACCTGCCGACAGACGTACAGCTTGGCGACGCGCTGACGGGCACACCGTAACTGCTGAGAACCCAGCGTGATGAGTCGAGTGATGTCGAGCGATAACAAATCGAGGGCGTCGCGTCTCCCTCTCGTCTGCCCGCCACCTCGGCTGAGCGCAGACACCCGCGCCAAGCGGATAGCCGATCGAGTGCTGCCGAAAGGCATCGCCCAATGCTTGTATTTCGCGATCGTGGCGGCTGGGGTTGCCGTCGCTCCGACGCTGCCGCTCAGACCTGGGCTCGGCCTCGCGCTCGCCGCCACCATTGCTGCCAGCTCGTGGTGCCTGGTCAACTTCTGGCGCTGCCGGGAGGCCCATTGCGTTGTCAGTGGAGTGGGATGGGCAGCGCTCGCGGCGCTTGAGGTCATCGAGCTGTCGCTTGGCCGGAGTTTCCTCTTTGGTAGTGAGGGCCTGTTTTTCGTTGCGATCCTCATCGTGGCGCTTGCCTTTGAAGGCCTCTGGCGATCGCGACATGGAAGCTCCGCCCTGGTCAGCGGAGCCGCCCGACGGTGAACATCAACGTCCCGGAGAAGGCAGAGCCGATAGCGTGCTCGCTCTCCGGCGCAGCGCTCGGTGACCGGGAACGTGCCTGGCGCTTGCTTCTGAGGCGCTCCCTGGTCCGTCGACAGCGCGTCCCCGGCGGCGTTCGACTGACGGTGCAGACCGATTCAGCGGCAACACTCAAGGAATTGGTGGAGCTCGAGCTCGAATGCTGTCCGTGGATCAAGTCCGAGCTGTCCGGTGACACGGTGACGCTGACCGCAGATGGCGCCGGAGCGCAAGTGCTGCGCGCGCTCTTCGCCTGCCGCCGATCGTGGATTGATCTGCCGCGCGTCGGCGGACTGTAACACGACGCCTATCGAGGTAGCCGTAGGCGCGGATCAGCGATCCAGCGCCGCTTCCGCCGTGGTTGCCGCATCCTCAGCAGCGTCGGCGGCGTGCTCGGCGGCCGACGCCTCCTCGGCTGCGGCGCGGGCTTCTTCGCAAGCCGGTCGGCCTGACCTCGCTTCGCATCAGCAGCAGCTCGTGCGCGTTTCGCAACGGCGCGAAGGCCGGCGGCGTCGCGCTCTGCCTGCCGTCGCGCAACGAGATCCGGACTGGCGGCTGCTCGACCCTGATTCGCCGACTCAGTCGTTGACGACGCCCGGCGCAACGGCGCCAGGATTTCCGCGAGCTCGGCGGGATCGCTATCAGATTCCTCGGGAGCTCCAAAGCCGGCCGCGTCGAGGTCGCGGTCCAATGTCCCCTTCCAGAGCGCCACACGTTCGGCGACATCCCCCGTGGCAGCCGCCTGCAGGGTGGCTCGGATTCGCCGGTCCGTCTCGTCGCTTGCCGTGTGACCGGCGCCCTCGAGCACCGCTGCCGCCGCCGAGCCGCGGAACTCGACACCGTCGCGGAGCCGGCCGGAGGCCACAAGAAGATCCTCTCGGCGCTCGGCGCCCGTTGCGACGTTCTGGTGAGCATCTCGCGCATCGGCTCCGGCAGCCAGCAGCTCGGTGATGACCCCTGGGGACGCGGCTGCGAGTTGGTCAATCGCCCACACGCCCACCGGAGGCTTGCGAAGCTTGGCGATAACCGCGGCCGCGTCGGGATCGGTGGGTCGAAGCTCCCGCAGCAGCGATGTTCGGCGGGCGATGAAGTCCTCGAGCGGTCCCTTGATACAGGCTCGCGATGTCCACGGTTCAGCAGTGTGACGTCCGACGGGTTCTGCGGCTGCTCAGCGCTGGGCCACTTGGGGCGCGTGTGGGACCGGTCAGCGATGAGTTGAGGGCGGCCGGGTCGTCCTATCTCTGTGATGGCCTGGTTCGCGCGAACCCGGCCGCACCAAGCTATGGCTGGCACCTACGCCGCCGACACCAAACGTCAAAGGAGACCACATGTCAAGCGTTCGAGTTCACAACTTCTCGGTTTCGCTCGACGGTTTCGGGACCGGCGAGGGCCAAGGTCTCGAAGCACCCTTCGGACACGCCGGTACCACCCTCCACGAATGGTTCTTCCCCACGCGCAGCTTCCACGAGATGCAGGGCGAGCCAGGAGGGACCACCGGAGTGGACGACGCCTTCGCCAGCAACTGGGGCCCGGGCATCGGCGCCGAGATCATGGGACGCAACAAGTTCGGCCCCCAACGCGGCCCGTGGCCCGACGAGGAGTGGAAGGGCTGGTGGGGCGACGACCCGCCCTTCCATACCCCCGTGTTCATCCTCACGCACCATCCCAGGCCCACGATCGAGATGAAGGGCGGGACAACGTTCCACTTCATCGACGCCGGACCCGCCGAGGCCCTGGAGACCGCCCGAGAGGCGGCGGGCGGCCGGGACGTCCGAATTGGCGGAGGACCATCGACAATCCGCGAGTTCCTCGCGGCCGACCTGATCGACCACATGCACATCGTGATCGTGCCCATCGTTCTCGCGCGCGGCGAACGCCTGTGGGACGGGCTCCAGGAACTTGAGGAGCGCTTCACGATTGAGGCGGTCAGCTCGCCCAGCGGCGTCACCCATCTCACGTTCACCCGCACATAAACGAGACGGGGATCTGCCTTCTCGCTGTCGAAACACCGGGGCCCCCAGCCAATTGAGCAGATGCGCGCGCCAACCCGGAAGACCAGTCGCGATT
>CAVPFS010000017.1:0-34440 GCA_963703825.1 uncultured Solirubrobacterales bacterium | reverse complement strand
TCGCGGACGCCGAACTGGCGCAGCGCGTCGATGATCGCGTTCACCACGGCGGGCGTGGACGCGATCGTGCCGGCCTCGCCCACCCCCTTCACGCCCATCGGGTTGGTCGTCGAGCGGGTCTCGGTCCGGTCGGTGGTGAAATGCGGCAGGTCAGCGGCGGACGGCAGCAGGTAATCGGCCATCGTGGTGGTGACCAGGTTGCCGTCGTCGTCGTAGACGGCCTCCTCGTACAGGGCCTGCGCGATGCCCTGGGCCAGGCCGCCGTGCACCTGGCCGTCCACGATCAGCGGGTTCACCACCGTGCCCACGTCGTCCACGGCGACGTCGGAGCGGATGGTGACCATCCCGGTCTCGGTGTCAACCTCGGTCGCGCACAGGTGGGTCCCGTGCGGGAACGAGAAGTTGTCCGGGTCGAAGGTGGCGTCGGAGTCGAGGGACGGCTCGACGCCATCCGGCAGGTCGTGCGCGGCGAACGTGGCCAGCGCGATCTCCTGGATCGTCTTGGTCGCGCCCGAGCCCCCGGCGGCCCGGAACGTCCCCGCGTCGAACTCCACTGCTTCCGGGGGCGCCTCAAGCAGCGCCGAGGCGATGACCTTCGCCTTGGCGATGACCTTGTCGCAGGCCGAGAGCACGGCCACGCCGCCCACGGTCAGCGAGCGGGAACCGTAGGTGTCCATGCCCTTCGGGGAGACCTGGGTGTAACTTTGCAGCACCCTGATGTCCTCGAACGGCACGCCGAGCCGGTCCGCGACGATCTGGCTCCACGCGGTCTCGTGACCCTGCCCATGGGCGCTGGACCCGGTGACCACCTCGACCTTGCCGGTCGGCAGCATCCGCACCGATGCGTTTTCCCAGCCGCCGGCCCCGTAGGCCAGCGAGCCGAGCACCCGCGACGGGGCCAGCCGACTAAGGGTAGGGCCCCTTAGGAGAGACGTCAAGTCCGACTATTATATGCTCTCTCGCCCGGGGAGGCCAGATGGGTCAAGATGTGCCAATCTCATGCAACTGCCGGCTATCCAGCTCCGCAGCATCAGAGGGAGCTCCGGTCATTGGGACAGGTGCTTTGCTAATGTACGCATCCGCCACGAAGCTCAGCAGAGGATTTGTGGCAGGAGCCTCGGGCTCGCATTTCAGGTCGAAGCCTTGGTCGTAATGCTGCTCCGTCCCAGCCTGGGCAGCGGCTCTTTGCTCCCGCCGGCGCCTGTGCCGGAACAGCAGCATCACACAGATCACAATCAGACATGCGATCGCAGCGCCAATGGCGAACCGGAGCTGCAGCGGCTCGCGGAGTTGATCGATGCGCCGGTCGCGACGACCTACATGGGCAAGGGCGCGCTGCCTGAGGACCACCCGCTGGCCGCCGGATGCGGCTGCGACGAGGCCGCCTTCCAGGAGCTGCTGAGCGACGCGGACGTGATCCTGTGCGCCGGAACCGAGCTCGGCGCCGAGACGACCGGGCAGTACGCGCTGCACCTGAAGGGCCGCCTGATCCACCTCGACGCGGCGCCGGAGCGCGTCGGCGCGACCTACCCGGCGCTGGCGCTCGTGGGCGATGCGAAGCTATCGCTGCAGGCGCTGGTCACGACGCTGTCGAGCCGGCCGGCGTCCGGGCGCCGCCGACCGAGTCGCGGCGCTGCGGGAGCGGATCGACGCCGGGCTGGTGAGCCAGGGGCGCGAGACCGAGCTGAGCATGCTGCGAACGGTCGAGCATGCCCTCGCCGGCGACGCGATCACCTGCTGGGACATGACGATCCTCGGCTACTGGGCCGCCCCGCACCTGCGGCTCGCCGCCGGGCAGCAGTTCCTGTATCCGCTCGGGTCGGGCACATTGGGCTATGCCTGGCCGGCGGCGCTGGGCGCGAGCATCGCGCGTCCGGATCGCCAGGTGCTGGCCGTGGTCGGAGACGGAGGCCTGCAGTACGCGCTCGGTGAGCTCGGCACCGCCGCGCAGAACGGCCTCGGAGCGAAGCTGCTGGTTGTCGACGACGGCGGCTACGGGATCCTGCGCGAGTATCAGCGCGACGCGTTCGGCGAGACGACTTCGGTCGAGCTGCCGGCGGGCGACCTTGCGGCGGTCGTCGGTGCGTTCGGAGTGCCTGTCCGGACGGCGACCGCGGAGGATCTCGACGAACAGCTGCGCTGGGCACTGTCCCAGCCTGGCCCGGCGGCGGTCGTGCTCCGCACCCTGATCGCTGCCGCGGCCCCGACCCCGTGAGCGACTACGCCCAGCTTCTGCGCCCGTCCGTGCTAGGCGTCGGACCGTATGTCCCGGGGGTCAGCGCGTCCGAGATGAAAGCGCGGTTCGGCCGTGACGACATGATCCGCCTGAACTGGAACGAGAACCTGTTCGGTCCGCTGCCCGGGGTGCTCGCCGACACCGCTGCCGAGCTCGGGACGGTCTGGGCGTATCCCGAGGAGGCCTACGACGAGTTCCGTCAGGCGGTAGCACGCTGGGTGGGCGCCGACCCCGCGCAGGTGATCCCGGGGCATGGGATCCAGGCGCTGACGATGGCACTCGTCAACGCATTCGTCGATCCAGGCGACATGGTTGTCATCCCGCGCCCCACCTACGGCCTGTATGCGCAGGTCTGCGCCACCGCCGGCGCGGTCGTGCATCGGGTCGAGGCGTCGCCGTCGCTGGCGCTCGACCTCGAGGCGCTGGCCGCTGCCGCGACCGCACACCGCGCAAAGCTCGTCTGGACCTGCGACCCCAACAATCCGACCGGATTGCGACTGCACGCGGCCGACTGGGATGCGTTCCTCGACGCGCTGCCCGGCGGCTGCATAGTCGTCGCCGACGAGGCATACCGCGACTACATCGATCCCGCTCAACGGATCGACCGCCTGGCCGACATCCGGGACGGCCGACCCGTGATCGTGCTGCGAACGTTCTCGAAGGTTTTCGGGCTCGCGGGATTGCGACTCGGCTACATGCTGGTCGACGAGGCGCTGGCCCCACATGTCAACGCCGTGCTGGAGCCGTTCAACGTCAACCGCGCCGCACTTACGGCGGGGATCGCCAGCCTCCGGCGCACGGAGCTGCTGCCGGCCCGCCGCGAGCAGGTCCAGCGTGCGCGCGCCGCGCTAACCGGACCGCTGTACGACACACGCATCCGCGCCCTGGATTCGGACGCCAACTTCGTGCTGCTCGCGCTCGACGATGACGACGTCCGGGTGGCCGACCGGCTCGCCGCGGACGACGGCATCCTCGTGCGCGCGGGGACGGAGTTCGGCCTCCCCGGGTACGCGCGAGTGACGACCGGCGAGGAGGAGCTGATGGGGATGGTCGGTTCCCGGATCGCGGCCGCGGTGCGCACATGAAGCGGGTCGCGGTGCTCGAGGGGCGGGAGCCCGCTGCGGCGCTCGCGCGGCCCCGCGGCTCGGGGGGACGAACCTGAGCGACGCGCTTGTCGTTGGCGGTGGCGTCGCGGGCCTGATCGCTGCCCGCGACCTTTCGGATGCCGGAATCTCGGTGACCTTGCTGGAGGCCCGCGAGCGCCTCGGCGGTCGCCTGCTGCGTCGAGAGTTTCTCGATTCCGGCACCGAGCTCGAGTTCGGCGGGGCGTGGGTCTCAAGCCGGGACATGGAACCGTTGGCGCGCGAGCTGGACCGCTACGGACTGAGCAGCCGTCCGACCCCACAGGCGCAGACGTACCGGTGGCTGACCGGTGGCGAACTGCGCGAGGGATCCCCGTTGCCGGTTTCCCAGGGGCGAGCCCTGGAGGGCGCCCTGTATGAACTCGGCGCGGCCGCGCGGCGGCTCCCGGCGAGGCTTGCGCTGGATTCCGCGGCCAGCTTGGAGAGCCTCGACGTGAGCGCGTCGGACTGGATCGAGACGCTGCGCCTGCCGGGTGCGACGGGCGAGTTGCTGCTGGCATTCGCCGCGATGTACGGCGGTGCTGATCCAGCCGAGGTGGCGCTTCTGGCGCACCTCAGCGATATCCGAGCGTTTGGTAACCGTGCGTTCGCATTGTTCGACGGCATCTCAGAGGAGTTCAGCGCCGGCACACCGGAGCTGATCGCGAGCCTGGCCGGCGACTGTGGCGCCGAGGTGCTGTTGAAGACGGACGTTGAGCGCATCGAGCAGACAGGCGAGGGAGTGCGAGTTATCAACCGCAACGGCCCGGCGCGGGAGGCGGCCGCCGTGGTCCTGGCCGTCCCGATCAACGCGCTGACGGCGATCCAGCTTGATCCACCCGCGGACCCGCAGATCGCCAGCGCGGCGCGCGCCGGACAGCCGTGTCGATCGATGAAGGTGTGGATGCTGGCCGAGGATGTCCCGGCTGGCATGGTGGCCGTCGGGTGGGGCGCGCCGTTTCATTGGGTCAGTGACGCTGGCGAGCTCGACGGGGCCCGGCTGCTGGTCGGCTTCGGGCATGACCGTGCGCTGCTCGATCCGGCGAGCGTCGACAGCGTTCAGGAGGCGCTGCGTCGTTTCGCGCCGGACGCGAAGGTGCTGGCGACTGACGCGCACGATTGGAACGGCGATCCGTTCTCGAGGGGAGCATGGGGGATGTGGCGTCCGGGCTGGGTCACCGATGGCACTCTGCGGGCGTTCAACGAGCGCCACGACCGCGTTGCCTACGCGAGCTCTGACTTCGCACCCAGCTGGCCCGGCTGGATCGCGGGGGCGATCAGTTCCGGACACCGCGCTGCCGGCCTGATCGCCGAGCGGCTCGGCGGCAGTTGACCCGAACTGGAGACCGGACGTGCTACGGAGCGCGCGCGATCAGCCCGCTCAGGCTGCGCTTGGTCGCGCCGGGACCGTTGATCTCGAGCCAGGTGACCGTTGCGCCGTGGGCGACCAGTGCCAGATAGGACGGATTGGCGAGATGGCACTGGCACTCCTGGCCGCTCGCCAGGATCCCGCGGCCAAACGGCTTGATCAGCGGATATGAGCCGAGATAGGGATCGAGGTGCGAGCGCATGAAGCTGACGAACGCAGTAGCGCCCGAGGCATCGCGGAACCGCAAGGTGCGCGAATCCACCACCTGCAGGCGTTTGGACTCGCCCTGGAAGTAGCGGTCGGCGGCGCCCTCAAAGCCCCATGCACTCAGCCGGGCGCGAAGGCTGGGGGCCTCCGCCTCGTGCGCCAGAAACGCCGCCGTCAGCGGCTTATGGACGCTCGTCAGGTAGGGGACCGCGGCGGCCGGCAGGGTCGGCGGGATCACGGTCGGGCCCGACGACGAGCCGCAGCCGGCAATCGCGGTCGCCGCCAGCAGCGTCCCTATCAGCCGGCGGGCCATTGTCACTCCCACACGGCGGCGCTCGTCAGCGGCGCCACGTCGTCGCGCGCCTCGAGCCGCCGCTCGGTGTATCGGCGGATCACCTCGGCGAGCACCACCAGCGCGAGCGAGACCGCGATCACGATCGAGCCGATCGCGATCACCTCTGGCAGCAGGGCCGGCGTGCGGCTGCTGGAGTAGAGCACGACCGGGTAGGTCGGCGACCCCGGCGGTGCCAGGAACGAGGCGATCGCGAACTCGTCGAAGCTGATCGTGAATGCGATCAGGAAGCTGGAGAACAGCGCCGGCGCCAGCAGCGGCAACGTGACCAGCATGAAGGCGCGGAACTCGGACGCTCCGAGATCGCACGCCGCCTCCGAGATCGACGGGTCGAGCGTCCGCAGGCGGGGCAGGATCACAAGCACGCTGTAGGGCAGCGAGATCACGATATGGCCCGCCAGCACTGCGAGCAGGCTGGTCTGGATCCCGAACGCATGCAGCAGCACGACGAGGCCGACCGCCAGCACGATGTACGGGATCACGAGCGGGATCAGGATCAGGACGATCATCAACCGGCGGAAGGCGAGCTTCTTGCGCGCCAGGCTGACCGCCGCCATTACGCCGAGCAACGTCGCGGCGATCCCGTCAACGACGGCGATCAAGAAGCTCCGGAACAGCGCCGAGGTCAGCGTCGTATCCGAAAAGGCGGTGCTGAACCATTTCGTCGAGAAGCTCGTGATCGGCAGCGTCGGGATGTTGCCGGCGTTGAACGCGAAGATCACCAGCACCACGAGTGGCGCGTACAGGAACAGCATCAGCGCCCCGAAGTAGGTCGAGAGCCCCAGCCGTCCGTAGCGACCGACGATTCTCACGTCGCCTCCTGTGTGAGGTCGGCACTGACAAAGCGGCCGAAGATGGCGAGCAGGACCAGGACGACCGCGACCAGCGTCAGCGCGAGCACCGAGCCGTAGTTCCAGTCCGGCGTGTCGGAGAAGAACGCCTGGATCGAGTTCCCGAACAGCTGGCTTGACGGCCCGCCGACGAGCAGCGGCGCGATGAACTCACCCGTCGTCGGGATCAGGACGAACACGAACCCGGCCGCGACGCCGGGCAGGCTCATCGGCAGCGTGACGCGCATGAAGGTCGTGAACCGGCTCGCACCGAGGTCGTGCGCCGCATCGATCAGCCGCCGGTCCATGTTGTCGAGCACAACGAAGATCGGCAGCATCACGAAAGGCACCCAGGCGTAGAAGAGCACCAGCCCGACCGAGAACTTCGAGTAGATCAGCCACGAGATCGCGTGCCCCTGCGTGCGCAACCCGAGCTGCCAAAGCAACGAGTTGATCACCCCGTTGTTGCTGAGGATCACCTGCCAGGCGATCACACGGAGCAGGTAGCTGGTGAAGAACGGCGCCAGTACCGCGAGCAAGATCGTGTACCGGTGTCGGCCGGCCACGAATGCCAAAAAATAAGCCAACGGATATGCGCCGATCACGGCCGCGCACGACACGACGAGGGTGACCGCCATCGACCTGAAGAACAGGCCCCGGAACGGATTGCCCGGCCCGGTCAAAAAGTCCTTCCAGTCGGCGGTCGAGAACGCGCCATGGACGCCGACCACGTTGCTCAGCAGTCCGAAGCTGTACAGGCCGATCAGCACGATCGGCCCGATCAGCACCAGCACCACGTACACGCACGGCGTCACCGCCGTCAGCATCCGCGCGAACGAGCGCGAGCTGAAGCGGCTCGAACGGCGCCGGGCCGGGACGACCGCGGACGTGGTGCTGGTGGCGTTCATCGGTTGTTTCGGGGGGTGGCTAAGCGGCGAGCACCTCCTGCCAGGCGAGCTCGTACTGCGGACGGTTCGGCTGATAGCTCTGCAGGTGAACGTCTGACGCTTCGATCGCCGTCGGGTCGCCGATGTTCAGCTGCTTGGCGAGCTTCGGGTCCTGGATCTCGGACGGCGTGATCGTCTTGTCAGACGTCCCGTAATAGAACAGGTTGGTCATCTGCACGCAGGCGTGATGGTTGATGAACGACTCCACGTACTTGTGCGCGTGGAAGAAGTTCTTGGTCTGGCTGCCAAGCACGAAGCCGCAGAACCAGCTGAGCTTGCCCTGGCTGGGGTTTAGGTAAGCGACCTTGAGCCCGGCTTTTGACATCGCCACATAGGCGTCCTGCCACGAATAGGTGATCCAGATGTCGCCGGACTTGAAAGCAGGCTGCATCTGGCCGTATTCACTTGACCAGTAGAACTTGTTCAGCGGCTTCTGCGCAATCAGGGTGTTCTTGGCGGCCTGGATCTGACTGTCACTCATCGTGTCCATGTTGTGGTAACCGAGCTTCAGCGCCGCCACTTCCATGTTTGAGCCGCTGCCGTTCCAGAGCGCGATCTTGCCTTTGTACTTCGGATTCCAGGCCAGTTCCCACCCGGTCGCATCCGCCGGATCGATCTTGTCCGTGCGATACAGCAGGCTCGCGTAACCCCAGTCCCAGGGGATCATGTACTGGTGGCCGTTGAGCTGACCTTTCTCGACCAGGAACGGGTTGAGGTTCTTGAAACTCGGCAGCAGGCTCGTGTCCCACGGCTGGACGAGACCCTGAGAGACAAAGCTCCGGAGCATCTCGTTACAGGGGTGCATGATGTCGAACGGCCCGCTGGTTGCCGCCTTGTTCAGCGACTGGTCGTCGTTGACGATGTACGTGTAGACGACCGAGTGCTTCCCGAACTCCTGCGTGTAAGGAGTCCCGGCCCACAGCCCCGAGGTCTGGGCGGCTGTACCACCGGCCTCATATCCACCCCACTCCAGAATTGAGAGCTTGCCCGGCTCCTGGCCGATCGGCGGACGCTTGCTCACGGGCGTTGTCTTGGCCGCCTGACTGCTTGAACTGCTTGACCCGCAACCGCCAAGCAACGCCGCGCCGCCGAGCGCCGCGCCAGTTGCCAGGAAATCGCGTCGATTCATCTGATCCATGTGACCCTCCTCCGGTCCCGATTGCTACGAACTCACGAGGTCCTTGGACCCCTGGTTGTGTGCCTGATCGCTGCTATTCGGCGCTCCCGTGTCCGCGAGCACGCGCAGCGCCTGTACAGGCAGATGCACGCGTACGGCATCGCCTGCCTCGTACCGCCGCTCGCTGCCGGCGTTCTGCACCAGTGCCTGCAGCTCGTCCCCTCCCGCCACGCGGATGAAGACCTGATCGGCGTTGCCTCGATACACGATCCGCTCGACGATCCCGGGAACCCGGTTCTCGCCGCTTGACTCGTGTGGCTCGATCCGGACCCGCTCGGGTCGGATCATGACTTTCGTCGGACCCCGCGCCCCGGCCGTGCCGCCGTTTGCCCGGAGCTCGAACTCCCCCACCGAGATGATGCAGCCGCCCCCGCCGGCCGGACGCGCGACGCCACTGATCAGGTTCGAGATTCCCAAAAACGCCGCTACGAACGTCGTGTCAGGTTGTTCGTAGACGTCCTGCGGCTCCCCGAGCTGCTCGATCCGCCCAGCGTTCATCACCGCCAGGCGATCGCTCATCGTCAGCGCCTCCTCCTGATCGTGGGTCACATAGATGAACGTCAGACCCACGTCCTCCTGCAGTTTCTTGAGCTCGACCTGCAGCGAGCGGCGGATCTGGGCGTCCAGTGCGCCCAATGGCTCGTCGAGCAGCACGACCGCGGGCCGCAGGACCAGCGCGCGGGCGAGCGCCACCCGCTGCTGCTGACCGCCCGAGAGCTGCGCGGGCTTGCGTCGCTCGAGCCCCGTCAGTTCGACCTGGGCCAGGGCATCGGCAACCCGCTGTCGCACGTCCTGCTTGGCGACGCCGCTGCGACGCAGCCCGAACGCGACGTTGTCGAACACGCGCAGATGCGGAAACAGCGCGTAGCTCTGAAAGACCGTGTTCACGTTGCGCTTATAGGGCGGGCGATTGGCGACGTCCACCCCGTCGAGCAGGATCTGGCCCGAGGTCGGTTCCTCGAAGCCGGCCACCATGCGCAAGGTCGTGGTCTTGCCGCACCCCGACGGACCCAGCAGCGAGAAGAACTCGCCGCTGGCCACGCGCAGGTCAACGGAGTCGACCGCGACCACGTCCTCGAAGCGCTTGGTCAGCGCGACCAGCGTCACTTCACCTTCGGGCACCGTGCGGCTCCCTCTCGTTGGCGTCGACCACGTGCCGGTCGGCCCCGGGGTCACGCTCTCTGTGCGCCGTTTCGGCGATGAAGTCGGCGGCCTCCTCCTGCGCGCGCCGCAGCCATTCGCGTCCCTTGTCGGCCGTCGCCACCGTGGCGTCACCCATCACGCCCGAGTGCGTAAGGCCGCTCCAGTTGGGCATGTACGAGAGCGGTCCCGCGGCCGGCCAGTCGCTCGAGACGTTGTCAGTCCAGTTCGGGACCTCGCGCACCGCCTTGTCCATCTGCACGAGGTCAGGTTCGATCGCCAGGTACAGCGACGTCTCAAGCTCGCACGCGTGCGACATCCCCCCGGGTCCGCTGGCCCGCAGGCTAGTGAGCGATTCAACCGACTCGCTGGTAGTCAGATAGAGGGTCGATGCCATACATACGGCACCGCGGTATTCGAGATTGACCAGACGGGCGGCGAGGTCGACCAGCGGAGCGTTGGAGCCGTGGCCGTTGAGCAGCAGGATGCGGTCAAACCCGTGGTGGCAGAGGCTGCGCCCACAGTCGAGCACTGACTCAACGAACACGTTCCAGCGCAACGAGACGCTCCCGGGGAAGTCAAGGTGGTGCGGCGTGTACCCGTGGACGGCTGTCGGGAACAGCATCGCCTTGGCCGGTCCGCTCTCGTTGAAGCGCTCCACCGCTCCGCGTGCGATCGCTTCGATCAGGCGAACATCGGTATCGATCGGCAGGTGGTAACCGTGATCCTCGAGCGTCGCCGTCGGAATCACCACCACGATGTCGTCGCGCCGCGCCAGCGCGCGCAACTCGAGCCACGTATGCTCGCCGTACAGCGTCCTCGGCAGGCCGTCCATGTTCGGCGTCGGGTCAACCACCGGGGCCTCCGTCGAACGCGGCCCGTAACGCTGGGATCGAGCGAAGCAGCCCGAATGCGTACTCGCCGCGGTCGTCGGTCAGGCCGCACGGGATGATCAGCCGCGGCTGACTGCCGAGCGCATCGGCACCGAGTGCCGCACCTGCAAACGTGGTCGCGGTCGAGAAGAAGACGACCGTGCCGCGTGGCGCGGTTGCGAGGAGGGCGGCCCCCTCGGCGCCAGCGACGCTCGTACACAGCAGCGTCAGGTCCGCGCGCTTCACCAGGCCCTCGACGACGGCGAGTGGGTCAGTCACGTCGGCCTGAACGGTCCGTATCGCTGGGTCGAGCCGGGTCGCGCGCGCGAGCGCCTCCGGGCTGCGGTCGACCACCGCGAGCGCCCCGTGCGGACCCACTGCCTCACGGGCGGCGGCCAGCGCGAGCAGTCCGGCATGCCCCGCGCCGAGGACCAGCACGGACATGCTAGGCTCGGCCAGATCGCGCACGTGCGACGCCGCGGGGTAGACATCGAGCACCGCCAGCGCGAGCGCCTCCGGAAGGTCGTCGGGGATACGGGCGCAGAGCATGCTGCCGGTGACGATCGCGCGGCCGCGGACCGGCACCTGTGGAGACCCGGGATCGACCGGACCCACCGCCTCGAGGCGCAGTGGGATCGCGATCAGCGACGCGAGCGGAACCACGTGCTCGCCTGGCTGCAAGTCCGAAGCGCAGTGGTTGACGCCGACGCTCAGCACGCGCCCGAGGAGCACCCCGCCCGAAGCCGTACGCGGATTCTGGAGCTTGCCGTGATCGGCGACGATCGCTGTGATCGCTTTCGCTATCTGTGCCGGATCGCCACCGGCTCGATCACGGAGGTCAGCGAAGCTGGTCGCATCGATCGCCAGCGTCTCGACCTCGAGCTCGGCCTCGTAAATGTTCGGCGGGCTCCACGCATCGAGCGCGCGCGCCAGGTGCGGCAGCGTCCCCGACGGATCGAGCGAGCGGCTGATCCCGACCCGATCGGCGTTCCACGTGTCGAGGACGGCCGTGCTCACAGGGCGCCGTCCTCAGCCGGGCACCGCGCCGCAGCCTCGCGGAGCACATGCAGGTCGCAGCCGAGCTCGAGCGAGACCGCCGTCAACGTCATCTCGACGTAGCACTCGCGGGTGTGGTCCGGGTCTCCGAGGACCATGTGGACCGCGAGCCCATCAGTGATCGCCGAGATCCGCTGAGCGACGCCGGGGGGCGCGCCAACCTTCCAAGCGCCGGTTTCGTTGCCGTACACGATCACGTCCTCGATCGCCTTGCGCCAGCGCCGATGAAAGCCGCGCTGAGCGACGGCGGTGTCCAGGTGGTGGCGCGCGTACACCCACAGATCCATCCACAGCAACCAATCGCTGGTGCTTGACCGGACGATCAGCCAGGCGAGCCGGTCGAACGCGCTCTCCACCTCTTGGAGCAGTTCTTCGACCTCTCGATAGAACACGTCGTCGGCTCCGGCTATCGCCTCGGCGAACAGCTGGTCCTTGGTCCCGAAGTAGTAGACGACACTCGTCGGGCTCAATCCCGCGCGCGTCGCGACATCCGAGATCCGGACGTTCCAGAGACCCCGCTCGCGCACCAGTTCGACCGCCGTGGCGAGAATCTGTGGCCGACGGACGGCATCGAGCCTGCGTCTCGGTCGAGCACGCGCTTCGCTAGTCAAGAAACCCCGACCCCCATGAAACGGCGACTCCAAACGGCGAGTTCAAACGAGCCGTTTATATTCCTGCGCGCGCGCGAAGTCAACCTCGTGACGCTTGCGTCCCCGCACTTTGGGGAATCGCCGCGGCTGCCCGATATGGTCACGACGTGGAGCGGTATCTAGAGATCAACCGGGCCAACTGGGACGAGCGCGCGCCGGCGCACGCCGCCTCCCCCGACTACGCCTTGAGCCGGTTCGTCGAAGATCCGGAGTACCTCAGCGAGGTCGTCCGCTTCGACCTGCCGCGGCTGGGTGAGATCCAAGGCCTCCGTGGCGTTCACCTGCAGTGTCACATCGGCACTGACACGCTGTCGCTCGCGCGGCTGGGCGCAGAGATGACGGGGCTTGACCTGTCGGCCGCATCGCTTCAGCAGGCCCGGCGCCTGTCCGAGCGGGCAGGGCCACCCGTCGAGTTCGTCGAATCGACGGTCTTCGACGCCGTCGGGGCGCTCGGTGCCGGAGCATTTGACTTCGTGTTCACCGGGATCGGCGCGCTGTGCTGGCTGCCGTCAGTTACCCGCTGGGCGAACGTTGTCGCCGAGCTGCTGGTGCCGGGAGGACGGCTGCTGATGCGTGAGGGACACCCGATGCTGTGGGCGCTGGCGGACGCGCGGCCCGACGGTCTCCTGGTCGTCGACTACCCCTATTTCGAGCACCAGGAGCCGCTGGTGTTCGACGAGCCGACAACGTACGTCCAGACTGATGTGACTTTCACGCACACGGTCACGCACGAGTGGAACCACGGCCTCGGCGAGATCGTCGGAGCGCTGCTGGGAGCCGGGATGGAGCTGACGATGCTCGTCGAACACGACAGCGTCCCGTGGGAGGCTTTCCCGGGCCAGATGACCCAGCTCGACCTCGGCGAGTGGCGCCTGACTGAGCGGCCGCAGCGCCTCCCGCACTCGTACACGCTGCACGCGGTCAAGCGGAGCTGACCCGGTCAAGCGGAGCTGACCCGGTCAAGCGGAGCTGACCCGGTCAGGCGGAGCTGGACCGCTACCCCCGGCGGAGCGTGAAGCTGATCTCGTGCGATTCGCTCGCGCCGCGGCGCTCGTCGTGGTATGACGTTGCGATGCCCCCTACCAGCGTTCACTTCAACGGCTCGGTCAACCTCTCGGACGCCGAGACCGTCATGCGCGAGATCAGCGCGCGGATCCCCAGCGGCGTGCGCCGGATGACTGACGGCGAGACCGGCGAGCGCGGCTACTGGATCATGTTCCAGATCCAAAAGTTCATGGCGATGCCGGAGTTCGAGGCCGCCAGCGCGCCGCACGAGGCTTACGACACCGGCGACACCGAGGCGCCCACGACGCCGCAACTGCGGCTCGCCGACGGTGTCTCGGCGACCGATGTGAAATGGCCCGATCTCGGCTACGCGCGGGCCTACCTCCAGTCGTTCGAAGTCTTTCGCGGCCTTCAGGAGGACGGGACGATCCCGGCCGCTGTGCGCTTCCAGATGCAGTACCCGACGCCGCTGGCATCGATCGCTGGAACGTTCGTTGCCGAAGAGATACCAGCGATCGCCGCATCCTACGAGGGCGCACTGTTCGCCGATCTCGACCGGGCGCTCGCGGCTCTCCCCCACGACCAGATCGCCGTCCAGTGGGACGTGGCGGTCGAGATCGGCCTGCTGGAGGGGGGCTTCGGCCCCGGCGAGGGCACGTCGATCGACGACATCGCACCGGGCCTCGTCCGATCCATCGATCAGGTCCCAACTGACGTGCCCGTCGGCATGCACCTCTGCTACGGCGACTACGGCCACCAGCACTTCAAGCAGCCAGACTCGCTCGCCCTCCAGGTTCAGCTGCTGAACGCCGTCCGCGCGGGCACGCACCGGCGGATCGAATGGGTCTCGTTCACGGTCCCGCAGTCGCGCAGCGACGAGCCGTACTTCGCCCCGGTCAGCGAGCTCGAGACCGGCCCCGAGACCGAGCTCTACTTCGCGCTTGTTCCATACTACCCGGC
The DNA here is from genome assembly GCA_963703825.1 of uncultured Solirubrobacterales bacterium. Lineage (GTDB taxonomy): Bacteria > Actinomycetota > Thermoleophilia > Solirubrobacterales > Solirubrobacteraceae > Palsa-465. Next base: position 20,518 of record CAVPFS010000017.1, on the reverse strand, counting down.
CGATCAGCCGCAGGGCACGACCGCCGAGCAGGTCCGGCTGATCGATGCGTCGCTGGCGCAGTCAGCGGGCGGTGCCCGCGAGTGGGGAGTCAGCACCGAGTGCGGGATGGGCCGGGTGCAGGCCACCGACGTGCCGGCGCTGCTGGACAAACACGCGGAGATCCTCCAGGTCCACGGCGGTTAGCCCCGGCTACGTCTGACATCTGACCAACACGACCGCAACTTTGATCCCGCCCCAGGGTTAGAGGGGTTTGCTGCCGGAACCACTGCGGTTCGATAGTCGCGCAGCGGCTAGATAGTCGCTGGCGCCGTACGGGGATCTTGGCAGCAGCTCGGCCGGCTGAACTGAGCGTGGCCGAGCCTCGGATTGACAAAGCCAATCTCTGGAGTGTGTAAATGAGGTCACACCGATCATTGGTGCTGAGAGTCGCCGCGCTCGCATTGAGCGTCGCACTCGTCGGTTCCGTTAGCAGCGTCGCACTGGCGCACGGACCCGGGCATCACAACTCGAATCACGCGCAGACCCACAGGGGAGCGCTGTACGTCTCGCCGAGCGGCACTCAGGGCGCGGCGGACCGCAACTGCAAGTCCGCGGCGTACTCGACGGTTCAGTCGGCTGTCGACGCGGCTCCGAGCGGCGCGACCGTGGTCGTGTGCGGCGGCACCTACACCGAGGACGTGGTCATCTCACAGCCGCTGACGCTGACCGGCAAGCACGGTTCGGTGATCAATGGCACGCCGACCACCACAGCCACCTGTGAGCAGCTTGGCGCCAATGGACCGAGCACCGCCCCGTGCCTCGCAGGCATCACGATCAAGTCCAGCAATGTCAAGGTCCAGGGCCTCAAGGTCACGGGCGCGACCGGCGAGGGCATCCTCGCCACCGGTTCGCTGACGGGCGGCTCGATCAGCCATGTGGTGATCCAACGCAACCGCGTCGTGGACAACAACCTCGGCGGCATCCCGCCGTCGAGCTCCTCGCCGTATCCCGAGTGCGCCGAGGTCGGCCAGGTGCCGGGCGACTGTGGAGAGGGCATCCATCTGATGGGCGTCGCCTCCTCCACCGTCAGCCACAACTTCGTCAGCGGGAACGAGGGCGGCGTGCTGCTGACCGACGAGTTCGGTCCGACGCACGGCAACGTCGTGTCACACAACACGATCACCAAGAACCTCTACGACTGTGGTGTGACCCTTCCGGGCCACAACCCCGCCGCGCTCAGCGCGACCGGAGCGCCGCAGCCGACGAAGGCCGGCGTGTTCGACAACGTGATCGCTCACAACAAGATCACTGGCAACGGCACCAAGGGCGAGGGTGCAGGTGTGCTGTTCGCCAACGCAACGGCGGGCACCGCGTCGTACGACAACCTCGTTGAGTACAACCACATCTCCGGCAACGAGCTCGCGGGTGTGACGATGCACGCCCATACGGTCGCGCCGGGTCAGTTCGAGGATCTGAGCGGCAACAAGATCGTTCACAACACGATCGGCGCCAACAACACCGGCGGCGATCCGCTGGACGGAACCACGAGCGACGACGCCACGACCGGCATCCTGGTGTTCTCGGGAACTGTCCCGGTCAGTGTCGACATCGCCGATAACCTGATCCGCAACAACCACTACGGCATCTGGAAGGGTGTCGGCGGCCACGTGACGGCCACGATGGCCCACAACGTGTTCCAGCACGACACAGTTCCGGTGTTCACCAGCCCGTAGGCTGGCTCGAAGTCCCGCTGTCCCCGGGTCCGGTCGAATCCTCGGCCGGACCCGCCGGGTCCGGCCGAATCGTCGGCCGGGCCCGGGCGCGGGGCCCCTTCTAGTGACTCGGGACGCTAGGGAACCAGCACCGGCCTTGTCCGGGGGAAGCCGGCCGGCAGGATCACCATTCGGCCGTTGAGGGGATAGACGACCTCCCAGTAGTAGTAGCCGTCGTAAGCGCGAGGGTCAGAGCGGATACGGCTCGCGTAGGCACGTACCGCGGCAACGTAGGCTGAGCTGTTGTTGTAGTGGTACAGCGCGTCGCCCATGTCGGCCGAGCCGCCGTTGGCGCGCAGGAACCGCGCGGCAGCAAGGATCGCTCCGCGCTGATTGTTGATGCTGCCGCGCCCGTAGCGCGCCCAGGTGCTCGGTAGGAACTGCATAGGCCCCTGCGCGCCGGCTGAGCTCGGGCCCCTGACGCGCCCAAAGCGAGTCTCGATCAGCTCGATCGCGGCTAGGTACTGCCACGGTATCTGCGAGCGTGCTTGGGCGATCCGGTAGTAGCGGAGCAGTGTGGTCGGCGGTGGGGGTGAGACGATCTTCCAGGGCGGGAGCCGCCTGTGTCGAAACGTGAGCGAACTCAGGGAGGCTGACGCGGCGAGGTCTGTGCGCATGCTCGCTGCCGCGCGGCCGCTGAGCATCGCCAGGGTCGCCTTGCGCGCGCCGGCTGGCTTTGCGGCGAGCGTGCCCGTAGCGAGCTCCTCGAACAGGCCGGCGGTGGCAAGCTGGCCACTCGCGCTGGCCCGGCTATCGATGGTCGCCTGCGCCCGGTTGAGGTCCGCGGCGAGCTGGCCGGGATCTGTCGGCGGGAAGCTCGGCAGCGGCGCGGGCGCGACCGTGTGCGCGGCGTGGATTTTGGCGACGGTGCCGCTCCCGGCCGCAAGCCACACGAGTACGGCGGCGATCCCGAGGACCGCAACGCTGCCGACGGCCACCGCGACGCGTCGCGCACGGGCACCACTGCCGGGTCCGGTAAGGGGCCTGCGTAGTCCCCTCATCGCCGTCAGTGTTAGCAAAGGCCCTGGGGCCTGAGGGATCCTCGCCGTCCACGGCTAGCCGCCGGTTACCGTCTCCTGCGCCCAGCCCGAGGCATGTGACCCGGTGCTGGCGGCGACCGTGATCAGGTCACTGCCCGGCGGTGTCTGGACTGTGACCGAGAACTGGCCGTTGGGAGCCGATGTGCCGACGACGTTCGTGCTGTCACCGGCCGAGCCCGGCTGCGCAGAGGCGACTGACACCTGCGCGCCGGGCGTGGTCGTCCCGCTGACCGTCGTCGAGGAGCCGCTGACGCTCGCGCCGCCGGCGGGCGAGGTGATCGTCACTGGGACCTGCGCGGGTGGGCCGGCGGTCAGGTAGCGGTCGCGCGTGATCGCCGGCTGGTCGACGAGCTTGCCGGTCTGAAGGTCACGGATCAGGCGCACGTATTGGCCCTCGGCCCAGATCAGCGGCGTCGCCGAACCGGCCGCCTTGCCGTCAGTGAAGCCGATCGACGCGGTCGCCGGGTTCGAGCCGTATGGCGCCGCGGGGATGTCCGGGTCCTCCCAGACCTGCTCGGGCATCAGGCCGATGCCCCACGACATGTTGCCCATCGTCTGCTCGAGGGTCGTCGCGCTCCCGAGGTCGCCGGCCTGGAGGTCCTGCTCGGCCCGCTCGCCGTCGAGAATCGGCCACAGGTGCCCGGAGCCGACGCCGTTGTAGGAGGGGGCGCCGCTCGGGGAGCAGTCAGTCGGGTCGGGCTCGTAGCAATCGCCGTAGCCGTCAGTCGATCCGTCGGCCCGGACGCCGTAGCGGTGCCAGCCGGGTCCCGACGGCGTCTGGCGCTCGATGATCGAGTCGACGACCTTCAGCGACGCGATGACGTCGGGATCGGTCGCCGGGAGCTCACCGAGCCGCGTCAGTTCGAGGAAGCCGGCATCGACGACGCGGCGCTGATCGACGTTGTTGAGGCTGCCGTTGTTGAGGTTGTATTTCTCGGCAGCGTTCGGGTCGCCGGTCGGCGACAGGCGGATGAAGTAGCGGTGGTCGCCGTACGGGCCGGTGTCGGTCACCGTCCACGACTTGACGTTGCGCAGGTAATCGTCCGCGGTCGCCCGGTAGAGAAGCGCCCGCGCCGGGTCCCCCGCCTTGTCGGCGAGATGGGCGGCGGCGGTCAGGCCCGCGATTTCGGACGCGATCGTCGATGGCGAGTAGGCGATGTGCTCCTCCCAGCGGTCCTCGCCGTACGCGGGACCGTGATTGACGACGAAGTCCGCGTCGGGGCGCAGGTGGCCCGCCCACAGGGACTGGTCACCCGCGAAGCCGGCGTCCCACGCCATCAGCAGCGGGTAGGAGTCCTCGTCGATCTCGTACAGGCCGTAGGTGTCGGGAGCGACGGACCCATCGAGCTCGGAGTCGCGCGGGAAGCTGCCGTCGGGCTGCTGGGCGCGGTCATAGAGGAAGCGCACCATCTGCCGGGCGCTGGTCAGGTCGCCATCGGCGAGCAGCCCGGTGAACGTCTCGTAGCTGTCGCGAGCGAAGACCGAGCGGTACGTGTAGCCGGCGTGGGTCGTGACCGCCAGCATCGATTGGCCCCAAGGATCCGCGGGCGCAGCGACGAACGCGCCGAGATCGGTCTTGTCCTCGGCGGCCTTGATCACGTTCGCCGACCGGTAGTAGGCGTCGGCCTCCGCCGCCGGCGGGGTATGCAGCGTCGAGTCGTACTGATGCCAGCCGTTCTCATAGCTGTCGAGCGTGTCCGAATACGAGCTGGTCGCGCTGTGCTGTGCGGTGTCGATAGCTGCGGCCGCGGTCGGCCCGAAACCGAGCGCGAGCGTGAATGGCTGCGCCGGATCGTCGATCTCGGCGGTCTGGACGACATTGCCGTCGGTCGCGCTCTTGTACGCGTACTGGAGGTGGTGATAGGTGTCGAGCTGGTCCAAGCCGTCGCTCGGGGTGCCGACGAAGCCGCTTGACTCGCGCGCGAAGCGGCGGTCGGCGGTCAGCGCGCCGACGACCTGTGCCGCCCACGGTCCCGTGGGCGCCGTGGTGTCGGAAGCGACGAGTGCGCCAGTCGCCGGGTCGATCGTCGCATTGTTGGGCAGCGAATTGCTTTGGCCGCCGCCGCCGGTGTTGTCGATCTGGGCGTCGTAACGGACGTAGACCTTGAGACGGTCGAGCGCTGCCTGCGAGGTTCCAGGGAGTGGCTGGAGTGACGTGTGCATCACAACGCTGTCTCTGGCCGGGTCCGTCAGATAGTCGGTTTGCAGGTCGAACCCGTGCTTGGAGTCGCGGCTGGTCACCTGGCAGACCATCCCGCTGCGGTCCGGCGAGCTGACCGTGTAGGTCATGTCCCGCTGCTGCATGTCAGTGAACGTCTTGCCGTCGGTGACGACGTACTGCAGGGTGTTGACGTTGCTGTTCTGGATCGACGGGCTGAATGTGTCCGAGAGCACGCCGTCGGCGACCGTGAACCAGACTTTCGAGGCCGTGTTGGCGGCGGTGGCGAAGCAGTCCTTGCGAGCGAGGTCGAGGTAGGCCTGGGCGCCGGGCCCGCCTGGGGCCGCGCTTCGGCCATTGGACGGCGACGCCGCCGAGGTCGCGGCACCGCCGAGCGCCGCGATCGACAGTGCGGCGGCGATCACGGCCAGCGCGCGTGTTTGTGCTCTGCGCATCTGCGTTTACCTCCCTCGTCCGGACTTGCGTCTCGCGTACCCAAGCCCCGCCGTGGGCACACGACAGTGGGCGGCCGGATGTTTGCGATCTGACAGCCAGACCTACCGGTTGCTACGCACACCTCACGCTTCCGCCGCGGGCCGGTCCGCGCAGATGCGGCCTCGAAAGCCGCTCAGCGGGGGCTAGGTCGTCTTGACGATCATCACCGAGCAGCCGGCCTTGTGAGCGACGCTGTTGGGGACGCTCGCGAGGATCCGCCTGTGCATGCCCTTGTTGCCGACGACCAGCACGTCCGCGCCCTGCTCGGCGGCCTGCTCGATCAGCACGTCGGCCGGGTTGCCCTGAGTGGCGACCGTGGTCACTTCCAGTCCTGCCGCGTGGCCGTGGGACTCCGCGCGCGAGAGGATGTCGTTGACCTCCTGCTCGGGGTTGATCGCCCACTGGATCTCCTGCGGCGCATCCGCCTGATCCTTGAAGACCTTCGTCTCCGTCACCGGCCGGTAGGAGGAGATGACCACCAGGCGCGCCGCGTAGCGCTTGGCGAGGTCGACGGCGAACTCCACGGCCTTGTTCGCCGTCTCAGACCCGTCAGTCCCGACCGCGACCGTGTTCACCATTCGAGCATTCCTCCCTGACGCGTGTGATCGCGGTTAGCATAAGCCGCAATGGGGAGTCGAGCTCTTCAGGCGGTGATTCTGGTGGCCGCGCTCGTGATCGCGGGAGTGATCGTCGTCAGCCTCGCCAAGAACCTCGCCGACTGGATCGTCTTCGGCGTCATCGTGCTGACTTTCTTCGGCGCGGGGCTCGCGATCTATCCCCGCCGCTACACGGCCAAGCGGCGCACGTTCGTGCGCACGACCAAGCCGCCGCGCTAGCGCCGTCCTTGGCGCCCTCGACGCCAAGCTTCACCGCTGCGCTGGTCGTCACGGCGGTGGCGCTGTCCAGCTGCTCCGCGGGCGCCAGCACGACGGGCTCCGCCGCGACCGGGGCGACATCGCAACCGCCGTCTACGACCGGGTCGCCCGCCCGGCACAAGGCAGGCAAGCCAACGCGCCATCGCTCACGTCGGCGCTCGGCGCCGGCGTCGACACGTCACCCCGGCTCGCTGGCGTACTCGAGGGTGAGCAACAACGTCGTTCAGCGTCAGCCTGCCCCGGGTTCCTGTCACGCGCTCGGCAGCGGCTTGTACTCGCGTCCGGACCCGGCCTGCACGCCCGGTGCGCTGGACCCGGCCGTGACGCAGGCGACGATTGACCAGACGATCTGCGTGGCGGGGTGGACCGAGACGGTCCGGCCGCCGGAGAGCGTCACCGAGCAGGAGAAGGCGGCGAGCATCGCGGCCTACGGCGACACCGGCTCGCTGGGCGACTACGAGTACGACCACTTCGTGCCGCTCGAGCTCGGAGGAGCGACAAACGATCCCCGCAACCTGTGGCCCGAGCCGGGCGCCTCGCCCAACCCCAAGGACACGGTCGAGAACGATCTGCGCGAGCAGGTGTGCGATCGCCAGCTGACGCTCGCCGCGGCCCAGCGCGAGATCGTCACCAACTGGGTCACGTTGGCCAGGCACGCGCCCGCGCCTGCAACCACGACACCCAGCTCGCCCGCGGCGAGCGCGTCGCGCTGCACGGTGACCGCGTCTTACAGCTCGCACTACCACGACTACGACGTGTACGTGCACTCCAATCAGCCCGACCAGGCTGTGACGGTGACCGATGCCGACGGCCATTGGGACAGCTGGCACACCGACAGTTCCGGCTACGCCGACGTCTACTTCAAATCCGGGGGCTACGCGCCGGGGCGCCGGATCACCGCCCACGTTGGCGCTGCAAGCTGCTCGACGACGCTCTGAGCGGCAGCGACCGCCGCCAGGTCCTCTACCGGCGATCTCCGACTGGCGACAGACTCACCATCGGCTCGTAGGCGTGCGTGCGGACTTCAGGCTGCTCGGGAGACCCGGAAGAGCACCACCGAGTCGGGTCCGACCCGGGCGTTGATCCTGCCGGTCGTTTTCTCGGTCTTGCGAGACCACAGGTTCTCGAGCCGGTAGCCAGCGGCTGGCTCGATGCCGATCGCGCGGGCGCTCGTGGTGATCCGGAGCGTCGTCGAGCCGCGGTTCAAAAGCGCGACCGCGCGCTGCCCCCCGGCAAGCGGCTTGACCCAGACCTGCCCGGACCCCTTGGTGCGGATCGCTCGTCCTTGGATACCGAGGCGATCCTGGTCAATCGCGATCACCTGTTTGTTCTCGAGCATCCTGATCGTCGCCGACGAGAGCCCGCGCGGATCGCTGCCGAGGATCAGCGGCGCCGCGACCAACGCCCACATCGTCAGCTGCGCACGCGCCTCGGCGCTCGTCATCCCAAGCTGCGGACCGAGATAGTCGGGGTCGTTCCAGTGACCCGGGCCGGCCTTCTTGGGGTTCGCGGCGTCCCGGTCGAGATTGCGCAGCATGTTCTTGAACAGGATGCTTCCGGTGGAGCCGATGTCTGTGTCCGTACGCCAGCTTTGCGCGATCGGGGGTGCCCACAGCGCGTTGGAGTAGGACGAGTTCGCGTACGAGGGCGCCGTGCCGTTGATCTGTCCGGGGGTCCAGAAGTTGCAGACGTTGAGGATCATCGGTCGCCGGCTGGCGTTATTGCGGATCGCCGCCGCGAACTGCTGATACAGGGGCTGCGGCGCAAGCCCCTGCTGGCCAGCGCCGCAGAAGTCGACCTTGACCGCGTCAAATCCCCAGGCCGCAAACGTGTCGGCGTCCTGCTGGTAGTGACCAAGCGAGCCCACACCCTGTCCGGAGCAGCCGCTCGAGCCCGCGTCCGTGTAGATCCCAGCCAGCAGCCCGTGCGCGTGAAGCCATCCGGTCAGCCACGGCAGTCCCTTGGGCCACTGCGCGGGGTTGACGACCAGCTGACCGGTGGCGTCTCGCTGACCGCCGGCCCAGCCGAAGTCAAGCCAGACGATCCGATAGCCAGCGCGCGCCAGTCCTCGGTGAAGTAGCGATTCCGCCACCGAGGTGATCGTCTGCTGGTTGAACACGCCCCCGACGCCGTAATACGTGTTCCAGCCCATGTACGGGGTCGCCGCGAGCACCGGCGACGCTCCGCGTGCCACGCCGGTTCCGCCGATCCCGCCCGTCGTCATCGCGAGGGCCCAACACGCGGATGTCGCCACCACCAGCCTCGTCAGGCTCGGCTTGATGCGCTGCCTGACCATGCGTGCCCGCCTACCCGCCTCGATTGCTGCCTAAGCTGAGCTCAGACATCGAACCCCGCCGGCCCGGCGAGGGGTGGACATCGATTTTCTGCCGAATTTGACATGAAATCGATGCCGACTGCCGCGCCAGTCAAGATCGAACCATGGATCGCGACTCGCTGCGTGACCTCTGCCTCTCGTTCGCCGGTTCGGAGCAGACATTCCCGTTCGGCCCAGAGACCTCGGTCTTCAAGGTCGGCGGCAAGATGTTCGCCCTCTCCCGCCTCGGCCATGAGCAGCTGAGCGTCAGCCTCAAATGCGAGCCGCTGCTGGCCGAGCAGCTGCGCGCGGCGCACCCGGCGATCCGCGGCGGCTATCACCTCAACAAGCGCCATTGGAACACCGTCGCGATCGACGGCTCGCTCTCGGAGCGGATGATCGCCGACATGGTCGAGGACTCCTATGACCTGGTCGTCAGCAAGCTGCCGCGCGCCCGCAGACGTGGGCTCGGATGGAGCGAACGCACCTGACGCCGTTATGCGAGCGGCGTGATCGTCTGGATGTATCTGCGCAGCAGCGGATTGGACAGGCGCCATTCGCCGCGGCCGTGGCTCTCGGTGATCCCAGCGTCGCGCAGTGCCTCGAGCGCGCGGCGCACCGCGCCTCGGGCGAGCCCGCGGTAGACCGGTTGACCGTTGGCGATCCGCTCGGCGATCACCAGCCCGAGCTTGTGAGATCTGCGGATCCGCTCGAGGATCTGCTCGTGCGCGACACGGTCGGCCGCCATCGCCGCCAGCAGCCCCTGCTCGACGATCGCGAGGTCGACCACCCGCGTCTCGAGCTCGACGGTCGTCAGATGGGCCTTCTGCGCGATCAGCATCGTGCTGCGGGGCTGGCCCTCGCCGTACTCGATCAGTCGCTCAAGCGCACCCGGCTGAGGGTCGCAGTCATCGGCAGCGAACCGCTCGCCGAGCCCCTTCAGCCACGCTTCGTCGTCGATCGGGCGCAGGTCGTGAAAACCGCCGAACTGGTGAAGAGCCCGGTCGGCCGGTGTGAACAGGTCCCGCATCAGGTGCTCGAGGCTGCCGGCGAACAGATAGCTGACGCCCGTCGTGCGCTGAAAGATCGCGCGCATCCGCTTGGTCAGCCGGTCTGCATCGCCATACGGCTCGTGCGGGCTGCCGACCTCTTGGAACTCATCGAAGAACACCACGGCCTGCACGCCGTCGGCATCGGCGATCCGCCCCGGTAGCGCGAGCGCGTAGTCCAGGTAGCGCTCCGGCTCGCGGGCCGCCAAACCCGGGCTGAAAGCGATCTCGATCTCCTCCCCCAGCTGCGCCTTGGACTTCACGACCGCCGAGGTCTGCAGAGCATCGGCGACAAGCCTCCCCGCCTTCCGCGTCTGGTGGATCACCCGTCGTAGGGCCGAGCGATTGGCGATCGTCGCGGCGACCAGCGCCTCGGCAAACTCAGCCGCACTCGCGATCCGAAACAGATCGACGCCGATCGTGTAAAAGCCGCGCCGCCCCAGCCGCACCAGGGCCGCGTCACAGACGCTCGTCTTACCGCTGCGACGAGGGCCCGCGACGATCAGATTGGAGCCCGCGGCCAAGCCAGTCGTGATCTCGCGCACGTCAGTCTCGCGCCCGATCATCTGACTGGCCGGAATCGGCTGATCGGTCGGAAACAGATCGGTGCTGCGCTGGCGAGGCATCTCTCTCGCGAGTATACGCCATATTCGGCGCATGATGCGCCACATTCGGCGTATAAGGTAAACAACGCCGAACGACGTCGCGTTCCGGCGCGACGCGCCGGCGGCCACCGAGCTTCGGCCGTGATGCGGGCCTCGGCCATGATGCGCCAAACTGGGCGCATCATGCGCCAGAACCGACGCCGGGTTAGAAGCGCCTCCCGTTCGGCCTGGGCTCGATCGGCGAAACCTCCAGCCCGTCGGCCACCATGTCCACGAGGTCCAGTGGATCGAACAGCCGATAGCCGAGCAGGCGCTGTGGCTCCTCCACCCGCGCCGTCGGCCGCTCGCAGTCGGGACAGGCCACGAGGTATGTGGCCGCGACCGCGGTGAAGCGCAGCCGGCAATGGTGGCAGCAGTCGTGACTCACAAGGATCCTGGAAGATCGGTCACAGCTGGTCGTGCGCCTCGACTCCGACGTCGAATGCACGGGAGTGGCGGCCGCGCCCAAACAGCCGCAGACTGTGCCATTCCGGGTTGCCACACCGCTCCGGAATCGCCTCTACCGACGGAGCCGGCACGTTCCAGTCGCCACCAGCCAAGCTTTCCGATGCGGTTGGCATGGCGTACCGCCTCTCTGCTCCTCATAAGGGGGTCGCCCGGAAAGCGAGAGGAGCCCTGCTGCTCGCTGAGCGCCTATGAAGGCTACCACCGCTCTCTACGGAGCCGAACCGGGGTCGACGCCGCGGAGCATGAGCACATGATCCGGGTTGACGCCGACGCGCTGCCCGGAGTCGGCCTCGGTCAGCCACGCCAGCTCCAGGAGCGAGCCGCGAGCCGCCGACAGGATCGCCGCCTCGACCTCCTGCACAGCCCCGCTGACGCGCAGGCGCTCACCCCCGGTGAACGTGAGCTCAGTGACCGGCACGGTCCCTCACGGCCGGTTGCCTGCTCATTGCCCCCTGGCAGCACACGAGCGCGCTGCCATCGCCATCGCAAGTGAGCTCGACCTCGATCGCCGCGAACTCATGGGGCGAACGTCTGACACCGAGTACGCGTTGCATCCCAGCACGTCACAGGATTGCTGTTCTGGATCGGTGGCGTGCTCACGGTAGACGACGAACGGTTGGTGGGGGCCCATGTCAAAGATCGCGGTAACGGTACCGCCCCAGACGGGGTCCGGCGCGCCGACCGCGGTCACGCAGTCGAGATTGCCGCGGCGAGTCCAGATCTCCATGATCCGGCGCTGATTCGGTGGGCGCCCCATCCGCAACTCGGTCTGCTGTCGCAGCTGCTGATAAGTGCGCTCGCCGGCCTCACCGTCGACTGTGGGAATAAAGAATGGGGTCATGAGAGTCAGAGGACCGGCTCGCCGGCGCTGTTACCCAACGTGGCCACGAGCGGGCCTGGAGCGATGCCCGTGTCGATCGTTGCGAGCCGGTCGTGCCGGCGGTCCTCGGGCTGGTCCGACGGGGCGAACATCCGGCTCCTTCCGTAGCCACCGGGATGTCGGGAGGTCGGCTGGATTGGTGAGCACGTCCCCGAACGACGTAGTCGTGTCGAGCACCGTAGCACCTCCACCACGCGTGAACACGCGCTCCGACGGAGCGACGGAGAGCGGCGACGGCGGCCCCGGTGCGCGTGCGATCCCGGCTCCACTGCGCGGCGATGCCAGCGGTAGGCGGCCGCACCCGCTATCGTCAGCTGCGGTCGAGCATCCGCTGGGCCGCTACCGCAGTGCCCGCGTTTCGCCAGTTCGCTGTTCACAGCGCCCCTCGTGTCACGCAGCGCACGTGAACGAAGGAGGGCAAAAATGCCCACAGGAACCGTGAAGTGGTTCAGCGACGACAAGGGCTTCGGGTTCATCACTCCCGATGAACCTGGCAAGGACCTGTTCGTACACCATTCATCGATCCAAGGCGACGGCTACCGGTCGCTCGCCGAAGGCGCGAAGGTGAGCTACGACACCGAGCAGGGCCCCAAGGGTCCGGCGGCGGCCAACGTTCAAACCGTCTGATCCGGCAACAGCGGTGGGACACTGTCCCACCGCTTCGCCTGCCCCGCCCTCGGACGCGCGACTCGCTGAGGGCGGCTTTCAGCCACGCATCGCCCGGGGGGGACTGGCCAGATCGCGTGCCATGCGTCAACCCAGGAGACGGTGATGCCCTCACGAGGTAAGAAGAAGACAACGATGGCCAAGCTCAACCGGGAAGCTCGGCTGCGCGAGCGCCGCAGCGAGAAGCAGGCGCGCAAAGAGGCCCGGCGGAGCGCCGCGAGCAGCGAGTCGAATGGCGACCTGCAGCGCACCGAAGACCACGAGCAGCCCCAGCACCACGAGTGACACGGTCTGCCGGTCCAGGGCGTCCCCCGAACGCTCGATCGCGCGCTGGGTGCTGGTGCTACTGTCAAAGCTACGAGCGGCGCTGCCGCTCGTGAGGTTCGGCTCGCCGACGCAGCGAATCTCCCTCCGATCAGCCCCACCCCGCCAGCGAGAGGATGGAGACGGATGCCCGTTGATTTCGCTAGTCACGGTGCCGCCCAGGGACCCGGTTCGAACCGAGGCCGCGCCGGCGGCCGCTGCGTCACCCCCTTCCGTTCGATCCCGGAAGCGAGGCGTTGTGAAGACGACGCGTGAGCGGGCTGAGGAGAAGCGCCAGGAGAAGCTGGAGCTCGATTCGCCAGCAGCTGGAGAGCGGCTCGCTGGTGATCCGCCAGATGACAGCGGCGGAGCGCCGGCGGTACCCGCCGCGGCCTGCACCACCACCGCGCGGCCGGCGATGACGGACACCGACCGCGAAGGACTGGTAGCGCGGATCCGCCAGATCCGCCGTCTCACACCTGCCGGCGATCGATCCAAAGCGGACACCGAGCAGCTACCGGCTGACCGGCTACGAGGACTCGAAACGCGAGTGGCTCATCTGGAGCGGATGGTCGAGGGACTGCAGGACTCGGTGCACCGGGAATCGGAAAGGCACGCCAGGCTGATCGCCGAGCTCCAGGCCCAGGTCGATCCCGAAGCAATGAGCGCCGCCCTCGCCGATGACGCTCGCAGCCGCGGGCTCTGACGCTCGCAGCCGCAGGCTCTGACCCCGCAGTCGCGGGCTCTGACCCTCGGTGGGACGGCACTGAAGCCAACGAGCAGGGGCGCTTGGCCGAGCGCCCGTAGGCGCGGCTTGAGCCCAGTGGCGCGCTGACGACCTGCTAGTTTCCATGGAAGCGGTCGACGCCGTCGACCGCGAGGCAGCTCGCTTGGGTCCCGCTTTGAGCGGTTCGGGTCAGCCATCAGCCTCCCGAATCGTACGCGGCCCCCTGTGCCGCCCAAGGAGTCTTAGATGTCCAATACGCAGTCGTTCGCCGATATCGGCGTGTCTCGAGCTGTGATCAATGCCCTCGCCAGCGATGGCATAACCAGCCCATTCGCGATCCAGCGCGATGTGATCGGCGATGTCCTTCAAGGACGCGACGTCCTCGTGAAGTCGCCGACCGGCTCGGGCAAGACGCTTGCCTTCGGAATCCCGCTCGTGGATCGAACCAAGTCCGACGGCCCCCGCCCGTCCGCGTTGGTGCTCGCGCCGACGCGTGAGCTCGTCACCCAGATCGTCGCCCAGATCGGCCCGATCGCCCACGCCCGAGCGCTCCGCGTGACCGCCGTCTACGGCGGCGTCGGCCTGGTAGCTCAGGGCAAGAACGCAGCTCGCTCGCAGGTGATCGTCGCGACCCCCGGCCGGCTCGAGGATCTGCTCGCCCGGCGCGCTTCACGCTTGACAGGATCGAGATGCTGGTCCTCGACGAGGCCGACCGAATGCTCGACATGGGCTTTCGCCCGGCCGTCGATCGGATCCTCGCGCAGTGCCCGGCGAAACGGCAGACGCTGTTCTTCTCCGCCACCCTCGACGGGGAGGCCGGACGTCTCGCCCAGCGATACACGCGGAACCCCGCGATGCATGAGCACGGACCGACGGCGCGCCGAGCGAGCGTCGACGTCGAGCACCGATTCGTCGAGGTCGCGCACGCAGACCGCGTCGAGGCGCTCGTGCGCGAGCTGCGTGAGGCTGAGCTCTCGCTCGTATTCGTGCGCACCAAGCGCGGCGCCGACCGGCTCGTCAAGCGCCTCGGCGGCCACGGTGTCCACGCCGCCGCGATTCACGGCAACAAGTCCCAGCGCCAGCGCGAACAGGCTCTTGCGCGGTTCCAGTCCGGAGCCGTCGACACCCTGGTCGCGACCGATGTCGCCGCGCGCGGGATCGACGTCAAGGACATCTCACACGTGATCAACTACGACCCGCCCGGCGACGCCGAGACCTACGTTCACCGCATCGGCCGCACCGGACGCGCAGGGGCCACAGGCATCGGTATTACGCTCGTCGCGCCCGCCGAGCAGCAGGACGTCAGCCACATGGCCAGGACACTCGGGCTCGACCACGCCGGCACCCGCAACCGGGTCTCGCCCCGAATCGCCCCCTCCCCACACGCTCCGCACGCCCCGCGCGCTCCGCGCAGCCGCCGCTCACGCCGTGGCGCCAACTCCCGGCGGCCTGCCAGCGTGAAGTAGGCTCGTCGCGTGTCGGCCTGGTTCGACGAGCTCGCGGAGTTCTTGCGCATCCCGTCGGTTAGTGCTGATCCAGCGCACAAGGCTGACGTAAAGCGCGCCGGAGAGTGGGTTTGCGAGTTCGTCCGCGGCGCAGGCGGGGAGTGCGAGCTCGTCGATTGGCACGGGCAGCCGCTGGTGATCGGAGAACTCCACGCATCAGGCGACCGGATGCGCGCGCCGACCGTTCTCTGCTACGGCCACTTCGACGTGCAGCCGCCCGATCCGCTGGAGCTGTGGGAATCCCCGCCGTTTGAGCCGGAGATCCGAGGTGACTATCTCTACGGCCGCGGAGTGTCAGACGACAAGGGCCAGCTCTATCTGTTGCTGTGCGGCGCCCGCGAGCTCGCGCAGGCCGGCGAGCTTGCAGTCAACGTGCGCTTCGTGTGCGATGGCGAGGAGGAAACGGGCGGGCACTCGATCGTTGAGTTCCTCGAGGCCGACGAGCGCGGGGCTGACGTCGCTGTGATCTTCGACAGCATGATGATTGATCGTGATCGCCCGGCGTTCAACATCTCAACGCGGGGAGTCGCTTACTTCCACGTCTCGGTTCGCACTGGTGCCAGAGACCTGCACTCCGGTATGTACGGCGGTGCGGCGCTCAATGCGGCGCATGGGCTGAGCCAAGCGCTCGGAGCCGTCGTCGCAACCGACGGTCGCCTGCACGAATCTCTGCGGAAAGGAACTCAGGCGCCGACGCCGGACGAGCTTGAGAGCTGGCGCGCTCTGCCAGCCGGCGCGGATCAGCTCGCTGAGCAGGGCGCGCGCCCGATGGACGCACGTGCTGCTGACGAGTTCTACTTGCGGACGTTCGCCGAGCCGGCGCTCGACGTAAACGGGATCGAGAGCGGATCGCCCCACCTGATGAAGACCGTACTTCCTGTGGTGGCGGTCGCGAACGTATCGATCCGACTGGCGCCTGGTCAGCAGGTGATGGAGGTCGCAGACGCGTTCCAGCGCCTCCTGCGCGATGCGGCGCCTCAAGGGGCCGAGCTCGAGGTGCAGCTCCTGTCCTCGGCGCCACCGGCCATGGTCGCGCCAGACGCCGAGGCACTGCAGCTTGGGTTAGATGCCTTCGAGCGGGCGCTCGGCGTCCGGCCCGCTCTGATCCGCTCCGGTGGGACACTCCCGATCGTGTCGGCGCTGGTGGATAAGGGGATCGCGACGATCCTCACCGGCTTCGCGCTACCGAACGCGAACATTCACTCTCCTAACGAGTGTCTGCTCGTCGACTACGTGCCACTTGGGATCGCGGCGGCCGGCGCGCTCTTTCACGAGTTCGCGTCGTTGCGATCGACCTAACTCGCGCTACCCCTTCCGGACCTGCGAATCAGGTGGGCGTGACAGCGACGACCGGGATCGGCCGCGTCGTCTGCTTCTGGTAGGCGGTGTAACGATCGCGGTTGTTTTCGTTCACGATCTTCCAGAGGCGGTCGTAGTCGGGGTCTGACGGCTCGACGATCCTGGCAGTGCCCTTCCGCCGCTCACGACCGACCTGCACCTCCACGCTGGGGTTGGCACGGACGTTGTGAAGCCACGCCGGGGGACGATCGGCGCCCCCATTGGAGGCGACCACAAGGTAGTCGTCACCGTCGCGGGCATAGACAAGGCCGTTCGTCCTGGTCGCGCCCGAGCGACGACCGGTGGAGCGGAGCAGCAGAGTTGGCACACCGATCATGTGGTGCCCAACGCGCCCGTCGGTTCGCTTGTAGAGCTGCTCGTGTAACCGGAGGACCTGGCTCGTAATGCTCATCGCAACAGCTTATGGGGGATCGGGCAACTCTGCCTGCGACACCGCGTCCACGCGCAAGCTCAAGGCAACCGCGACGCCGCCCGACGCGGCCCTCCCTGGCGCGCGATCCGGCATGCTGGATGCGACAAATCGGACACCCGCCTTTTGGATCTGTCGCCATTTTGGGTAAGGCGTGCGCGTGCGCGACAAATCCGGCGCTCCCCTGCGGATCTGTCGCATCCAGCAGATCAGGATCAGCCCCCTGACCATGAAGCAACCGCTTCGCGCCGCCGCGCAAACGAGGCGTCGGCCGCCTGAGCGGGGTGCTCGCGCTGGGGCGAAGCACGGGAAGTGCGATCATTGAGCTTGTGAGCGAAGACGACAGCGGCCGTGACAGCTTCGAAGAGATGGTTCGGTCGATCGCGCGGGAGGTCAGCCGGTCCGTCGAGCGCATGGCGGAGTTCGACATAAACGAGGTCGCCGAGGCGATGGGGGTCGATCCTGCGCGTGCGAAGGAGCTGGCCGACTCCGTTGGGCGGTGGCTGAGCGGCCAAGCCAAGTACCTGGGCGACGGTCTGCCCGTCTGGGTAGGGCGCACGGCGGCTGACGACCGGCCGCGTACCGCGGGACCGCACCCGCTGGATCTGCCCACGGCCGACCAGGGTCTCGCGCTCAGTGCCTTGGATTCGGGCCGGTGGACCGCCGAGCCTGGGAGCGACGTGCTCGTGTCCAATGGCGAGGGACCCGGTCCTGACAACGCGATCGGGCTCGTCGGGGAGCTGCGCGCCCGAGATTGGATCGCCACCAACGGCGAGCTCACGCTCGTCGGCCGCAACGCCCTCGCTCGCTGGTTGGATAGCGCCAACCCCCGCTGAGCCCCGCAGGTCCACGACTACGATGCGACTCGATGCCTATCGAGTGGGCCGGTCTGGGGGGGAAACTGCTCAGGAGTGGAAGTGTTAGGCCGCTTCTGCCCTTTTGATCCTGCCCCCCGAAACTACACGGGCGCCGTCGGGTCGGCCGCAACGCCCTCGGCGGCGTGAGGGTCCCCGGGCTCCTGCGAGGTCCCGACGCCAACCAGCGAGCGTGCGAGCGCAATCGTTTCATCAAGGCTCATCGCGGCGCCGGCCTCCCGCTCCTGGCCCCACGCCTCCTGGCCGAGCGCCTCGATCAAGCGCTGATCAAAGAACTGCTCGATTTCAAGGTTTCGCGGGTCGTCGTGCCAGCCGCGCTGAGCACGTAGCGTGCCGATGGCTCCGCGGAGCCGCGCGGCCGCTCCTGCATCCTCTGGCTCCGCTGTATGCGCGATTCCTGAGGCGATGACCCCCAGGTGGCCCTGCACCGGCTGCGGTGCCCCGAGCACGAAGTCAAGCGCGTGTGCGAACGTAGACGCGGCCTGGCGCCGCTGTCCGACACCAAGCAACGCGTACCCCAGGCCCCATCGGCCTAGCGTGTCGGCGCCATAGTGGCCGATCTGGCGGTTCTGATCGAGCGCCGAGGAAAACCGTCCTTGCGCCTCGTCGAATCGGCGTTCATGAAGGTCAATGAACCCGACCTGGATCAGGACGGAGATTTCAATAAAGGTGTCTCCCAGGCCGCGACCAAGCTCGATCGTCTGCTGGAAGACCTCCCGCGCTTCGTCGCCTTGTCCTGCCTCTCCGAGAAGCGCGCCAAGGTCGTGGATGGTCGAGAGCCTGGTCTGATCGTCGAGCCTTGCAGCCATGTCCGCAGCGCGTCGAATGAGCTGTAGGGCGTCATCGCTCCGGCCGCGGCGGGCGATGATCCAGGCGCTCTCACGGAGAGCCTGGACGAGCAGGTCTTGCCTGCCCGCTACCTGTGCCGCCGCGACCGCTCTCCGGCCGGCTTCCTCCGCAGCGTCAAGGTTCTCGAGGCTCTCCTCGGCGCCGGCAAGGTGTTCGAGCAGCATCGACTGGGACTCGCTACTCAGTTGGGCATCGGCAAGAACCTCTTGCAGGCGCTGGCGTGCCTCAGGGAATGCGCCCCGCACGTACCAGTAGGTCCAGAGCAGGTGACACGCTCGCGCTGCCTCGGACGGCCGCAGGTTGGTGAGGCGGTCGAGCATCGCGCGGAGGTTGTCCTCCTCGGCGACAAACCAGCCGAGCTGTTCACGACTCGGGCTACGCATGGTGGGTGCGTCACTCTCGAGCTGGGCGAGGTAATACTGCGCGTGCAGAAGCGCGTAATCGTCGGTCTCGCCTGCAGTGTCGAGACGTTCGCGGGCGTACTCCCGCAACGTCTCGAGCATGAAGAAACGGTCACCGAGCGGCTTCAGCAGGCTCTGGTCGAGGAGCGCCCCGAGCTGATCAAGGCCTGCTCCTGTGATCGCCTCCGCCGCCTCAAGGGTAAACGAGCCACGGAAGACCGCCAGCCGACGGAAAGCGGCCTGCGCCTCGCCGTCGAGGAGGTCGTGGCTCCACTCGATCGTTGCACGAAGCGTGCGTTGTCGTTCGGGCAGATCGCGGGGGCCGCCGGTAAGCAGCGGCAGGGCTTGGTCGAGGCGTTGGAGCAGCACCGCCGGCGCGAGCAGCTTTGCCCGCGCCGCCGCCAGCTCCAACGCCAGCGGCAGATTGTCCAGCCTCCGACAGACCGCGGCGACCGACTCATCGGCCGCGACCTCTCGCCCACTGGCAGCCGCCCGTGTGACGAACAGCTCGACTGCCGCTTCGTCCGGGAGCGGATCGACCGGCAACTCCCGCTCAGCAGCGAGACGCGCCGGCGCGCGCGACGTCGCGAGGATGACCGTTTCGGCGACCAAATCGCCCACGACGGCTTCGACCCCGGGGAGGTGCTCGAGGTTGTCGAGCACTAGCAGCACGCGCCTTGACCTGAGCCATGCGGCGGCGTCGTCGTCGGGCTGGAGCCCGATCGACTCCGCGACAGTCGCTTGCACCGCCGCGGTGTCGCGCAGCGGCGCCAGCGCAACAAAGAAGATGCCGTCCGGGAACTCATCAGAGAGCTCGGCCGCGGCCTGCAACGCGAGCCGCGTCTTGCCAGACCCGCCCGGGCCCGTCAAGGTAAGCAGCCTCACGCCCTCGGACACGAGCGCCCGAATCTGCTTCAGCTCGCGGTCGCGGCCCAGCAGCGGCCACGCGGCAAGCGGCAGATTCGTTCGATGAAGGCTGCGCAAGGGCGGAAAAGCATCCCGGGGCGGGTCGATCTCCAGTTGGTAAAGCCGGATCGGCTTGAAGTAGGTCTTTCAACCGATGAGCGCCCAGATCGCGCAGCGGCGCGTGGTCAAGCAGCGCGGCAGTCGCCTCGGAGATAAGCACCTGGCCGCCATGACCGGCGGACATGATCCGCGCGGCCCGGTGCACATCCATCCCGACGTAATTCGATCCCACCAGCAATGGGTGGCCGGTATGAACGCCCATCCGCACCCGCAGTTCGGCGTCGTCCGGCCATTCCGCCGCTCGCAGCGCCCGCTGCCCAGCCGCAGCCGCCTGCGCCGCGTCCTCAGCCCGCCCGAACACAACGAAGAACGCGTCCCCCTCCGTCCCGACCTCGTACCCGCCGTGACGCGCAAACGCCTCCCGCAACAGCCGGCGGTGACGCTCGAGCACCACCACGTACCGCTCGGCACCCAGCCGCTCCAGCAGTCGTGTCGAGCCCTCGATGTCGGTAAACAGCAGAGTGACGGTTCCTACCGGCTGCTCCGCCATGCAGCGGAGTATCGCTCGGCCGCGAACGGACAGCAACCAGCCCTCCCCGCCCAAACGGGCAAACCAGGAGTTCTGCTTCGTCGCTCAGCCTTCGCGGCACCCTCGTCCTGACAGTCGCTTCCGGCCCCCGGAGCGGCAGCCTCGGGATCCCCGATCCGCACCTTCCGTGAAACTCACGAACGGATACCGGCCGTGATCAAAGCAGGTCCGCAGCCTAGACCCGGGCGCCCTGC
>CAVPFS010000016.1:0-4047 GCA_963703825.1 uncultured Solirubrobacterales bacterium | reverse complement strand
CGACCTCGCGGCGCACCCACGGGCGCAGCAGCCGCAGGGCCGACAGGATCGCGCGGGTCGCCGGCGAGCGATTGAGCGTGTAGAAGTGGATCCCGGGCGCTCCCCGTGCGAGCAGCTCCGCGCACTGCAGGGTGGCGTGGGCGACGCCCAGCTGGAGGACCGCGTCAGGGTCGTGCGAGCGCCACTCGAGCGCTTCGCGCAGCGCCGCCGGAATCGTCGCGCCGCAGATGCCGGTGATCGTCTTGATCTGGCGCAGGTCCGTGATCGGCATGATCCCGGGGACGATCGGGGTCTCGATCCCGAGCGCGCGCGCCTCCTCGACGAACCGGAAGTACTGCTCGTTCTCGAAGAACAGGTTGCTGACCAAAAACGAGGCGCCGCTGTCGACCTTGCGCTTGAGGTGCTCGAGATCGGTCCCCAGGTCAGGCGCGTCGACATGGGTCTCCGGGAAGCAGGCGGCGCCGACGCAGAAGTCGTGCTCGGCGACGATCAGTTCGACGAGCTCGGAGGCGTGCGACAGCCCCTCGGGGTGCGGGGTCCACGCCGTCTCGCCCCGGGGCGGGTCGCCGCGCAGCGCGAGCACGTTCTCGATCCCGGCCTCGTGGATGTCACGCAGGATCGCGTCGAGCTCGGTGCGCGAGGCGCCGACGCAGGTCAGGTGCGCGACCGCCTCGATCCCGAGCTCCTGCTTGATCCACTTGGTCAGCTTGACCGTGCGATCCCGGGTCGAGCCGCCGGAGCCGTAGGTGACCGACACGAAGTCGGGGTCGAGCTGGCGAAGCGACTCCAGCGCGATGCCGAGCACTCGCTCGCCCTCGTCGGTCTTCGGCGGGAAGAACTCGAACGAGAAGACGGGCTCGTCGGCCCGGGCCAGCAGCTCGTCGATCCGCATTGCGCAACAGTATCACGACCTTGACACGAGTATGTCAAGGTTGTGCCCGTGCCCGTGCCCGTGCCCGTGCCCGCGCCCGTGCCCGTGCCCGTGGCGCGCCCACGGTCGGCTACGTCGTGCGCCAGTGCGCCCCGTCGCCCGCCTCGTCCTTGGCGACCCGCCCCTGGTGCTCGAGGTGGCGTAGGTAGCTGAGCGTCTGGGTCAGCAGCCAGGCGCCATTGTGGAACCCGATCGGCTCGCCGTACAGCTCGGGTGCGATCTCGACCGCCGTGCGGGGGCCGCCGGCCAGCGCACCGAGAGTGCCCTCGATCCGCTCGGCGACCAGCTTGCGGTTGGCCTCGATGTGGCCGTGGACGTCGACGAACGGCTTGCCGTGGCCCGACAGAGCCAGCCGCGCGTCGAGCACGTCGACCCGCTCGAGCGAGCTCAGGAACTCCGCCACCGGGTCCGGCGTGTAGCCGTAGTCGAAGTACAGCGAGATCCGGCCGAGCACGTGGTCGCCGGAGATCAGCAGGCGCCGCTGCGCCTGGAACAGGCACACGTGTGAAGGCGAGTGGCCGGGGGTGTGATGGACGCTCCAGGTGCCGAGATCGGTCTCGATCTCGACCCCGGGGAGGAGCTCCCGATCGGGCTCGATCTCTTTCGCGACGCCCGACGGCATGTCCTTGATCCGCTCGGTCAGGGCGCTAATCGCTGCCGGTGGCACGCCGCTCTGACGGGCGATCTCGAGCCGGCGGGCGAGGTTGGTGTCCTCGCTGGAGGCGTGGGCGCCCTTGTAGGGAACCCGCGGGTACATCAGGAACTCGCAGCCGGTACGGTCGCGGATCGGAGCCGCCTGGCCCCAGTGGTCTGAGTGCGGGTGGGTACAGGCCAGCAGCCGTACGTCCTCGAGGCGCAGGTTGACCTGATCCATGGCCCGCTCGAGCTGAGCCAGCGAGCCGGGCTCGTGCATCCCGGTGTCGACGAGCACGATCCCCGGGCCTGCGGCGATAGCCCAGGCGTTGCAGTGCGGCACCCCCGGCCACGGCAGCGGCAGCCGCAACCGCCACAGCCCGGGCAGTACCCGCTCACCTCGGCCAAGCTCTCGCGCGCGTGCCACGCCGGGCACGATATTGCCGCCGGGCTGCGCGTGGTTAGATTCGATGACCCGATGGCCAGCTCCGCCGACATCGTCAAGCGCTACTTCGCCGCGCTGTCGGCTCACGATCTTGACCGAGCCGCCGAGTTTCTGGGCTCCGGGCGGGATCGAGCGGATCGTCGGCGATCAAGAGCTGATCGCGCCGCCACGGGATCAAAGAGCTACTTCGGCGGCCTGATCGGCGCCTTTCCGGACTTCACATTCGAGCTGCTCGAGCTGACCAGCAACCGCAGTCGCGTCGCGGTCCGGTGGCGCGCGACCGGCACCTTCGCGGGGCCCGGGACGCTGCAGGGCTTCGTACCCAACGGCGCCAACCTCGACCTCGAGGGTTGCGACGTGTTCACGGTCACCGACGACCAGATCCGCCACAACGACGTCTATCTCGACAGCGGCGCGATCGCCCGCCAGCTCGGCTTCCTGCCGCCAACCGGCTCGGCGGCCGAGGGACGGCTGACCAAGCTCGCCAACGCTCGTACGCAAGTGCTGTCCAAGATCCACGGCGCCGAGCCCGAGCGGATCGCCGACGGGAGTCTGGGTGTTGCGCGGGGTTTCCCGATGAAGATCCATGAACGTCTACCTGATCGAGGACGACGGCCAGGTGACCGTGTTCGACGCGGGGATCGAGGCGATGGGTCCGGCGCTGCGGGCCGCGTGCGCGCGGTTCGGTGGCATCAAGCGCGTCGTCCTTGGGCCATGCCGATTGCCGACCACCGCGGGGCCGCGCCGGCGCTCGGCGCTCCGGTCTACTGCCACCCGGCCGACCGCGACGCCGCTCCAATCCGAGCGCCCGTTCCGCGACTACTGGGATCTGGAGAAGCTCGCGCCGTATGCGCGCCCGGCGTACGCGAAGCTGGTGCCAGCCTGGGACGGAGGGGCGACCCAGGTTGCCGGGACCGTCGCCGAGGGCGACGAGGTCGCCGGGTTCAGAGTGATCGATCTGCCCGGCCACGCTCCGGGACTGATCGGGCTGTTCCGCGAGTCCGATCGCCTCGCGCTGGTCAGTGACTGCTTCTACACGATCGACCCGCAGTCCGGGCGCAAGGTGCCGGTTCGCGTCCCGCACCGGGCGTTCAATGCCGACGCCGAGCAGACGCGTGCGTCGATGCGCAAGCTCGCCGATCTGGAGCCGGCGACGGCCTGGGGCGGCCACGGCGATCCCGTGACGGGCGATGTCGCGACGCAGCTGCGGCGGGCCGCCTCCCCGGTGAGCCGGCGCAGCCGCCAGCGCCCCAAGCTCACCGCGCCGACGACCGAGTACACGGGACCGTGACGGCAATGTGCTCGAGCTCCGCGGCGCGCTGACGCCCGCGACGCGGCGCGCGTACGCGGAGGTGCTGGCGGGCGGGCTTGACCGGGAGGACGCCCGCGCAGCGCGCGACCGAGCTGCTGTTCGAGCGGCTGGCGGTCTCGTGGACGATCGCCGGACTCGAGCTCCGCCGTCAGAAGGAGCTGCTGGGCCGTTACCGGATGGCGTCAGCGGCTGAGCGCGATTTCGTGCGCGAGTCGCTTCGGGCGCACGTGGCCGAGAACTTCCCCGAGCTGGAGGTGCCGTGACGGCCGGCCCCGACCCGGAGGCGTTCGCGGCGCTGATCTGCGACTGGTGTCTCGACGTGCAGCCAGGCGCGAAGGTGATGGTCGGCTCGACCACGCTCGCCGAGGACTACGCGTCCGCGCTTCAGCGGGCGATCCTCGAGCGCGACGCGTGGCCGTTCATCTCGCTGGCGCCGCCGTCCGCGGCGGCCGACCTCTATCGCCACGGGCGCGAGCGCCACTTCGGCGAGCCGCCGCCGATCGACATGGCGCTGCTCGCGGCGCTCGATTCGCTGTTCGGATCGACGCTCCGGCCAACACCAAGGAGCTTTCGAGCGTCGACCCGGCCCTGATCGCCCGCAGCGCCGCTGCCCGCGGACCGTTGATGGAGCTGGCGATGACGCGGCGAACCTGCGGGACCCTGGTCCCGACGCCGGCGCTCGCTCAGCAGGCCGGGATGGGCGAGGGCGAGTACGCGGCGTTCGTG
>CAVPFS010000015.1:0-179488 GCA_963703825.1 uncultured Solirubrobacterales bacterium | reverse complement strand
CAGCAGTCCCGCCAGGGCAAAGCACAAAACGACTGGCGTGCCGCGGGCCCCGCGACTGCATGATCGCGCAGCTCTCCCACAGCGATCCGTTCGGCAGACCCTCCACCTCCACCAGCGGCGTCAGGTCCGCCGGGTCCTTGGCCAGGAACTCCGGCGTGCCCTTCTTGCCCCAGACGTCGATCTCCTCGAACTCGAGCCCGGCGGCGCGGACGAAGATCCGGACCGAGAGGTTGTTGACGCTCGGCTTGAGAACGCTAATCGTGTGTTCGGCCATCGTGATCCCTTCCCTTCCCTTATGAGACTGTCTCTTGCTTGTAGGGCTGCTTCGGTGAGCGGTCCTCTGATAGCGACGTGCGCGATCGCTTGACCAGCGCCTCGATCGCGTCGGCGAGGTGGACGCGGCCGATGTTGTAGTCGCCGCGCGCGACCCGGATTTGGTGGGCCTCGAGCAGCACCTCGGCGTGCGTGAAGCCGTGCGGAGGCTCGAAACGGTAGGACGCGAGCTCGATCAGCAGCCCGAGCGGGTCCTCAAAGTAGATCGAGTCCATGAACCCGCGGTCCTTGACGCCGCTGTGGCGGATCTTGCGCTCGTCGAGCCGCTCCACCGCTTGGAAGAAGGTCGCCTGTGAGACGGTGAACGCGAGGTGGTGCACGCAGCCCGCGTCAGTCGGCGTGCGGGCCGGGTCGCCGGCCCGGTCCTCGTTGGTGAACACCGTGATCAGGCGCCCATCGCCCGGATCGAAATACAGATGGCTCTCGGAGGGGTTGTCGAGATTGGGCTGATCGAACACGAACGGCATCCCGAGCACGCCCTCCCAGAAGTCGATCGAGGTCTGGCGGTCCGCCCCGACGAGCGTTATGTGGTGTACCCCCTGGCTCTGAAGCTTTTGCACGATTTCACCTCTCGAGCAGTTTCGATTTGTACTGACTGCGGCCCAGGCTTCCCCACGGCACCAGCTCGACCCGAGTCTGGACCACGAGCGCGCTGCGCAGCCGCGCACCGATCTTGTCGGCGAGTGTCGGGATCCGGCCGCGCCCCCTGGGCCAGCTCGACGCTGACCGGCAGCGGCGGATCCTGCTTGACGCCAGGGCCGGGCGGCCGGACGCGGATCTGGCCGCTGACCGCGGGCGCGAACGCGCTCACGACCTCGCGCACGGCGGACGGAAAGACGTTGACACCGCGGACGATCAGCATGTCGTCGGTCCGCCCGATGCAGCGGATCCGCGGGCTCGTCCGGCCGCACGGGCACGGCGTCGTTGAGACGATCACGTGGTCGCGCGTGCGGAAGCGAAGCAGTGGGGCGGCGCGGTGGCGCAGGTGGGTGAGCACGAGCTCTCCCGCGGCCCCGTCAGTGAGCTCGATCGGCGCGCCGGTGTCGGGGTCGACGAGTTCGGCGTGCACGAAGCCGCGGGCTCCAAGGTGCATGCCGTCCTGGCGCTCACACTCGCCCCACAGCGAGACGCCGATATCGCCGATCCCCATTGCCTCGGTCACTCGCGCGCCCCAGCCGCGCTCGAGCGTCGCCCGGAACGCCGGCTCGCCCCCGCCCGGCTCGCCGGCGACGACCAGGCGCTGGACGCTGGCGCCCGCGAGATCGAAGCCGTGGTCAGACGCCCACTCGACGAGGTGCGCGGCGTAGGACGGGGTCAGGGCGGCCGCCTCTGGCCGGAGCAGATCGATCGCCGCGACCAGCCGCTCTGTGTTGCCGGTCGCGACCGGGATGTGGCACAGGCCGGCGCGCTCGAACGCCGCCAGCGCGGCGCCGGCCACGAACGGCCCCGCGTTATAGGTGGTGACGATCCGCTGGCCGGCAGTGAACCCGCAGCCGGCGTAGCTGCGGGCCGAGCCAACCACCCAGTTCTCGAGGTCGCCGGCGGTCAGCGGGATGTAGCTCGGAGTCCCGGTCGTGCCGCTGGTCGAGTAGATCCGCACGATCTCGCCCGGCTCTGCCGCGAGGTGGGCGCCGATCGGGTTCTCCGGCGTACAGCTCTCGCGAAGCTCTTGCTTGGAGGTCAGCGGCAGGCGCGCGATCTCGCTGAGGCCGCCGGCGCTCTCGGGCCCGCGGATCCCGGCGGCGGTCAGCTTCTCGCGGTAAAAGGGCGAGCGCTTGAACAGGTAGGCGAGCTGCTCGCGATAGGCGCCGTCGTCGAGCGCGTGCTGCTCGGTCCACGGGCGAGCCTCGACCTCGGGGTCGAGCATCACGCGCCCCGCTCGGGCTGATACGAGATCGCCTCCTCGGCGGCGCCCGCCATCAGGAAGCCGATCGGGATCTGCTGCTCCTCGGCCAGGTGCGCCAGCAGGCTCGCGGTCCGGGCGAGGATCGGGACCGCCTTGACGGCGCTTGACTCAAAACCGAGGTCCAGCATCACGGCGGCGATCGGCATCGAGACGTTCATCGTCAGCGGGCGACCCCAGGCGTCGGCGACCGCTTCGCGCATGCGGCGGGCAAGCAGCACGTGTGGCCCGCTGACCCCGTGCTCGTCGGCGAGCTCGAGGATCCGCTCCGCGCGCGGGTCCAGCGGCCGGTGGACCGGGTGGCCGAAGCCCGGCATCTTGTCCCCGGCTGCCTTGGTGGCCTCAGCGAGGTCCTTGGCGACCTCGCTCGGCTCGCGGCCGATCTCGGAGACCTCGCGCTGGGCGCGCTCGAGCAGTCGCGCGCACTCCTGCGCGGTACCGAGGATCACCGGACCGCAGCCAAGGATCCCGGCCGCGACGGCGCCCTGCAGCGAACCGGGATCGGCGGCGAGCGTCATCCGGGCGACGACGTTGGTCGGCATCATCCCGTGCTCGGCGATCGCGACCAGCAGCAGGTCGAGAAAGAAGCGCTGCTCGTCAGTCGGCTCGGTGCCGGTCAGCAGCAGGTGGAAATACGAAGTGAAGCTCAGCCGTCCCATCAGCTCGCCGCACAGGTCACGTCCGCGCACCTCCACCCGGTCCGGATACGCCTGGCTGATGTGACTGATCGGAGGCCCGGCGCTGCCTATCTGCATCGCGCCCCACCGGCGCTGTCTGGTGCCGGCATCTTCTGATCGACGCTAGGCACCGCGGGCGCGGCTGTCAAGGGCTCACGTTCGGTGTCGACCGGCGCGCAACCAAAAACCCTGTGTGTGCGCGCCCAGACCGCGGGTAGTCTCGACGCATGGACTTTGGAATCGGATACTTCCCAACTGACGACGCGGTAAGTCCCGGGGCGGTCGCCCGGCTCGTGCAGGAGCACGGCCAGGACTCGCTGTTCTTCGCCGAGCACACGCACATCCCGGCCAGCCGCGAGAGCCCCTACCCCGGCGGCGGCGAGCTGCCGCGCAAGTACAGCCACACCTATGACCTGTTCGTCGCGCTGACCGCGGCGGCGGTGGCGACCTCGACGCTGCGGATCGGCAGCGGCATCTGCCTGGTCGTCGAGCGCGATCCGATCACGACCGCCAAGGAGGTCGCGTCACTAGACCACATGTCGGGCGGCAGGTTCGAGTCGGAATCGGCGCCGGCTGGAATCGCGAGGAGATGGCCCAACCACGGCACCGATCCGCGGACGCGGATGCGGCTGCTGCAGGAGCGCGTCGAGGCGATGAAGGCGATCTGGACCCAGAACGAGGCCTCATACGAGGGCGAGTTCCTCGCTTCGAGCGGATCTGGTCTTGGCCCAAACCGCTCCCAGCGCCCGCACCCGCCGGTGCTGGTCGGCGGCAACGGACCGACGGTACTCGACCGCGTGCTCGCGTTCGGGGACGCCTGGTTTCCCAACTACGGCCGCGCTGCGGCTGCCCGAGTGCGCGGCGGAGCTGCGTTCGAGGGCGCAGCGGCCGATCGACTTCATGGTGATGGGCGTGCCGGCCGAATCCGGGCGCTCGACGAGCTGCGCGACGCCGGCGCCAGCCGCGTCGTGCACTGGATCCCCTCGGGCGGCCTGTCAGTCGTCGAGGAGGGACTCGAGCGCTGGGAGGCGGCGATCGCGCGAGCTCCACCGGCGAGGCCTAGCCGCGCGTGACCTCGGCTCAGGCGCGAAGAGCGGTTCGCCGAAGCACGGGTCGCGCGCCTCGCGACCGTCGGCGCCGACGGGCGGCCGCACCTGGTACCGGTGACGTTCGCGCTGAAAAGCAGCACCGTCTACACGGTCAACTGACGCAAAACCCAAACGCACGACCGCGCCTCCAAGCGGCTCGAGAACGTGCGGGCCCAACCCTGCCCGTCAGTCTGCTCGCCGACCACTACGAGGAGGATTGGAGCCGGCTGTGGTGGGCGCGCGCCGACGGCCTCCGCGCGGGTGCTGGACCCGCCTGACCGCGAGGCGCTGGACGCGATCGCGCTTCTCTCCGAGCGATACCCGCAGCAGCGGGCGACCGGCGCGGTGCTGGCGATCGACGTCAGGCGCTGGAGCGGCTGGCAGCCTAGCTGACTTGTCACGCCTCACTCGCCGCCCGGATCCCGAGCCGGTCGCGCTCGTCCCGTCGGCCCACTCCAGCAGCGGCTCGAGGGAGAAGGCTCGTCGTCGATCCCTTCGTGCAGGTCGCCGAGGGCGGCGAAGCGCTCGGGCACGGTGGCGATCTTCAGCTCGCGCGGACTCGACATCGTCGAGCTCGTCCCAGGCTGATCGGGGTCGAGACCGTGCCCTGCTGACGCCGCGCACCGAGTAGGCGCTGGCGATCGTGTGGTCGCGGGCGTTCTGGTTGTAGTCGACGAACGCCTTGTCGGGCTCGCGGTCCTTGCGCCACCAGGCCGTGGTCGCGTCGTCGGGCGCCCGGCGCTCGACCTCGCGCGCGAAGGCCAGCGCCGCCCGGCGCACGTCGCCAAAGCCCCAGCGGGGCTCGATCCGCACGTAGACGTGGATGCCCGACCCGCCTGACGTCTTCGGCCAGCCGACGACGCCGAGCTCGTCGAGGACCTCGTGAGCCACGTGGGCGACGCGCTGCACGCGGTCGAACGGGCAGTCGGGCATCGGGTCGATGTCGATCCGCCACTCGTCGGGCCGTTCGACGTCGGCGCGCCGCGAGTTCCAGGGGTGAAACTCGACGGTCGACATCTGCACGGCCCAGATCACGCTGGCGAGCTCGGTCACGCACAGCTCGTCGGCGTGGCGGCCGTAGCGGGGGAAGTGGACGCGAACCGTCTGTACCCAATCCGGGGCGCCCGGCGGGATCCGCTTCTGGTGCACCTTGTCGCCATCGACCCCGCTGCGGGAAGCGGTGCAGCATGCACGGCCGCTCGCGCAGCGCGCGGACGATCCCATCACCGACGCTCATGTAGTAGCGGGCGAGGTCGAGCTTGGTCTCGCCGCGGGCCGAGAAGTAGACCCGGTCGGGGCTCGAGAGGCGGACCGTGCGCCCGCCGACCTCGAGCTCAACCGCGTCGCCGGCCGGCGTCATCGCAGGCGCGCAAGGCGTCAGCCGCCCTCCGAGACAGCTCCCGGAGCTTGACGACAGCGACGAAGAAATTGTCGATCTCTCGCACGACACTGGAGGAACTGGGTCAGGTCAACCGGTTTGGTGACGTAGGCGTTGGCGTGCAGCTGGTAGCTCTCAACGATGTCGGCTTCGGCATCCGACGTCGTCAGCACGACGACCGGGATCGCGGTCAGCCTCGGGTCCGCATCGGATCTCGGACAGCACCTCGCGGCCGTCCTTGCGTGGCAGGTTGAGGTCAAGCAGGATCAGATCGGGTAGCGAGAGGTTCGGGTCGTGCAGCTGTTCGAGCGCCTCGACGCCGTCGCTGGCCAGGCGCAGCTCGTTGCGGAGCTTGTTGTGCTCGAACGCTTCGCGCACCAGCACCACATCGCCGGGGTCGTCCTCGACGAGCAGAATCACGATCGGGTTAACCGGGGTCACGACGGAATCGTCGCAGAGCTCGTCGCCGGGAGGGTGAAATTGATCCGAGTCCCGTCGGAATACGTCGTGTCGAGCCAGATCTCGCCGCCATGGTATTCGACGATCTTGCGGCACATCGCGAGCCCGATCCCGGTCCCCGCGTAGCGGTCGCGCGCGTGCAGGCGCTGAAAGATCACGAAGATCCGCTCGGAGTATTCGGGATCGATCCCGATCCCGTTGTCCGTGCACGCGAACAGCCAATCGTGCTCGCGCCGCCGAGCCTCGACCACAACCCTCGGCGGCGCTTCGCCGCGGAACTTGAGCCCGTTGGCGATCAGGTTCTGGAACAGCGCACGGATCAGGCCGGGCACGACCGTCAGCCGCGGGAGATCACCGATCACGATCTCAGCTTCGCCTTGGTCAAGGTCGAAGACAGCCGCGTGCGCGAGCTCTCCGAGCTCGACCGGCTCGCGCTTGGCGCTGGCCCGCCCGACGCGTGAGAACGACAGCAGGTCGTTGATCAGTTGCTGCATCCGCTTGGCGCCGTCGACCGCGAACTCGATGTAGGTGTCGGCCCGCTCGTCCAGCTGGCCGCTGTAACGGTCACTCAGCATCTGGCAGAAGCTCGTCACCTTGCGCAGCGGCTCCTGAAGATCGTGGGAGGCGATGTAGGCGAACTGCTCGAGCTCCGAGTTCGAGCGCTCGAGCTCGATCGCGGTCGCGGCGAGTTGGTCACGCGCCTCGCGAGATGCCTCGAGCTCTCGCACCAGCTGTTCTCGCATCCCGTCGACGTTTTGCGAGACCTGAGCGATCTCCACCGGGCCGTCGACGATCAGCGAGCGCGAAAGCTCGCCGCCGGCGACCCGCCGCGAGGACTTGGTGAGCCGGTCCAGCGGCTTGTTGACGGTCTGGCGCAGCGTCAACGCGACCGCGAGCACGGACAGCGCCAGCGCCACGGCGATTGCGATCAGCACGCTGTCGGTCGTCGTTGCCGCCGAGATGAGCTCGTGCTTGACGCGCACCAGGCGGTCGTTGACGTCGTGTTGCAGGACCGCGAGCGAGGTGCGGATACGGTCGAAAAGGCGCTTGCCGAGTACCGCATCGACGGTTGCGGTCGCGTGCGGGTGGCCCGGGGTCACGGCTGCGATCGCAGGCTGCGCGACGCGGATGTGCCAGTCCTGGACGCGAGCGATCACCGCCGCCAGCGCGGCCGAGCTGCCGGACACGTTCGTGCGTTGCAGTGTCGCGAGCGCCTGGCGCTCGCTCGCGCGGCCCGAGTAGTACGGCTTCAGGAAGCTCGAGATCCCCGACAGCTCGTAGCCGCGGATGCCTGTCTCCTGGTTGACGAGCGCGCTTTCGAGTGCCAGCCCGGCGGCGTTGGCGGGCTCGACCCGGTTGACGAGCTCGTCGCGGACATCTGCCTGATTCGACAGCGTCGCGATCCCGACGACGACCGCGGCCAGGACCAGGAACAGCGGCACGACGGTCGCCAACGCGACCAGCTGGGCGACGCGCAGCCGGCCGACGCCTCGTGCGATCGAACCCCGTTCAGGCGCCACGGGCATCGCGCGTCAGGGCAAGCAGCGCGACGTCATCGTCCAGCGGGCCTTCGTTGAGCTGCTCGATGCGGTCAATCAGCAGCTCGGGATTGACCTTCAGCGAGCCTGAGCCGGCGGGCCAGCGGAGCATCTCGAGGAGACCATCGATCCCGAGGCGGGCGTGCGGCTCGCCGACGCGACCCTCGTAGATACCGTCGGAGTAGAGCAGCAGCGACCACCGGTCTCCGATCTCGAGTTCGCTGGGAGCGAGCGTTGAGGTGCCGCCGAGGCCGAGCGGCGGCCCTGCGGGCTGCTCGTCGAGTAGGCGCGGGACGCCGTCTTCGCCCAGCAGGATCGGTGGCGGATGGCCGGCCAGAACCGTCGCTGCGCGCCCACCTGCGAGATCGATGCTCAGTGACGCGAGCGTCGTAAAGATCTGGTCGCCATGGCGCTCCTGAACAAGCATCCGGTCGAGCGTCTCCAGCATCGTGAGCTGCGGCACGTCGGCCAGGATCAGCGTTCGCCACGCGATCCGCAGCTCGACACCGAGAGTCGCCTCGTCGGGCCCGTGGCCGCACACGTCACCGATCACGACGTGGAGCCGATCGGGCGAGCTCTGAACGACGTCGAAGAAGTCGCCGCCGAGCACCTGACGGCGGTTGCCGGGACGATAGGCGCTGATCACTGAGATTGCCGGATCGTCGACGAGCGGACGGGGCACGAGGCCCTTCTGCACCCGTTCGTTCGCGGCGGTCTGCACGCGCAGCACCGCGAGCTCGCGCTGGAAGCGGTCAGCGAGCTTTCGCTGGACCGAATGTCGGATCGCGCGGGCGAGGCTGGCGCCGTTGATCGTGCCCTTGATCAGGTAGTCCTGCGCGCCGGCGCCGAGCGCCTGGATCCCGCGCTCCTCATCGGTGTCGCCGGTCAGCACGACGACCGGCATCTCCGGCTCGGCGTCACGGATCAGCTGCACCGCCTCGAGCCCGTATGCGTCAGGCAGCCCGAGGTCGAGCAGGACGCAGTCGATATCGGCCGGGAGTGCCCGCTTGGCGTCCTCGATCGCGACCGCGCGATCTACCTTCAGCGCCGGCCACGCATCGAGCAGCAGGTCGGAGACGATCATCGCGTCCTCGTCGTCGTCCTCGACCAGCAGCACGCGGCGAGGCTCCTCGCCGCGCCCGCCGTCGACCGTCCGCTCGGCGGAAAGGTCCCAGGGACGTTGAGCCGCTCCTCGCATCAACGCTGCGCAGCATATGCCACGGTGTGGTTACGAGAGCCGCTATCCGGGTCGGCGAGCAGCGTAATCCTCATTACGGGTCCGTCTTTCTATTGTCGGAGCTGACAGCGAAAGACTGGAGCAACAATGGACACGCGCAAACTCGGAACCCTCGAGGTCTCAGCCCTCGGGCTTGGATGCATGGGAATGTCGGCCTTCTACGGGTCCGCCGACGAGGGCGAGGCGATCGCGACGATCCACCGCGCGCTCGAGCTCGGGATCAACTTCATCGACACCGCACAGCTGTACGGGCCGCTGACCAATGAGGAGCTCGTCGGCCGCGCCGTCCACGGCAACCGTGACGACTACGTGATCGCGACCAAGTTCGCACGGCGGATGGACGACGCAACGCCCGGCGACATGTCGACTGTCGGCGCGCTCGACGGCTCGGCCGACCATGTGCGCAGCTCGATCGAGGGCTCGCTCAGCCGTCTGGGCACCGATCATGTCGACCTCTACTACCAGCATCGGGTCGATCCCGAGGTGCCAATCGAGGAGACCGTGGGTGCGATGGCCGAGCTGGTCTCCGAGGGCAAGGTGCTCCACATCGGCCTCAGCGAGGCCGCACCGGAGACGATCCGCCGCGCCCACGCTGTGCACCCGATCACCGCCGTGCAGACCGAGTACTCGCTCTGGACGCGCGACCCCGAGGCAGAGGTGCTGCCCACCTGCCGGGAGCTCGGGATCGGGTTCGTGGCCTACTCGCCGCTCGGCCGTGGCTTTCTCTCGGGGCGTTTCAAGTCACCCGACGAGCTCGACCCGAACGACTTCCGACGCAGCGGGCCCCGCTTCAGCGGCTCGAATCTGGACGCGAACCTGAAGCTCGCGGCCAAGGTCGCCGAGATCGCCGAGGGCAAGGGGATCACGCCGGCCCAGCTCGCGCTCGCGTGGGTGCTCGCCCAGGGCGAGGACCTGGTCCCGATCCCAGGCACCAAGCGCCGCACCTATCTCGAGCAGAACGCGGCCGCGGTCGATGTGGCGCTGACCGCGGAGGACCTGGAGCAGATCGATGCCGAGCTGCCGGCGGTCGCGGGCGACCGCTACAACGAGGCCGGCATGGCGGGAATCAACCTCTAACGGGCCACGCTCGCGGTCACAGCTTGACCGCGAGCACCCCCGCAGCGACCAAGGCGACGGCGATCCAGAGAGTCGAGAGCGCCCCGTCGAGGGGCTCGATCAGCCGCGCCTTGGTCAGCTCGACGGTGGTGCCGTCGGCCAGCGTCTGCACCCCGGTGACCGAGGCCGTGCGCCGGCGCAGCTCCCGCACCGGGGTGCTCAGCCGCCGCTGGACGGCGCTCAGCACGGCGCAGCCGGCGGCGACCAGCACACCACCCGCGGTGATCGAGAGGCTCTGAGCGAAGAAGCCCGTGAAGGCCGGAAACCCGCCCCAGGCGATAGCGAACCAGAGGTCGTTGTGAAAACGGCCGCCGGCGAGCTCGAGGTTGTAGGCCGGTACGAGCAGGCCACCGGCGACCACCAGCGGGATCAGCAGCGGGGAGACGGTAATTGCCCCCGCGACCCCGATCGCGATCGCGCCCCCGAGGCTCGTCACAGCGATCACGATCAGGGTCGTGCGCGACAGCTGGGTCTGCAGCGGGCGCCCGTGCAGCTCGTCGAGCGCGTGGGCGCTGAGCCCGACCGCGAGCGCGAACGCCGCCAGCGTCGCCACCAGGCGACCGCTGTAGACGACCGGCGCGGCCGCCGCGCCGAGCGCCACGTAGCTGAGATGCCAGACCGTGTACGGCGGGTGAAGCAGCGTCAGCACGTCCCGCCAGCCGCCGGTCGACAGAGCGTAGAAGGCCGGACGCTCGAGCTCAGGACGGTCGCTTGTCATCCCGCACGCCGTCCGCTGAAGCGAGCGCGCCGGCCCGATCGCCCCGCACGCCCTCCGCTCTAGCGAGCGCGCCGGCCCCATCGCCCCGCACGCCCTCCGCTCTGGCGAGCGCGCCGGCCCCATCGCCCCGCACGCCCGAGATCACAAGTCCAGCGCCGAAGCTCATCCGCCGCTCGGTCACCCGGTCGATCCCGGCCGCGCGCCAGAGGCCCGCGAGGTCGGGCTCGTTCCGATACAGCTGCTCAATGTTGGGCCCCAGAAAGCGCCCGACATCGACCCACGAGCGCGATACGAGCCGGCCGAGCAACGGCAGACCGACCCTCGTGTAAAGGCGCCACAGCGCCCGCAGCCGCGGCCGCGTCGGGACCGCGAACTCCACCATTGCGATCCGTCCCCCGGGCTTGACGACCCGCGCCAGCTCGCGCATCGTCGCGGCGCGGTCGTCGACGTAGCGCATCAGATAGGTGAACGAGAGACCGTCGAACTCGCCGTCGGCGAACGGCAGCCGCTCCGCCTCGCCGGTCACGAGCGTGATCCGAGCGTCGAGCTCGGGGTCGCGGCGCAGCCTCGCGCGGGCGGCACTCAGCATCGCGTCACTCTGGTCAAGGCCCACGACCTCACAGTGGCCGCGGCGCGCGATCGCCTCAGCGACCATCCCGGTGCCGGTGGCGACGTCGAGCACCCGCTGGCCGGGCTGCGGGTCCAGCGCGGTCACCAGCGCCCGCCGCCAGCGGGGATCCTGGCCGAAGCTCATCGCCGCTCCCATCCGGTCATAGGCCCCGGGCAGGCCCTCGAACAGGTCAAGCGCGTGGCGCTTGCGAGGAGTCTTTTCGCTCGCGTCAGTCAACCCGTTGCATTTTCGCGTGCGGGGCACGTCTCACGCTTCGCGGGCGTAGGCTGGGCCGCGGGTCGACCAACCAGGGGGGATAGCGATGTCAGCAGCTTCAGGCCGAGTTCAGATCCCGGGCAGCGAGCGCGAGCTGGTCGCCGGGCACCGGCGCGTCAGCGAGATCGACGGCAGCCAGGAGATCGAGGTCAGCCTCTATCTTCGGCCCACCGGCAATCTTGACTGGGTCGACCATGAGGCCCAGCGGGCGCCGGCCGAGCGCCGCCGCGCCGATCGCGACCAATGGGCCGACGAGCACGGTGCTGCCGACGGCGATCTCGCCGCCGTCCGATCGTTCGTGAGCTCAGCTGGGCTCGAGGTCGTGAGCTCCGATCCGGCGCGACGCGTGGTTGTTGTGCGGGGGACCGTGCAGGCCGTCGCCAAGGCCTTCGAGGCGCAGCTGGCCGGGGTGTTCGACCCGGGTCCGGGCTCGGGCTCGGGTTCGGGCACGGGCTCGGGCTCGGGTTCGGGCACGGGTTCGGGTTCGGGCACGGGCACGGGTTCGGGCACGGGCACGGGTTCGGGCGGCTACCGCGCGCGGACCGGGCCGCTGACGGTTCCCGCCGAGCTCGACGGGATCGTCACCGGCGTATTCGGGATCGACAACCGGCCCGCGGCCCGCCCGCATCTGCGCCGCGCCCCCGCCCAGGCGCCGAGCTCCTACTCGCCCATCCAGGTAGCGCAGGCGTACGCGTTCCCGTCGGTCGCCTCCGGCAAGGGCGAGACGGTCGGGATCCTCGAGCTCGGCGGCGGCTTCTCGACCTCAGACCTTTCGACCTACTTCGGCAGCCTCGGCCTCTCGACCCCCTCGGTCACCGCGGTCAGCGTCGACGGCGGCCAGAACCAGCCCGGCGTTGACACGAATGCGGATGGGGAGGTGATGCTCGATATCGAGGTCGTCGGTGCCGTGGCCAACGACGCCGCGATCGCTGTCTACTTCGCTCCCAACACCGATCAGGGGTTCATTGACGCGCTCTCGACCGCGGTCCACGACACGACCCATAAGCCGTCTGTGATCTCGATCAGCTGGGGTCAGTCTGAGGACTCGTGGAGCGCCCAGTCGCGCACCCAGATGGAGCAGATCCTGACCGAGGCGGCGGCGCTCGGCGTCACGGTCACGGTCGCGGCCGGCGACAACGGCTCGACCGACAGCGTCACTGACGGCCAGCAGCACGTCGACTTTCCGGCCTCGGCGCCACACGCGCTCGCGTGCGGCGGCACCCGGCTCGACGCTTCCGGTGCGACGATCAGCTCGGAGACCGTCTGGAACGACCCGCCTGATGGCGCCACCGGCGGCGGCATCAGCCGCCAGTTCGGGCTGCCGAGCTACCAGACCGCGGCGCACGTGCCAGACAACGTCGACACCGGGCAGCCGGGCCGCGGCGTCCCCGACGTCTGCGGCGACGCCGATCCGCAGACCGGCTACACGATCCGTGTCGACGGCACCGACGAAACGATCGGTGGCACCAGCGCGGTCGCGCCGCTGTGGGCGGCACTGATCGCACGGCTCAACCAGCAATTCGGCGCGCCGGTCGGGTTCGCTCAGCCGCGGCTCTACCCGCTGCTCGGCAGCGCGGGCTTCCACGACATCACGCAGGGCAACAACGGCAGTTACTCAGCCGGGACCGGGTGGGATGCGTGCACCGGGCTCGGATCGCCGGACGGGACCGCGCTGGCCAGCGAGCTGTCGGGTTCGTCGGGCTGAGCGCCCGCGGCCGGGCCGGCGCCCGCGGCCGCGCTGAGCGCTCGCGGCCGGGCCGGCGCCCGCGGCCGGGCCGGCGCCGGCCTGCAGTTTGCGACAAACCCGCCGGGCTGCTTTGGATTTGGCGCGTTCTCGATGCTGAGCGTGCAGCTGGCGACAAATCCGGCCGGGCGGTGCAGATTTGCTGCAGAACGCATGCCACCGGGCGCGCGTCAGCCCGCTTCCCAAAGCCGCCAGCGCAGGCCGGACGCCCGCGCGACCGGCCGCTCTGACCGCGGCCCGCACCGCCTCCTCGGTACCGACCACGATCAGCCGATGGCGTGCCCGCGTCGCCGCCGTGTAGAGCAGCTCGCGGGTCAGGATCCGCGAGCCCGGCTCGGGCAGCAGCACCGCGGCGGCGTCAAACTGCGAGCCCTGGCTCTTGTGGATCGTCATCGCATAGACGGTCTCGATCGCGCCCAGCCGGCTGGGGCTGTACTCGATCACGTCGCCGCCGCGCTCGAACGCCGCCGCCGTGCGCTCGCCGGACTGGACGATGACCCCCGTGTCGCCGTTGTTGAGCCGCAGCTCGTAGTCGTTCTCGGTCACCAGCAGTGGGCGCCCGACGTACCAGCGCTCGCCGCTCGCCAGGCCCGCGGCATCGCCCAGCCACGCCTCCAGCCGCGCGGTCCAGCTCGCGACCCCATACGGGCCGCGGCGGTGGGCGCACAGGATCCGGTAGGCCGCCAGCGCCGCGAGCGACCCCCGCGCCGCGCCGGCGCGGGCCGCTGAGATCACCTCGCGCGCTGCCGCGAGCGCCTCGTCGCGCACCGGCGCGAGCGCCGAATCATCTGACAGGTCAGTCTCGATCCACTGCACGCCCTCCGGTGAGCGTGCGAGCAGCGCGAGCACCCGATCGTCATCGCCGTGCCTGATCGCGGTCGCCAGCTCGGCGATCGCACCGCCGAATCGATGCACGCGCTCGAGCACCACGATCCCGTCGCCGAACCCGTCCTGGGCACCGGCCGCGAGCTCTGCGCCGGTCGCGGCCGACAGCCGGCGGGCGGCCTCCGGACCAACCACCGGCGACACCGCCGCCGGACCGACGATGTCCCCGAGCACTGCCCCCGCCTCGATCGACACCAGCTGCCCCGGATCACCCACCAGCACCAGCCGAGCCCCGCCGCGCAGCGCCTCGATCAGCCGCGCCATCAGTGACAGCGAAACCATTGAGGTCTCATCGACGATCACGACATCGTGGGGGAGACGGTGGTTGCGGTCATGGCGAAAGCGGCTGTTGGAGCCCGGCCGCCATCCGAGCAGGCGGTGCAGGGTGGTCGCGACGCAGTCGCGCAGCAGCGCCTTGATCTCGTCGTCGACCTCGAGCTCGCCGGCCTCATCGGCGACCGCCTCCTGCAGCCGCGCGGCGGCCTTCCCGGTCGGGGCCGCGAGCGCGATCAGCGGTGGCGTTCGGCCAGCCGCCAGCGCCTGCTCGCAGAGCAGCGCGATGATCCGCGCGACCGTCGTCGTCTTGCCGGTCCCGGGTCCGCCGGCGACGACCGCGAACCGCTGCAAGACCGCCGCCGCGGCGGCGAGGCTCTGGCGCCCCGCACGCTGATCGCCGAACAGGCGTGCGAGCCCGGCGCCGAGCAGCTCGACGTCGACGTCGTCGGCCGCGGCAGCGCCCATCTCCTTCAGCGCCAGCGCGACCTGCACCTCCTCGGCCCAGTAGCGGTCGAGGTAGAGCCAGCTGCGCAGCAGCCGCAACGGCCGCGCTTCAGCAACGCTTTTGCCGTCCCCGTCCGCGTCCGCGTCCGCGTTCCCATCCCCGTCGCCGACCAGCCGCGAGCTCGCGACCCGCTGGATCCATGCCTCGGGCTCGGGCCACGGCAGCGACTCGAGATCGACCGGCTCGTCGGCATCGACCGCGGCCGTCTCGCGGATCCGTTCGAGATCCACCAGCACGTGGCCGAGCCGCGGCCCCCGGACCGCGAGCGCGGTCGCGAGCAGCACGCTCTCGTCGTCCTCACCCGCGAGCCCGCCGAGCGCCCGCGCGACGTGGACATCGGCCGCGGACAGCACGCCGGCGAGGTTGAACTCGCGCAGCAGCCCCGAGGCGTGGCGAACGAACCGGGGATCGAACGGGTCGCGCTCCGCGGTCGCACTCATCGAGCTACCTCGGCGCCGTCGAGCACGTCACTGAGCCGGCCGATCAGCCCCGCGGGCGGGCGCCAGCCGAACACACCGGCCGGAGCGCCGTCGATCAGCGCTGCCCGCTGGCCGCTCATCCCGCGCAAAAACAGGTAGACGAACCCGGCGATGTCCGTGTCCGGATCGTGCCCCGGTACCCGCCACCGCAGGTAGCGGTGCAGCGCGACCAGGTACAGCAGCCCTTGGAGCGCGTAATGGTGGCGCTGCATCTCGAGCGCCAGCACCCGCGGCCCGTAGGCGCGCGTGGTTAGCGGCTCGTCGAGCTCGCCGAGCCAGTTGGTCTTGTAGTCGATCACGGCGAACCGCGGGCGGCCCCGTCCGGCGACCCGGACGACCAGGTCAAGGCTGCCGGTCAGGTAGCCGCGCACACTCTGGCGCAGGCCGGCGTCTTCGCGCAGCCGCCGCGAGTAGGCGCGCAGCGGGTCGCCGTCGGGCAAAGAAGCGTCAAGCGTGTCGGCGACGGCCGACAGCTGCGCCCAGCCGCGCGGCTCGTCGCCGCCCGCGAGCGGCAGCTCGAAGCCGAGCTCGTCGAGCCGGTCGGCGCGGGCGAAGTCTCTCAGCGCGAGGCCGCCGAGCGCCGGACCGAGCGGGGTCTCGATCGCGGCGCTGAGGCCGCTGACCACCGTCCCAAGCTCGCCTACATCCACGGCGCGCCGTCCCTGCACCTCACCGATTCGCAGCTCCAGCTCGGCCTCGAGGTCGGGGGCGGCGAAGTCCGTCGCTTCCAGCACCCGGTGCACGAAGGTCCCGACCTCGGCCCCGACCGGCATCGCGGCGAGCGCGACCACTGGCTCATCGCCGTCGGCTTGGGGATCCTGATCCACGACGGCCGCTACGACCGCCTCTGGGACCGGCGGCTCGTCGCCGATCAATGGCTCCTCGGGCTCGCTGGAGACCCAGGCCTCGTGCACCGCGGCGGTGATGTCGCTGTAGGAGGTGCGCCGCCAGCGCAGATCCAGCCGCCGCTCGAACGGTGAGGCGCTCAGCTGTGCGACCTCGGGCAGCGGCGGGCTCCACGTATGCAGCAGCTCGAGCGTTGCGCGTTCGACGCTGATCGCCCCCGGCGCACTCTCCGCGAGCTTGTGCAGGCGAGCGCCGAAGGCAGCGTCGGTCGGGGTCGAGCCGCCCTCGGCAGCGATGTCGCCGAGCTCGTCACGGGAGAACAGCAGCCGCGTCAGCGGGGAGTTGCGGGTGTCGTATGACCCCGTCCACCAGAGGACCACCTGGTGACGAGCCCTGGTCAGCGCGACATATGCGAGCCGCAGATCCTCACCCCGCTGCTCGGCCGTGTACTGCTCGCGGTGGCGCCCGAACTGTGCGCCCTCCAGTGACACGTCGAGCGTCCGCGCATCGCCGGCCTGCGGATCGTGGAAGAACACGGGCGGCTGGGGCCTGTCCGGGATCCAGCCCGGCTCCCACAGGAACGGGAGATACGCGATCGGGAACTCGAGCCCCTTGCTGCGGTGGATCGTCAGCACCTGGACCGCCTCGGCGTCTGACTCCAGCCGGCGGCTGCGCTCCTCGTCGCCCGTGTCGAGCCCGGCCTCGGCGATCCGCGTCCGCAGCCACGCCGTCAGCGCCGTCGCGCCGAGCTGCTCCTCGGCGGCTGCGGCGTGCAGGAGCTGACCCACGTGGCGCAGATCGGTCAACTTGCGCTCGCCGTCCTGGACCGCGAGCACGCGCGCCGGGAGGCGCTCGGCGGCGGTGATCGTCGTCAGCAGTGACGCCACCCCGCGGCTGCGAAGGACCCGCGCCCAGTCGTGCAGGCGCCGGTGGACCTCCTCCCACGACCAGTCGTCCTGATCGGCGCGCGCGAGCTGCTCGGCCGACCAGCCGATGAACGGCGTCAGCGCGGCGGCGTGGGCGCGGGTGATCGAAGCGGGCCGCTCGAGCGCTTCGAGCAGCGCCAGCCAGTCGCGGGCGGGCTCGGTCGCGAACACGCTGCCGGCGCCGTTGATCACCGCCGGGACGCCGGCTGCGTCGAGCGCGTCACGGACCATCGCTGCCTGGCGGTTGGTGCGCACGAGTACCGCCAGGTGGCCCGGGCGGACCCGGATCGGTGGCCCGCTTCCATGCTCGGGCACGGTGGCGTCGGACTCGAGCAGCGAGACGACATCGGCGGCGAGATCGCGGACGATGTGCTCGCGTGCGCTCGGCTTGCTGACCCAGCCGTTGGGCGTCAGCGAAAGGGCCGGATCCTCGCGCAGCGCGACGCGGATCCGCATCGGCGCCGGCGCCGGCGCGCCGGCAAGCCGCGACCCCTGATGGGTTGGCGCCGCCTGCACCTGGCGGTACGCGATCCCGGGATGGCCGAGCTTGACGCCTGACAGCAGCGCGTCGTGGGCGTCGATCAACCGCTGGTCGCTGCGCCAGTTGACCGGCAGCGTCGCGCGCACCTGCGCCGCGCTCGCCGCCTCCAGGTACGCGTACACATCGGCGCCGCGGAAGGCGTAGATCGCCTGCTTGGGGTCGGCGATCAGTACCAGCGTGACCCCGGTCTGCGCGAACGCCGCGCGCAGGATCTCCCACTGCGCCGGGTCAGTGTCCTGGAACTCGTCGACCAGCACCACGTCGTAGCGGTCGCGAAGCGCCCGCGCGGCTGCCTCGCCGCCGTCGCCGGTCAGCGCCGATCGCAGGCGGGTGACGAGATCGTCGTAGGTCATCACCGCCAGCGCGCGCTTGCGCGCCTCGAGCTCGTCGCGGGCAGCGTGCGCGAGCCTGCCGCGCATCTGCGCCCGCTCCGAGTCATCGGCGACGATCGTCGCGGCCGGGTTGTCGATCGCGGCGCGAGCGATCGAGACCGCTTCGGCGAGCCCGAACGCGGGCGCGCCGCCGTGGCTGAAGCGGCGCACGTAGAGGTCGTCGACGACCTCGGATGAGAGGTCGGAGAGGTCCTCGACGAAGGTCACGTCGGGCTCGAGGTCACTCGCGATCCCAAGGCCGCCGAGCATCTCCTGGCAGAAGCCGTGGGTGGTCGCGATCGTCGCCGCGTCAAAGCTCGCGACCGCCCGCACGAGGCGGTCGTGGCGCTCGGCCACCTGTCCCTCGGGACCGTGCGCGAGCAACGCCACCAGCGGGTCCTGTTCGGCCAGCACGCCGTCGATCGCGCGCTTGAGCCCACGCTCGGCGCTGACCAGCCGCTCGCGGACCCGCTCGCGCAGCTCTCCGGTCGCGACCCGCGTGAACGTCACCAGCAGCAGCCGCTCGAGCGGGATCCCGTCGGCCACGTAGCGCGCCGCGAGCGCGGCGATCGTGTACGTCTTGCCGGTCCCGGCGCTCGCCTCGAGCACGGTGACCCCGCTCGGCAGCGGCCCGCAGATGTCGAACTCGGCCGGCGACAGCTCGACGCTCACCGGGAGCTCACCTCCTCGCGCTCGAGCAGCCCAGCCCACAGCCGCCGCGCCAGCCGGCCCACGCGCGATGCCTCCTCGCCAGCCCAGCCGTCGCCGCTCTCGTCCCCGCGCGGGGCGATCTCGAGCAGCTCGGCGAACGTCGCCACGCGGCCGAGCGTCAGCTGGTGCTCGAGCTCGAGGTCCTCGTGGTCAAAGCCCCAGTCGGTGGTCCACTCTTTGTGAGCCGCGTGCACCGGGTCCTGCCCGACCGAGGCTGCCTGTGCGTAGGCGGCCGACGTCTGGCAGAAGATCGGCAGCGGCTCGCGCATCCCGCGGTCGTAGAGGTCGATCAGCACCGCGAGCTGCTCGGTCGCGACCGCCAGGCGCTGCTCGGGATCGTCGCCGAGCGGGGAGACCTGCGCGATCCGGACATCGTCGCGACCACCGGCCCGACCGACGGTCGCCGCCGCCAGCGCCCGCTCCGGATGCGTCGCGCTGACCGCGAGCAGTCGGACCCATGCTGCGAGCCGGTGTTTGGCGGCCACCCGCGAATAGGTGGTGTTGAGCAGCACGTCTCCGCCAATCCCGGTCACGGTGCCGTTCAGCAGCCTGCCGTCGGGCAGTTGCAACCTGACATCCATCGGATCGCCGGCGGGGCCGCCCGGCGCGAGCGCCAGCGCCTGCGCGGCGATCGCCTCGGCGATCGGGTAGACGGCGTCGATCACCGGCTTGCCGAGCACCTCGGGCGGCAGCGTGCCGCGCGCGATCTCGGCCCGGATCGCGGTCCGGCCGTCGATTCCGGCCAGCAGCGCCTCGAGCAGCCGCTGGCCGACGCCCCACTTCTGCAGTCCGTCGAGCTCGACCGGCAGCGCGTCCTCGATCTCGTCGGCGCCGCCGCGGAGGCCGATCCCGAGCCGCTGGCGCAGGAACGCGCGGGCCGGGTGCTCGACGAAGCGGACGAGATCGTCGAGTTCGACCACGCGCCCGCCTTGCGCCGCCAGCGGCTGGGGCAGGAACGGCGCCGGTGGCTGGCGGGTGCCGGCGAGCGCCCGCGCGCCGTCGAGCGTCACCGGGTCAAAGCTCCAGGTGCGCCCGCGGACGAGCTCGCCGTCGGCGAAGTTGCGGGGGTCAAACGGCTGCAGCGGATGACGGATCAGGACCTGCTCGCGCGCCGCGGTGCCGCTTTCGCAGCGGACGGTGGCGTCGATCGCATCGAGCAGCTCACCCACGGGTACCGCCGGCGGCCGCAGCGTATTGGTGCGCTCGTCATTGCCGGTGTAGGTGACGATCAGCCGCTCGGTCGCCGCGAGCAGCGCGTCGAGCAGCAGCTGGCGATCCTCGGTGCGCGGGTCGCGCTCGCCGATCTGCGGGTGCTCGAGCATCAGGTCGTCACCGTCGCGCGGGGCCTTGCGAGGAAACGCCCCATCGTCGAGACCGAGCAGGCACACGACCCGATGCGGGACCGAGCGCATTGGCAACA
The DNA here is from genome assembly GCA_963703825.1 of uncultured Solirubrobacterales bacterium. Classification (GTDB taxonomy): domain Bacteria; phylum Actinomycetota; class Thermoleophilia; order Solirubrobacterales; family Solirubrobacteraceae; genus Palsa-465. Next base: position 159,451 of record CAVPFS010000015.1, on the reverse strand, counting down.
GCGTGCAGACGGTCAGGTGGCCGGTGCGGAAGTTGGCCCGGGTGGGCCGGCCTTGGAGACGCTCCAGGATGTAGGCGCGGACCTCGGCGGGGGCAAGCTCCGGGATCGCCGCGGGGCCAGATTCAGATCCATCGTGCGCCTCGGCGACGATCTCGTCGAGCAACCGCGTCAGCTCCGCATGCTGCCAGGCATCGCGCGGCCCGGTGGCGGTCAGCGCCTGCGCGGCATCGGCGATCGCCGCCGCCCAGTCGGGCAGCGGCTTGCTTGAGCTGAGCGACCGCACCACGTCGGCGAGACGTGCGATCAGCTCCGCGAAGCGGCCCGCGAGCTCGATCGCACGGCTATCGACGTCATCGAGCGGCAACACCTCCTCGAACAGCCGCTGGCGGTCCTCGGTCATCGTCACCCCGAGCATCAGCCGCTGCAGGCCCGCGTGCCAGGTGCCGCTCTCGACGCTGGCGAGTTTGTAGCGGGCGCGCTGCGCGCCGTCGAGTCCCCAGCGGATCCCGGCCTGCGAGATCCAGTCCTGCAGCCGTGTGAGGTCGTCGTCGTCGAGCCCGAACCGCCTGCGCAGCGGCGCGCGGTCGGCGAGGTCGAGAACCTGCGAAGCGGTCAGCCGCTGCTGAGCGAGCTCGAGCAGCTCCGAGACGACGCCGAGCACCGGGTTGGTCTGGCGCAGCGAGCGGTCGGCGAGCCGGACTCGAAGATCGACTGTCGCCCCGGAGCTGACGGCCTCCCCGGAGCCGACGGCCTCGTCGCTGCCGTCTTCGCTCGTCTCGCCGGCGCCGAACGTTGCCTGGATCAGCGGCGCGAAGGTCTCGATGTCCGGGCACATCACGATCACGTCGCGCGGCTCGAGGCTCTCGTCCTCGGCGAGCGCGTGCAGGATCGCGTCGCGGATGATTTCGACCTGGCGCGCGCGCCCGTGGCAGGCGTGGATCTCGACCGAGCGGTCGTCGGGCGCCAGCAGCGGCCGTGCGTCTGCCTTGCCGGGCAACGGCTCTCCCCGTGGCTCACGGTCGGCTCGGATGTCGTCCTGGATGCGGCGCAGCAGCGCGGGTGCCTTGGGCGCCGGGCGCGGCCGGGTGTCGTCGACCGACTGTACGTCGGCGCCGAGCACGACCTGTAGCTCGCGCGAGTCCCGGCCCCAGGAGGCGAGCAGCGGGTTGGCCGCCAGCGACGCAGTCGGGTCATCGGCGCGCCTGACGATCGCGCCGCCGGCGGGTAGCGCACCGCTGCCCGGCACCGCAAGCGCACCGCTGCCCGGCACCGCAAGCGCGCCCGCGACCCTCTCCCACAACACCCCGGACGGGTGCAACAGGAACAGGTGCACATCCCGCAGCTGGGCGAGCGCCCGCAAAACCTCGAGCTGCCCGGCGGGCAGTCGCGTGAGGCCGAACAGCGAGAACCGCTCGGGCAGCACGACGAGATCACGCTCCAGCGCCAACCGCTCGCACGCGCCGGTGCGGCGCTCGGCCGGACCGGGCAGCGCGATCCGCGCCCGCAGCCGGCGCCAGAGCTCGGCCTGCCAGCCCGAACCGGCAGCGAGCGGCGCACCGATCACGTCGACGTCGTGTCCTTGCGCCCAGGCCGCCAGCATCGCCGGGCGGTGCATCGCGTACAGGCCGTAGAGCCGCGCGAGGTGGCGCACGACGCTCAGACGCCGCGCGTGGCGGACAGGGTCGGGGGCGCCGGATGACCGGCCGAGGTAAGCGGCGAGGGTCGCCAGCCAGGGTTCCTCGAGCGAACGCTCGACCACCTCGAGCAGCGGCCACGTGGCGCGCTCGGGAAGCCATGGATCCTCGGCCGGATCGACTCCAGACGCCGCCGCGATCGCATCGCTGACGAGCCGGTGCGGGGTTGGGAACTCGACTCCTGCGCAGATCCCGTCAGCGCGTTGCGGCGACGCGCCGAGCACCGCCGACATCCGCTGCGTCAGCCACCGCTCCATCCCGCGCGTCGGGACGGCGACCACTTCGGCGGCGAATGGATCTGGCAGCGGTTGCGCGCAGAGCGTGGCCAGGGCGTCGGCGAGGCCGTCTGCACGATCCGCTCGGTGAACGTGGAGCACAGGCGGCCGATTCTCTCAGCTTCGACGGCGGGCGCCGGAGCGGTCACGGTGCTCACCGTGGACGCCAATATGGCGCGACCGCATGTTGCTCTTGTGGGAATTTTGCCAATCAGCCTTGAATCTGTCCGCGGCAACAGTTACTCTGGCAATCCACGAAGGAGTGTCACTTTGATGCTTACCGCGATCGACATCCACACCAAGTACCAAATGCTCTGCCACGCGGCAGCGCTCCGGACGTCGACGGCCGCGGCTGCTGCTGGTCCTCGGAATGGCAACGACTATGCCCTCGCAGTGAGGTATGCGCGCTAAACCAGCGCCGCACTCCACGCGCCGCGAGGGCGACCCGAGAGGGTCGCCTTTTTTGTGCCCAAACTTGAATCAGAGGTGATGTTCCCGTGAACAAGCGCTGAGTTTTATTCCCTCCGTATAGACACATCGTCATCCGTTGCCCAAGCCTGAGTGACAGGCCACGGGCTGCCCGATGCCGTTCTCGGACTCGCGGTGATGCCGTTCTCGGACTCGCGGGTGACACCAGACTGACACACAACTGACCCGACTCGAAGGGAGGATTCACCATGCAGTTCGACCGTGACGAGTTCGCGCTCCTGAGCCGCCGGGGGAGCGTGCCTCGCACAAGCCGCGCTAGACCGGGCCCGGCCGATCCCGGCCGCTGCCCGGTGCAGCCCAGACCACGGGAGCGCAGGCAAAGCCCGCTGGTCAAGTCGGTACGGCGCCACGTGGCGCGGGCGCGGTCGCTGCGCGCCGGCGTGAGGGCCACCTGGACCGTGTTCGGCGATGGCCAGCAGGACCGATGAGAAGCCGCGGGCGGAGGGCGCCGGTTCGAGCCCTCCGCCCGCCGCGCGCGCCGGGCAGACACCTGGCGCCCGCCCTTCAGCCCCCGCCGCGCGCGCCGGCTCCCGGTAACGTCCTCAGGGCACATGCCACCCTGGGACGACGAGGACGATTGGGTCGGGACCCCGCCCGAGGGCCGGCACACCCGTGACCAGGCCGACCCTGAGCACTGGCAGCGCCTGTGGCCGCGGGCGGGGCTCGGAATGGCGATCCTGGCGGTGATCGTCGTGATCGTGCTGATCGCACACGCCGTCTAACCTCAGCTGCGCACCCTGACCGGCCCGGACGCCGGCACGATCGGCGATCATCCGTTCGGGGCACCCGTCCACTCACGCCTCAGAAACTTCGAATGCCACACGCTCCGGACCTCTCAGGCCACGTCCTCAATGACCGCTACGAGCTGCGCGCGATCCTCGGCGAGGGGGCGTTCGGCCGTGTCTACAGCGGCTGGGACCGGCGGCTGGAGCGCGAGGTTGCGGTCAAGGTGATCAAGCCCTGGTGGGCGGAGGACCCCGAATGGGCCGAGAGCTTTGAGCGCGAGGCGCGGCTGCTGGCGCGGATCAGCCACCCCGGGATCGTCCAGATCTTCGACGTCGGGCAGGCACCGGACGGGCTCTACTACGTCTCGGAGCTGGTCGACGGCGAGAATCTCGCCAGTCGGCTCGCGCGGGGGCCGCTTTCACCGTGGGACGCCGCGGCGCTGGCCGAGCAGCTCTGCCGCGCGCTCGCGCAGGCGCACGCGAAATCGATCATCCACCGTGACGTCAAGCCGGCCAACATCCTGATCTCCAAGGATGGCCGGATCAAGGTGGGGGACTTCGGGGTCGCGAGGCTCGCCGAGGGCAGCAGCGATGGCGCCAGCGCGACGATCGTCGGCACGCCCCGCTACATGTCGCCCGAGCAGGCTCGCGGCCTGGGGCTGAGCCCGGCGACGGACGTCTACAGCGTCGGCGTTGTCCTGTACGAGATGCTCGCCGGCCAGCCGCCGTTCACCGAGCGCTCCGCGGTCGAGCTGGCGCTGCGCCACCTGCACGACCAGCCGCCCGAGCTCCCCGCGCGCACCCCCGCTGAGATCGTCGAGATCACCGGGCGGGCGCTGGCAAAGGATGCCGCCGAGCGCTACGCCGACGCCGGCGAGATGGCGCAGGCGCTGCAGCGCGCCCGCCTTGGGGTCAGTGCGAATCGCGCGGGTGCCCCGCGGCGTGCCAGGTCCCGCGCCGGAGTGCTGGTGGGCGCCGCGGCGACCGCGAAACCTGGCTCCTCGGGCTCAGCAGGACCATCGAACTCAGCAGGACCATCGAGCTCAGCAGGACGATCGGGCTCGGCAGGATCAGCGGGCAACGGCAGCGGCAGCGGCGGCGGTGGCCCGCGGAGCCGCTCCCGCCGTCCGGCGCCACCGCCAGCAGGCGACCGCCAGCAGCCGACCCGCCGGGCGCCGAAGTACTCCACGCGCCGCAACCAGAACCCGGCTGCGCGCCGGCGTAGCATCGCGGCGCTGACGTTCGCCTTCCTCGTACTCGGTGCGATGATCGCCGCCGCGGTCGTGCTCGGCGCGACCGCCCATGTTCGCGTCCCACACCTCACGGGTCTGACGCGCTCGCGGGCACAGGCGAACGCGAACCGGCTCGCGCTGCAGACCAGCTTCGGCTCGCGCTACAGCGACGCGAGGAAGGGCACCGTGATCGCGCAGTCGCCGCGGGCTCGAACCCGGGTTCGCGAGCACTCGACGATCCATGTCTGGCTCAGCGCCGGGCCGCCGCCGGTGCCCGTGCCCCAGCTCGCGGGTGAGCAGCTCACGGACGCGACGGCGCGGCTGGCGCAGATCGGCCTTGCGGCGAAGACGAACGTGATCCCGGCCCCTGGAGTGCCGGCGGGCGAGGTGACGAGCCAATCGCCCGCGCCCGGCGCCCGGCTGGCGCCGCCCCACAGGGTGATCCTCAACGTCGCCGAGCAGCCGCAGTGGCGGGCGCTGACCAGCGTCAGCGGCGGCGGCCACTCGACCAACACCGAGTTCAAGATCCGCGGCGTCCAGTGGCGCTTGGTCTACAACATGGCCTACCAGGGCACGTGCACTTTCATCTTCTGGTGCTCGGGGCCGCAGGCGCAGGTCGAAAACGTCGCCACCGGCGCCACGGTCGGCTCCTTCGGCCTCAATGACGGCGGCCGCCAGGCGCGGGTGTTCAGCGGCGGCCCGGGCGTCTACCGGCTGACGATCTCGCCGGGCGCCGACTCGGCCCAGTGGCAGGCCTGGGTTGAGGACTACTACTAGGCCCGCAGCCTCACGATCGCTGGGCGCCGTCAGCCTTTGAGCTCGTCGAGCACGAGCTCGAGGACCCGCTCGCGGCCGTCGCGCAGCACGCGTGCCTTGACCGCGCGCCCGATCCGCTCCTCGACCATCAGGCGTTGAAGGGCGGTGGCATCGTCGACCGGCTCGCCGTCGAGCTCGAACAGCAGATCGCCGCGCTGTAGGCCGGCGCGCTGCGCCGGGCTGTCCTCGATCGGCTCGAGGATCTGGACGCCGAGCCGCTGGCCGAGGCGCTCGGCGGCGGCCGCCGGGAGCGGCCGCGGCGCCACCGCGGCGCCGAGCTGGGCGCGCCTGACGCGCCCGTCACGGATCAGGGTCGAGACGATCGCGCGGGTGGCGTCATTGATCGGCACCGCGAGGCCGAGACCGATGCCGGCGACGGCGGTGTTGATCCCGACCACGCGGGCGGCGCCGTCGACCAGCGCGCCGCCGGAGTTGCCGGGGTTCAGCGCCGCGTCGGTCTGAATCACGTTCTCGACCATCCGGCGCGGTCCGCCGCGCGCGCCTACCGGGAGCGAACGGCCGAGGCCGCTGACGACGCCGGCGGTGACCGAGCTGCCGAACCCCTGCGGGTTGCCGATCGCGACGACCAGCTGGCCGACGCGTAGATCGGTCGCGTCCCCGAGCACCGCGGCCGCATAGTCGCCGCCGTCGGCCCGCAGCACCGCGAGATCCGAGAGCGGGTCGGCGCCGACCAGCGAGACGTTGACCTCGCGGCCGTCGCCGAAGCTGGCGACGCCGCGCCGCGCGCCCTCGATCACGTGGGCGGAGGTGACCAGAAAGCCGTCGGGTGAGATCACGACCCCGCTGCCGGCGCCCATCGCCACGCCGCGGCGCATGCGGCGCCGGACCTGCAGGTTGGCGACGCTCGAGCTGAGCGCCTCGGCGACCGCGATCACGATCCGCGAATAGGCGTCCAGCGGCTGCTCGCCGGCGGCGACCTCGGCCCGGTAGTCCGGGGCCGGACTGGCGGGCTCGGCGACGGCTCCCGCGACCCCCGTTGTGCCGTTCTCGCTTGACATGCAATAATCGTACTACAACGTTTCGACTCAAGCATTTGGAGAAAAGATGTCTGCAGATATGAATTACGGCCAGCTGGCCGACACGACGATCAGCATTGCCGCCCACCTCGAGTCAGAGCTCGAGGAGGCGCTCGCGGAGCACCGGCTGACGCGGCCGAGCTTCCTCGTACTCGACGCGCTTGACCGCGCCGAGGGCGGCAAGCTCAACCAGCGCGAGCTCGTCACGCACGTGCGGCGCACCTCGGGGACCGTGTCAGTCCGGCTCGGGCGGCTCGAGCACGCGCGGCTGATCGAGCGCGAGCCCGATCCCGAGAACCGCCGCAGCGTGACCGTCACGCTGACCGAGCGCGGCCGCGCGCTTGTCGTCGCCGCACGGCCAGCCTATGCCGAGCGTGCGCAGCGGCTCGCCGCGGGGCTGAGCGCCGAGCGAGCCCCTGCCTTCGCCGAGCAGCTGACCGCATGGCTCGCGTTCTTCGAGCCTGACGAGCGCGTCGCGCCGCGGCTCGGGATCGCGGTCGCACCGGCGGCTGTAGCCAAGCGGATGCGCACCGCCGTCGGACTGACCGACGAGCCCGGCGTGATCGTGCTGCGGGTCGGCCGTGAGAGCGCCGCTGAGGCCGCCGGCGTCGCGCGCGGCGACCTGATCACGCAGGCCGGCTCGAGCCCCGTCCGGTCGATCGGCGATCTCGACCGCGCGGTCCGGGCGGCGAACGGCTCGCTGGAGCTGAAGGTGTTGCGCGGCGCCGAGCCACGAGAGCTGGCGGTGACACTCGCGTAGTCGTCAGTGAAGGACGATGCGCAGCGCGATCACGAGCAGACCGAGCAGCGCCCCGAAGGCGCTCTGGCGAACGAGCTCGCGGCCGCTGAGGTCGGCCCGGATGCCGACCAAGAGCTCGATCGCGACGACCATCCCGGCCGATGTCCAGATCCCGATCGAGACCCCGGTGGAGAGCGAGGCCCCGAACAGCCACGAGATGATCAGCGCGATGAACGGCATCGCGGCCCCGAGCAGCACGGACAGCTCGCTCGTGGCCGCCCCGGCCAGCCCCGCGTAGCTGAACTTCTCCTGTTCCTCCAGCCGCCTGCCGGTGAACTCCGCGTACGAGTACGAGAGCCAGTAGAGCAGCAGCGCGACCGCGACGCCCGCGATCGTCCTCGTGTAGGTCTCGGACTTGGCGCTTTCGGCCGCCAGCAGCGCACCCACGGCGATCGTTCCGTAGACCAGGCCCGCCGGGTTCGTTGGCATCGCCTTATTCTGTGGCGGGGGCCGGACGTGGGAACGCCGCGTCGCGCCGCAACGGCGACCGTCAGGCGCTGAGTGAATCGCCGAGCCGGTGCGCGACTGTGACCGTCAGGCGCTGCGGGGCTCGCCGATCAGCGAGCGTGACGCCGCCGAGGCGGCTTGCTGGCGGCCGTCATGCTCGGGCCTGAGCTTGCCGGTCATCAGCTCCTCGTCGGAGCGCGCGAGCAGCTCGTTGGCGGTCGCGCCATCGGTCGGGTAGACGGCGATGCCGATCGTCGCGCCGATGCAATCGCCGGCGAACTGGATCCGGCTCAGGCGGTCGCGGACCCGGGCGGCGAGCATCAGCGCCCCGGCACGGTCCGTGCTCGGAGCCAGGATCGCGAACTCGTCGCCGCCCTGGCGGGCGACCGTGTCCTGGAGGCGGACCGTCTCGCGCAACGTCTTGGCGACTCGGCGCAGCACGTCGTCGCCCGCGGCGTGGCCGCGGCGCTCGTTGACCTGCTTGAAGCGGTCGAGGTCGATCAGCAGCACCGCCAGCTCCTTACGCTCGCGCTCGTGGCGGATCAACTCGTAGCCGAGGCGCTCGTGCAGCAGGCGGTAGTTGCCGACGTCGGTCAGCGGGTCGCGGCGGGACAGCTCGCGCAGCGCCGCGGCGCTGCCCTCGAGTAGCTCACGCAGGTACGCGATCACGCCGGACATAACGAACAGCACCAGGATCGTGACAAGTGTCAGAGGCAGCGCCGAATGCGAGGTGCCGCTCTTGTAGGCGAGCGGAACCGTCATCGCGATCGCGATCAGCGCGACGTGGCCGGCGATCACGCGGCGGTCGCGGAACGCGTACGCGACCGCGGTCGCGATCAGCAGGTAGATCGGCTGCAGGACCGTTCCGTGCTTGCCCACCGCGATCACCGAGATCGTGATCTCGACCGTCGCCACGACCGCGATCACGTTCAGCCAATGCGAGGAGACCCGCTGCCACGGCACCGCCAGGCAGGCGAGTCCGGAGATCACGCCCATCAGCGTCAGCCCCACGACCACCGGCGGGCTCGGGGTGCCCATCACGAGGTCCGAAGGCAGGGCGACCACGCTGCCGATCAAAAACAGCCACCCGGCGAGCCTCCCGATCGCGACCTGCTGGCTGCGATGCGGGTCATCGAGGACCTGATCGGCCGGCGCCGCCCGGCGCGCGTTGTCGCGGGTGGTGACGGCTCGGCGATCGGCGACCTTCTGGTCGTTTCGGTAGGCGGCCTTGATGCGCTCGAACACGCGCTCGCCGGACTCTGGGTACGCGAACAGGAAACCCTGCCCGTAGTCGCATCCGAGTCGCCGCAGGACGTCGAGCTGAGCGTCGGTCTCGACTCCCTCGGCGACGACTGTCATCCCGAGCGCGCGGGCCATGTCGACCATTGCCGCGACGATCTTCGCGCTCCGCGGCTCGCGCGCGAGCTCGCAGGTGAACGAGCGGTCAAGCTTGAGCTGACTGAGCGGGAACTCGTTCAGGTAGCCGAGCGACGAGTAGCCGGTGCCGAAGTCGTCGAGCACGAGCGAGACGCCCAGCTGCTCGAGCCCCGCGAGCACCTCCGCTGCCGACTCGGTGCGCTCGATCAGCAGCGACTCGGTGATCTCGAGTGCCAGCAGCGAGGGGTCGACGCCGCTGTGTGTGAGCGCCGCCGAGACCGTAGCCACGAGCGCCGGCGAAAGCTGCCGCGCCGAGACGTTGACCGAAACGCGGACCGCGAGCTGCTCCGGGTGACCTTCGCGCCAGCGGCGGATCTGCTCGCATGCCTCCTCGATCACCCACGCACCGAGCGAGACGATCAGGTCGCTCTCCTCGGCGATGCCGATGAACTCCCTGGGCGCGAGCAGACCGCGGGTCGGGTGCTCCCAGCGGACCAGGGCTTCGACCGCCGCCAGGCTGCGATCGGAGATCGTGAACACCGGCTGGTACAAGAGGCGCAGCTCGTCGCGCTCGAGCCCGGCCCGGAGGTCGCTCTCGAGTGCGACGCGGTCGAGCAGCCGCACTCGCATCTGCTCGTCGAAGATCTCGTAACGGTCGCGGCCCCGCTCCTTGGCGCGCGACAAGGCGACGTCGGCATCGCGCAGCAGCACGTCGACGTCGGGCACCTCGGCGGCACCGCCGCCCGCGAAAGCGATCCCGATGCTCGCCGTCAGCACCACCTCGGTGCCGTCGACGAAGAACGGCGACTGGAGCGCCTCCTGGATCTGCTGGGCGACCGTGATCGCATCGCGCTCGGTCTCGAGGTCCTCGCAGAGAGCGATGAACTCGTCGCCGCCGGGCCGCGCGATCGTGCAGTTGCGCGGCCCGTTGCTCTCGCGCGAGAGGACCAGCGAAAGCCGCTGGGCGACGAGCACCAGCAGGCGGTCACCGCGGCGGTGGTCGAGTGCGTCATTGCAGAGCTTGAACTGGTCCAGGTCGACGAACAGGACCGCGACGAAGCCGGTGCCGCGGCGCGCACGCTCGAGCGCATGCATCGCGCGCTCCCGCACGAGGCTGCGGTTCGGAAGGCTGGTCAGCCGGTCGTGAAGTGCCTGGTACGCGAGCTCTGCCTCGACGCGCTTACGCTGGCGCATCTCGTGCTCGCCGAGCCGGCGAAGACCGAGCTCCTCAGCGCTCGCCCGCGCGACCCGCAGGCTGAGCGACAGCACGTTACCGATCAGCCCGAGCAGCGCCGAGTCCTGGTCACTGAATGGCGGCGCATCGCAGCGTCCGACCAGCAGCCAGGTTCGATGCTCGTCCGTGATCGCGGTGGACGCAAACTGCACTTCCCCGAGCCCGGGTATCGATCCGTGTGTCTCACCTCGCTCACAGGTGCCAATCAGCAGCGCGAGCGCGTCCTCACTCAATTCGATCCCGGCGGCCAAGGCCGGGTCACCGTCGCGCACGAGGACGCCGAAGTCGGCCTCCAACGAATTCCGCGCGGCGTGCAGCGCGAGCTGATTCGCGTGCGGTTCGCCAGTCGCGCCAGAGATCCGGGCGATCAGCTCAGCGATCGGCTCGCGCGAGACCGCAGCGGGGGAGACGCCCGCCGGAAGATCGATGATTTCAGGCTGCAAATCCAAGGGGTAGCGCTTTCCGAGCCGCACCCCGGCGCTGACGGCCGGGCTCGTCTGAGTTATCGGCAGCGGAGGGGGCCGGCTGGAGCACCGCATTGTGGGTCACGGCGTACCCTGCCGGTTCGTGGAACACGAGCCTCATGAGCTGCCGCAGCGCCACGCGCAGGGCCGCGCGTTCAGCCACTCCCGCAATCCGGGGTTCGCCGATTGTGCGCCGTCGGGACGGATGCGCCTTGACGCGCTCGCCTGCTGGCTCCAGGACGTGGCCTACGCAGACGTCGAGGATGCCGGCCTGGCCCAGACTGCCGTCTGGGTCGTCCGGCGCACGCGGATACTCGTCAACCGCTTCCCTCGCTTCGGGGAGCAGTTCGAGGTGACCACATTCTGCAGTGGGCTGGGACGGATGTGGGCCGAGCGCCGGACTGACGTCGTCGCGCACGGCGAGCGCGAGCCGGCCGTCGAGGCGGTCTCGCTGTGGGTCCATCTCGATCGCGAGAGCTGGCGCCCGGTGACCCTCAGCGAGCGCGAGATCGAGACCTACGGCGGGGTCGCTCCCGAGCGCCGTGTCAGTGCCCGGCTGCGCCACCCTGGGCCGCCGTCGGCCAACGGCGGCGCCCGGTGGAGCTTCCGACTGACCGAATGCGACATTGCCGACCACGTCAACAACGCCGCCTATTGGGGTCCGCTCGAGGAGGAGCTGCTCGGCGGCCCCGATCCAGCGTCGATCGACGTCGAGCTCGAGTACCGCAGCCCGTCGCAGGCCGGCGACAAGCGTGTACTGCGCGACGGCGACCTGCGATGGATTGTGAGTGACGGCGGCGAGTGCCACGCCTCGATCCTGATCCGGGACGGCGCCGGTGGCTGACGGCGAGGCGATCCTCCGCGCCGCGAGGCGGCCGCTGGTGATCGGGATGGGAGGCGGCGGCGACGTCGTCGGCGCGCTCGCGACCGCCGAGCACGCGCGGATCTACGACGGCGCCGAGCCGGTCGTCGGTGGCCTGGCTTGGGAGCGCAGTCCGGTCGACCCGGTTCCGGGCCCGCGGCGGATTCACGAGATCGCAGGCGCCGAGCCACTCGCCCCGGGCGTGCTGCTCGCCGGGCCCAGCACGCGGATCCGCGGCCGCGACGTCTACTTCGCGGAGTCGCGAATGGCCGCCTTCCTGCACCGCCCGACGGTGCTGGTGACGATCGACGAGGGCCCGACGGCGATCGCACACGGACTCGCGGCGGCTGCGCGGTCGCTGCGGTCCGATCTCGTGGTGCTGGTCGACGTCGGCGGCGACGTGCTCGCGCAGGGCGACGAGCCCGGGCTGCGCAGCCCGCTGTGCGATGCGGTGATGCTGGCCGCCGGGGTCCGTCTGGCGGCGGGCGGAGTGCCGGTGCTGCTGGGGATCTTCGGCGTCGGCTGCGACGCTGAGCTGACGCCCGCGGAGGTTCTCGAGCGGATCGCGGACGTCGCCGCGGCCGGCGGCCTGCATGGCGCCCGTGCGCTGACAGCGCCGGTCGCCGAGCGCCTCGAGCAGTGCGTCGAGCTGGTCGAGACCGAGGCCAGCGCAGTCGCGGTACGGGCCTTTCGCGGCGTCCGCGGACCGGTCGCAATCCGCGGCGGCACGCGGACGGTCGAGCTCAGCCCGGTCGCGGCGGTTACCTTCTATCTGGATGCGACTGTGAGCTTTCAGACCGCCGGCCGGCTTGCGCGCGCGGTCGCCGATGCCGGCAGCCTGCAGGAGGCCAACGACGCGCTCGGTGCGATCGGCGTCCGGACCGAGCTCGATCTCGAGCTCGAGCGGGCGGCGAGGGCCGAGTAGTGGCACGCGCGGTCGGAATCCTCAAGCCGGGCGGGGCGGAGGTGCTCGAGCTGATCGATCGGCCGGTTCGCGAGCCCCAGGCGGGCGAGGTTCGGATCGCGGTGCGAGCGGCGGCCGTTAACCCGACCGATATCGGCCTGCGGACGATGGGCGGTGGCAACCTGCCGGCGCCGTGGACGCCCGGCATGGACGCCGCCGGCACGATCGAGTCCGTCGGCTCCGGGGTCGAGCGGCTCGCGGTCGGCGAGCGGGTGATGGCCGCCGTCAGCCCGCGGCGGCCCGAGGGCGGCGCCCAGGCGGAGCTGATCGTCGTACCAGCGGCCTCGGCCGTCCCGATCCCCGATCGGGCGACGCTCGAGCAGGCGGCGACGCTGCCGATGAACGGGCTGACCGCGATGCGAGGGCTCGAGCTGTTGGGCCTGCAGTCCGGTGAGACGCTGCTGGTCAGCGGCGGCGCGGGGGTGCTGGCCTCCTACGTGATCCCGCTCGCCAAGCTCGCAGGGATTGCGGGTGATCGCCGACGCCGCGCCACGTGATCGAGGAGCTCGTGAGCAGCTTCGGCGCCGACCACGTGGTCGCGCGGGGCGACGGCATGGTCGCCGCGGTCCGCGAGCTGGCGGCCGATGGCGTCGCGGCGCTGTTCGACACTGCGCTGCTCGGCCGCGACGGCGTTCGGCGCGATCCGCGACGGCGGCGCGATCGCGGTCGTCCGGGGCTGGGACGACAGCGAGACCGAGCGCGGGATCGAGGTGCGCCCGGTCTGGGTGCGCGAGGTGCTCGAGCGCACCGAGTGGCTTGAGCGAGCTTCGCCGCCTGGCGTCCGACGGCACGCTGAAGCTGCGCGTCGTCGCCGAGTACCCGCCCGAGCGCGCCGCGCGACGCCCAGCGCGCGATGGGCGCCGGCGGCCTGCGCGGGCGCGGCGTGATCGTCTTCTAGGACGCGTGAACACGATCTTGCCGACGACGTCGCCGTCGAGCAGCGCCTGAAAGCCGTCACGGGCGTCGGCGAGCGGCATCGTCGCGTGGATCGATCGGGTCGGATGTCGCGCTCCAGGCAGAAGCGGATCAGCCGCTCGAGCTCGTCACGGGTGCCCATCGTCGATCCGACCACCGACAGCTGCAGGAAGAACACCCGGCTCAGCTCGGCCGGCGGCGCCTCGCCCGAGGTGGCGCCGGTGACGACCAGCGTGCCGCCGGGCTTCAGTGACCTGATCGAGTGCGCCCAGGTCGCCTTGCCGACGGTCTCCATCACCGCGTCGACGCGCTCGGGCAGCCGCGCGCCGGACTCGAACGCCTGATCGGCGCCGAGCTTGATCGCCTCGTCGCGCTTGGCCTCCGAGCGGCTGGTCACCCACACGCGCACGCCGGCGGCGCTGCCCAGCACGGTCAGCGCGGTCGCGACGCCGCCGCGCGGCGCCCTGCACGAGCACGGTCATCCCCGGGGTCACGCGCGCCGCGGGTGAACAGCATCCGGTAGGCGGTCAGCCAGGCCGTCGGCAGGCAGGCGGCGTGCTCGAAGGACAGGCCCGCGCGGCTTGGGCAGCACGTTTCGCCGCGGCACCGCGACGCGCTGGCCAGCGTGCCCTGGTAGCGCTCGGACAGCAGCGAGCGGCGCGGGTCGAAGGTCTCGTCGCCGCGCCACGATCGTCGCGTGATCACGGAGTGGATGACGACCTCGTTGCCGTCCTCGTCAATCCCCGCGGCGTCGCAGCCGAGGATCATCGGCAGGCTTGTCCTCGCTCAGGCCGACGCCGCGCAGCGACCACAGGTCGTGGTGGTTGAGCGCCGCGCCTCGGACGTCGATCGTCGTCCAGCCGTCGGGCGGCTCGGGCTCCGGGCGCTCGCCGACCTCGAGGCCGGCGAGCGGGTCGTCGGGGTTGATGGCGGCGGCGTAGGCGGCGAGCATCGACCTGCACCCTACCCGTCTCGGCGCCGAGTCAGTCCCAGCTGCCCCGCGGGCTCTCGATCGCGGCCTGGGCGGCGGCGATCCGGGCGATCGGGACCCGGAACGGCGAGCAGGAGACGTAGTCCAGGCCGGCGTCGTGGAAGAACGCGATCGACTCCGGGTCGCCGCCGTGCTCGCCGCAGATCCCGAGCTTGAGCCCGGGGTGCGCCTCGCGCCCGACCCAGGCGCCGAGCCGCACGAGCCAGCCGACCCCGGGCTTGTCGATCGTCTCGAACGGGCTGCGGTCGATGATCTTGCGCTCCATGTAGATGGGCACGAACTTCGACTCGACGTCGTCGCGCGAGAAGCCGAGCGCGGTCTGGGTCAGGTCGTTGGTGCCGAACGAGAAGAAGTCGGCGAATTCGGGCGATCCGGTCGGCGACGAAGCACGCCCGCGGCAGCTCGATCATCGTCCCGACCGTGTAGTCCTCGCCGGCCTGCAGCCCCTCCTCGCTCGCCGACGCCGCACCACCAGCTCGCGCATCAGCTCGATCTCGTGCTCGTAGTCGACCAGCGGGATCATGATCTCGGGGTGGGGAGGCTCGCGCGGCGGCCTTGGCGGCGCGCAGGATCGCGTGGACCTGCATCTCGTAGATCTCGGGGTACAGGATCCCCAGCCGGCAGCCGCGGGTGCCGAGCATCGGGTTCTCCTCGGAGATGTCCTGCACCCGGTCCAGCAGGCGCTCGAGCTCGGGCAGGTCGTCGGCCTCCTCGATCCGGGCACGCTCGACCTGGGCTGCGAGGTCGGCGAGGTTGGGCAGGAACTCGTGCAGCGGCGGGTCGAGCAGCCGGACCGTCACCGGCAGGCCGGCCATCGCCTCGAAGATCCCCTCGAAGTCCTCCTGCTGCAGCGGCAGCAGCTCGGCCAGCGCGCGCGCGCCGGTCCTCGCGCGTGTCGGCCATGATCATCGCCCGCATCTTCGGCTGGCGGTCCTCGGCCATGAACATGTGCTCGGTTCGGCACAGGCCGATCCCCTCCGCGCCGAGCTCGCGGGCGCGCCGCGCGTCCTGCGGGCGTGTCGGCGTTGGTCCGCACACCGAGGTCGCGGATCTCGTCGGCCCACGCGAGCACGGTCTCGAAGTGCTCGTCGACCTGCGCCTCGACCAGCGGCACGTCATCGACGGTGACCAGACCCTTGGTGCCGTCGATCGCGATCCAGTCGCCCTCGTGCAGCTCGGTGCCGTCGACCGTGATCGTCTTGGCCTCGAGGTCGACCACGACCGCGTCGGCGCCGACCACCGCCGGCCGGCCCATCCCGCGCGCGACCAGCGCCGCGTGGGACGCCTTGCCGCCCTCGGAGGTCAGGATCCCCTTCGCGGCGTGGAAGCCGGCGACGTCCTCGGCGTCAGTGAACGGGCGCACCAGGATCACGTCGCGGCCGTCCTCGGCGGCGTTGCCACCGCGTCGGCGGCCGTGAACACGATCTCGCCCTTGCGCGGCACCCGGCGAGGCGTTGACGCCCGAGGCCAGCACCTCGAAGTCGGCCTTGGGGTCGAACGTCGGGTGCAGCAGCGCGTCCAGTGACCCCGGGTCGATCGTCTGCAGTGCCCGCTCGCGCGTCAGCAGGCCTTCGCTGACCGCGTCGACCGCGAACCGCACGGCGGCCTGCGCCGGACGCTTGGCGTTGCGCGTCTGGAGCATGTAGAGGCGGCCGTCCTCGACCGTGAACTCGGTGTCCTGCATGTCCTCGTAGTGGCGCTCGAGCGTGCGGAGGATCTCCATCAGCTGCTCGTGGACCTCGGGCATCCACTCGGCCATGTCTGAGATGTCACGCGGGGTGCGCACCCCCGAAACGACATCCTCGCCCTGAGCGTTGGGGAGGAAGTCGCCGCTCGGCTCCGGCGCACCGGTGACCTCGTCGCGAGAGAAGACGACGCCGGACCCCGAGGTGTCGCCCTTGTTGCCGAACACCATCTGCTGGACGTTGACCGCCGTGCCCCAGTCGTCGGGGATCCGATTCATGCGCCGGTAGGCGACCGCGCGCTCGCCGACCCAGGAGTCGAACACGGCTCGGATCGCGAGCCGCAGCTGCTCGTGGGGATCCTGCGGAAACTCGTCGCCGGTCTCGTCGCGGTAGATCTCCTTGAAGCGCGCCGTCAGTTCGCGCAGCGCATCGACGTCGAGCTCGGTGTCCTGCTCGACACTACGATCGCGCTTGGCCGCCGCGATTGCGTCCTCGAAGCGATCGCCCGCGATCCCCCGCGACACGTTGCCGAACATCTGCACGAAGCGCCTGTAGGAGTCCCACGCGAAGCGCTCGTTGTCGGTCACGGTGGCCAGCCCCAGCACGGACTCGTCGTTGAGACCGAGGTTGAGGACCGTGTCGAGCATCCCCGGCATTGACTCGCGCGCCCCTGAGCGGACTGACACCAGCAGCGGGTCCTCGCGGTCGCCGAGGCGCTTGTCCGCGCGCTGTTCGAGCCTGTCCAGGGCCTCGGCCACCTGCTCGGCCATCCCGTCGGGCTCGGTCCGATCGGCGCGCATGTATTGCACGCACGCCTCGGTCGTGATCGTGAACCCGCCCGGCACCCGATCGGCGCCCAGCACCCTGGTCATCTCGGCGACGTTCGCGCCCTTGCCGCCAAGGAGCTCACGCATGTCCTTGGAGCCGTCGGCGAAGTCGTACACCCACCTCGACATCAGACGGCGATCCTACCCGCGATCTGGGCCGGGGCTTCGTGAACGCCGGGCAGCGATCTACTACGCGGCTGACACCGAGAGGGTCCGGGCCTGGAGATCCATCGCCTCGGCCAGCAGCTCGTAGGAACGCCGGCGCGCGGCGTGGTCGTAGGTGATCGTGACCACGATCACCTCGTCGGCCTGGTACGCCGCCGCCAGCTCGTCAACCCGCGCTCGCACCTTCTCCGGCGAACCGACTATCGCCCGCCGCCCCCGCACATCGTCGCCCGGCGACTGGCCCTCGCGAGCGAGGAACGCGAGCGCCTTCTCGGGCGGCGGCACGGCGATCAGCCGGCCGCGCCGCAGCTGCGTGAACGACATCCGGCTTGAAGCGGCGAGCTGCTGGGCTTCCTCGTCGGTCGGCGCGCACAGCACCCAGGCGGCGACCGCGGTCCGCGGCGCCTGCAGGTCGCGCACCGGCGCGAAGCGCTCGCGGTAGAGCTTGGCGATCTCGGCGCCCTTCGGGTTGATGAAGTCGGCGAACGCGTAGCGCAGCCCCAGCTCGCCGGCCCAGATCGCGCTCTGCTCCGACGAGCCCAGCAGCCACGGCACCGGCAGCTCGGGTCGCCCAGGCAGCGTCTTGGCGAGGTGGCGGAAGGGGTGATCCTCGGGCAGCGCGTCGTCGAAGTAAGCCAGCAGTTCGGCGAGCTGCTGCGGGAAGTCGTCCGGCGCGGCCTCCCGCCGGTCTCGCTGCAGCGCGAACGTCGTCAGCGGGTCAGTCCCCGCGGCGCGGCCGAGCCCGAGGTCGATCCGGCCCGGATAGAGCGCGGCCAGGATCGTGAACGACTCGGCGACCTTGAGCGGGCTGTAGTGGGGGAGCATCACGCCGCCGCTGCCGACCCGGATCCCCTCGGTCGCGCTCGCGATCGGGCCGATCAGCACCTCGGGGCTGGGGCCGGCGAGCATCGGGCCGCCATGGTGCTCGGCGACCCAGTAGCGGTGATAGCCGAGCGCGTCGGTCAGCCGCGCGAGGTCGAGTGTGTTGCGCAGCGCCTGTGCCCCGGTCGAGCCTTCGGCGATCGGCGATTGGTCGAGTACGGAGAGAAGCACCTCCAAGATGCTAGAAAGCTGCGCATGTCGGCCACGGCCAGCGCGCTGCGCCACGTCCTCGCGACCCGCTACGTGACGCCGCTGCGGGAGGGCGGTTCGCTGCCCGGTCTGGTCGAGGGCGATGACGACGGCCTTTACGTCGCCAAGTTCCGTGGCGCCGGTCAGGGGGCGAGGGCGCTGGTCGCCGAGGTGATCGTCGGCGAGCTCGGCCGCGCAGCTCGGGCTGCTGGTCCCCGAGCTGGTCGGGCTCGAGATCGATCCGCGGCTTGGCGCCGCCGAGCCCGATCCGGAGATTCAGGAGCTGATCGCCGCCAGCGACGGTCTCAACCTCGGGGTCGACTTTCTGCCGGGGGCGCTCCCGTACCTTCCGGCCGGCGCGTGGCAGCCGTTGGCGGAGCTGGCGGCCGACGTCGTGTGGCTCGACGCGCTGACGACCAACGTCGACCGCACGCCCCGCAACCCGAACCTGCTGGTCTGGCACGAGCGGCTGTGGCTGATCGACCACGGCGCCGCGCTTTACCGCCAGCACCGCGGTCTCGATCCCGAGGTCGACGCCACGCGCCCGTTCCCGCAGATCGCTGAGCACGTGCTGCTGCCGAGGGCGGGCTCGATCGCCGAGGCCGACCGGCGGTTGCGCGAGCGACTCGATGAACGGGTGCTCGAGCGGGCGGTGAGCCTCGTGCCGGTGGCGTGGCTTGAGGGCGGAGACAGGCCCGACGTGTATGTCGATTACCTCCGCCGGCGCCTGACGGACGCCGGATTCGTGCAGGAGGCCGAGCGTGCCCGAGCCGCCTAGCCCATTCAGCTACACGATCCTGCGGCTCGTGCCGAGCGTCGAGCGCGGCGAGCGGCTGAACGTCGGTGTCGTGCTGTTCTGCCGCCAGCGAGCGTTCCTCGGCGCGCGCGTCGCGCTTGACCAGCAGCGGCTGGCGACGCTCGCTCCTGACACGCCGGTCGCCGACGTGGTGGACCATCTCGAGGCGCTGGCGCGGGTCGCGGAGGGAGCCGACGACGCGGGTCCGATCGCACGCCTTGACCAGTCCGAGCGCTTCGGCTGGCTGGCGGCGCCATCGAGCACGATCGTGCAGCCGTCGGAGGTACACACGGGGCTGTGCGAGGACCCGGCGACGACGCTGCGGGCGCTGTTCGAGCGGCTCGTGGGCTGACGGTTACAGTGGCGGGGGTGCCTGAGTTCTTCGAGCCGCCACCGCCTCCGCCCAAGCAAGAGGTCTACCGCCGGCCTCCCTGGTTCGGAGCCCCGCAGGGAACGCTGCCCGGCGTGGTCGCCGTCGAGCTCCTGCTTGCGCGGGCTGACAGGTTCGCGGTCGCGATCTCGCGTCTGGCGGCCTACCCGACGGGGTTCGAGTTCGATCTGTTCGTGTTTGGTCCGCCGGACGGAGATGCCGAAGGGGTCGATCCGATGCTGTTCGGACCTGGCCGGCACCGCGCGCGCGTCAGCGAGGGCGAGTTATCCGACGATTTCCTGCGCCTCGGCGTCCAGTTCGCCGATGGCGCCAAGGCGACCAACGTGCCAGGTCCTCGCCACCACGGGTCTGGCGAGCCGGATGGGCCGGTGCTGCACGGCGGCGGTGGGGGTGGAGGTGGTAACTACTGGCGCCAGAGCGAATGGGTCTGGCCGCTACCGCCGCCTGGACCGCTCGCGTTCGTCTGCGAGTGGCCCGCGGCCGGGATCCCGGTCACGCGCAGGGAAATCGACGCGCAGCAGATCCTCGATGCCGCCGAGCGCGCTCAGGTGATCTTCTCCGACGAGCATCTCCCGGACCGCCCGCAGGCGTCCTCGTCGGTGACGCAGATCGGGCCGTAGGACTCAGCCGCGACGCATCAACCGACCGACGGCATCCATCAGCTCGACCGTCTTCTCGTCACGCTCGGAAGCGGTGGCGGCGCCGATCACGCAGTGGTGTGCATGGTCGTCGAGCAGGCCGAGCGCGACCTTGTCGAGCGCCGCGCGCGCGGCCGAGATCTGGGTCAGCACGTCAATGCAGTACCGATCCTCGACCACCATGCCCTCGATACCGCGGATCTGTCCCTCGATCCGCTTCAGCCGGGCTAGGAGATCGTCCTTGGTCGCGGTATATCCGCGGGTGGGAGTCATAGCTCACGGAGCATACCACTACCCCCTATGGGTATAGTCGAGAACGATGCTGAACGTGATCTGGCATGGCCTGCGGGACTCGTTTCTGATGGCCTGGGAGGTGTGGTGGGCGCTGGTCTTCGGGTTCGCGATCTCGGCCGTCGTACAGGCGTGGGTCCCGCGCGAGCGAGTCCAGAGCGCGCTCGGAGCCAACCGTGCCGGCGCGACCGCCCGCGCGACCGGACTCGGCGCCGCCTCGTCGTCGTGCTCGTACGCGGCGGTCGCGATCGCCAAGTCGCTGTTGGAGAAGGGTGCCTCTGCGACCAGCGCGCTGGCGTTTCAGTTCGCCTCCACCAACCTCGTCTGGGAGCTGGGGCTCGTGCTCTGGGTGTTGATCGGCTGGCAGTTCACGGTCGCCGAATACCTGGGCGGGCTCGTGATGATCGCGCTGATGGCAATCCTGCTGCGGTTGTTTGTGAGCCCGGCGCTCGAGCGGGAGGCACGCGCTCACGCGATCGCCGCCGAGGGTGGCCACCAGCACCAAACGGCAAGCGGGGCGACCGGCTGGCGCGAGCGGTTGCTGTCGGGGGCCGCGTGGTCCGATGTTGCCCACAACTTCCGCGCCGATTGGCAGATGCTGTGGAAGGAGATCGCCGCCGGGTTCCTGCTCGCGGGGTTCGTCGCGCAGCTGCCTGACCACTTCTTCAACGCCCTGTTCGTTACCAATGCCCCGGCGCCGATCGCGGCATTCGAGAACGCGCTCGTCGGCCCGGTGATCGCGGTCCTCAGCTTCGTCTGCTCGGTCGGCAACGTGCCGCTCGCCGCGGTCCTGTGGTCAGGCGGGATCGGCTTCGCGGGGGTGCTTTCGTTCCTGTTCGCCGACCTGATCGTGCTGCCGATCATCGCGATCTACCGCAAGTACTACGGCCGCCGCTTCGCGCTGCGCATCACGGCGCTGATGTACGTGACGATGGTCGCCGCGGCGCTGATCGTCGCCGGCCTGTTCTACCTCTTCGGAGCGATCCCAAGCGGTCCCCGTCCGACCAGGGCGGACATCTTCGGCTCGCTGGCACTCAACTACAAGCTGGTGCTGAACGTGCTCGCGCTGGCGGCGTTCTCGGCGCTGATGTGGCTAACCCGCCGCAGAGGCGCGACCGATCCGGTCTGTGGGATGCGGGTCGATCGCGCCGGGCGGTCGAGCGCGACGGCGTCTACTTCTGCTCGCAGGAGTGCGCGGCGGCGTTCGAGGCCAACGGGCGGACGTCTCAGGCGACGGCCTCGGTGACCGCCGCCTCGCGGGCGGGCTGAGCGTCTGACTCGCTTTCGGGCGCGTGCACGATCAGCACCGCGACCGGGTGTGGTTGAGCGCGAAATGGCTGACGCTTCCGAGGATCGAGGCGCTCAGCGCACCTCGGCCGCGCGAGCCGAGCACGAGCAGGTCGTATTCGCCCGTCTGCAGCCGATCGAGCAGTGCTTCGCGGATCGGCTTGCGGCTCAGGATTGTCGTCACCGGGATCGACTGCGGGACGCGGTCGACGGCGGTGTTGAGCGTCCGCTTGGCGTCACGCTCGAGCTCGACCGCCAGCGGCTCGACGGCCGCAACGGTGGCCGGGGAGGTCGCCCAGTAGGGAGGGCGCGAGATCGCGGTCAAGATCGCGAGTCGCGAGTTGCCCGCTTCGGCGAGGTCGATCGCCTGATCGAGCGCGTGGCGCGCGTGGACCGTGTCGTCGACACAAACGAGGATGTTGCGAAACATCGGGTTCACCTCGCTTCGAACTTAGTTAGCATGCCAAAGATTAGCATGCCAAGCACTGCTATGCTAGCCCGATCGTGGACCGCGTGACTGACGACAGCGACCAGGTGGCGGTGGACGCGGACAGCGACCAGGTGGCGGTGGACGCGGACAGCGACCAGGTGGCGGTGGACGCCGACGGGGCGTGCTGCGTCGAGGACTTTCTGGTCTCGTTCGACGCGTTTGCGCAGGCCGTGCGCCGCGCCCGCGGTGCCCAGGCGCAAAACGAGGCGCTGACGCTTTCGCAGTACGCGCTGCTCCAGGCGCTCGCCGGCCGCGAGAGCGCGCGCGTCCAGGAGCTCGCAACCGAGGCGGGGATCACGCCGTCGACCGCGACCCGGATCCTTGACGCGCTCGAGCGCCGCGCGATCGTCTGCCGGTCGCGCTCGCCGGAGGACCGCCGTGGCGTCACCGTCGCGCTGACGGACGCCGGCCGAGACGCGCTCGACGGACAGCACGCGTGGTTGCGCGGGCGACAGCGGGCGTTCTACGACGGGCTGCCCGCGAGCGAGCGCGAACTCGCGCCAGACCTGCTGGTCCGGCTCGCGGCGCTGATCGACGAGCTCGCCGCCGGACCCGCCTGACGCTCGCCGGCGCGGCGTTCACAAATTCATCACATCAGCGCCACAGGCGGGCTACACCGCTCCGGGGACGCGACCTTATAACCCACTGCGACGCTCGCCTGACGCCTACCCTCCTCGGGCGTCAAGGCGAGCATCATTCGTTGTGGGGACCTGGGCATGCTTTGGACCGGAAACCTGACCGGACCCCCCGTCTGTCGGGTCTTTCACCCGATCGCATGGCATCCATGGCCGTAGTGGCGCAGTTTGAGTGTGTGATCTCAGCGCTCGAGGTGCATCCTGCGCCGAACCAAGACTTCTCGCCCCCCGCGCGCCGCGGCGTCGTCGCCGCTTCGGTGGGCGTCAGCGTGCCGTCGCGGATCGTCTCGAGTGCCGAGGTCGGGGCGCGGCTGGGCGTCGAGGACGACTGGATCGTGCGGCGCACCGGGATCCACTCGCGCCGGATCGCCGATCCCTCCGAGCGCCTCGACGAGCACGCGGCGCGGGCCGCCCGCGAGGCGCTCGAGCGCGCCGGGATTGACGCGATCGACGTCGATCTCGTGATCGTCGCGACGACCACCTCGGACGAGCTGATGCCCGCTGCGGCACCGCTGGTCGCCCACCGGATCGGAGCCACGCGCGCCGGCGCGTTCGACGTCGGCTCAGCTTGCACCGGCTTTTTGTCGGCGCTCGCGGTCGCGACCGCCCAGATCGAGGCCGGCCGCGCCCGGATCGCGCTCGCGGTCGGCGCCGACCTGATGTCGCGGATCACCGACCCGACCGATCGCGCGACCGCCGCCGTGTTCGCCGACGGCGCCGGCGCGGTGGTGCTCGAGGAAAGCGCGCTGACCGGCCGGATCGGGCCGATCGTGCTCGGTGCGGATGGCGCCGGTGCCGACCACATCACGGTCAAGCGCTCAGATGGGGTGATCCGGATGCGCGGCCACGAGACCTTCCGCGAAGCAGTCGCGCGGCTGACGCTCGCCACCCTCCAAGCCGCCAAGGCCGCGAACGTCACGCTCGACGAGATCGACCTGTTCGTCTACCACCAGGCCAACGGCCGGATCCTGTCGGCCGTCGGCGAGCGGCTCGGCCTGCCCGCTGAGCGCGTCGTCGATTGCATCGCCGACTACGGCAACACGTCCGCCGCGACGCTGCCGCTGGCGCTCGCGTTCAGCGAGCGCGAGGGCCTGCTCGAGCCTGGCGACCGGGTGCTGCTGGGCGCGTTCGGCGCCGGCTTCACCTGGGGCGCGACGGTGATCGAATGGGGTAGGCCATGAGCCTGGCGCTTGTGGAGAGGTCAGAGACCCGCTCGACGGCGCTCGAGCGGCTCGAGCTGCTTTGCGATCCCGGCTCGTTGCAGCTGATCCGCTCCGATGTGACCTCACTGACGATGGGCGACCGCGCCCGCCTCGGCGACGGCGTCGTCGGCGGCTCGGGCATGATCGACGGCCGCCCCGTGTTCTGCTACGCCCAGGACAGCTCCTACGCGGGCGGCTCGCTCGGCGAAGCGCACGCGGGCACGATCGTGCGCGTGCTCGAGCTCGCAGATCGCGGACGGGCCCCGGTCGTCGGCTTCGTGTCCTCCGGCGGCGCGCGGATGCAGGAGGGGATCGCGGCGCTCGGCGGCTACGGGCGGATCTTCCACCGGATCGTCAGGCTGTCCGGGCGCGTGCCGCAGATCTCGATCGTCAGCGGCCTGTCGGCCGGTGGCGGCGCCTACTCGCCGGCGCTCACCGACTGGGTCGTGATGACAGGGCAGTCGAGCATGTTCCTGACCGGGCCCGGCGTGGTCCGCGAAGCGCTCGGCGAGGACGTCGACGCCGAGCAGCTCGGCGGCACACGAGTCCACGAGCGAAACGGCGTCTGCCACTTCGTCGCCGACGACGATGACGACGCCGCGCGCCTGGCGCGCGAGCTGCTCGCCTACCTGCCAAGCCACCGCGACCTTCCGGTCCCGCGGGCGATCCCGAGCCCGGCCGGCGGCCACGACCCGAGCGCGGTCGTCCCTCGCGAGGCGCGCAAGGTGTACGACGTACGCGACGTGATCCGCGCGATCGTCGACGACGGCGAGCTGCTCGAGATCTCGGCCGGCTGGGCGCGCAACCTCGTAACCGCGATGGCCCGGATCGACGGCCGGACGGTCGGCGTGATCGCCAACCAGCCCCGCTATCTCGGTGGCGTGCTCGACGCGGCCAGCTCGGAGAAAGGCGCTCGGTTCGTCCGCAAGTGCGACTCGTTCGGGATCCCGCTGCTGGTGCTGGTCGACACGCCCGGGTTCATGCCCGGTAGCAAGCAGGAGTCGGCCGGCGTGATCCGCCACGGCGCGACGCTCGTGCACGCGTTCTCCGAGGCGACGGTCCCGCGCGTGACGCTGATCCTTCGCAAGGCGTTCGGCGGCGCGTTCATCACGATGAACTCCAAGGACCTCGGCGCCGACTACGTGTTCGCGTGGCCCGGCGCGGAGATCGGTGTGATGGGCGCCAAGCCGGCTGTCGGCGTGATCCACCGCCGCGAGCTCGCCGCCGCCGACGACCCCGAGGCCGAGCGTGAGCGGCTCGCCCGCCACTACGCCCACCACCAGTTGCGCCCCCAGGTTGCGGCCGCCACTGGATATGTGGATGAGCTGATCGACCCGGTCGATACGCGCGGGCGATTGGTCTGGGCACTGAGCTCGCTCGGAGGCGCGGGTTCACTCGGAGGCGCTGCTTCGCTTGGAGGTGCGCGATGAGTGCGCGCGACGGCGACGTCCTGCTGACTGGGACGACCGGGTTCGTCGGTATGGAGCTGCTGGCGCGCTACCTCGAGCGCGGTGACCGCCGCGTCGTGGCGCTCGTACGCGCGGATGACGACCATGCCGCCAAGGCCCGGATGGACGGCGTGCTCAATGACCTGTACGGCTCGCGCGGCGCCCGCCACGCCAAGCGCGTCGACGCGTTCGCTGCAGATCTGACGGCTCCCGGTCTCGGGCTTGAGCCCGCGGTCCGCGACGGCTCGCCTGCCGGGTCTCGACGATCGTCCACAGTGCCGCCTCGGTGTCGTTCGCAATGCCGCTGGACGAGGCGCGCGCGATCAACCTCGACGGCACGCGGCGGATGCTCGAGTTCGCTGAGGCGGCGCGCGAGTCCGGCGGCCTGCGCCGCTATGCCCACGTGTCGACCGCGTACGTGGCCGGCAACCACAGCGGCCCGTTCGCCGAGTCCGACCTCGGCGTCGGCCAGGCGTTCAACAACTCCTACGAGCAATCGAAGTTCGAGGCCGAGCAGCTGGTCCGCTCGCACGCTGACCTGCCGTCGACGATCCTGCGCCCGAGCATCGTCGTCGGTGACCGGCGCAGCGGCTGGACCTCGGCCTTCAACGTCCTCTACTGGCCGTTGCGCGCGTTCGCGCGGGGACTGTTCACGGCCGTCCCGGCGATCCCTTCCGCGCCGGTGGATGTCGTCTCGGTCGACTTCGTCGCTGACGCGATCCATGCGCTGGCCGAGGCCGAGGGCGGCGTCGGTGAGACCTATCACCTGACCGCGGGACCTGACGCGAGCACAATCGCCGAGATCGCGCTGCTCGCGAGCCACTATTTCCGCCGGCCGCTGCCCAAGGTCGTGCCGCCGGCCGAGTTCTCCACCGCCGGCTGCAGCGCCGCCGAGGCCTCAGCGCTGAACGCCGGCCGCGAGTACTTCCCCTACTTCGCGACCCCAACCGTGTTCGAACAGCAGGCGACCGCCGCGCAGCTGGCGCCGCTCGGAATCAGCGTCTCGCCGCTGCGCGACTACATGGATCGGCTGCTGGACTTCGCGACCCGCAGCCGCTGGGGCAAGAGCCCGATCGCCCGCTCCGAGGCGATGGTCGAGGTGCTCGCCGCCTGAGACGATGCTCGCCGATCTCGCTGACATCGCCCACTTCCGCCCCGACGACCCGGACGAGCTCGTCACGGCGTCGCTCGCATGCCCGGTCTGCCTGTGCAGCGAGGACGTCGAATGGGAGGGCGCCCTGCAGGGATACGATCCGTCGGTCCAATGCTGGTGCCCGAGTTGCGAACAGCGGTGGCGGGTCTACCTGATGCCCGATCAGGCGCTTCGCCTCGGGCTGATGGACCACGCGGACGCCCGCTAGTCCGCGGCCGCGCATGAGCCGGTGGCGTCGACGGAGGCGCGGGGCCGCGCATGAGCTCGGGGGGGTCGAGTGACTCGCGTGGCAGCGTCGGGATCGACGCGGTCGAGCTGTTCGTCGAGGTCCTCTCGCAGGCCGAGCCAGGCACTGAGAGCTCAGACTCGTTCTACGACCGGCTCTGCGACGCGGTCTGCCGCCTGGCACGGATGCGCCGCGCGATCATCTTCGGCTACGACAGCACGCTGCGCCGAGTCCGCGCCATCGGCGCCTACGGGATGGACGTGGCGCAGTTCGCGAGCGCCCACGTGACGGTGGAGTCGGCGCCGATCGCGGCCCAGGCGCTGCGCGAGGACCGGGTGGTCGAGGTGGAGGGCGACATGAGCGGCGAGGTGCCGGCCGAGTACGCGGAGCTGTTCCCCGAGCCGGTGCGGCTCGTGTGCGCGCCGATGACCGCCGCCGGTCGCTCGATCGGGGTGATCCTGGCCGATCGCCTGATGTCGAGCCCGCCGCTGAACGAGTCCGATCGCGGGCTCCTGTGGACACTCGGCAAGGCGGCGGCGCTGGCGTCAGTGGCGCGGATCTTCTCGGCCCAGTACGAGACCGCGCGTCAGCTCGAGCACCGGATCGACCTCGCACGGGAGATCCACGAGGGCGTGATCCAGCGGTTGTTCGGCGTCTCGATGGCGCTCGACGGCGACGGCGAGCTGCCGGCCGCCGCGCGTGCGCGGTGTGCGAGCGAGACCCAGGCCGCGCTCAGCGAGCTGCGTGCCGCCCTGCAGCGCCCGCTGGGGCGGGCACCGCGCGCGACCCAGACGACCCTGGAAGCCGAGGTCGAGCGCCTCGCCTACGCGCACCCGAAGCTCGGGCTGGCGCTCGAATCCGACACCGCGGTGCCCGCGAGCCTCGAGCCGCTGGCTCAGTCAGTGCTGCGTGAGGCGGTCAGAAACGCCGGCAAGCATGCCCAGCCGACGCGGGTCGAGGTCCGGGTCCGCGACGCCGACGGCGCGTTCGTGCTCGAGGTGGTCAATGACGGCGTCCGGTCGGCGCCCCGCAAAGCCGGGATGGGACTGCGGCTGGCGGCGCTCGAGGCGCTGCAGAGCGGTGGCGTGGTGGAGTTCGGCGAGCGCGAGGCCGGGATCTGGCAGGTGCGGCTGGTGGTGCCGCCCGGCGAGCCGGACGGCAGTCGGCGCGATGGTTGACGCGGAGCGCAGCCCAGAGCGCCTCAGCGTGTTGGTCGTCGACGACCACGACGTCGTCCACTGGGGCTTTCGTCTGATGCTGACCCAGCAGCCGTGGGTCGAGCGCTGCCTGAGCGCCCATTCGGGTGACGAGGCGCTCAAGCTCGCCGCGCGCTACAGCCCGCACGTGGCGCTCGTGGATCTGTTCATCGGTGAGGAGTCGGGCGCCGAGATCTGCGAGCGGCTGCGCGCGGCCGAGCCTTCGACCCGGGTGCTGCTGTTCTCGGGCGCCGGTGAGATCTCGGCCAGCGCCGCACGCGCCGCGGGCGCCTCGGGATTCGCCTACAAGGACTGGCCGGCGCGCCGGATCGCCAGCGCAGTGCACGCGGTCGGCGTCGGCAAGACGGTGTTCGAGCGCCAGGAGTGGCAGGGGGCGCTCGGGCTCTCAGAGCGCGAGCGGGCGGTGCTCGAGCTGATGGCGTCGGGCGCCACCAACCCCGAGATCGGCGAGGCGCTGCATCTCTCCAAGCACACGGTCAAGGAGCACTCGAGCGCCGTCTACCGCAAGCTCGGGGTGCGCAACCGGACCCAGGCCGTGCAGCGCGCGCAGCGGCTGGGCCTGCTCGCCTGACCGACTCGCCGACGAGGTCCTCTACGAGATGCTCGAGCGCGGGACCCGCCACGCGCCGTCGTGCGACCGAATCCTCCAAGGGTGCCAAAGGGTGACGATTTAGTCCCAGAAGCTATGCAGTGACTTATTGTCATTGTTTCGGTGTCACGCTGAAAATGTCAGTGTGACCTCAATCCGAACAGTGTGCGTTAAATCTTTTCCCACGGTGGCACTCCAGGTGGGTATGGTGACGCTGTCGGTAGGAACTGAGTGTGCAGGGGACAGGGGCCTTTCTGGAATGGAAGCGCGGACTCCGTGCTCCCGAGGTGGGCACCGTTTCGCGGCATGGGGACTAGATGGGGGGCACGGCCCGTGGGACCAGCGCCCGCCAGGAGGGGGTGTACCGATGGCTTCAGATGAGGGCAGGTTCAAGCTGGTCGTTCCGGTCGACGCCGCGTCGATCTCCGGCGACAGCAGCCGGGAGGTTCAGCTGGCGGTCAAGCGCTCAGACGGCGAGGTCACGACGCGCACCGCGACGCTGAGCGCGGGCGCGCAGGAGACGGTGACGTTCAAGTTCGACGAGCACCCGGGGCCGGTCCAAGTGATCGTCGGACCGGCCAACGCCAGCGCGGAGGACCTCGTGAACCTCCAGACGATCTCGGTGCCGGTCCGCGCCGGTCTGTGGGGCGACGAGCGAGAGTTGGTGACCGATCCGATCATCGTCAGCCCGTACTGGTGGTGGTGGTGGCACGTGTGGTGCAGGCGGTTCGTGATCCGCGGTCGCGTGCAGTGCGCCGACGGTAGTCCGGTCCCCGGGGCGCAGGTGTGCGCCTACGATGTGGATTGGTGGTGGTGGTGGATCAGCACAGAGCTGCTGGGCTGCACCACGACGGCGGCGGACGGGACGTTCGAGATCGATTTCACCCATTGCTGCGGCTGGTGGCCGTGGTGGTGGTGGACGCTGCGCGTGTGGGAGTTCGAGCCCGTGCTCGCCGAGACGATCATGTCCGTGGTCGAGCAGGATCCGCGCCTGTCGCTTGGCCGCGCTTCAACGCAGCCGGGCCTCGGCGTGTTCGGGCAGCTGCTCGGCAAGTCGGCGGCGGGGCTGCGGATGCTCGGCCCCGACAATCTCGGCGAAATGGAGCAGCTCCGCGCCTCGCTTCAGGCGAAGCTACCGGTGTCCCCGGCGCTGGCAGAGCAGCGCATCTGGCCCTGGTGGCCATGGCAGCCGTGGTGGGACTGTGACCCCGATGTGATCTTCAAGGTCACGCAGGACTGCCCGCAGGCCGGCACCGTGATCCTCGACGAGAGCTTCCTCTCGGCCCGGACGGACTTTGGCGAGGTGCTGCAGGTGACGCTGACCGCCAACGACCAGGCGTGCTGTTCGCAGCCGTGCCCAGTGTCGCCATGCGTGGAGGGAACCTGCATCGACATCTCCGATATTTGCGACATCTCAGTGACCGACGTCGGCGGCAATCCGCTCGGCGACCCGGCCGCGGCCACCCCAGCAGGCCTGCTCGACGCCGGCGACCCAGCCGGCGGCGACCGCCCTTGGGGGGGCGCGGTCGACATCTCCTATGCGAACGTGATGGTCGGCGTCGACTACTACGAGATCCTGTACTCGGTCAGCCCGACTGGCCCGTGGAGTCCGCTTCCACCCGGGGCGGCGATCGACTTCTCGCGCCAGTGGGTCGCGCCCGCGCCCCCGCCGACGCCGTGGCCCACCGGGTCAGTGCCGTTCATATTCAACAACGTGATCGTCGGCGGCGTGTCTCATTCCCTGGTTGAGAGCCGCGAGCACTGGGAGGCCACGGTTGGCCTGCCGGCTGGCGGGTTCTGGACTAGCAATACCTGGCTGGTGGTCCCGATCGACTCGACGAAGTTCGCCGACGGCCTGTATCCGCTCGGCACCTACAGCTTCACCGTGGTGGGGTGGCAGGAGTCGGGCGGCGTGTACACCCCGGTCAACTCGCCGTGGCCCACGCCGCTGCCGGTGTGCGACTCAGACGACCCCAACGGATGGACGTTGACGTTCAACAACCGGCTCGATCCGGATCCGACCGCGACGACCCCGTGCGGGCCGGGCACGGTGACCCTGTGTGTCACGCAGCCGACCACGCAGATCGAATCAGTCACCGTTGGCGGAACGACCGCCGATGTGTGCGGGAGCGTCGAGGCCTGTGGCGAGCTCGTGATCGACTTCCACGTGGAAGACCCCACTGGATACCTCAACGCTTACGACATCGAGGCGATCTGGGGGGACAGCTCGAGCCACAGCCTGCTGGGTCTGAGCGGCGCGACGCTGTCAGTCCTATCGGGTGATTACGCCGGGCCCACGTACGTCGACGCGCTGGCGGCGGGCGCAACCCGCCCGACCTGGAAGGGCGGACACCTGCGGCTCACGCTCGACGCGGCGCTGGCGTTCCCGGTGGCCCCGTGTTGCTACGACATCAGGCTGACCGCATCGACCCGAACGGTGGTCAGCTGCAACACGGACAACGTCTACGCCAACGAGTCCGACTACACACTAGGCGTGACGCCGTGCGATCTCTTGATCAGTCGAGCCGCGCCTGGGGTGCCTGCGCTTGGCGGGTGACGACGGCGACAACTGCGGCCGCGACGCGCTCGAGCTGGCGATCGCCGCGCTCGCCGCCTGGCGGGTGACGCATCTGCTTGCCTACGAGGACGGCCCCGCCGACGTGGTCGCCAACCTGCGAGTGCGGCTGGGCGACGGCTTCACCGGCCGGCTGGTCGACTGCTTCGATTGCCTCGGCATTTGGGTGGCGGCCGCGCTCGTGCCGACCCTGTCGGCACGCCGGCGCCGGCCGGTGGTTCGCTGGCTGGCGCTGTCGGGCGCCGCCGGGCTGCTTGAGCGAGCGGTCGGCGGCGAGCCCCCCGTGACGATTGAGCCGCTCGAATGACAGGAGACACGGATGGGATGCTGTAACCAGAAGCGCACCTCGCTCAGGCTCGCGGGAGCCGCCGCGCGCTCGGTCAGTACCGGCGCTTCCGCGCCGGCCGCCGGGGAGAGCGCAGCGGCGAGTCGAGGCAGAGGCCGAGGCGTCGAGGTCCCGCTGCGCTATCTGGGCGCCCGTGCCGTCAGGGTGAGGGGAGCCGCCAGCGGGCGCGTGTACGTCGTCCGGGCACAGGCCGCCGAGCTGCTGGTCGACCAGCGCGACGTGGCCGGCCTGCTGCGCACGCGCCAGTTCGCGCGACGCTGACCGGGGCTCGTCAGGCCTCGACCTCGCGCCCATCCTCGCCCCACATCACGTGGAAGGTGCCCTCCCTGAGGGCCGATTCGCCTGATCACCGCGGCAGGGCGTCGGTCGGCCGCTGGGTGCCGGCGGCCTGCAGATCCTGGATTCGGGCCAGGGCCGGGATGGCGCCGAGGGGCCGCAGCGCCGCGGCCGCCTCGCTGAGGAGAGGCGTGGCGCTGACGGCTCGGCCCTGGGCGGTGAGCCAGGCAGCGAGGTCGGTTTGCGTGACTGCGCTCCAGTATGGAGACGGAAGCTCACCGAAGCGCTTGATCGCGTCCGACAGCTCGGCATGCGCCGTGTCCGGCCGGCCGTGAGCCGCATCAATCAGTCCGCGAGCCCGGGCGAGCTGAGCTCGCAGGAACGGTGGGAGGTCGCCGGGAGGCCGGTCAGTCAGGAGGGAGATGAGACGGAGGGCATCTCCCACTCGCTCGGCCTCAAGCGCGGCGCGGAATGCTTCAGGCCAAGCGATGCGAACCGGCTCGCTCGATGCGCCGAGCTTGCCGATCGCCTCGCCCAGCCACTCCAGAGCCAGCTCGAGCGCTCGGTCGGCGTGGCCCTCGGCGAGCAGCACGCTCAACTCAACCGCCAGATACGACGCCCTCTGCTCCTCGTTCTCCACCTGACGCCAGGGGTCCAGATGGCCCAGGCTGGCGCGCGCTGCGGCCGGATCACCTCGCAGCAGGTTGAGAATCGCCACCACAAAATGCAGCGACTCCCCGCCCGGCCGGTCGGCGTCGCCGTCGAGCATCTCGGCGGCCAGCTCATCGATCGCCGCCCAGCGCCCGGACAGCAGCCAGGCCATCATGAGGTTGCTGGCATTGAAACTTTCCGCGGCGCGGTCCCCGCGCCGCCGGGCGACCGCGAGACCCGCCTTCGTCTGGTCCTCGGCGTCCGGAAGGTCCCAGAGGACCGCCAGGTTGCCGAGGTTGGTCCGCGCGATGCTGAGCTCGTGCCCCAGCCCACGCTGGTCGGCGATCTCCACCACCGCCGTCCACAGGTGGCGCGCCTGCTGCACGCGGCCGGTCAGCACGTACATGACGGCCTTCTGGTTGAGCGCGTCGGAGAGAAGCGTCGGCAGGTCGAGCGCTTCGGCGACGGCCAGGGCCGCCTCCAGCGGCGCCTCCGCCTGGTCGTATTCGCCGAGAAATACGAGCGCGTGGCCGAGACGGCTGTTCAGCTTGGCGGCGTCCGCATCAGGGCCGTCCGCGTCCAGGACCTTCAGGGCGGCCGTGAACTGTTCCACCGCATCCTGAAGACGTCCCAGACGCCCCAGAGCCAGGCCGATGTCGCCGGTGACCCGGGCGGCCTGCCGGGTCCGGCCGGCCTCCAGGTGGGCTCGGCACGCGCCGTCGAGCAACTCCACCGCCACCTCGTAGCGCCCGGACTGAAGCGCCATCTCCCCGGCCGCCTGGGTCAGCTCGGTGCGCTCGGCCTCTCGCTCGGCCAGGTCGGCGGCGGCCCGGTAGGACCGCTCGGCAGCCCCGGGCGCCCCCACGGCCGCCGCGCGGTGTGCTGCTCGGCGCAGGGCGGCCACCGCCTTGCTGCGCAGCTGCGCTGCCCCAGGGTCGGTTCCCGCCGCCTGGTAGGCGCTCACATAGTGCGCAGCGATCATCTCCACCACGTCCTCGCCATCGTTGGGGAAGACATCGCGCAGATGCTCGGCCGCCGCGGCGTGACGTGACACCCGCTCCCGGCGGGAGAGCATCTCGTAGGCGACGGTGCGCAGCATCCCCTGGGCGAAGGCGTACTGCCCGCGCTCCGGCGACAGGCGCTCGGTGCGGATCACCAGCACCTGACTGCGCACAAGCGATGCCAGCACCGCGTCGAGCTGATCCTCTGCAATGCCGCCGAGCGCTGCGGCAGTCGCCCGCGGGAACGACGCGCCGAATACTGACATCGCCTTCACGAAGTCCCTCTCCGCCGGCTCCAGGAGATCCAGACGTGCTTCCAGCAGTGAGCTCAGGCTGGCCGGTACGACCATGTCGCCGAGCTCGCCCTCCAACACCAGCCGTCCATCTCGCTCGCGCAGCACGCCCCGGTCGCTCAGCGCCCGCAGGATCTCGATCGCATACAGCGGCACGCCCTGCGCCCGCTCCATGATGCGCCCGGCGGCGGCCTCGGGCAGCCCGTCGACCAGGCCGGCGAGAAGCGCTCTCATTGCCGCCTCGTCCAAGGGCTCCAGCTGCAGCGTCATCGCCCCCAGGCGCGGTGCCGGCCACGGTTCCTGCGACGCGACCGTATTCGAGCGAGACAGGGTCAGGATGAAGATCGGGCTCGAGGACGACCAGTCGAGAAGTTGCTCGATGAACTCCAACAGACCGCTGTCGGCCCATTGCAGATCCTCGAACACCAGCACCACCGGCAGGTGCTGGGCCAGGCGCTGCAGGAACATCCGCCAGCCCGCGAACAGCTCTTCACGGGGGAGCCCGGGTGCGTCCAGCGCGAGCAGGGCACCGAGACGAGGCCGCAGGAACTCCCGGTCGACCTGGTCGTCGATCCACCGCTCGAGTCCCTCATCCAATTTCGTGAACGCGTCCACGGTCGAGGCGTCCTCGGCGATGGCCAGACGCTGGCGGACCATCTCTGATAGGGCGGAGTACGCCACGCCGTCCCCGAAGGACGAGCACCGGCCAACATGCCACAGCACCGTCTCCGACAGCCCGTCGACATAGGTGAAGAACTCCCGGCGCAGACGCGTCTTGCCCAGGCCGGCCTCCCCGGCGACGGCCACCAGGCGCGCCGAGCGGCGGTTCAGGGCGCCGTGGAACAGTTCCTTGATCAGCCACAGGTCGCCGTCTCGTCCGACGAACGGCGCTTGGATCCCCTGCTCGGGGTCCGAGCCGCGGATGCCCGCGATCACCCGCACCGCCCGCCACAGCCGCAGCGGCTCGCGCTTGCCCTTGACTAGATGCTCGCCCGCGTCCTCGAAGGCGATCGCCGCCGCCGCGAGCTGTCGGGTGACCGTATCCACCAGCACCGTCCCTGGCTCAGCCGTGGTCTGGACCCGGGACGCCGTATTGACGCGGTCGCCGGCCACCAACCCCTCGCCGGGCGACTCCAGAGCCACTGCCTTTCCGGTGACGACGCCGCCCCTGGCTCTAAGCCCCGGCACCCCGACCTCCTCACCGAACACCGCGACGGCCTTCACCAGGGCGAGCGCCGCCCGGGTCGCCCGCTCGGCGTCGTCCTCCCGGGCCACCGGCACCCCCCATACCGCCATGACCGCATCGCCGACGAACTTCCCCACCACGCCTCCGTGCCGCTCGACGATCCTCCGCGACGTATCGAAGTACCGCCTGAGCAGCTCGCGCACGTCCTCGGCGGCGCGCGCCTCGGAGAGGGGAGTGAAGCCGACCAGGTCAACGAACAGGACGGACACCTGGCGCAGCTCCGGGACCGGGGCGGCCTCGGTGACCTCCGCGGTCGGTTCCGGTCCGGTGACCAGCGGTGCGACCGCCGGCGAGGCCGCCAGTGCCGCACCGCACTCCTCACAGAACCGTTGGCCGGGCTCGTGGCCGGCGCCGCACGCATGACAGCGCAGTTTCAGCGGAGTCCCACACCTTCCGCAGAACTTCGCCCCGTCCTTGCACTCGACTTGGCACGCTGGACAGATCACCCAAATCCCCTAATGACCGTGCCGGTAGAGCCTACCGGCGTTGATCGGTCGGCACAGCGCTGTTAGCCTGCCGCCGTCGAGCGCACGCCGAAGAGAAGGGGGACGGGATGAGCGAGCAGGAGATGGCCAGGCTGGCTGAGCACGCCAAGGCGCACCCGGAGTTCCTGGAGCAGTTCAGGGAGGATCCAGTGAACACCGCCCGCGATGCGGACTTCGCCGTCGAGGAGCACGAAGCGGTGGCGATGGTGGAGGTGGAGTACTCCGATCTCGATGACGACGACGTCATCGAGCGCATCAGCATGTTCTGGATGATCGGCCCCTGACCTAACTCGAGCCGGATTGCACCCGGGTCAACAGCCGTTCCAGGTACTCCGACCGATTCAAGGTGAAGGTGGGCCGGTGCGCGCCCGCTGGCAGATCCGCCAGAGCGCGAAGGAGATGCAGTGCGTCGGCCCGCTTCTGATCGACCCGGTGCGACGGCAGCCATGCCTCCAGAGAGTCGAGCTCGCGAGCGGGCAGTCCTGCTGCGCAACCGGCGGCGAGCACATCGGCGTAGCGGCGGTCCGGATAGAACATTCGCTTGGCCGCCGCCACCAGGGCCCGCCGCGAGGGCTCGCCGATGATCCCCACGCGCGCGGCCTCGCCCAGCGTGCAGCGGATGTCCACAAGCGCCTCGGAGGCGACGGCGTAGCGACCGCCGGGCTCGTGGGCGACCGCCACCTCGTCGTCGTCCTCGAGCTGGCCGTCGCGATACATCTCGAAGATCCGTCCCACGCCGCGCATGCCGAACGGCGCCAGCTCGGCGGCGCGCAGCGCACCCATGCTCGCAGCGCCGAACACGTGCGTTCCCTGGGTCAGGGCCCACAGGATCTCCTTGTGCCAGACAGACAGGGTCCACTCAAAGCTGCCGTCGATGATGCCGATCGCCGATGGCCCGGACTGGACGGCCCGGATGACGTCGCCGTTGGCAACCGGCGGACGGTAATCGGCTGCAAGCGTCGCCTTCGCCGTCGGCAGATCCAGTGACGGGCCCAGAAAAACGACGATCATGCCGCCACGCTCACCTGGTCTGCCGCTGACCGGAATCCGGGTATGCGCAGGCCGGGAATGACGACACGCACCACCGGGATCCCCAGGGTGGGCGTGGACAGGTCGACGGCCACGACCTCCTCGATCGATGCCTCGCGCAACTGGTCGAGCTCCCACTGCAGGTCGGCTCCGATCTGATCGGTTTCGACGCTTGGCACGGAGTCGAACACCTTCCCGCCGGCGGAGCCGATGAAATCCAGCACGTGCCGGGTGAACGCAAGCGTGGCCCCCCGGCTGTACTGAGCCTCGGTCATGTCGTCCCGGGCACCGGCGATTGTGGTGAGGCGACTCTGCGCGGCCTCGGTGATCGCACGGGCGAGCGCGACCGCGCGGCTGGGATGGCAGCCGTAGCCGGCAGCGGGTTGGACTAGGCGGCCGCCGTCCGCGGACCGCTGCGCCAGATAGCAGGCGAAGGCCGCGAGACGGACCTGACCGGTCATGTCCCAGGCACCGACGGCCAGGTCCGCGTCGGCGCACCGTGCCAGCAGCGCCTGACACGCCGCGTCCTCGACGCTGGCCAGATCGATGCCCGTGGCGTGCTTGAGCACGTCAGGCAGGCGGTGCCAAATCGTCAGTGAGTGCCGCTCCGCCACCTCGCAAATGGCGTGACTGAGCGCCTCGGCGTGGGAATTGCCGGCGGCCAGGCCTGTCGAGGTAACGGCGAACACCCGCTCCTCTGGGGCGGTGCGGCCGACCGCGACGCACTCGTACGGGACCCAGCGGCGCCCGCCCGAGAGCAGGTCGGCCCCCTCCACCCAGCTCAGCGGGCGCTCTCCCGAGGGGCCCTGGGCGCCTCGGAGCGGAAGGCGGTTGACGTCAACGCACTCGCCTGCGATCGACCGGGCGAACGCGCGGCGGACCGGAAGGTCGGCCTCCTCGGCGTGGTGGAGCTCGGCGGCCTCCATCACTCCGGACACGCGCGCCGCCTCCAGCGTCAGGCCCTTGCCCTGGCTCACTGCGAGCGTCCGGGCGTTGGGCCGTGTCACCATCGCCACCGGGATTCCCACGTCGTCGAGGCCAGTGACGTTCGCGACCCGGGTGATGCCCATTTCCCGGAGCCGCGGGGCCACCGCCGCCCATGTCTCGGCGAACGATCGTCCCCGGTGGGTGCCCGTGGTGACGACCTTGGTATCGAAGATGAGGTTAGGCCTCGACCTCGCGGCCATCCTCGCCCCACATGACGTGGAAGGTGCCCTCGCGGTCGTTTCGCTTGTAGGTGTGTGCTCCGAACAGGTCACGCAGCCCCTGGATCAGGCTCGCCGGCCCGGTCGCGCGGCGGTAGCCGTCGTAATAGGCCAGCGACGACGAGAAAGCGGGGGTCGGGATCCCGAGCTTTGCCGCTTTGCTGACCACCCGCCGCCACGGGTCCTGGGCCTCGGCGAGCGCGTTGGCGAAAAAGCCGGCCAGCATCAGGTTCTCGAGCCCGGGCTGGTCGTCGTAGGCCTCGCGGATCCGGTCCAAGAAGCGTGCCCGGATGATGCAGCCGCCACGCCAGATCGTGGCCATCGACCCGAGGTCCAGCTTCCAGCCTTCAGTGTGGGCGGCGGCCGCCATCTGCGCGAAGCCCTGCGCGTAGGAGACGATCTTCGACGCATACAGCGCGTGCTCGAGGTCGTCGACGAGCGAGCCGTCGGCGCGACGCCCCGACGGTCCCTGCAGCCGATCGGCGGCGGCGACGCGCTGGTCCTTGAGCGCGCTCAGCGTACGCGCGAACACCGCCTCGGTGATACCCGTCAGCGGCACCCCGAGCTCGAGCGCGTCCTGCGCGGTCCAGCGGCCGGTGCCCTTCTGCTCGGCGGCGTCGAGGATCACGTCGACGAGCGGCTTGCCGGTCGCGTCGTCTGTCTTCGACAGCACCCGCGCCGAGATCTCGATCAAGAACGACTCGAGCTCTGACTTGTTCCAGCGCTTGAATCGATCGGCGATCTCGTCGACCTCGAGCCCGGCGCCGTTGCGCAACAGGTCGTAGCTCTCGGCGATCAGCTGCATGTCGGCGTACTCGATGCCGTTGTGGACCATCTTCACGTAGTGCCCGGCGCCGTCAGGACCGACGTAGGTACAGCACGGCGTCCCGTCCACCTCCGCAGCGATCGTCTCGAAAATCGGCTTGACTGACTCGTCGTAGGGCTCGCGATCGCCGCCCGGCATGATGCTCGGCCCCTCGAGCGCGCCCTCCTCGCCGCCCGAGACGCCGGTGCCGATGAAGTGGATCCCCTGTTCGTTGAGCTTTGCGTGGCGGCGCTGGGTGTCGCGGAAGTTGGCGTTGCCGCCGTCGATCAGGATGTCGCCCTTGTCGAGCAGGGGGGCGATCTCGTCGATCACCGCGTCCGTCGCTTCGCCCGCCTTGACCATGCTCATCAGCACGCGCGGCTTTTGCAGCGCGCCCACCCACTCCTCGGTCGTCTGATAGCCGCTCAGCGGACCCTCGGACCCGTGCTCGTCGATGAACCTGTCGGTGCGGCTCGCGGTGCGGTTGTGGACCGCAACCGGGATCTCGTGATGGGCCACGTTGCGGGCCAGGTTCGCGCCCATCGTCGCGAGACCCGTGAGGCCGAAATGTCTGTCTTGAGAGCTCATCGCACCAACTTAGCGAGGCCGGGTGGATACGGTGAGGGGATGAACTACCGCACACTTGGAACCACAGGTACGAAGGTCAGCCCGCTGTGCCTCGGCGCGATGATGTTCGGCGACTGGGGCAACAAGGATCACGACGACAGCGTCCGCATCATCCACCGCGCGCTCGACGCGGGGATCAACTTCATCGACACCGCGGACGTCTACTCGCGCGGGGAGTCCGAGGAGATCGTCGGTAAGGCGCTTGCGGGCGGCAAGCGCGACAACGTCGTGTTGGCGACCAAGGTCCACGGCACGATGGGCGACGACCCGAACGAGTTCGGCAACTCGCGGCGCTGGATCGTGAAGGAGGTCGAGAACAGCCTTCGCCGACTGCGGACGGATTGGATTGACCTCTACCAGATCCATCGCCCCGAGTTCGACACGGACATCGACGAGACGCTCGGCGCCCTCTCTGACCTGATCCACGCCGGCAAGGTCCGTTACGTCGGCTCCTCGACCTTCCCGGCATCGCGGATCGTCGAGGCGCAATGGGTCGCGCGGGATCGCGGCCGCGAGCGGTTCGTCTGCGAGCAGCCGCCGTACTCGATGCTGATCCGCGGCATCGAGTCAGACGTGCTGCCCACCTGCAAGCGCTGGGGGATGGGCGTGATCCCGTGGAGCCCGCTCGCAGGCGGCTGGCTGTCGGGCCGCTACCGGCTCGGATCCGACGCCCCGGGCTCGCACCGGGCCGACCGGCTGCCGCAGCGCTACGACCTCTCGCTGCCCGACAACCAGCGCAAGCTCGAGGCCGCCGACGCGCTCGCCGTGCTCGCCGAGGAGGCTGGCATGACGCTGATCGAGATGGCGCTCGCGTTCGTGATGCGCCACCCGGCGGTGACGGCACCGATCATCGGGCCGCGGACGATGGAGCAGCTCGAGTCCCAACTTCCAGCGGCCGACGTCGTGCTGTCCGACGAGGTGCTTGACCGGATCGACGAGATCGTCCCGCCGGGGCGCAACATCAACCCGGACGACGGCGGCTGGCCGAACCCGGCGCTGCAACCCGCGGCGCGCCGGCGCCCCGCTTCGCGCGACTGAGCTTCAGGCCGCGGCGCGCAGGCGATCCGCCGTCTGCGCGTCGGCCGGGAAGAACGCCTCGATGCTGAGCTCTGAGACGGTCACGTCAGTGCCGGTACCGAACGTCGTCACGGTGCTGAAGAACTTCAGCCCAGTGTCGAGATGGAGCTCGACCATGACGGCGTTGCCCTCGGGCGCGTCGTCGGACACCGGGCCTGGGTAGTCGAGTAGCTCCGCCTGGAGTTGCTCGAGATTACGCGCCAGGTAATGACCGCCGGAACTCTTAGCGGTCTCCTACGGACTTAAGAGAGACGGTCGTGATCGTTGGCTCAGGCCACCCAAAGGAGGTGAACCAAGATGAGCCATCGGATCAAAACCACCCTGACGACGCTCGCTGTAACGGGGGCGCTCGTAGGCGGCGGCGCCGCAATCGCGAACGCCGCGACCTCGTCGAGTACGACGTCGACCACATCGAGCGCGCCGGCGACGACCTCGACGACCAGCCACTCGAGCGCCCCGTCTCGTGCGCCGATGCCAGGGACTCACAACGGGCACAACTGCCCCGGCATGGGCGGTTCGAGTTCGAGTTCGAGCTCGAGTTCGAGCTCGGGCCCGCGCGTCGAGCGCAGGCACGGCCTCGGAATAGCGTCCTACCCGCAGCGTTCGGCCGGTGCCCTCTGGGCGCCGGCCGAGCGCGGCTAGCCGAAGGCGATCACGCTGCGGATCCCGTCCTGGCGCTCCATCAGCTCAAAGCCCTCGTTGACGTCTTCGAGCGTGATCCTGTGCGAGATGAACGGGTCGAGATCGAGCTCGCCGTCGAGGTAGAGCTGCACCAGCTCGGGCACCTGGTCGCGCCCCTTGACGCCGCCGAATGACGACCCGCATACGCGCCGGCCGGTGATCAGCAGCCGCGGGATGATGTCAAGCGTCTCGCCCTTGCCGGCGACGCCGGCGACCGTGCACAGCCCCCATCCCATCCGCGCCGCTTCGACCGCCTGGCGCATCACCGCGACCAGCCCGGTCGCCTCGAACGTGTAGTCGGCGCCGAAGCCACCGGTCTCGTCGAGCACGCGCTGGACGGTCTCATCACCCGCGGTCCAGGCGTCCGTCGCGCCCTGACCCCGGGCGAGCTCGAGCCGCTCGGGCGACCTGTCGACGCAGATGATCCGCTCGGCGCCTTGCAGCCGGCAGCCGGCGACCGCGCCGAGACCCACCATCCCGGCGCCGAACACGACGCACGTCGATCCCTGTCTGACGGCCGCGGTGTTGATCGCGGCGCCGAGTCCGGTCGACAGTCCGCACGCGAACAGGCACGAGTGATCGGGCTCGGCCTCCTGCGGGACCTTCGCGAGCGCGATCTCGGGCATCACCGTGTACTCGGCGAACGTGCTCGTGCCCATGAAGTGGCGGATCGGCTCGCCGTCGCGCGACAGCCTCGTGGTGCCGTCCGGCAGGTGGCCGAGGTTCTGCTGCTCGCGGATCGCCAGACAGAGGTTCGTGTACGGACTGCGGCAGTGCACGCACTCGCGGCACTGGGGGAGAACAGCGTCACGACGCTGTCGCCCGGCGCGAGGCTCGAGACCCCTTCGCCGACCCGCTCGACGACGCCGGCGCCCTCATGTCCGAGCACGGTCGGCGCATAGCCGGACGGGTCGACGCCCGAGGCGGTGTACATGTCGGTATGGCAAACGCCGCACGCCTGAAGCCGGACCAGCACCTCGCCCGCCCGCGGCTCGGCGAGTTCGACCTCGGTGACGTTCAGCGGCTGGCCGAACTGCTCGAGCACTGCGGCCCGGATCTTCACGGTGGCGCTCCTCTCTGCCGTCAGGACGAGCGCCAACCATATTGCGAGCCGCCGGACGGTGGCACCTGCAAAACGCGACAAATCTGCAGGCAGCGTTTGGATCTGTCGCAGATTGAGGGCTATGCGTGCGTCTGGCAACAAATCCCAAGGGGCGGTGCGGAATTGTCGCGTTTCGCATGCCCTTTCCATGCTGGCCAGCCAGCCAGTAGGATCGGCCCGCACGCCAGCGGGACCGTCAGGAGGGGATCAGTGACATCAACCGGAAGTGACCTCGAGCGCGTCTGGGTAACTGAGCGCGAGAACTGGGTGGACGGACCGCCGCACGAGCTGTTCGGCCGCCTGCGGACCGAATGTCCCGTGCACTGGACCGAGGGGATCAGTGACTACCCAAGGGAGGCCGGCTACTGGTCAGTCACCCGCGCCCAGGACATCCACACGGTCAGCCGCGATTGGCGCACCTACTCGTCTGAGCTCGGCGGCATCACCGCAGTCGTCGACGCGTTCCCGCTCGAGCTGATGCGGGCGATGTTCATCGGCATGGACCCGCCCAAGCACGACCGGCTGAAGATGCTGTTCCAGGCCGGGTTCACTCCGCGGCGGATCGCCGCCCACGAGCCTCGGATTCGCAAGATCGTCACCGGCGTCCTGGACCGCCTCGACGGCCGCGCCGAGTGCGATCTGGTCACCGATGTCGCGCAGCCGATCGTCTCGCGCGTGATCGGGAGCTTCATGGGGATCCCCGAGGCCGACGACGCGATCTGGGCGCGGCTGATGAACGCCTCGCTGAGCGCCGGCGATCCGGACATCGCCCCGGAGGGGATGGAGAGCATCATGGAGCACGAGATCCCGGAGATCTTCCGCCGCTGCCAGGCGATGATCGCCGAGCGCCGCGAGCGCCCGACCGACGATCTCACCAGCGTCCTCGTCCACGCCGAGATCGACGGCTCAAAGCTCGAGGAGCACGAGATCGTGATGGGCTTCTTCCTGCTGATGGCCGCCGGCAATGACAGCACCAAGGCGACCTACTGCAGCGGCATGCGGGCGCTGAGCGAGCACCCGGCCGAGCGCCAGGCGCTGCTCGACGACCCGAGCCTGATCCGAAGCGCGGTCGAGGAGTCGCTGCGGATGTTCCCGGCCTTCGCCCACTTCCGCCGGACCGCGACCTGTGACACGACGCTTGCCGGCCAGCAGATCCGCGCGGGGGAGAAGGTCGTGATGTGGTACGTGTCGTCCAATCGCGACGAGGACCGCTACGAGGATCCGGACCGCTTCGACGTGCGCCGCAACCCCGAGCACCAGGCGTTCGGCGCCGGCGGGCGCCACTTCTGTCTCGGCGCGGCACTCGCGCGGCTCGAGCTCAACGTGATGTTCGAAGAGACGCTGGCTCGCTACCCGGCGATGGAGATCGCCGGCAAGCCGCTGTTCGTCGAGTCCGGCTTCATCAACCAGCTGAAGACGCTGCCCGTCCGCTTGGGTCCGCGGGCGACGGGCTAGTGCCCCGATCCATTAGTTGGCCTGCGGTCGAGCGGCCCTAGTCGAGCGGCTCGCCGTTCGCGGTCAGCGTCACTTCGACGTTGCCGCGGGTCGCGTTCGAGTACGGGCAGACCTTGTGCGCATCGCCGACGATCGCCTTGGCCTCTTCGGCGTCGGAGACATCGGGCAGCGTCACGTGCAGCGCGACCGCGACATTGAACGAGCGGTCCTCGGCCGTGATCAGGCTCACCTGGCTGTCGATCGAGACCTCGCCGAGCTCGACCTT
The DNA here is from genome assembly GCA_963703825.1 of uncultured Solirubrobacterales bacterium. Lineage (GTDB taxonomy): Bacteria > Actinomycetota > Thermoleophilia > Solirubrobacterales > Solirubrobacteraceae > Palsa-465. The sequence goes on along the minus strand of CAVPFS010000015.1, from coordinate 115,900 downwards.
CCGCCGACGCCCGACTGCGCCCAGCGCACCCTCGAAGCAGGCCGCGTAGCCGACCGCGAACAGCTGCTCAGGGTTTGTGCCCCGGCCGTCGCCGCCGGTCTCGACCGGAGGCCGCAAATGAACGTCGAGCTGGCCATCGCTGGTGACGCCGTGGCCGTCGGCGCGCCCGCCGGTGACCGTCGCCTCCGCCGTGTACAGAACCTTATTGGCCATCGCTCTCCTATCTCCAGTCGGACCACGGCGACTCGCTCTCGATCGCCTGCTCATCGGCACGGATCACGTGCAGGACGGCGTTGATCAAGGCGAGGTGCGTGAACGCCTGCGGGAAGTTACCGAGATGGCGGCCGCTGTGGGCGTCGATCTCCTCGGCGTAGAGCCCGAGCGGGCTCGCGAACGCCAGCAGCCGCTCGCACAGCGCACGCCCGCGCGCGATCTCGCCGATCTCGCACAGCGCCGAGACCAGCCAGAACGAGCAGATCAGGAACGTGCCCTCTTTGCCCTGAAGGCCATCGTCGGTCTCATCGACGCGGTAGCGCAGGACCAGGCCGTGATCGGTCAGCTCGTCGGCGATCGCCAGCACGGTGGCACGGATCCGCTCGTCGTCGGGAGGCAGGAAGCGCATCAGCGGCAGCAGCAGCAGCGCCGCGTCGAGCGAGTCCGTGTCGTAGTGCTGGACAAACACGCCGCGCTCGTCGACTCCGTGCTCAAGCACGTCGGCGCGGATCGCGTCGGCCTCCTTGCGCCAGCGCTCCGCGCGCTCGTGGTCGTCGCGCAGCTCGGCCAGTCGCGTGCCGCGGTCGCACGCGACCCAGCAGAAGACCTTCGACGAGGTGAAGTGCTTCGGCTCGCCGCGAACCTCCCAGATGCCGCGGTCGGGCTCGCGCCAGTGCGCGACCGCCTCCTCGACCTGGTGGGTCAGCATCTCCCACTCGCGGTCGTCGAGCGAATCGCGCGAGCGCGTGTGCAGGTAGACCGAGTCCAGCAGCGCACCCCAGACATCGTGCTGCTCCTGCTTGTAGGCGGCGTTGCCGACCCGGACCGGGCGGGCGCCCTCGTAGCCCTCGAGCTCGTCGAGGAGCTCCTCGTCGAGGTCACGCTCGCCGCCGACGCCGTACATCACCTGCAGCTTCTCGTCGCCCGAGGCGACATCGGCGATGAAATAGAAGAAGTCGTTGGCCTCCCACTCGAACCCGAGCGAGAGCAGCGCCCAGAGCATGAACGTCGAGTCGCGGATCCAGCTGTAGCGGTAATCCCAGTTGCGCTCGCCGTGCGGGGTCTCGGGCAGGGAGGTCGTCGCCGCCGCCAGCAGCGCCCCGGTCGGCGCGTAGGTCAGGCCCTTGAGCGTCAGCGCGCTGCGCTGCAAAAACTGGCGCCACGGATGATCGGGGAAATTGCCCCGGTCGAGCCAGTGCTGCCAGTGGTGGGCGGTCCATACCAGGCGCTGGTAGGCCTCGTCCATGTCGGCCGGCGCCGGGTGCTCGGTCCACGACAGCGCACAGAAGATCGTCTCGCCCTCTTTGATCATGTGGCGAGCGTTCGCGCACGCGCCTTCGAACCCGAGCATCAGGTCGGTGGTCAGCTTCAGCTCGACGCTGCCGTCGGAGCTGGCCGCGACCCCCTCGTGGTAGCTCTCGCCGCTGTAGCGCCACTTCGCCGGCTCGCGCCCGTAGTCGAACTTCGGCTCGCAGTGCAAGAGCAGCTGGACCTCGCCGTTGACGCAGCGGACCGTCCGCAGCAGCACGTGGTCGGCGTCATAGTCGGTGGGTGCCCGCCGGTGGGTGTGCGAGCGCTCGTGCTGGTGGTGCCAGGGGCCGATCAGCAGCACGTCACGGATGATCACCCAGCCGGTGCCGGTGCCCCAGCTGGTCTCGAGCACCATCGTCCCCGGCAGGTAGCGCCGCGCGGCGGGCACCATGACGCCGTCGGGGCCAAGCCGGAAGGAGCCGCAGTCGCGGTCGAGCAGCGCGCCGAACACGCTCGGCGAGTCGACGCGCGGCAGGCACATCCACTCGATCGCCCCGCTCGGAGCTACGAGCGCGATCGTCTCGCAGTCGGACAGAAACGCGTACTCAGCGATCGGGGGGAAGGGGCTGAGCACCAGATCGGGTCCGGCCTCGCGCTCGGGACCGAAGGCCGCCGGCGCCGGGACCGGTGCCGGGCTGAGCTTGGGCTCGCGACTCGCGTCCTTGGGCTCGTGACTCGCGTCCTCGCGCACCGGGGCAGTATCGCCGCTGCCCATGGCTTGTCCAAATCCTGCAGCGAGCCGGTCAGACCCGCCGCCGGCGGCTGTCAGCCGCCGAGACCCCCGAAAAACGCAAACTGGCGCCAGAACGGGCGATCCTCGTAAATCACGCGTGGGTTTGCCCCGACCGTGATCTCTGTACCGGGCGGCGTCTCGGCCCGAATCCGCTCGGCGAGCTGGTCGGCGGCGTCCTCGTCGTTGGCGCCGACCAGCACCGCGCTCGAGCGGTGCATCGCCGGAATCCCCTCAGCCTCGAGCTTGCGTACGAGCTCGCTGGCCTCGTGACGTGATCCGCACTGAACGCGGACTTCGTATTCCGGGAGGCCCTCGGCCGCCGAGTCTGCGTCCTCGCTGGCGATCCGCTCCTGGTGCTCGGCAGCCACCTCGGCGTCGCTCTCGGGCAGCGGCTGGTCAGGGTCGGCCCACTTGTCGGCGGTCGGATGCCAGCGCATCAGCTCAAACTGCGGCTGCCATCCGTGTTCGGTGGCGACCTGCTCGACCGTATGTCGGACCTCGTCGGCCTGCTCGCGCGTGCCCGCGTAGCAGAACACCTCGGCATCGTCGTGGGACACGACCACGCGGTCGTGGATCGAGCCCGAGTCGCTGGATTCGCGCTCGTGGGCCTCGAGCGCGCGCGTCAGCTCTCGTGCTTCGCCGCCGTCATGCATCTCGATCCGCAGCCGCCAGTCGTCGTTCATGCCCTGGACTCTAACGTCAGACCACGCCCGTGAGCACGAGCGTGCCGATCACGACCAGGACCGCGGCGGTGAACGCGTTGCCCCAGCGATCGAGCCACTCGCCGCCGATCTGGTAGCCGCCCGCGGTCGCCAGCAGCGTCAGCGTCACGATCGTCAGGATCGTGACCGCGCCGAACACGACCAGCGAGCCGACCGCGACGGCGACGCCCGCCGTTGTCGCCGCCAGGAACACCGGCAGGATCGTCAGGTCCGGCGAGGCCGCGGCCCCGAACGGGACCATCACCGCCAGCGCGGAGCGCCGGGCCTTGTCGTGCGGCTCGTCGTGCGAGTGCTCGTCGCCGTCGTGTTCGACGTGCGAGTGGCCGTGGTCCCCGTGGGAGTGGCCGTGCTCCCCGTGCGAGTGGCCGTAGCCGAGTATCTCCATCGCGGTGAACCCGACCCCGGTCGCGATCAGCAGCCCACCGACGATCGCGTTCTGGGCGCTCTCGACCGTCGATTGAAACTGGAGCCCGACGGCGATGATCACCGCGCCCAGCACCAGCGACACGAGCACGTGCGCGGTCCCGGCGGCGGCCGACAGGCGCGCGACCTTGGCCATCGGGTATCGCTGCGTCCGACCGACGGTCGCCATCGGCACCCAGTGATCGGGCAGTACCGCGTGGCCGAACCCAACGCCGCCCGCGGCCAGCAGCAAAGCAGGTGTCGCGATCACCGCGGGCAGGTTAGGAGAGCGTGAGCCCGAACGTCCGCTCGAGGCCGCGCAGGCCCTCGTCGCTGACCGTCACCGCGCGGCCGCGACGGGCGCGGCTGACCCACCGCAAGTCGAACATCCGGGCGGCGATCGCCGCGCCCAGCGATCCGGCCAGGTGATGGCGCTGCTCGCTCCAGTCGACGCAGTAGCGGATCAGCGGCCGCGGGCGCGAGCGCAGGTCGGCGAAGTCGATCCCGAAGCGCTCGAGCTCGTCCTGCCCGTGCGGCGTCAGGCGGTAGTCGAAGTCCGAGCCCGGCGCCGACAGGCGGTCCTCGTCGGCTCGCGCGCGGTCGAACATCCCGTCGCCGCCGGTCAACAGCCCGCGGTCGAGCATCGCCGCCATCAGCTGTGTGCCGAGCACGCCGGCCAGGTGGTCGTAGCACGTGCGCGCGCTCCTGACCGCGTTGGCCCTCGTGCCCTCGCGCAGCGAGCGGACCGGGGCCGGCGGCGCCACCTGCGCGAGCGCCTCGATCAGCTCCGCGACCTGCGGTCCGGCGAGCGCGAAGTAGCGGTGGCGGCCTTGGCGCTCGACGGTCAGAAGCTTGCCATCGACGAGCTTGCCGAGGTGGGCGCTTGCGGTCGACGCCGCGACTCCCGCCTCGTCGGCGAGCACGCTCGCCGGCAACGCCCGGCCGTCGCCGAGCGCGAGCAGGATTCGTACTCGCGCCGGGTCTGAGACGAGCGCCCCGATCTTGGCGATGTCGGCGTCTCCGTTCATCGCCCAGCGAGGATAGCGGCATCGACATTTCGTTCCTAGACGAAACGTGCTGGCGCTTGAGGCTCGGCGGGTGCGCCATCATGGGTGTCGGCTTATGAGCAGCGGTAACCGTGAATTTGGACGTGGATTTGCCGCCTCCCATGGCGCCAGCGCGCCCGGCGGGATGCGGGCGCTGCGCGGCGGCTCTGACCGCAAGAAGCCGCCGCCGCTGATGGACCCGACGCGGGAGCGCGACAGACGGCGGATCCTGAGGCTGTTTGCGCCCTACCGCGTCCGGCTCGGTCTCGTGCTGGCGATGATCGTGTTCTCGGCTGGGCTCTCGATGCTGCAGCCGTTCCTGCTGCGCGACGTGCTCGATGAGGGGATCGCCCAGCACAACACGACCCTGCTGACCGAGCTCGTGCTGGCGATGATCGCGATCGCAATCGCCACCAGCGCATTCAGCGTCTGGCAGACCTACAGCTCGAACGTCGTCGGACAACGCGTCATGCACGACCTGCGCGCCGCCGTGTATGCCCGCCTGCAGCGGATGTCGCTGGCGTTCTTCACCCGCACGCGGACCGGCGAGGTCCAGTCGCGGATCGCCAACGACATCGGCGGGCTCGACAGCGTCGTCACGACGACCGCGACGTCGATCGCCCAGAACTCGACCACGGTGCTCGCGGCGATCGTCGCGATGTGCATCCTCGACTGGCAGCTGGCGGTGATCTCGCTGATCTTCGTGCCGTTGTTCGTGTGGCTGACACGGCGGGTTGGGAAGGTCCGCCGCCGGATCACGACCGAGCAGCAGCGGCGCCTCGCCGACCTCAGCGCGCTGGTCGCCGAGTCGCTGTCGGTGTCAGGGATCATGCTCGGCAAGACGATGGGTCGCGGCTCGGACCTCGCCGGACGGTTCACGAACGAGTCAAAGGACATCGCCGACCTCGAGGTCCGCTCGCGGATGGCGGGCCGCTGGGTGATGTCGACGATCCAGATGACGTTCGCGATCCAGCCGGCGATCATCTACTGGCTCGCGGGTCAGAGCCTGGGCGGCAACACGATCTCGCTCGGGACCGCGGTCGCCTTCGCGACCCTCTCGACACGGCTGCTGTTCCCGATCCAGTCGCTGCTCGGCGTCGGCGCCGACGTCGAGGCATCGATGGCGCTGTTCGATCGGATCTTCGAGTACATGGACCTGCCGATCGACATCACCGAGGCGGAGAACCCGGTCCAGCTGCGCCCAGACGAGCTGCTCGGCGAGGTCAAGTTCGAGGGCGTCGCCTTCCGGTACGCCGTCGAGGGCCAGGAATCCTGGAACCTCGAGGACATCGACCTCGACATACCCGCCGGGACCCGCACCGCGGTCGTCGGCGAGACCGGCGCGGGGAAGACGACGCTCGGCTACCTGGTCGCGCGGCTGTATGAGCCCCAGCGCGGGAGGGTGACGATCGACGGCGTCGACGTTCGCGACGCGTCGCTGGACTCGCTGGCGGCGACCGTGGGCGTGGTCTCCCAGGAGACCTACCTGTTCCACGCCAGCGTGCGCGAGAACCTGCGGTTCGCTTGCCCCGACGCGACTGACGAGGAGATCGAGGACGCCGCCCGCACCGCCCACATCCACGACCTGGTCGCTTCGCTGCCCGATGGCTATGACACGATCGTCGGTGAGCGCGGCTACCGCTTCTCCGGCGGCGAGAAGCAGCGGATGGCGATCGCGCGCACGGTGCTCCGCAACCCGCCAGTGCTGGTCCTCGACGAGGCGACGAGCTCGCTCGACACGCAGACCGAGTTCGCGATCCAGGCCGAGCTCGAGCGGCTCTCGGAAGGGCGCACCACGATCACGATCGCCCACCGCCTGTCGACGGTCCGCGACGCCGATCAGATCGTGGTCCTCGACAAGGGCCGGATCATCGAGCGCGGCACGCACGAGGAGCTGCTCGAGCGCGGCGGCGCCTACGCCGCGCTCGTAGCTCGCGATGTGACCGAGGAGGCCGTCGAGGGCTAGCTGTTAGCTCTCAGGGAGCGAACAGCAGCCCCTTCGAGGCGCTCAGCCCGGTGATGAACGGGCTCAGCTTGCCGTTGGCGGTGTCGAGCGTGGCGACGTCAGTCCCGAAGCCGCTCGAGCCGATCGTGTCCATCGACGCGACGGCCTCGCCGGGACGGAACGGGCCCGTGACGGCGTAGATCTTGTTGGTCCCGTTGTCGACCACGTACAGCGTCTGGCCGCTCGAGCTTCGCAAACCGCACGTCGTCTGTGCCTGCGGGCTTGCCGTTTGGCGCCCAGCTCATCGGCAGCACGGTCAACGACGCGTGACCGACCCCGATGCCGCTCGCGAAGATCAGCTCCTGGTCGGCCTGCCCGTCCAGCATGTAGTCGCCTGCGAAGCGGCCGGCGTCGGCCGGGACGACGCCGTTGGAGTCGGGGTCCGTGACGTCGAGCTTGACGGAGGTGCCGGTGATCCCGTTAGTCGCGGATGCATCGTCTGAGAACGTCGGGTGGAGCTTGGCCACCCTGTTGGCGCCGAGCGTGACCAGGAACGTCGCCGTGCGGCCCGGGCGGGTGGGATTCGAGGCGGCGATCAGGATCTTGGAGCCCAGGACCGTGACGCTGTCAGTGCCGCCGCCGGTCATCACCGCGCTCTGGCCGTTGGCGTCCGGCGACGGTGAGTACGTGTAGTGGGTGGCGTTCGAGTTGCCGGGCTTGAGCGTGTAGAGGCTCGTGTTGCCGTCCTCGTTGACGGTCGCGATCACGCGGCCGAGCTTCGAGTCGCCGGCGATGCCGTCGACCTTGCCCTTGACGCTCCACTTCTCGACCATCTTGCCGCTGTGGCTGTACTCGACCACGAGGCTGTTGCCGTTGTGGGTCGTTGGGTCCGGCTCGCCCATCGTGCCGACGCCGTTCTGCCAGCCGACGAACACGTGGCCGTGAAGCCACGCGATGTCGTCGGGGCCGAAGGTGGCCTTGTTCGGGGCGTTGGCGAACGTCTTGATCGTGAAGCCGGCCGGGGCGACCGGTTGTGCGCTCGCAGAGGCGCTGAGCGCGAGCAGCGCGGCTGCGGTGATTAGGGACAGCAGTGTCGATTTCATGCCGCGCCACGCTAAGGCCGATTGCGCTGCCAGATGTCGTCGCGATGTGATCGGTTTGTTGACGGCGCGTTGGGTCTGCGCGCGGGCAGGGCCCGGCGACCGGCGCGGGGGCGGTGCGTGGGCGCTCAGCGCAGCAGCCCGCGCGAGATCACGAGCCGCTGGATATCGGAGGTGCCCTCCTCGATCTCCTCGAGCTTGGCGTCGCGCATCCACTTCTGGACCGGGTACTCGCGCGAGTAGCCCCAGCCCCCGAGCGTCTGGACCGCGGCCCACGTGCACCACATCGCGGTCTCGGAAGCGTTCAGCTTCGCCATCGCGGCCTCGCTGGTGGCGCGACGGCCCTGGTCGAGCAGCCGTGCCGCGCGCCAGGTCAAAAGCCGCGCGGCATCTACGCGGACGGCCATGTCGGCGAGCCGGAAGCCGACCGCCTGGTGCTCGCCGATCGGCTTGCCGAACTGGGTCCGCTGCTTGGCGTAATCGACCGCGAACTCGAGCGCCGCGCGAGCGAGCCCGGTGGCCGACGCGGCGAGCGTCACGCGCGAGCGGTCAAACGTCTGCATCAGGCCGGTGAAGCCCAAGCCCTCGGCGCCGAGACGGCGGTCCTCGCCGACCTCGACGTCGTCAAGGAACACCTCGGTGTTGGGGATCGCGCGCTGACCGAGCTTGCGGATCGGCGGCCCGCAGCGCAGCCCCGCGTCATCACTTTCGACCAGGAACGCGGTGATCCCGTGATGGCGGCTCCCCGGCTCGACGGTCGCGAAGATCACGTAGTACTTCGCGACGCCGCCGTTGGAGATCCACGCCTTCTGGCCGCTGATCACGTAGCCGCCGTCCGTGCGCCGCGCCCGGGTGCGGATCGAGGCGGCGTCCGAACCGCTCTCTGGCTCGGTGATCGCGACCGCCGTCAGCGGTGGATCGTCGCCGGCCAGCGGCGTCAGCCATCGCCGCTTCTGGTCCTCGTCGCCGAGCGCGAGCAGCGGCTCGGCGAAGAAGCCGTTGGAGGTGATCAGGTTGCCGATCCCCGCGCAGCCGTGCGACAGCTCCTCCTGGACGATGCACGAGGTCAGGCAGTCAGTCATGCCGGCGCCGCCGTACTCCGCCGGCAGCATGAACGAAGTCAGCCCGAGCCCGGCTGACTTGCGCCACAGCTCCCACGGGACTTCGATGTCGGCCTCGTCGACCGCGAGCGAGACGGGGCGGATCTCGCGCGCGGCGAACTCGCGGCACAGCTCCTGGATCTGGTGCTGCTCGTCAGTCAGCTCGATCATCTGACCGCCATCGTTCCTTCCAGCACCGCCTCCTCGAGCGTCCGCGGTCCGAGCACATCGCCGGCTCGAACGGCGCACGGGTGCGACTCGAGCTCGGACCACAGCTCGTCGGCCGGAACGCGGCCCTGGGCGAGCACCAGCGCATGCGCATCCGGCAGCGAGCGCCGGCGGCCTGAGAACACGTGGCGCAGCTCGCCGTCGGCTGTCAACTCGTGGTGGTGCAGGATCTCAACCCCAAGCTCATCAAGCCGCGCAAGGTACAGGTTGCGCTGGTACTGGTGCAGAGTCTCGCCGGGGTGGGGCGCCGCGCAGGCGAGCGTCACGCGCACGCCGGCGAGCGCGAGACGCTCGGCCGCGTCAAGTCCGTCCCAGCCACCGCCCCAGTCGGCGACCAGCGCCGAGCCGGACACCTGGTGGGGGTCAGCGATCACGTCCCACGCCTGGTGCGCCCCATTTTGCTGGGGCGGTGAGTAGGGCCGTGCGCCGGTCGCGAGGACCACGACGTCGTGCGCCTGGGCGAGCTCGGCGCCGACATCGCGGCCGAGATGGACTTCGATGTTCGCGCTCTCCAGTCGCCTGCGGGTCGATCTCATGTAGCGCTCCCAGACCTCGTGATGCGCAGGCGCGACGCCGGCCAGGCGCAGCTGGCCGCCGAGCTCGGGCTCACGCTCGGCGAGCGTCACCCGGTCTCCGTGAGCGGCGGCCTCGAGCGCTGCCGCAACGCCCGCGGGGCCGCCGCCGATCACGAGCACGGTCCGCGGTTGTGGCCGAGGGCTCGGTTTCGGCAACGTCCGCTCGCGACCCGTCCGCGGATTCACCGCACAGCCGATCGGGAGCCCGGCGTGGTAGTGCCCAATGCACGACTGGTTGCAACCCACGCACTCGATCGCTTCCTCGCCGCGCCCGGCAACGGTCTTGGAGATCAGCTCGGGATCGGCGATCAGCGCGCGGGTCATCCCGACCAGGTCGGCGGTGCCGTCGGCGATCAGTCGCTCGGCGTCGGCGAGGTCGACGACGCGGGTCGTGGCGAGCAGCGTCGCGTCCGGGACCGCGGCACGGATCCCGGCCGCCGGGCTCGCGATCGCGTTCCGTGGCGCCGGTGGTGGCGGCGCGATCCAGGTCGACGCGGACGGATACGCCGAATGGCCGAGGACGAGCGAGATGAAGTCGATCAGGCCGGTCGCCTGCAGGCGCGCGGCGATCTCGGCGGTCGCGCGCACGTCGAGGCCGCCCGGGACGAGCTCGTCGGCGGACAGGCGGATGCCGACCGCGAGCTGTGTGCCGGCATCGCTCGCGGACCGCCTCGAGCACCTCGATCGCGAACCGCAGCGGCTCGTCTCCGTCAGCGTCGACGCGGCGATTGCTGAGCTTGGAGAGGAACTGGGCCGGCAGGTAGCCGTGCGAGATCGAGACCTCGACCCCGTCGACGCCGCCCTGCGCGGCGTGCTTCGCCGCCAGCGCGTAGCCGTCGACGAGCTCCCCGATCTCGCGAGTGGTCAGCGCCCGCGGCTCGCTCTTGAAGCGCAGGCTGGGGACCGCCGAGGGGGCCAGCGTCGGTTGCCTGGGCGCGCCCGAGATCTGCTCGCGGCCGCCGTGAAACAGCTGCACCAGCAGTCTGGCGCCGTGCTCATGGATCGGCGCGCAGAGCCGCTCGTACGCCGGGACGATCTCCGGCAAGAAGCCGCCGATCGTGTGCGCGGTCAGCAGCCCGCTGCTGTGGACCGCCGTCGCTTCGAGGAACATCGCGCCGACGCCACCGCGAGCGCGCGCCTCGTGGTAGGCGATCAGGTCGGCGGTCGGGAGGTGATCGTGGACGAGGCTCGTCTGGTGCGAGGTCGAGACGACGCGATTTCGCAGCTCGATCGGACCGACCTCGATCGGCGCCAGCAGGTGAGCAAGTCGGCCCCGGTCACGCGCTCGCGACCGGCATGCGAGCCTCCGGCGCCGGCTCGTGGCCCGGTTGCGGCTTCGGTTCGCCAGCCGCGCTCGAACCACCGGCACCAGCGTCGCGGCCATGATCGCCGCCAGGATCAACATCGGCACGGTGTCGCTGGTCGCCTGCGAGATCTTCGCCGCCGCCGGCGCACCGATCGTCTCGCCGGTCGCCCACGCGAGGTTGAGCAGCATCGTCGCCAGAGCGAGCGCCACCCCGGCCGCTCGGCCGAATCGGTCATCACTGACATCGCCGGGATCGTGTAGGCGGTCAGCGGGCCGCCCGAGCAACACGACGCTCAGCAGCGCCAGCGCCGTCGGCGCGTCGGCAGCGGCAGCACGATCAGCAGCGGCGCGGTCACACCAGGCCGGTGCAGAGCGGCAGGCCGGCGCCACGCCGGTCGACCACGCGGCCGATCGGACGCGCGATGAACGCGCTCAGCATCGAGGCGGCCACGAACGTCAGACCGATCACGCATCCCGGAGGCGCCGAACTGTGACAGCCGCAGGGGCAGCAGCGTGCCGAGGCGCCGACGTCGCCGCCTCGAGCAGGATCAGCCAGAAGCCGAGCACGATCAGCGGTTGCCGACCAGCGCGCGCAGCGGCGTGCGGGCGGTCGGCTCGGCCCTTGCGCGGCTCGGGGTGCTCGAGCGTCCACAGCGCCAGGCCGATCGCGACGACGCCCACGCCGGGAACACGACCTGGGTGCCGAGCGCGACCGCGAGCGTTCCCGAGCACCGGCCCGAGCATCGTCCCGAAGATCGCGGCGCCGATCACAGTGCCGAGCACCTCGCCGCGGCGCTCGCGCGGGGCGACTGAGATCACCCATGCAAGGCCTCCGCCCCAGACGAATCCGCAGGCGGCGCCCTGGATGAAGCGCAGCGCGTCGAGCGCGACGATGTTCGTCGCGAAGCCGAAGGCGGCGATCGAGACGCTGAAGATCAGCAGGCCGACCACGGTCGTGCGTCGCACGCTGCCGCGCGTGGCGAGCCAGCCCGCGAGCAGCGAACCGGGGAGCATTCCGGCGGGGTAGGAGGCGGCGAGCAGCCCGATCGCCGGTTTGGAGGCGTGCAGCGTCTGGGCGTAGTGGGGGAGCACCGGCGTGACCGCCGAATAGAGCATTGCCTCGAACAGCAGCAGGATCCGGATCAGGCTGACCGTCGACTCGGCCGAGCCGCACTCCTGGTGTGGCCCGGGGAGGCGGCGCAGCCGTAGGGCGCTCACTGGTCGTCCTTCACGAGTGCGGCGGCGAGGCGGTGGAGCTTCGGGGCCAGGTCGGCCGTATCGCCCGATGCGAGCTGGCCGATCAACAGCCCGTCGGCGGCTGCGAGCAGCAGCTCGGCGTCGGCGCGGGGGTCCTTGGACGAGGCCTGCTCGAGCAGCTGCGAGAGCGCGCTCAGATAAGCCTCGGTCCACTCCCTGGTGACCGCCTGCAGCACCGGACGGCGCGCCGCCTCGAGCAGCAGCGCGTAGGTCGCGACCAGCGAGCCGCGGCTTGCCTGAAGTGAGGGGTCGCATGGCTCGAGGATCGCGTCGACCGCGAGCGTAAGTGGGTCAGTGGCGCCGCCGAGGGACTCGGCCGCGAACTCCTGCAGTCGCGCGACATCGCGGGCGGCCGCCAGCTCGAGCGCCGCCGTCAGCAGGTGCTCCTTGGAGTCAAACCAATACGTCGTCGACGCGAGCGGTAGTCCGGCTACCTCGGCGACGCGCCGGTGCGTGACGGCGTCGGCGCCGACCTCCGCGACGATTTTGAGCACGGCTTCGAGCAGCGCCTCGCGGCGCGCCGCGCCGCGCGGGCGGGGGGCGCCGCGCGGGCGGGGGGCGCCGCGCGGGCGGGGGGCGCCGCGCGGGCGGGGCGCGCCGAGCTGGCGGGGCGCGGAACCAGGCTGGGTGTTCTTGGTCGCCGGCATTGGTACAAGTGTACCAACCAAGTGGTACAAACGTACCGGTGCTCGAGCGGGCGGCAGCGCGGCGCCCGCCGGATCCACCGGGCTACCATCGCCGCCGTGGAGACCGCGCTGCTGGTGATGGACGTGCAGGACGGGATCGTCGAGCGCCTCGGCGACCCGGCGATGCTCGAGCGCCTGTCGGCCGCGATTCACGCCGCCCGTGGCGGTGGCGTGCGCGTGATCTACGTGGTCGTCGGCTTCAGACCCGGCTATCCGGAGGCAAGCCCGCACAACCGATCGTTCTCGGCGATCGCCGAGTCGGGGCGGTTCGTGCAGGGCGAGTCCGTAACCGTGCACGAGTCCGTCGCGCCAGGCGAGGGGGAGCCGATCGTGACCAAGAAGCGCGTCAGCGCGTTCGCGGGCAGCGACCTCGACGTGATCCTGCGGGCCGGCGGGGTCGGCGCGCTGGTCCTGACCGGGATCGCGACTAGCGGCGTCGTGCTCTCGACCCTCCGCCAGGCGGCCGACCTCGACTTCGAGCTGACCGTGCTCAGCGACGCCTGCGCCGACGGCGACGAGGAAGTCCACCGGGTGCTGACCGAGAAGGTCTTCCCGCGCCAGGCGACGGTGACGACGGTCGCCGAGTGGGCGGCGCAGCTCGGCAGCGCCTGACGCCCGGGAGGGGTTGCGGCCTCGTGGGCGCTATAGCGCCCATAACATCGCAAGCCCCGTCAGCTGGGTGCCGGCTCGGGCAGCGGCGGCTCGACCCCGCGACGCTCGGCCCCCGCCGCGCGTCCGGCGCTGCCCTCGACATTGAGGCGCGGGAGCGGGCGCTCGAGCCACGCGGGTAGCCACCAGTTGCGCTTGCCGATCAGGATCATCACCGCGGGCACGAGGATCGAGCGCACGATCACCGCGTCGAGCAGCACCGCCCCCGCCAGGCCGACGCCGAACAGCTCGATGATCCGGTCGCCGCCGAGGACGAAGGCGCCGAATACGAGCACCATGATCGCCGCCGCGGCGGTGATCGTTCGGCCGGTTGCGGCGAGGCCATGGGTGACCGCCTCGCTGTTGTCGCCGCGGCGATGCCACTCCTCGTAGACGCGGCTGATCAGGAACACCTCGTAGTCCATCGAGAGGCCGAACAGGATCGGGAACATCAGCACCGGGAGGAATGCCTCGATCGGTCCGGTCCCGTTGATCCCCAGTAGTGACGCTCCCCAACCGAACTGGAACACCGCCGTCACGACGCCGAATGCGGCGGCGGCCGAGAGTATGTTCATGACCGCCGCCGTGAGCGGAATCAGGAGGCTCCTGAACACGGCCATCAGCAACAGGAAGCTGAGCGCGACGACGATCCCGATGAACAGCGGCAGCTTGGCCGCCAGCACGGAGCTGAAGTCGGCGAAGATCGCTGTGGTCCCACCGACGAGCACGTGCACGCCCGTGCCGCGTGAAGCGTCCGGCACCACCTGACCGCGAACCCGATTGAGCAGATTGGAGGTTGATACCGCCTGGGGTGAGCCGCTCGGGTACACGTTGGCGATTGCCACCGCCGGGCGGCCGTCGACGCCGGGCAGGAACTGCGGGGCAGTCGAGCCAACGACCCCGGGCGTGGCGGCCACGGCTCGCGAGATGCGGGCAAACGCCGCCCGCTGAGCTGTGGAGTCGACCTGGGCGATGAGCTGCAGGGGCCCGTTGTAACCGGGACCGAAGCCCTTGGCGAGCAGGTCATATGCCTTGCGAGTGGTCGTTCCGGCCGGATCGCTCCCGGAGTCCGCAGAGCCAAGCCGCATCGAGAAGAACGGGATCGCGAGCACCACCATGACCAGGGCAGCAACGGCGGCGAACAAGGCCGGACGCTTCTGTAGTAAGCCGGCCCACCGCGCCCACCATCGCGACTCGTCGCTGACTCTGAACTCGCCGTTGCGCAACGCGCGCCGCTCGCGCCGGCGGGGTACGAGCCGACCGACGACTCCCAGTAGTGCCGGCAACAGCGTCAAAGCTGCGAGAACCGTGAACGCGACCGCTATCGCTGCCGCGATCGCCACCCCGTAGAGGAAGCTGACACCGAGTACGAACATGCCCAGCATCGCGATACAGACGATCATTCCGGCGAACAGGACAGCGCGGCCGGAGGTGTCAAGCGACTCGACCGTCGCCTCCTCGCGTGACAGCCCTCGCAGCAAACCCTGGCGGTAGCGAGTGACGATGAACAGGGCGTAGTCGATCCCGACACCGAGCCCGATCAGCAACGCCAGCTCGCTCGAGAATGACGCCATGCCGATCGCATGCGACAGCAAACCGATGACGGCGATCCCCGTTCCAAGCGACAGCGCCGCGGTTAGCAGCGGCAGCAGCATCGCCAACACGGAACCGAACACGAGGAACAGCACCACCGCCGCGGCCAAGAATCCGAGGATCAGGCTGGTCGACGAGCTGTTCTGCTCGCCGCTGCGGGCGACATTCCCTTCGACCGCGAACTCGACGCCGTTGGTGCCGCCCACCGATGCCGATGTGATCGTCGAGACGAGCTTCTTGGCAGCCGACGCGCTGATCTGGTTCTTGCGCGACGCCGCGTCAAAGGTCACGTTCGCGAAAGCCACCTGTCCGGAGGGTGAGATCTGGTGCTCGCCCGAAGCTGTGTAGGGCGAGCCGACCGTCGTCACGTGCGGCAGCTCGGCCACTCTTGCGAACAACGCCTCGGCGCGCCCGCGCACAGCAGGGTCCGTGACCTTGCCGTTGCGGACAGCGATCACCAGCTGGTCGGTCTCACCCGATGCGCGCGGCGCGCTTCGCTCCAGCAGCCTGACCGCATCGAAGCTCTGCGTGTGCGGGAGTGTGAAATTGTCGCTGTAGGCACTACCTACCGCGGAATGGATCGCAGTCAGAGCGACGAGCGCCAGGACCCAGGCGCCGATCGTGAGCGCACGGTGGCCATAGCACCAGCCGGCGAGTTTTCTCAAAGTGGTGTGCCTCCGGTGTCGATCCCGAGCCCAACCCCAGCCCGAGATTAGCTGATCCGATTTTAAGCGCCGAACTCTGACAATCGCCTGAAAGTCCGACACCGTCCCGGCCCGACCCGGGGAGTCACCGGAGGTCGCTACTGCCGGGCGAGTGCACGCGCCGGCGAGACGTGCGCGGCGCGCCAGGCGGGGTAGAGGCCGCCGAGCACGCCGATCAAGATCCCGATCAACAGCGCACGACCGAGCACCCACGGGGTGACGTCGGGAGTCACGAACGCCGCGGCGCCCAATGCGTGGATCAGCAGCTGGGCGCCGATCCAGCCGATCACCACCCCGGCCGCGGCGCCCAGGATGCTGACGATCAGGCCCTCGGTGAGAACGATGCTCGCGACCTGGGGGCCGCTCCAGCCAACTGCGGACAGGAGCGCGAACTCGGTCCGGCGCTCGATCACCGACATCAGCATCGTGTTCATCACGCCGATGCCGCCAATCAACAGCGCCAGCACGACGATCACCAGCGTCATCTTGGCGATCAGCTGCCCGTTGGCCCCGGCGCGCAACGCTTCGTCGGCATCTCCGATCACGAGCAGCCCGGGGAATTGTTTTGCGATCGTGCGCTGGGCGACCGACGACTTGGTCCCCGGTGCGAGCTTGACCACGACCGAGGTCACCTCTCCCGCATGACCGCTGATCGCCTGCGCCGTGCTCAGCGGGATGAAAGCGCCGGTGTCCTGCAGGGTCACGCCAACGTGGTAGATCCCGACCACCTTCAGCCGGCGATGCGCGACCGTGACGGTATCACCAACGCGCGCGTGGAGCTGCGGAGCCAGCCCATCGCCGATCACGATCTGATTCGGGCCGTTGTAGATGTGGCCCGCGCTGAACACCATCCGCCTGACCTCGAAGCCGTTGGCGTCGGCGCCATACACGATCGCGCCCAAGTCCTTCGGGAGCTCGCTGACCAGCAGCTGCAGTCCCATCGCGTCAGCGACCCAAGGCTGGCGCCGTAGGGACGTGACCAAGCTCTGCGGCAGGACCGAGGTCGTGGGGTCGGCCGCGTCCTTCTGAAACAACCCCAGATCCGAGCGCCCCAGGTGCACGAACTTCCCGGCGGTCTGGCTGGCGCCGGCCGACACGGCCAGTAACGCGACGATCGTCCCGATGCCGAGCGCCGTCCCGAGGCCGGTCAAGAACGCCCGGCCGGGACGGTGACGCAAGCTGCTGAGGGTCTGGCGCAGGCCGATCATGCCACCTCGCTGGTGACCCCCTCGCGTGGCTGGTCACGGTCCTCGATCAGCCGCCCGTCGACAAGGCGCAGCGCCCGGTCGGCATGCTCAACCAGGGTCGGGTCGTGAGAAGCGACGATCACGGTAGTTCCGCGGCTTGCGCGGATCTCGCTGAGCTGCCTCCACACCTGCCGCGACGCCACCGTGTCGAGCGAGCCGGTTGGCTCGTCGGCGAGCACGAGCGGCGGGTGGTTGGCCAGCGCCCGGGCGATCGCGACACGCTGGCGCTCGCCGCCGGACAGCTCGCTCGGCATCGCGCCGGCGCGCTCGGCCAGGCCTACTTCCGCCAACAACGCCCGCGCCCGGTCAGTCCGTTCGCGGCGCGGCACATGTGCGGCCTCCATCGGCAGCTCCACGTTCTCGTGCACGGTCAGAGCCGGCAGCAGATAATGCAGCTGGAACACGAACCCGACCGTGTTGCGGCGGAAGATCGCCGGCCGGCGCAGCTCGCCGACGTTGACGCCGTCGACCAGGATCCGTCCGCGGGTGGGCGAGTCGAGGCTGCCGATCAGCTGCAGCAGGGTGGTCTTGCCCGAGCCGGACGCGCCGGTCAGCGCCACCAATTCGCCGGGATCGATCGTGAAGGTGACGTCGTGTAGTACGTCGCGGTGATCGTAGGCGCGAGAGACCCCGTCGGCAACGACGCTGGCGCCGGGCAACTTCCTATCTCTTTCCGCGCATCATCGGCGTCACGCTCTGACCTTGATCCACCAGTTCAGATAGTCAGTGCCGTAGTGAGTGCGGACCACCACCTGCAGCGTGATCGTGTGGCCGACGGCACGTTTGGGCCATACCAGGGTGTTGTAGAAGACGCCGTGCGTGAACTTTCCACCGGATTGCGTGCTGACCACCGCGCCTTGGAAAAGGAACCGGTAGGAAACGGTGCCGCTCAGCTTCTGCGTGCCTCGCGTGGCTGTGACCTTGATCCGCCAGTTGCCGACCTTTGGCTGGTGAGTGTTATGCGGCACGTAGAGATGCGCGGTGAACCCGCCGGCGAGCGCGTTGGCGGGAAATGCCAGCGCCGCGATCAGGGCGGTCAACAGCAGGACGCTGCGCGGCGCGAGGGCCTTGCGGTGCAGACGAAGGGGTTGCATACCCACCTCCAAGCTTGGCTCTACTGCTCAACTTTTATTGTCCATGACTCGATCATCATGGAGCACAAAAGTATATAGGATGGTTAAACTATCTCCCGATGGGGACCAACGGTGAGCTTTCAGCCGGGGCCGTGGACCACGAAGCACTCCCGGCTCACGTCACAGTCTTGATCGCCCGGATCGCCCGAGGGGTGCGGCCGCGCTTCGAGCAAGTGCTGACTCCGCTTGGCCTACGCCAGCGGCAGCTCGTCGCGCTCAGCTATCTGCGCGGGCACGGGCGGACGGCGCAGCAGAACCTCGCCGACCGCTTGCGGATGGACGCCAGCAGCATGGTGTGCCTCCTCAACGAGCTCGAAGAAAACGGGCTCATCGTGCGCCACCGAGATCGGACTGACCGACGGCGCAGCCTGATCGAGCTATCGGAGCGGGGCGAGCAGGCGCTGTCGGAGGTGGACAACGCCGTGCAGGTGGTGGAGGACGAGATCCTCGGTGGGCTCGAGCCCTCAGAGCGCCAGTTGCTGCGTGGCCTGCTGGTGCGGCTGGATGTCAGCGAACCCGACTCGGGTCTGATCGCCGACGAGGTCTCAGGCGCCAGCGATGACGAGGCCTGAGGCGGCGTCCGTCTGGGCGCCGCGCCCCGCGGGACTCCAGCCCGCTGCCGGAGATCCGGGTCACGGCCTGCGAGCGGCCGAGCGCAACCGCACCCGCCGTGGCCAGCCCGAGCCCACTCAGCAGCACCGCGACCGTCCCGGGCGTGGCCGACCATGCCTCGACACCGGCGGCCAGCGCCATCAGCACCGGCAGCGGGTCCTGGATCGCGCCGATCACCGGTGCGACGGTGACCACCGGGCGCGTCTGCAGGGCGCTGTTCTCCTGAAGAAAGGCGACCGCGCCAAAACCCAGCACGCCGGCGATAAACAGCAGGGCCAGACCCCAGTGTTGCGACGAGAGCTCGTTTGACAGCAGCTTGTTGGCGAAGTCGACCCAGGCGTAGCCAAGCCCCGCCCCAATGACCAACGGCAGCCCGCCCGCCGGACGGACCCGCGATCTGAGGAAGCCGAACAGCGCCGCGATGCCGACGACGGCGAGCGGGATCGTGAGCCGGATCGCCGACGGCTGCACGACCGTGTGACGCGGGGCCGCCAACACCACCAGACCGAGGCCGAACGCGATCGCCAGTGCCGCAATCACGTCTGCACGGCCGATGCGCTCACCCAGCTTCAGCCACGCAAGCAACAGCAGGACGATCTGGAACGAGCACAGCATTGGCTGCACGACGGTGATCGGCGCGAACGACAGCGCCAGCACCTGCAGGGGCCAGGCGATGATCAGAAGTGCGGTGCCCACCAGCCACCATGGTCGTCGCGCGAGCCCGAACAGAAGCGAGAAACGGACTGACTGGCTGCGCGGCGCGGATCGGGCCTCGCTCGCCTGCAGGACGATTGCGACCGCGTTGGCGACGGCCGCTATAAACGCTAAAGCGAGGCCGACAGCCATGATGTTTGCAACTTTATGACCCCCTCCGTTCGAAGCGCTCGCCGCAGCGCCGGACTCGTCCTGTTCCGGGGCGCCGGCGCAGACTTGGAGCTGCTGCTCGTGCACCCGGGCGGCCCCGTGTGGGCGCGTCGCGATCTCGGCGCATGGTCGATCCCGAAGGGGGAGTACGGGGACGACGAGGACCCGCTGGCGGCGGCGCGCCGGGAGTTCGAGGAGGAGCTGGGATCGCCGCCGCCCCGAGGCACGACGTTCGACCTCGGCGAGATCCGCCAGAAGTCGGGCAAGGCCGTGCGCGCCTGGGCGCTCGCCGGCGACCTCGACGCGGACGCAATCCAGAGCAATACGTTCGCGATGCAATGGCCGCCGAAGTCCGGGCAGATGCACGAGTTTCCGGAGGTCGACCGCGCTGGCTGGTTCGCGCTGGGCCAGGCGCGTGAGAAGGTCAACCCGGCTCAGGTGCCGCTGCTCGACCGCCTCGAGCTCGCCGTCAGCACGAGATGAGCTCGGACTCGATCAGCCCAACCGCGCACTACACCGGCTATGTCTGGTCGCGCAACGGACTCTCGACTCCGGAGCTGACCACGACCGAGGGGCGGGTGCTGTTCGCGGCCCTGCATCCGCTGATGGTCGTCAGCGGCGCGCTCGGCCGGCCGTCGCTTGAGGACTACCTGCTCGCGCGACACCGCGCGATCGACGCGCTGCTCGAGCAGGCGATCGAGCACGACGGGATCAGCCAGGTGCTCGAGGTCGCCGCGGGCCTCTCGCCTCGCGGTTGGCGCTTCACGCAGCGCTACGGCGACCGGCTGACCTACATCGAGGCCGACCTGCCTGCGATGGCGGCTCGCAAGCGTGCCGCGCTGGCCCGCGCCGGATCGCTGAACGATCACCACCAGGTCCGCGAACTCGACGCTCTGCAGCAGGACGCGCTGCCCGCGTTGACCGGCGAGCTCGACCCGCAAAAAGGGCTGGCGATCGTCACCGAGGGCCTGCTCGGCTACCTCTCGACCGAGGACATGACCGCGCTCTGGGGCCGCTTCGCCGCGGCGCTCGCGCCCTTCGGCATCGGCCGCTACATCTCCGATCTGCATCTCGGCAGCGTGCAGACGCTCGAAACCCGCGCCTTCCGTCTCGTGCTGTCGGCGTTCGTCCGTGGCCAGGTCACGCTCCACTTCGCGAGCGCCGCCGAGGCCGAGCGGGCATTGGGCGACGCGGGGTTCGGGTCAGCGTCAGTCAGGCCGGCGAACACGATCCTTGGCGAGGTCCGCAAGCGCGGAGCGCAGATGGCGCATATACTTGAGGCATCAACCGTATGATCGGCGCGACCCTCTACACCGACCCGGGCTGTCCGTGGGCCTACTCCGAGGCTCCGGCGCTGCGCGTTATCGAGTGGCGCTACCGCGACCAGCTCGACTGGCAGCTGACCGTGATCGGGCTGACCGAGGATGCCTCCCAGTACGTCAAGCGCGGCTACACGCCGCTGCGCGGAGCGCTGGGCCAGCTGCGCTTCCGCCGCTACGGGATGCCGTTCGCGCCCGCGCCCAAGGAGCGCATCAGCGCGACCGCTCGGGCCTGCCGGGCAATCGTCGCGGCGCGGCTGTCTGACCCGGGCAGCGAGTGGCGGGTGTTCCGCGCGCTGCAGCTGGCGAACTTCACCGGGCCGCTGGTGCTCGAGGACGACGAGCAGCTGCGAGCGGTCCTCGCGGAGAGCGGCGTCGACGGCGACCGGATCGTCGAGATGATCGACTCGCCGGAGGTCACCGAGGCATACCAGCGTGATCGCGCCGAGGCACGAAGCGCCAGCGGATCGGCCGCCGAGCTGCAGGGTAAGACCGCCGCGAGTGACGGGCCGGTGCGCTTCACGGCGCCGTCAGTCGTGTTCAGCTCAAACGGCACGAAGCTGGTGGCCGGCGGCTTTCAGCCGGTCGAGGCATACGACATCCTGATCACGAACCTCGACCCCGGCCTGCACCGCGAGCCGGCGCCCGAGACGCCGGCGCCGCTGCTCGAATACTTCGACGGCGGCCTGACGACCCAGGAGGTCGCGGCGCTGATGACCGAGGGCAACGACGCCGTCGATCGCCCGGCCGCCGAAGCGGCATTGATCGAGCTGGTGGCGGAGGGGCGCGCGGTCCGCGAGCCACTGGGCGACGACGCGCTCTGGAAGGCCGCCGCGTAGGGAGGGTCTTGGTCGATCTTGCACGCTATACGTGCACAATCGACCAAGCGCCAGAGCTAGGCGAGCTCGAACCGCAGCGGCAGTGTCTCGAGCCCGTAGATCCCCGACGGCGTCCCGAACTCCGGCTCGCCGTCGAGCCCCACCGAGGCCGCGCGCGCGGCGATCGCAGCCAGCCCCTCCTGCATCTCGGCTCGCGCCAGGTTGGCGCCGACGCAGTAGTGGATCCCGGCGCCGAAGGTCAGCGTCCGCAGCCCGGCGCGGTCGGCCGTGATGTCGAACTCGTCGACCGCAACGCCGTCTCGGTTGGCGTGCCAGGCCGAGACCAGCACGACCGTCCCGGCCGGGAACGTGATCCCCCGGTGCTCGACCTCGGCGACCGTAATCCGCGCCGTGAACGGCGTGATCGGCTCGTAGCGCAGCGCCTCGTCGACCGCGGCAAGTGCCAGCCCGCTCGGATCGCCGCGCAGGACCTCCCACTGATCGGGCCGCGTCGCCAGCAGCCGCAGCGAGTGCGCGAGCTGGCTCTGGCTGGTGTCGACCCCACCGACGAGGACGTTGAGGATCAGGTTGCGCAGCTCGTCGTTGTCGAGGCGCTCGCCCTCGGCCTCGGCGGCGATCAGGTCCGTGATCAGATCCTCGCCCGGCGAGCGCCGACGGTCACCGATGAGCTCATCGGCCCAGACGTAGAACTCCGACACCGCCTGCTCGATCCGCTCGCGCTCTGACATCAGGCTGTTGGCGTCGAACTGGCGCTGGATCCAGTTCGACCAGTCGTAGAGCCGCGGCCCGTCACTCAGCGGCGCCCCCATCACGGCCGCGATCACCAGCGACGGGTACGGCTTCGCGAACGACGAAATGAACTCGCAGCGCCCGTCGGCTCCGATCGCCCCCAGCAGGTCATCGAGGAACGAGCGCATCGCCGGCCGGTAGCGGTCGACCGCGCGCGGCGAGAGCGCCGGGTTGACGAGGTTGCGCAGCCGGCGGTGGTCAGCGCCGTTGATGTTGATGATGTTGCGGACGATCTCCTCGTGCAGGGGGCCGTCAGTGATCTGGAACAGCTCGGCGATCGTCAGCCCCGGGAAGACCGCGTCCTTGGTGCGCAGGAAGAACTCGCACGACTCGCGGTCGAGCACCATGACCCCGAACGGGCAGGAAGCGAGCCAGCCGTCGTGTCCGTGCAGGGCAGTCATCGCCTGCTGGTAGCGCTCGCCGCGCAGCGAGGCGTCGGTGTGATCGAAGGCGGGCAAGTCGAGTTCGGCGGCCAGCGGCATTGCCGGTCAAGCCTTACCGATCCAGGGATTGGCCGCCAGTTCGTGCGCGACCGCCTCGGCCACGGTCACCGCTTGGCGGACGGTCCGGTAGTCGACGTTCTCGGGCGTGTCAGTCATCTTGTGGTAGTTCGACAGCGACTTGTTGCGGTCAAGCGACGTCAGCGTCGCCGTCGGGTAGCCCGCCCGGCTCGGGATCACCGCGTCGGTCGAGAAGCGCGAGCGCATTCCGCGCCGGATTGGCGCCCCCGCCCGCTCGGCCGCGCGGACGACGAGGTCGCGGAAGCTGCGGTCGTGGTAGTCCTCCATGACCATCGGCCCCTCGCCCTCGAGCAGGACCAGCTCGGGCGAACCGACCGTCTCGAGGTTCAAGAACCACGTCTGCTCGCGGTCAAGCCGCGAGCGCCAGCGCTGCACGAAGCCGTGGATGCCGCCCTGGAGCACCTCCTCGGCCCCGCAGGAGACCAGCAGCACGCGCAGTCCCTGAAGCGTGCGCAGACGCTCGGCCAGCGCGACGAGCGCCGCGACGCCCGAAGGTTGTCATTGGCTCCGGGGACGATCGGGCTGCGGGCGATGTCGCCGAATGCCGCCGTCGCGAGCGCGCAGCCGGCGGCACCCGCACCCAGCACGCCGCGGCGCCCGGTCCGCGCGCCGAGCGCCACCAGCAGCGGCGCGCTAAGCACCAGCCACCAGAGCGGCAACGAGGTATCGATCCGCTCGAGCACGCCGGGGAAGCGGTCGCCGGCCCACGCCTGAAGGGTGTCGTCGAACACCAGGCCGCCGTGTCCGGCGTCGTGGTGTGCGAACACGACCAGCGTCCGGACGGCGGCCGGATCGCCGCACGAGGCGACGACGTTCCAGGTCGTCAGCCGCGCCGCGGTGGCGCGGCGGAACAGGCGTGGGCCGTTGGAGACATCGTCGGCGATCGCCGCTGCCGCCACCGCCGCCGCCGCGCCGGCGAGCGTTCGCGCGCGTGGGACCGCGACCGCGACGGCCCGGCGACCGCGCTTGCGCCGGCGAGCTTCGCGAGGCCCGGCGCGTAACCGTCGTGGAACTGTTCCTCCTCGATTGCGACCTCGCAACCCTGCGCGCTGATCCGCTCGGCGAGCCACTGCGCAGCCGCATTTTCGCCGTCGCCGCCAGCCCGGCGCTCGAGCGGCGCCAGCGCCTCCACGACCTCGCGCAGCGTCGCTTCGCCGGCGGGCTCGGCCGTCACGCGGCGACGTTCTCGAAGATCGCCGCCAGCCCCTGACCGCCGCCGATGCACATCGTCTCGAGCCCGTAGCGGCCGCCGCGGCGATCGAGCTCGCGCAACAGCGTCGCGAGGATCCGCCCACCGGTCGCGCCGATCGGATGGCCGAGCGAGATGCCCGACCCGTTGACGTTCACGCGCTCGAGGCCGTCCGGCAGCTCCCACTCGCGCAGGACGGCGAGCGCTTGGGCGGCGAATGCCTCGTTGAGCTCGATCAGGTCCATCTGGTCCAGCCTCAGCCCGGCGCGCGACAGGGCCTTCGCGGTCGCCGGGACAGGACCGATCCCCATCGTCCGAGGCGGGACGCCTGCGACAGCCCAACCGACGAGCCGGGCGAACGGCTTCAGGCCGAGCTCGGCGGCACGGTCGGGGTGGGTGACGATGCAGACCGCGGCACCGTCGTTCTGACCGCTCGAGTTGCCGGCGGTCACCGTCGCCTCGGGGTCCTTGCGGCCCATCACCGGCCGCAAGGCGGCGAGCCCCTGCAGCGAGGCGTCGGCACGCGGATGCTCGTCGCGGTCGACGGTCCGGCCGCCGCTCTTGCGATCGGGCACCTCGACGGCCACGATCTCCTCGGCGAAGACACCGCTCTCGTGGGCGGCGACCGCGCGCTGGTGCGAGCGCAACGCGAGCTCGTCCTGCTCCTCGCGCGGGATCGAGTACTCGCGGCGGAGGTTCTCGGCCGTTTCGATCATCCCGCCGGGCACCGGGAAGTTGACGCCGCCGGCCGTGATCCGGCCGCGGACCAGCCGGTCCTCGAGCATCGCTCCGCCGGACCGCGCGCCCCACCGCAGCGAGGTCGAGTAGAGCTCAGTCTGGCTCATGCTCTCGGCGCCACCGGCAAGCACGAGGTCGGCGGCGCCCGTCTGGACCTGCATGCTGGCCTCGATCACCGCCTGCAGTCCAGAGCCACAGCGGCGGTCGATCTGCAAGCCGGGTACCTCGACCGGCAGCCCGGCGTCCAGCGCCGCGATGCGCCCGAGCGCCGGCGCCTCGCCGTTGGCGTACGCCTGGCCGAGCAGCACGTCATCGATCTGCTCATGAGGGAGGCCCGTGCGCGCGATCAGCTCCTTGATCACGGTGGTCGCGAGCGTCGTCACGCTGACGTCCTTGAATGTGCCGCCGAAGCGGCCGACCGGGGTCCGGAGCGGCTCGCAGATCACGGCGTCTCGCATCCGGCGCCAGCTTAGCTACACGCGGCTGGACGCTCAGCCAGACGGGGCCCTTGACTCTCACCCAGCGTGAGGCCGTACCTTGGCCGGCATGAGAACGGTCGGTTGGCCGGCATGAGAACGGTCGGCGAAGTTTGCGAGCTGGCGGGCGTCAGCGTGCGCACGCTGCACCACTACGACGAAATCGGCCTGCTAGCACCGAGCGGGCGCTCGGACGCGGGCTACAGGCTGTACTCGCATCAGGACCTCGAGCGCCTTCAAGAGATCCTTGTCTGGCGTCAGCTGGGCTTCGGCCTGCAGGAGATCCAGCGCTGCTCGACGACCCCGAGCACGATCGCGTCAATGCGCTCCGACGCCAGCGTGCGCTGGTGGAGCGCGAGCTCGAGCGGCTGGAGCGCGACGGCGGTCGCGCTTGACGAGGCGCTGACGGCGGCGCGACGAGGAACAAGCCAGGAGGGACAGACGATGTTCAGGGACTTCGATCCGGCGCACTACGAGGACGAGGCGCGCGAGCGCTGGGGCGACGCAGACGCCTACCGCGAGTCCGCGCGACGGACGGCGGCATACGGCGAGGCCGAGTGGACGGAGATCCGCTCCGAGGCCGAGCGGATCGTCGAGGAGTTCGCGAAGCTGATGCGGGACGGAGAGCCCGCGACCGGAGAGCGCGCCCAGGCGGTCGCCGAGCGCCACCGCCAGCACATCACGCGGTGGTTCTATCCGGTCAGCACGCAGATGCACCGCGGGCTGGCCGAGATGTACGTCGCCGACCCGCGGTTCGCGGCCGGCTACGAGAAGGTCGCACCCGGGCTCGCGGCTTACGTCCGCGATGCCGTGCTTGCCAACGCGCGAGCGCGGAACCGCGCCTAGCTCAGTCGTCGATCGTGATGTGACCGGGCTGCGCAGCGACCCGCGTGAGCCACTCCCTCACGGCTTCGTAGCGCTCCAACTCAAAGCCACCCTCTGGAGCGACGTGGATGTACGCATACAGCGCGATGTCCGCGATTGTGTAACGGTCGGCAACGAGGAATTGGCGATCGCGCAGGTGGCCATCCAGCGCGGCGAGCGCGCGGTATCCCCAGTGCGTCTTGTCCGCGCGCTGCTCGTCACTCGGCGCGCTCCCGGCAAGTGCCCAGAACCGCGCGACGGCGATGTAGGGCTCCACCGAGTACTGCTCGAAGAAGCACCACTGGAGGACCTGCGCGCGCTCGTACGGATCGGTCGGCACGTACTCGGTGCCGTCAGCGAGGTACCAGATGATCGCGTTCGATTCGGCGAGCGGACGGCCGTCGTCAAGGATGATCGTCGGGACGCGGAGTGCGGGGTTCAGGTCGCCAAGCACGTCGGCTCGGTCGGAGCGGTCGAACACGCTGAGTTCGTGAAGCTCCAGCGGGATGCCGAGATGTGCGGCGATCAGCCGGACCTTGTAGCAGTTGCCCGACACCGCGCTGTTGTAGAGCAGCATCGGCGGAATGCTACGAGTCCGGGGGCGCTTGCGGCGCTGTTCGCTCCGATCCCGGTCGTATCTGCGGCGCTGTTCGCTCCGATCCCGGTCGTATCTGCGCGCTGACCAGTCCGCGCGGTTGTGCGACCCTGACACGTTCTATGCACCTCAATTCCATCAGCACGGAGCGAGTCGTCTCGATCGGCGTTCTGATCACACTCGCGGCGGTCATCGCCCAGACGGCGAGCCAGGCGGTTGACTTTGGTGTCTTCGACAACGGGCTACGAGCCATCGACTCCAACTATCACGGGAGCATCTTCGGAGTCGCCAGCCTGCTTGCTCAAGCAGCCACGGTCGCGGTCATTGCTGCGCGTGGGATGTGGGGGTCTCGCCGTGCAGGCTGGCTGCTGCTCGCGGCCCTCGTTGGGGTGCTCCTCATCCTGCGGATTGCCAACGCGTACGCAGCTCTGCCACTGCTGCCGCTCGTAGCTGTCGTTGTCCTGTTGTTCTGGCGCTTGACCGCGGATGACCCAGCGCGGCCGCGAGCAATCATCTGGGGTGGGCTCGTCCTGCTTGGCTTCTCATTCGCCCTGCATCCGATCGTCCCGAACGTGCACTCGCTTTCCTCCGCAGGCAACACCTGGGCCTTCCAAATCAAGGCCATACTCCAACACAGCGCCGAGCTTGCGGGCTGGATGCTCCTCGCGACCGGAGCTCTCGCCGGTAGCCGCCCAGGACAGATATCCGCGTCGCCCGCGAGGCCGAGGACGGGCCGATCGTTCACGTGGAGCTGATCCCGGTTGCGGAGATCGAGCAAATCATCGGCTGACCTAACGCCGGCCGGTCAGGCGATCCCCGCCGCTGCGCCCGAGGCGCCTGGCACGGCCCCGCGACACCAATGGCTGCTGCGTCCGATCGTGTTCTGCGTAGGCGCCGCGAGTCTCGGGGCCGAGATTGCGGCGGCGCGTCTTCTGGCCCCGTACTTCGGTGCGTCGACAATCATCTGGGCGAACACGATCGCGACGATCCTGGTGGCGCTTTCGGCCGGCTATGCGATCGGCGGTCGGCTCGCCGACAAGTGGCCGGATCTGCGCGCCCTGTCGGCGATCGTGTTGGTCGCGGGGGTGCTGCTGGCGGTCGTCCCGTTCGTCGCTGACCCATTCCTTCGCCTGTCAGTCAAGGCGCTCGGCTCGCTGTCGGTGGGAGCGTTTCTCGGTTCGCTCGCGGCGGTGCTGGTACTCGTTGCCGTCCCGGTGATGCTGCTCGGCACGGTCGCTCCGTACGCCAACCGCCTGACGGTCGCGCGCGTCACGGAGACCGGCAGAACGACCGGGAGCCTTTACGCGATCTCGACGATCGGCTCGCTGGCAGGAACCTTCCTCGCCGCGCTGCTGCTGATTCCGCTGATCGGCACGCATCGGACGTTCATCGTCTTCGCGCTGGCGCTCGCGCTCGTCGCTGTCCCCGGCCTCGGCTCGCCGCGCTTCCTGCTCGTACCGGTCGCCGTCGCCGCGACGCTCGCGATCCCGCCGGCTGCGATCGGCGCCGACGTCAAGGGCGGCCGCGTGATCTTCGAGACCGAGACGCAGTACCAGTACGCGCGGGTGGTCCAGTTCGCCGATGGCGTGCGGTGGCTGCAGCTCAACGAGGGCGTCGCGATCCACTCGCTGTACCGGCCGGGGAGCTACCTAACGGGCGGCTACTGGGACGACCCGCTGGTGCTCCCATTTGCAGCCGGTGCCGGCCCACCGCGCCGGATCGCGATCCTCGGAGATGCCGCCGGGACAGTCGCTCGCGCGTACGGCCACTACTACCCCTCGACCCGGGTCGACGCGGTCGAGCTCGACGGTGAGCTGACGACGATCGGCAAGCGCTACTTCCACCTCGGCGGCCCGAAGCTCCAGCTCTACACGGCCGACGCGCGGCCATGGCTGCAGGCGACGAGCGCGCGGTACGACATGATCTTCCTCGACGCTTACCGCCAGCCCTACATCCCGTTCTACCTCGTCACGCACGAGTTCTTCGAGGTCGTCAAGGATCATCTCGACCCCGGGGGCGTGTTCGTCGTCAACGTCGGTCACCTGCCGGGCTCGGACGCGCTCGAACGGGTGGTATCGGCGACGCTTCGCTCGGTCTTCCCGGTCATAGTCCGAGATCGGGTCAGCGCGACGAACTCGCTTGTCGAGGCCAGCGAGTCCCCGCTGTCGGGCGCCCGGATGATCGCCAGTCACGCGCGCGTGCCTGCTGACCTCCAGGGCCTGCTCGCATCCGTCGCGGGGCGGCTGGCGCCGGCGCTGAAGGGCGGTCAGGTGTACACCGACGATCTCGCGCCCGTCGAATGGCTGACTGACCTGTCGATCATCCGCTACGCGGACGGCACGCGCTAGTCGTCTGTACTTGTGGCCGCGGCCGGTGGCCGGTCCTGGATCACGCGCACGCCGCCCTTCGGCGCCAGCGTGATCGCCCGGAACTGCACCTTCGCCGGGCGCGAGTCGACCGCCCGCAATTGGGTGCGTTGCAGCACCCGCGCGAGCACGGTCCGCATCTCGAGCTGGGCGAAGCTCGCGCCCAGACAGCGGCGCGTGCCGCCGCCGAACGGGACCCAGGTGTAGGTGTCAGGCGCGTCGCGTCCGAGGAACCGCTCCGGGGTGAAGGTGGAGGGGCTCGGGTAGAGGTCGGCGCGGCGGTGGATCGTACGGATCGAGGGGTTGATCTCGACCCCGGGCGGCACCTCGTAGCCGTTGAGCGCGAACGGCTGCTCGCGGACGACGCGCCCGACGCCCGCGATCACCGGCCGGATCCGCAGCGCCTCCTTGACGACCGCGTCGACGTACTCGTCGTTGCCGTCACGGGCGAGCTCGTAGACGCGGCGATCGTGCAGCAGCAGGTCAAGCGTCCACGCGAGCCCGGTCGCGGTCGTCTCGTGGCCGGCGAGCAGCAGCGTCAGCAGTTCGTCACGCACCTCGCGGTCGGTCAGCCGCCCGCCGTCCTCATCGCGCGCCAGCAGCAGCGCCGAGAAAACGTCGTCGTGCTGATCGAGGTCCGGCTCCTCGCGACGGCGGGCGATCTCGGTCAGCAGGATCTCGTCGACGGCGGCCTTGTTGTCGACGAACTCGTGGGTGGACGGGGTCGGGTCAGCCCGGCGGCGGAGCAGCGCGCTGAGGATGATCATCCCGCGCGGCCGCGCGAGCGGATCGAGCATCGACCGCAGTCGCCGGCGCAGCTCGGTCTCGGCGGCGCCCGGCTGGTAGCCGAACACCGCCCGCAGGATCACCCCGAGCGTCAGCGACTGCATGCTCGGCAGCAGCGAGAACTCCTCGCCGACCGGCCAAGAGTCGATCTCGCGGTCCGCGCAGGTGCGCATCGTCTCGATGTGCGCGGCCAGCTGGCGGCCGTGGAAGGCGGGCAGCAGCAGCTTGCGGTGGCGCAGGTGCTCGCGGCCGTCGAGCAGCAGCACCGAGCGCTTGCCGACGACCGGGCCGAGCAGCGCATTTGCCTCGCCCGCGTGCAGCCGGTCGTTGGACCCCTGGAAGATCTGCTTGACCAGCTCGGGGTCGAACACCATCACGAAGCGCGAGTCGAACAGCGTCCCGAACGTGACCGCGTTGCCGTAGCGGCGCCGGCAGGCCTCGAGGAAGCGGGCGCCGCCAACCATGAAGCCGAGCGTCTGGAGCGCCCGGGGAAGCGGCGGGCCCGGTGGGAGCTGTGCGCTCATCACACGGATCGTGGCACACCGCCCGCCTCGCCCTCCGTCAGGACTTGCCGGTCGCGGCTTTCTGCGAGGCGGCGGCGCGCGGGTCGAGGTCGGCGATCGTCAGCAGGCGCTCGGGCGGCTCGGAAAGCACCTGATGGGTGTGCACCTTGAGCGAGCCGTCGACGTGCAGCAGCTCGCCCGAGCGCATCTCGCGCCAGCCGAGGTGGTCGTCCATCTTCTCGGTCGCGACGATCACCGCGGGACGCTGCGCCAGGTGGCTCGAGCGGACGTGAATGTTGCCGTGCGGGCTCGAATGATCCAGGTGCTCGGAACCGCTGGCGCCCCCGGCTTCCCGCTCGAGCACGTGCAGCTCGTGCTCGGCCGGGTAGCGGAAGGCCCACAGGTCAGCCGCCGTGATCAAGACGAAGTTGACCGAGTAGATCGGCAGGTTCGCGGCGACCCAGCGTGCCGCGCTCGCGATCCCCTCGGCGACGTCCCCGGTGCGTTCGATCTCGCGGGTGATCAAAGCGAACCACCGCTCGGAGTCAGTCTCGCCGCGCACCATCGAGATCGCATCGCCGAGCTCGCGCTCGAGCGCGGGCACATCCCCGATCACCCCGTTGTGGGCAAAGATCCGGTCGCGCAGCTCGAACGGGTGCGTGTTTACGTCTGTGAGGCCGCCGTTGGAAGCGAAGCGGACGTGGGCGACGAACGTGCGCGACTCGAGCTCCCGGGCCTCGCTCGCGAACGTCCTGTCCTCGTAGGCGGCGAGCGCCTGCTTGAAGACCTCCGGGCGCCCGGCGGCGGTGAACGCGCCGACGCCCGTGCCGTCGGGCTCGCGCCGACTCTGCTCAGACAGCGAGTCGGGCGCCTCCAGCAGCCAGAAGCTCGCCCGCACCCGCTCGGGGCCTCCGCTCATCCCAAACAGACGGCACATCGGTCAAACCTACAGGCCAACACGGCCATCTGTCAGAGTAATTTCAAGCTCATCTGCGATCTTGGACTTGTTCCGAGAAAGGCGGTGTCCGAGTGAAGTTCCTGCGTACAGCACCAACCGGCAGACTGCTGGCGGTTCTCGCCGGCGTCGTGGTCGCGATCGTGGCCGGCACGGCGATCGCCGTGGCCGCTTCGGGATCAGGCCCCGTGCCGAAGCGTGAGCCGCTCGCGCAGGCTCTCCACGGCGCGCTTGCGGCGCCCGCGGTCAAGGGCGTCTCGGCCCGGATCACCTTCACCAACAGCCTGATCGGCTCCGACAATTTCCAGGGCAGTGACCCGCTGCTGCAGGGGACGCCGACCGGACGCCTGTGGGATCGAGCGACCACCGCATGCGGCTCGAGCTCCAGTCAACCAACGGTGACGCCCAGGTGGTCGTCAACGGCGACCGGTTCTGGATCTCTGACCCCGCCCAGCACACCGTCTACGAGGGCACGCTGCCG
Organism: uncultured Solirubrobacterales bacterium; assembly: GCA_963703825.1. Lineage (GTDB taxonomy): Bacteria > Actinomycetota > Thermoleophilia > Solirubrobacterales > Solirubrobacteraceae > Palsa-465. The sequence goes on along the minus strand of CAVPFS010000015.1, from coordinate 84,054 downwards.
GGTGGCTCCTCGAAGTCCTCGAGCTCCTCGAAGTCCGCCGAGAAGCAGTCGAAGGATGCGGGCAGCGGCGTCCCGTCGATCGCCGAGATCCAGTCCGAGATCGACAAGTTCGTCACGCACGCCGACCTGTCGCGCGCGATCCCCGGTGACATCGCCGGCCAGGCTGCCTACACGGTTCAGATCTCGCCGCCTGCCACGACGGCGGCCTGCTCGGATCTCTGCAGCTCGCCTGGGACGCGGTCCACGGCGTCCCGCTGCGGATCGCCATCTACGCGCGCGGTAACACCAGCAGCCCCGTGCTCGCGCTCGCCGTGACTGACATCTCGTACGGGTCCGTCCCGGCCTCTTACTTCAACATCCCGCAGCCGGCCGGCTCCAAGGTCGTCAAGATCTCGACCCCGAGCCACTCCGGCGCCGTCGCGCGGCTGTAAGGGCGAGGTTCGCGGCAAGCGGGCCGGGGCCAAGCAGGAGCAGGCCAGCGGCCTACGCGGCGGTTGTCGGCAAGGTGCCGTTCAAGCTCGTCGCGCCGGGCAAGCTGGTCGACCTGCCACGCCACTCGGTGTCGCTGCTCGACATGGGCGGCAACCGGGCGGCGCTGGTCACCTACGGGGCCGGGCTTGGCGGGATCATCGTGATCGAGCACGCGCAGTCGGCCAACCCGGGCGCGGCTGGCCAGGCGCCGAGCCAGGGCAGCCAGCCCGACGGGCAGCCCTCGTTCAGCCTCCCGACCGTCTCGATCGACGGCGCCACCGGCCAGGAGCTTGACGACCGCGCTCGGAACTGTGATCACGTTCAGCAGGAGGTGGAGTGAGTTACACGGTGCTCGGTTCGGTGCCGCAGGTCGCGGCCGAGGCGGCCGCGCGGGCGCTGTGACCGAGCAGGCCGTTTCGCAGGCGAGCCCGCCTCCCATCGAGGTGCGCGGGCTCGTCAAGCGATACGGGGAGCTGACCGCTGTCGCGGGCGTCGACATCACGGTCAACACTGGCGACGTCTACGGCTATCTGGGGCCCAACGGTGCCGGTAAGACGACGTCACTGCGGATGATGCTCGGGCTGATCAGGCCGACCGCCGGCTCGGTGCGGCTGTTCGGGCAGGACCCGATGGAGAGCATCCACGCGCTGCAGGGAGTCGCCGGGTTCGTCGAGGCGCCGACCTTCTACCCCTACCTCAACGCCCGCCGCAACCTCCAGATGCTCGCCTCCTACGACGGCGGCGGTGCCCGCGAGCGGATCGAGCAGGCGCTCGAGACCGTCGAGCTCACGGACCGCGCCAAGGACAAGGTGGGTGGCTACTCACACGGAATGCGCCAGCGGCTCGGGATCGCGGCCGCGTTGCTGCGCGAGCCGAAGCTGATGCTGCTCGACGAGCCGGCGACCGGGCTCGACCCCGCCGGGATGCGGGACATGCGCCGCCTCGTCCGGCGACTGGCCGACGAGGGGATGACAGTGCTGCTCTCGAGCCACCTGCTGCCGGAGGTCGAGGAGCTCTGCAACCGGGTTGCGATCGTCCGCTCCGGGCGGATCGTCTACGAGGGCGAGATCGCGGCACTCAAGCGCGGCGCCGGAACCGCTTACCGCGTCGAGACGACCGACGACGAGCTCGCTCTGAAGATCTGCAGCGCGCAGCCGGGCGTCGCCGACGCTCGCATTGACGACCACGGCAGGATCACCTTCACCGCCGACGAGGCGGCCGCCGCCGAGCTCTCGCAGGCGCTGATCGAGGCCGGCGCGCTGATCAAGGTCCTGACGCCGCAGACGGTCACGCTCGAAGACCTGTTCTTCTCGTTCACCGAAGGCGACGGCAGCGGCTTTGAGCCCGCGGCGCCCGAACCGGCGGCGGCCTGATGCCGGGCGTCGCCACCGTCTACCGCTGGGAGCTGTTCAAGCTCCGCTTCCAGAAGCGCACCTACCTCGGGCTCGGCGCGTCAGTGATCGTGCCGATTCTGTTCGCGGTCGCGATCCACCTGCGCCACCACCGCGGTGGCGGCGACTTCGCGTTCTCGGCCTATCTGGACCGCAGCGGGCTCGCGGTCCCGCTCGTGATCCTGCTGTTCGGCGCGGTCTGGCTGTTCCCGCTGATCACGGCGCTGGTCGCCGGCGACATCTTCGCCTCCGAGGACCACAACGGGACGCTGAAGACGATCTTGACGCGCTCGCTCGAGCGCTGGCAGCTGTTCGCCGGCAAGACGCTGGCCGCGAGCACCTACGCGATCGCCGCGATCTTGCTGTGCGGCACGGTCGCGGTGATCGCCGGCAGCCTGCAGTCCGGTTTCCACTCGCTGCAGAGCCTCTCGGGGACGATCGTCTCGGCGCCGAAGGCGCTCGAGCTGGTCTACGTGTCGCTGCTCGTCTACCTGATTCCGATCGGTGCGATCGTCTGCATCGGGCTGCTGCTGTCGACGATCACACGCAACAGCGCCGCGGCCGTCGTCGGGACGCTGATGATTTCGCTGCTGATCCAGCTGATCGGGGTCCTGCCAGGTCTCAGCGGGGTCCAGCCCTACCTGCTCAGCACCCAGTTCAACGCCTGGCAGGGGCTGCTGCGGACACCGATCGACTGGCAGCCGATCGTGCAGTCGATCTGGGTCTGCTCGCTGTACGCGTTCCCGGCCCTGATCGCCGCGTTTCTGGTCTTCGTCCGCCGCGACGTCGCCGGTGGCTGACGGCCGCGCCGACGCGACTCTGGAAGGCGACCTGCGGGCCCGCGTGCTGGTCGTCGACGACGACCCGCCACTGCGGCGGATGCTGACCCGCTCCCTGAGTGCCGAGGGTTTCGAGGTGACGGCGGCGCCAGACGGCGGCGCAGCGCTGGCGGCGGCCGAACAAGCGGCTCCGGACGTGATCGTCCTCGACGTTGGGATGCCGGCGATCGATGGACTCTCGGTCTGTCGGCGGCTGCGCGGAAGGGGCCTCGGGACCCCGATCCTGATGCTCACCGCCCGCGACGCGGTGGTGGATCGAGTCGCCGGGCTCGAGGCCGGTGCCGACGACTATCTCGTCAAGCCGTTCGCGCATGCGGAGCTGGTCGCGCGGCTGCGGGCCCTGACCCGCCGTGGCAAGCAGACCGACGCGCTGCTCTCATACGCAGATCTGGTGCTCGACCGGCTGGCCCGGACCGCGACCCGCGGCTCACGGACGATCGAGCTCACCGGCCGCGAGGCGGCGCTGCTCGAGTTGCTGTTGCGCGAGTCCGGGCGCACGGTGACCCGCGAGCACGCGATCGACGAGATCTGGGGCGGCGCCGCCGAGCCGAACGTCGTCGACCGCTACGTCACGCGCCTGCGGCGCAAGCTCGGCGACCCGCCGCTGATCAGGACGCTGCGGGGCTCGGGGTTCGTGCTGCGGGCGTAAAGGGCCGCGGGCGTGCGGCCGTGTCAGCCCGGCGCCAGCAGCTCGTCGACCCGGTCCTCGGGCAGCGCTTTGGAGAACAGGAAGCCCTGCGCCCCGTCGCAACCGAGATCGCGCAGCCGCGCGAGCTGCGAGTCAGTCTCTACCCCCTCGGCGACCACGGTCAGCCCAAGCGCGTGGCCGAGCTCGACCAGCGCACCAACGATCGCCGCGCCATCGGGGTCCGTACCCAGCCCGGACACGAACGAGCGGTCGATCTTGATCGAGTCGATCGGCAAGCCCCGGAGGCTCGAAAGCGACGAATGACCGGTGCCGAAGTCGTCGATCGCGACCTTGATACCAAGCTGGCTGACCGCGTCGAGCATTCGGGCCGCGAGGGCGGGATTGTGCTCGACCGTGTCCTCTGTCACCTCGAGGCAGAGCAGGCTCGGGTCCGCACCGGTGGCCCGCATCGCCGCCGCGAGAGTCGTGACCAGCCCCGGATCCTCGAGCTGGCGCGAGGAGAGGTTGACGGACACCGTGACCTCGGGGTGCTCACGGTGCCAGCGCTCCACGTCCGCCAGCGCCTGGCCAAGCACCCACTCGCCGATCGGCACGATCAAGCCGGTGTCCTCGGCCAGCGAGACGAACTGATTGGCGTCGATCAGGCCGCGCTCGGGATGCTCCCAGCGAACCAGCGCTTCAAAGCCGGCCAGCCCGGTGTCGCCGTTGAGCGTCACGCGTGGCTGGTAATGGACCCGAAACTGGGAGCGTTTGAGCGCGTCACGCAGCGACTCTTCGAGCTCGACCACACGCTGGGTCGCGGCGCCGCGCGCGGCGTCGTCGTAGATCGCGAAGCGGGCCCCGCCGAGCTCCTTGGCGCGGTACATCGCGAGATCCGCGTCACGGATCGCGTTGTCGGGCGTGATCGTCGGGTCAGTGACCAGCGCGATTCCGATGCTGACCGTGACCGACGTCTGGCTGTCGCCGAGGCTCAGCGGCCGGCTCGCAGAGTGGTTGATCCGCTCGGCGATCACCATCGCCTCGCGCTCGGATTCGAGCTCCTCGAACAGGAACGTGAACTCGTCGCCGCCGAATCTGGCGACCGTGTCCATCGGCCGCAGCATGTCGCGGAAGCGATCCGCGAGTACCGTCAGCAGCACATCGCCCGCCGGATGCCCCATCGAGTCGTTGATCCGCTTGAAGCCGTCGACATCGAGGAACAGGACCGCGACGGCTGTGCTGGTCCGCCGCGAGCGGTCGAGCGCGACCGTCAGCCGGTCGACGAACAGCGCCCGGTTGGGAAGCGCGGTGAGCGGGTCGTGGAGCGCCTGGTAGGCAAGCTCGACCCCGGAGCGGTTGCGCTCGACCGCGTAGCGGACGGCCCGGGCCAGAAGCTTGGGGTTGAGCTCGGAGCGGCGCAGGAAGTCCTGGCCGCCGGCCTTGACGGCTGCGATGCCGAGCTCCTCAGTCGGGTCTTCGGCGACGACGATGATCGGGACGTCGGGCGCCGCCCCGCGCAACTGCTCGATCGATCCGGACAACGTCGGCGCCTCGCCGGCGAGGTCGAGCAGGACGCAGGTGGCGCCGTACTGGCCGAGCTCCTGGACCGCGTCGGCCACCCGCTGCGTGTGGGCTACCACCAGTCCCTGCGGCCAACCGAGGCGCAACATCTCGCCGATCAGCATCGCCGAACGCGGATCTTCCGTGATCAACAAGACGCGTGCCACCCCTTGCTCCCGGGGGGGCTCGGGTATCGGCAACCGTCCTTGGTGTCTCATCCCGGCCAACTTAGTAGGGATTACGCCCTTTTGTCATGAAAACACAAACTTGTTCAATTTGCTAGGGGCGGACAGGCAAGTGCAATTCCCCAGATCGCTACGGACGCGGCTCGCCGCGGCGACGGCGGCCACGATTCTCGCCGCTGTGGTGCTGTTCGCGATCGTGACCGTGGTCGTGGTCGGCGCCAAGCTGCGCGGCTCACTGGACACAGCTTTGCGCCAGCGGGCGCAGGACGTGGCCGAGCTAGCGGTCTCGGCGCCCGCGGTGCTGCGCGATCCCGGCGCGCTCGAGAGCCCCGTCTCGGGCCGGGAACTTGCGGTCGAGGTGATTGACTCGCGCGGCAGGATCCTCGCCAGCTCCCTGGCGCTCGGGGCCGAGCTGCTGCCGCAGGACGCGCTCGTGCGCTCGGCGCTGCGCGACGGGCGCACCGGGCTCGAGGACGTGACCGTCAACGGCCAGCCGTTCCGGATGTTCGTGGCGCCGATCGCCGACGTGTCGGGACCGGCCGCGGGGGGCGCAGTCCTGGTCGCCTCCGACACCAGCGACATCTCTCAGACGCTCCATAACCTCGGGCTCGTGGTGGCCCTGATCGGTGTGGGGGTGGTGCTGCTGGCGGCGCTCGCGGCGGCGCTGCTCACCCGGCGGGTGCTGGCGCCCTTGCGCAGGCTTGCGGTCGCGGCGGGCGAGATCGAGCGCACAGCCGATCCGTCCCAGCGGCTGCCCGAGCCGGCGACGGTCGACGAGATCGGTCAGCTGACCGGCGTCCTGAACCGGATGCTGTCGTCGCTGGAGTCCTCGCGCGCCAGCGAGCGCCGGTTTCTCGCCGACGCGTCGCACGAGCTGCGCACGCCGGTGACCGCGCTGCTGGGCAACGTAGAGTACATCTCGCGCCACGGCGCCGACCAGGAGGTGCTCGACGACCTGCGCCACGACGCGATCCGACTCGCCCGCCTCGTCGATGCGCTGCTGGCGCTCGAGCGCGTGGACGCCACGGGCAGCGCCACCGGATCGCGCGTCGAGCTGGCGGAGCTGACGCGCGAGGTCGTCGATCAGTTAGGCGATCGCCGGATAGTTGTCGAGCGGCTTGAGCCGGCAGAGGTCGATGGTGACCGTGACGCGCTCGCGCGGCTGCTCGGCAACCTGATCGAGAACGGCCTCGTGCACGGACCGCCGGACGGAGAGGTGACCGTTGCAGTCAGCGCAACCGATGGAGCGGCGCTGATCGCGGTCCGCGATCAGGGTCCGGGGCCGGACCCCGAGCAGCGCGAGCACGTGTTCGAGCGCTTCTGGCGCGCTCCCGATGCGACCGGTCGCCCCGGATCCGGACTCGGGCTGTCGATCGCAGCCGCGATCGCCGAGGCCCATCGGGGCAAGATCTCGCTCGAGGGCGCAGAATTCACCGTGCAGCTGCCGATCGCGCAAGCCGAAGGCGGTAGCTGAATTCTCATTTTTCTCTTACTCCCAACTGATCGACTCACGCCAGGTTCTAGGTGTGAATAGCGGCGGATATCCAGGGCCGAGGCCCGACCGAGCGACAGCACAGCGCCTGCGCGAGGCGGCGTTCGCGAGGATCGGCCGTGTCCGCGGCGCGACGATCATCGGCGCCGGGGTGTTGACCGCTGCGATCGCTGGGGTCGTCAGCGCCGTCGCTCCGGGCCGCACGCTTGGGGCAAAGACGACGCCTCCGCCAGTCACTTCCACTGTCAGGTCGCGCGCGGCGCTCGTGATGCCGCCGTTAGCGAACCCGGGTCAGCTCGGCCTCCAGGGGCCGGCGAGCCCACCGCAGTCCGATCAGTCGGCCCCGCCCCAGACCCAGACCCAGGCGCAGACGCAGACTCAACCGCCGACCCAGACGCAGTCGGCTCCGGCCCCCCAGCCACAGCCTTCCGCGCCGCCGGTCGTCTCCGGAGGCTCTTGACCGCCTCTACAAGCCTGCCGGCTTTCGGTAGCACGGCGGTGGTGGTGGCGTCCGAAGACGACGGTATCCGAGCCGCGGTCGCTGCAGTGCAGGGGACCATCGAGGCCTTCGATCGTGCCTGCTCGCGCTTTCGTGAGGACTCCGAGCTGAACGCGTGCAATCGAGCGGCCGGCCACGCCGTGAGCGTCTCGCCGTTGATGATCGAAGCGGTGGCGGCTGGTGTGCGCGCCGCGGCGCTGACCGAAGGTGACGTCGATCCGACGCTCGGCGACGCGCTGATCGCGCTCGGATACGACGAGGACTTCTCGGTCGTCGCCAGCCGCGACTCCTCGGCTGTCGGGCGAGTGTCGTTTCAGCGCGTCCCCGGCTGGAGGACGATCCGTGTCGAGGCCGAAAAAGGCACGGTCGCACTCGGCCAGGGCGTCAGACTCGACCTCGGCGCGACCGCCAAGGCGCTGGCGGCCGACCATGCCGCTCGCGATGCGTGCGCCGCGGCGGGGTGTGGGGTGCTGGTCAGCTTCGGGGGCGACCTGGCGACGGCCGGCGACCCCCCGCCGGGCGGCTGGCGCGTACGCGTCACCGACGATCATCGCGCGCCCGCATCGGCCCCTGGCCAGACGATCACGATCCGCTCCGGCGGCCTCGCCACGTCGAGCACGGTCACGCGCCGCTGGCGCGGTCCGGACGGCGAGACGGTCCATCACCTGCTCGATCCGGCCACCGGCCTGCCGGTCGCCGGCGGCTGGCGGACGGTCAGTGTCGCCGCCTCGTCCTCCCTGGACGCCAACATCGCGAGCACCGCCGCGGTCGTGCGCGGTGAGCGGTCGGCGCGATGGCTGGCGTCACTCGGGCTTCCGAGTCGGCTGGTCAGCGTCGAAGGGGTGGCGCTGCACATCGCCGGCTGGCCGGCGGAAAGCGACGACCTCGCGCCGGCGCGCGCGGAGGCGATCGCTTGAGCTCGTTCGCCGCCACGCTCGGCCCAAGCGCCTACTGGTACCTGACCCGCGGCTCGGGCGCAGTCGCGCTCGTGCTGCTGACCGCGAGCGTCGTGCTCGGGATCCTCGGCTCGCTGCGCTACTCGTCTGACCTATGGCCGCGGTTCGCGCTCGACACCGTCCACCGCGACGTCTCGCTGCTGGTGATCGTCGTGCTCGTGATCCACATCATCACCAGCGTGCTCGACAGCTTCGCGCCGATCTCGCTCGCCGCGGCGGTGATCCCGTTCAGCTCGAGCTACAGGCCGCTGTGGCTCGGGTTCGGAGCGCTCTCGTTCGACCTGCTGCTGGCGCTCGCGATCACCAGTCTCGTCCGCCGCAGGCTCGGATATGGGGTGTGGCGCGCCGTGCACTGGCTGGCCTACGCGAGCTGGCCGATCGCGGTGCTCCACGGTCTCGGCACCGGCAGCGACACGAAGGTCTGGTGGATGCTGCTGCTGACCGCCGCGTGCGTCGCTGCGGTCGCAATCGCGATCTGCCTGCGGATCTCGCGCGCCGAGCGCCCGCTGCCGGCGCTGCAGGGTCCGGCGATCGCACTCGCGGTCGCGACGCCGATCGTGCTGGCCGTGTTCACGGTCGTCGGCCCGCTCCAGGCGGGCTGGGCCCGGCGCGCCGGGACGCCGTCGAAGCTGCTGGGCCCGAAGCCGTCGGCACCGGTGGCGGTCACCGGTCGCGACAGTGGCGGCGGAGCGGATCCCACCTCGTATGTCCCGCGTCCGTTCACGGCGTCGCTGGTCGGCTCGCTCAAGCAGGCGCAGCTGCAGGCCGGCTCGATCGTCGACCTCAGCATGCGCCTTCACGGCGGCAGTAGCGGGCGCCTCCGGGTCCGGCTCGCCGGCGCGCCCGTGCAAAGCGGTGGCCTCTCGCTGACCGGCAGCCAGGTGGATCTGATCGCCGCCGGCGTACCGGCCGTGCTCGAAGGCAAGATCACCTCGCTCGAAGGCGAGCACCTCGTCGCCCGGGTCGATGGCGGCTCTGGGACGGCGTTCACGCTCGACGTCCACCTCCACATCGATGCGCAGACCAACGCGGTCACCGGCACGCTGAGCGCCACGCCGGCTGGGAGCCGATGATGGCGACCGCGGGTCCGCCCGGCCTTCCCCGCCTGCTCGCCGGACTCGGCGCCGCGGGCGCGACGATGACCCGCGCCGATCACGCGGCCGTCCACGGCCGACTGCCGTCGATCTCCGGGCCGGAGCTGATCGAGATCGTGGAGCGCAGTGGGCTGCGCGGGCGCGGCGGCGCCGACTTCCCCACTGCCACGAAGCTGCGCGCGGTCGCGGCTCGCCGCCGCGGAGCGATGCTGGTCGTCAACGGCTCCGAGACCGAGCCCGCGAGCGCCAAGGACCGCCTGCTGATGGCCAGGCTGCCCCATCTCGTGCTCGACGGGGCGGTGCTCGCGGCCCGCGCGGTCGGCGCGACCGAGGCGGTCGTCAAGGTGGGTGACGGGACCCCGGACGTCGCCAGGGCGCTGGAAGGGGCGATCGCGGTCCGCGAGGACAAGGTCAATCTGCAGGTCGTGACCGGGCCCGAGGGCTACGTGACCGGCGAGGAGACCGCGGTCGTCCACTATCTCTCGCGCGGCGTCTCGAAGCCGACGTTCGTCCCTCCGCGCCCGTACGAGCGGGGGCTGCGTGGCCGCCCGACCTTGATCATCAACCCCGAAACGCTCTCACAGCTGGCGCTGATCGCGCGTTTCGGCGCCGAGTGGTTTCGCGAGCTCGGCAGCGAGGCCGACCCCGGCTCGGCGCTGGTGACGATCTCGGGTGCGGTCGTGACGCCGGGCGTCTACGAGCTTGCATTCGGCACTCCGATGACCGATCTGCTGGCCGCCGCCGGCGGCCCGAGCGAGCCGCTGCAGGCGCTGCTCGTCGGTGGATACTTCGGGACCTGGGTCGAGTCCTCGCGGGCGATGGGCCTGCGGTTGTCGCGCGAGGAGCTGCGCTCGGTCGGCTGCGCGCTCGGCTCCGGGGTCCTGATCGCGCTCGGCCGGAGCGCCTGCGGCCTGCACGAGAGCGCCCGCGTGATCGATTACCTAGCCAACGAATCGGCGGGCCAGTGCGGGCCGTGCGTCCACGGCCTGGCTGCGATCGCCGACTCGGTCGGCGCGCTCGCCGACGGGGCCGCGCACCCGCGCGAGCTGGAGCGCCTGCGCCGCTGGACCGCCGAGATCCGCGGCCGTGGCGCCTGCCATCACCCCGATGGTGCGGCGCGGTTCGTCGAGAGTGCGCTCGCGGTCTTCTCACACGAGCTCGAGGGCCACCGCAACGGGCGTTGCCGGGCCAAGCCCGCCGGGCTGCCGCTCGGCGGGGTGGTCGTGGGGGCGCGGCGGTGAGCGCCCGGCGCTCGGCTACCGGTGCCGGCCGCGGCGGCGCCCCTGCTCCGCGGGCCCACCTGCGCGTCAACCCGATCATGTGCGAGGCGCACGGCCTCTGCGCCGAGCTGCTCCCGGAGCTGATCCGGCTCGACGACTGGGGGTATCCGATCCTCGACCAGTCAGAGGTCCCGCCCGAGCTGCTCGGGCTCGCGCGCCGCGCGGCCGACGCCTGTCCGACGCTGGCGCTGATCCTCGAAGAGCGCGACCGCTGATCGGCCCGCGCGAGCGCGCGCCGAGTGCGTGAAGCTCAGGCGTCAAGCCGCGCCGGTGGACCAGGCTCGGCCGGAGCCGGCCCGTCAGCCTGCTCGCGCAGTTGCAGCTGCCACCAGCCCACCGGCCACCAGCGACCGAACTTGAAGCCGATCCGCTCGTAGCTGCCGACCGGCACATAGCCGAACGACTCGTGCAGCCCGACACTCGCATCGTTGGGCAGCGTGATCCCGGCGCAGGCGATGTAGAAGCCCTGCCGCACGAGCAGCGGCAGCAGCGCCCCGTAGAGCGCGCGGCCAACCCCGCGCCGCTGATGCGCTGGTGACACGTAGACGCTCGTGTCGGCAGCCCACCGGTACGCAGCCCGGGCACGGTGCTGGGTTGCGTAGGCGTAGCCGGCGAGCTCGCCGTCGAGCTCGGCGACCACCCACGGGTAGCAGTTCGAGACGCTCTCGATCCGGGTTCGCATCTCGGTGGCCGACGGCGCTGTCTCCTCCAGCGAGGCGACGCCGTCCTGGACCGCGGGCTGGTAGACGCAAGCGCAGTCGGCCGCGTCGGCGGCCGGGTCTGCGTGTCGGATTAGCACGCCCGCGGACTGTAGAAGCGCCACTGCGACGCGGATATGGCCATCCGGCCACAAGTCACATGCGCCCGTTGTCCCTGCTCAGCTCGAAGCACTCAGCGCGGCGCGAATCTCCGTGACCTCGCCCGCTTGTACGAGATGCTCCCCGAGCGTCGCGACGACCGCGTGTCTGAGCGCCGAAGTCAAAAACAGCGCTTGCGCCGACCTCGCGCGGGCGAGCGTGACCGGCTCCTCGCGGGCTTGTGAACGGAGCTCGAACAGCTTCGCGCGGGTGACGCCGGGCAGGATCCGCCCGTCGGCCGGCGGCGTCAGCAGCCGACCGTCCTCGATCAGCCAGACGTTCGCCCACGCGGCTTCGAGCAGCTCGCCGCCGGAGTCGATCAGCAGCGGCACGTGCCCGTCGGCGTCGAGTCCGTCGAGCAGCCGCCGGTCACGCCACTTGTGGTGCCCGAGGCCGCCGGGCACGACGACTGGCCGGCAGCGCACTCCCGCGCCGGCGCTGTCGGGTAGCGGTGAGCTCGTGAGCTCGATCCGCAGCTCGTCCGCCGGAATCGCATCGATTCGCAGCCGCCGGGGACCGGGGTCGCCCGCGCCGAGCGCGCGGATTTGACTTCGCAGGCCGTCGGGCAGCGCAAGGCCGTAGAGCTCCGCGACCGAGCCGGCCAGCCGTTCGAGATGAGCGTCGAGCGCCTGCACGCGACCGCCACGCGCGAGCACCGTCTCGAACACTCCCAGTGACGGGTCAGGCGACGCGAGCTGCATCCGAGCCGGCACGGACGTGGGTGCCGATTGCGGCGGCGAGCGGTCGCGCCTTGGACAGCGCTTCCTCGAGCTCCGCCCGCGGATCGGAGTCGGCGACGATACCGCCGCCCGCGCCGAGCCACAGATGGCCGTCGGCGAGCTCGAACGTCCGGATCGCGACGCTCAGCTCGAGGCCGGCGATCGGGCTCGCGTACCCGATCGCCCCGGTGTAGACCTCGCGAGCGGTCGGCTCGAGCGCGGCGATCACCTTCATCGCCTGCACCTTCGGGGCGCCGGTGACCGAGCCGGGTGGGAACGTGGCTCGCAGCAGGTCGCCGTCCCCGACCCCGGAGCGCAGCTCGCCGCGGACGCTCGAGACCAGATGCCAGACGCCCGGGTGCGGCTCGGCCGTCGGGTGCCGCGGCGCGCTGACCGATCCGTATGCGCACACGCGCCCAAGGTCGTTTCGCATCAGGTCGACGATCATCACGTGCTCGGCTGCATCCTTGCCCGACCGCGTGAGCCGCTTGCGCGCCGCGGCTGCGGCGGCTGGATCGGATTCGCGGACGATCGTTCCCTTGATCGGGCCGGTGACCACGTTGCGGCCGCGCCGGCGGAGGAACAGCTCTGGCGACAGGCTCGCGATCCCGCCGCCCGGGGTGCAGAACACGGCCCCGTACGGGGGCGAGATCGCTTCCAGCGCCCGCCCCTGCAACTCCGCGATCGAACCCGCGAACGACGTCTGCAGCCGAAGGCAGATGTTGGCCTGGAAGATCTCGCCCTCGGCGATCCGCCGCCGGCAGTCGTCGACCGCATTGACGTGATGGTCGGCGGCTGCGGTAGCGAGCGTCAGCGGCGCGGGGGCGAGGTAGCCGTCGGCCGTGACCGGCGCCGCGGCGAGCTTGCGACGGATGCGCGCGAGCCTCGCATCGAGCGCCGCCTGCCGCGCCTCTGTGAGCAGAGCCTCGAACCACCACCGTCCGGCCCGATCGAGCCGCAGCACGTTGTCGTAGTAGGCGAGATGGAAGTCAGGCAGCGCGACCGGGCGCGGCGGTCCCGCCGGCAGCGATTCGATCCGGTGAGAGAGGCGGTAGCCGAGCCAGCCGAACCAGCCGCCGCCGACCGCGTCCGGGTGCTGGCGGTCGCCGTCCGCCGGCGTCGGCAGCTGGTCGAGGGTCGAGAACGGATCGGCCGTCTGGCCGGCGACGCTCAGCGGGTCTGAACCGACGATCGCGCCGCCGCCGGCCCAGCTACCGGTCAGCGCGAACGGCATCGGCTCGTCGGCCAGTGCTTGCAGCAGCTGCATCGGTGTCAGCGGGCAGTCGAGCGGCACCCGTTGTAGCCGGGCCACGAGCCGGTCGGCGGTCGGCGGCGCTAGGGTTCCGTCCATCCAGTACATGTTGTACCAATTGGTCCGATGAGCGCGACGGTGATCGACGGCAAGGCGGTCGCGGAGCAGATCCGCGGCGAGCTGCGTACCGAGATCCAGCAGTGGCGCGATCGCGGCGGGCAGCGGCCCGGGCTGGCCACGATTCTGGTCGGCGACGACCCCGCCTCGGCGGTGTACGTGGGTGGCAAGCAGCGCGCGAGCGCCGAGGTCGGGATCGAGGGCTTCGCGTACGACCTGCCGGCGGACTCGTCGCAGGACGAGGTCGAAGCGCTGCTGCGCCGGCTCAATGACGACCCGCAGGTCTCGGGCATCCTCTTACAGCTGCCGACGCCCGAGCACATCGATGGCTCCTACCTGACCACGCTGATCGATCCAGCCAAGGACGTCGACGGGCTGACGCCGATCTCGGCCGGGCTGCTCGCCAAGGGGCTGCCGGGTCTGCGGCCTTGCACACCGGCGGGGGTGATGGAGTTGCTGCGCCGCCACGGCGTCGAGCTGCGCGGGGCAGAGGCGGTCGTCGTCGGGCGCTCGGACCTCGTTGGCAAGCCGGTCGCGGCGCTGCTGCTCGCAGAGCACGCGACGGTCACGATCTGCCACTCGCGGACCCGCGAGCTGGACGCTGTCTGCCGGCGCGCCGACGTACTCGTCGCTGCCGTCGGGCGCCCGCAGATGGTCAAGGGCAGCTGGATCAAGCCCGGCGCGACGGTGATCGACGTCGGCATCAACCGGACTGACGAGGGCCTCGTGGGTGATGTCGAGTTCGCTTCAGCGGTCGAGGTCGCCGGGCTGATCACGCCGGTCCCGCGGGGGGTCGGCCCGATGACGATCGCGATGCTGTTGCGCAACACGCTGCTCGCCGCGCAGGCTCAAGCCGGTCTCACATAGACGCCTGGAGGCTTCCGGTGTGCCCGGCCGCCGGCCGCCGGCCGTTATGCGTTGCTGAGCGCCGGCTCGTCGGCGAGGACCGCGTCGAGCGCGGTCAGCAGGCGATCGGCGACCTCGGCGCGGGCGTTGTAGCCCATCAGTCCCAATCGCCACATCTGCGGCGCCGACGGGCCCAGTCCACCGCCGACCTCGATCCCGTGCTCGCGAAGCAGCCGCGTCTGCACGCGCTTGGCGTCGACGCCCTCCGGGACGCGGACGGCGGTCAGCGGGGCGAGCTGGTACTCGGGCTCGGCCAGCAGCTTCAGCTCGCGCTCGCGCAGCCCATCCTGGAGTTGCGCTCCGGCGCGGGCGTGGCGGACCCACCGGGCCTCGAGTCCCTCGGCCGCGACCTGGCGCAGCGCCTCGTGGAGCGCGTACACATGGAGTACCGGCACCGTGTGGTGATAGGTGGCGGGGCGCGTCACCCAATAGCGCGACAGCAGCTCGAGGTCGACGGAGTAGGGCACCGGATGCGTTCGCGCCTGGATCCGCTCGAGCCCGCGGTCCGACACCGCGACCGGCGACATTCCGGGCGGCGCGCCGAGGCACTTCTGGGTGCACGAGTAGGCGTAGTCGATGCCCCAGCCGTCGAAGTCGAGCTCGACGCCGCCGAGCGAGGTCACACAGTCGGCCATCAGCAGCACGTCGCGCCCGCGCAGCTCGTCGCCGAGCTTGGCGAGCGGGTGCTCGACACCGGTCGAGGTCTCGGCGTGGACGACCGCGATCACTCGCGTCTCGGGGTGCGCTTCGAGCGCCTCGAGCAGCTTCTGGTTGGAGACGTGCTCGCCCCAGTCGGCGTCGACGGTCACCACTTCGGCGCCGAGCCGGCGCGCGATCTCGACGATCCGGCGCCCGAAGAAGCCGTTGACGCCGACGATCGCGGTCTCGCCGGGCTCGAGCAGGTGCGCCAGACCGCACTCCATGCCCGAGGTGCCGGTCGCCTGCAGCGGCAGCACGACCCCGCCGGATGCCCGGTAGGTCTCGCGCAGAAGCTCCACGACCTCGAGCAGGATGTCCTGCAGGTCAGGGTCCATGTGCCCGAGCATCGGGCGCTGCATCGCCGCCAACACCGCGGGATCGACGGTGCTCGGGCCGGGACCGCAGAGCAGGCGTTCGGGTGGATCGAGGGGCTCGGTCATCGCTCCAGACCCGAGTCTAAAGCGCCCGATGCAGGGTGCGGGAGGCGCAGGGCGCCGTGCGGGTCAGGGCGCCGGCGCGGCACGGGCCTCGGCCAGGAACGCGCCTAGCAGCGGCGACTCGTCGTCGGCCCGCCAGACCGCGAGCAGCTCGCTCGCCGGCGCGCCGATCAGCGGCCGGTAGGTGACCCCGTCCAGCGCCAGGTGCGCGAGTGACGCGGGCACCGGCGAGACGCCGATCCCCGCGGCCACCAGCCCGATGATCGTCAGCATCTCGGGCGCGTACTGGACCACGTGCGGGGAGGTGCCGGTCGCCGCCAGGCGGCCGGTCAGGAGGTCGTGGAAGCCCGGCGCCTGGTCACGCGGGAACAGCACCAGCGGCTCGGCCGCCATCCGCCGCAGCGGCACGCGCGAGAGCTTCGCGAGCGGATGGCCGGAGGGGATCGCGGCGACCGTCCGCTCGCGGACGACGACCTCAGTCGCGAGCGCGCCATCGGGCTCGATCGGCGGTCGCACGAGCCCGACGTCGACCACGCCGGCGTTGAGCGCCCGCAGCTGCTCGACCGTCGAGCGCTCGCGCAGCTCGATCTCGACGTCAGGTCGCGCGCGGCGGAAGCGCTGCACGATCCCGGGCACGATCGACAGCAGTGCCGAGCCGACGAAGTTGACGCGCAGCAGTCCGGCCTGGCCGGTCTCGATCCGGTGCACGGTCGCGACCGCGACGTCGAGCTCGTCGAGCATCGCGCGGGCGTCACGCAGAAACGCCTCGCCGGCGGCCGTCAACTCGACGCGCCGCCGGGTCCGGGTTAGCAACCGGCACCCGAGCTCGTCCTCCAGCGCGGCGATCTGCTGGCTGAGGGGCGGCTGTGACATGTGCAGCCGAGCCGCCGCGCGTCGGAAGTGGAGCTCCTCGGCGACGGCGATGAAGTAGCGAAGCTGGCGAAGTTCCATTGATATGCAGAACCTATCAATAAGCCTAAACAAGATATTGGACACGATCAACGGGCGGTCGTAGCGTCAGACGCGTGTCATTCGTGCTGGAGTGCCCAAATTGCGGCGCGCGCGAAGTGACCGACTTCGGGTACGGGGGAGAGGTGACGCCGCGGCCCAAGTCCCGGCCCAGCTTCCGCGAGCTCAATACCTACAACTACTTCCGGCGTAACGTCGCCGGCGTCCAGCGAGAGTGGTGGTTTCACCGCTCCGGGTGCCGCGTGTGGTTCATCGCCGAGCGCGACACGGTGACCAACGAGGTGCTGTTCACGGCGCTGCCGGCGGACGCGCCGCCGGGCGGAGCCGCGGCGTGAGCCGGGTCTGGCATCCGTCGGGAGAGGACGCGGCGTGAGCCGGGTCAGGCATCCGTCGGGAGAGGACGCGGCGTGAGCCGGCTCCCCCAACAGTCCGGCGAGCGGATCGAACGCGCCACCAAGGTCAGCTTCACGTTCGACGGCAAGCGCGTCGAGGCATACGAGGGCGACACGATCGGCTCGGCGCTCTACGCCGCCGGGCAGCGCACGTTCTCGCGCAGCTTCAAGTACCACCGCCGCCGCGGGCTGATGTGCTGCGCCGGCCAATGCCCGAACTGCATCGTCGCGGTCGATGGGGCGCCGGGCGCGCGGGCGTGCATCGAGCCGGTCCGAGAGGGGATCAAGGTCGAGCACCTCAACGCGGTGCCGTCGCTGGAGCTTGACGCGATGCGGGCGACGGACATCGCCGGGGGCCCGTTCACCCCGCCCGGCTTCTACTACAAGACCTTCATCCGACCCCGGAAGCTGTGGCCGCTGTACGAGAAGCTGCTGCGCAATGCGGCCGGGCTCGGCAAGCTCCGTGAGGAGCAGGCCGAGCGCGAATGGCGGACCGAGTACCGCCGCCGCCACGCCGACGTGCTGGTCATCGGCGGGGGGATTGCGGGCCTCAACGCGGCGGTCGCGGCCGCCCGGATCGGCGCCGACGTGGTGCTCGCCGACGAGGGGCCGGCCCCGGGCGGGCAGCAGCTGATCGAGCCTGACCAGAGCGAGACGCAAACCCTCGTCGAGGCGGCCAACGCAGCCGGCGTCGAGATCCTGCAACGCGCATCGGCGCTCGGATACTTCGACGGCCTGGTGGCCGTCTGGCAGCAGGACACACTGCACCAGGTCCGCGCACAGCAGCACGTGATCGCCACCGGCGCGATCGAACAGCCGCTGGTGTTCGCGGGCAATGACCTCCCCGGTGTGATGCTGGCCGGCGGCGCGCGGCGGCTGGCGGCGCTGTACGCGGTCAGTCCGGGCAGGCGTGCCGTGATCGCCACCACGTCGGACCGCGGCCTTGAGGCGGCGCGGGCGCTGAGAGACGCCGGTGTCGAGATCGTCGCGGTCGCCGACCTGCGCGGCGACGCCGGCCCCGCCGCCAGTGCGCTGCGCCGTGACGGGATCCCGGTGTTCGCCGGTCACACCGTGATCGAGGCCAAGGGACGCAAGGTGGTCGCCGAGGCCGTGATCGCCCCGGTCGACGGCGGCGACGAGCACAGCTTCGCGTGTGACCTGCTGGTCGTCAGCGGCGGCGCGATCCCGGCGACCTCGCTGGCGCTGCAGGCCGGCGCCCGCAGCGCCTACGACCCGGCAAGTGGACACTTCGCGCTGACGGAGCTGCCCGACAACGTCCACGCCGCCGGCGAGGTGACGGGCCAGCACTCAGACAGGGCGGTTGCGGCCGGCGGGGAGCTCGCGGGGCTCAACGCCGTGCATGCGCTCGGACTCGGTGACGATCACTCACACGCCCGCGCCACGGAACTCTCGAAGCTCACTCCCGAGGCTCCGGACGTGGCAGTCGCGCCGCCGGTCAGCGGCAGCGGCCGCGGTAAGTGCTTCGCGTGCCTGTGCGAGGACGTGACCAGCAAGGACATCCACCTCTCGATCGAGGAGGGCTATGACTCGATCGAGCTCTCCAAGCGCTACACGACCGTGACCATGGGACCCTGCCAGGGCCGCATGTGCCAGCTGCCGGCGGTCAGGCTGATGGCGCTCCAGACCGGCCAGAGCCTCGAGCAGGTGGGGACCACGACCGCGCGCCCGCCGTGGGTCAGCGTGCCGATGGGGATCCTCGGCGGCCGGCCGGTCGAGCCCGCCAAGCGCTCCTCGATTCACGGCCGCCACCGCGAGCTCGGCGCGACCGTCAAGTGGGCCGGTGACTGGCGCCGCGCGTATGACTACGGCGACCCCGAGGCCGAGGCGCTGGCCGTCAACACGGCCGCCGGCCTGATCGACGTCTCGACACTCGGCAAGCTGCTCGTCCGCGGGCCCGACGCGGCGAGTTCCTCGACCGTCTATACCCGAACCGCTTCTCGAACCTCAAGCCCGGCCGGATCCGCTACGGCGTGATCAGCTCAGACGCCGGCCGGATCGTCGACGACGGGACGATCTGCCGCCTCGACGACGAGACCTTCTACGTGACCACGACGTCGAGCGGTGCCGGCGCGGTCGATGAGTGGTTCTCGTGGTGGCTCGCCGATTGGGGACTCGACGTTGCGCTGACTGACCTCACCCAGGGGCTGAGCGCGGTGAACCTGGCCGGTCCGAAGGCGCGCGAGATCATGGGCGCGGTCACTGCGCTGGACTGCTCAAACGAGGCGTTCCCGTACCTGGACGGCCAGCAGGGTCTGATCGCCGGCATCCAGTGCCTGATTCTGCGGATCGGGTTCGTCGGTGAAGTGGGGTACGAGATCCACTTTCCGGCCGCCTACGGCGAGCACCTGTGGGACGCGCTGCTGGCGGCCGGGGAGCCGCACGGGTTGCGCCCGTTCGGGCTCGAGCCGCAGCGGATCCTGCGCCTGCAGAAGATGCACATCATCGTCGGGCAGGACACGGACTCCGAGTCGACCCCGTTCGGCGCCGCGATGACCTGGATCGTCAAGCTCGACAAGGAGCAGGATTGGATCGGCAAGTGGGCGTTGGAGCACTACAACGAGGCAACGCCCGCTACTGAGCTGGTCGGCTTCACGCTCCCCAACGGCGACGTGCCGACCGAGGGAGCGGTGGTCGTCGACGACCACGGCACCCCGGCCGGCCAGGTGACCAGCGCGCGCCACTCGCCGGTGCTCGGCCGCACGATCGGCATGGCCTGGGTGCCCAATGCGCTCGCCCGTGACGGCGCCCGGATCACGATCTCCGACGAGGGCAGGCGCTTGGACGGCGAGATCCAGACGAGGCCGTTCTACGACCCCGAGGGCGAGGTGCTGCGCTCGTGAACCTCGACTTCCTCAGCGCTACCACGAGCGCCGACGCCGTCGCGCGCTCTCCGATGGAGCGCAGTGCCGCCTGCGAGGGGGCGCGCTTCGAGGTCCGCGACGGCTGGAACATCGCGGTCGACTACAAGTCCCAGCCTGCGACTGACGCCGTCGCCTGGGCCGACGTCTCGCACCTGACGAAGGTGGAGCTCCAGGGCCCGAGCGAAAAGCTTGGCGAGCTCGCCGGGCAACCGCTCCCGTTCGGCACCGCGGTCCGCATCGACGAAGCCTGGTGGTGCAGGCTGACGACGAACCGTGCGCTGGTGATCGGAGGCCACCCAGATAACGCCCCCGGTATCCGGCAGACCGACGTGACGACCACCTTCGCGGCGCTGACCGTGGCCGGTCCGCTGGCGCGCGAGGCGATCGCCCGCTTCAGCGCAATTGACCTGCGCCCGCAGGTGACGCCGCCCGGCGCGCTGCGCCCCGGCTCGATCGCCCGCCAGCCCGGGATCCTGGTTTGCGAGACCCCCGACCGCTACCTGATCCTGTTCGGGTGGGCAACCGGCGAGTACGTCTGGTCAGTGGTCGCCGATGCTGCCTTCCACCTCGGCGGGCAGCCGATCGGGATTGACGCGCTAGCCAAGCTGGGCAGCGCCGAGGAGGCCGCGCGTGCTTGACATCTTCCGCAAGCGGCGCATGTGGCGGCGCCAGTCCGAGCTCAAGAGCTCATACGACGTGGTGATCGTCGGTGGCGGCTCGCACGGCCTCGCGACCGCGCATTACCTCTAGGACCACGGGATCACCGACGTCGCGATCCTCGAGAAGCGCTACATCGGCTCCGGCGCCGCCGGGCGCAACACGACGATCCTGCGCTCCAACTACAAGACGCCTGAGGGCGCCCGCTTCTACGACGCGAGCGTCAAGCTCTACGAGGGCCTCTCACAGCAGCTGAACTTCAACCTGCTGTTCTCGCAGTGCGGCCACCTGACGCTCGCCCACTCCGACCGGGCGATGTTCGTGATGGCCAACCGGGCGGAGGTCAACCGCCTGGCCGGGATCGACTCGCGGCTGATCTACCCGGACGAGATCAAGTGCCTGGCGCCGGCGATGCAGGTCGACAACCCGCACTCGATCTATCCGATCCTGGGGGCGCTGTATCACCCGCCGGGCGGGATCATCCGCCACGACGCCGTGGTCTGGGGACTGGCGCGCAGCGCCGACCAGGGCGGTGCCGAGATCCACCAGAACACCGAGGTGCTGGGGATGGAGCGCGCCAATGGGCGCGTGACCAAGGTCAAGACGAGCCGCGGCACGATCAACGCCGGCCAGGTGCTCAACTGCACCGCGGGGTGGAGCACGCTGATCTCGGACATGGCGGGTGTGCCGATGCCGATCACGACCCACATCCTGCAGGCGTGCGTGACCGAGCCGATGAAGCCGCTGCTCGACGTCGTGATCGTTTCCTCCCAAATGCACGTCTACATGAGTCAGACTGACCGAGGGGAATTCCTGATGGGCGCCGAGATCGAGCCCTGGACGACGTACAGGATGCAGGGGACGCTGAACTTCCTCCAGGACGTCAGCCGCCATGCGATGGAGCTGTTCCCACAGCTCGAGCGCGCGCGGCTGCTTCGCAGCTGGGCGGGCCTCTGCGACCTGAGCCCCGACTACAGCCCGATCCTCGGACAGACCGAGGTCGAGAACTTCCACGTCAGCGCCGGCTGGGGCACGTACGGCTTCAAGGCCGCTCCGATCGTCGGCAAGACACTCGCCGAGTTGGTCGCCACCGGACGCCAGCCGGACCTGATCGAGCCGTTCAGGCTCGAGCGTTTCTACGAGGACAAGCTCGTCTCCGAGCTCGCCGCCGCAGCCGTCAGCCACTGAAATCTCAGGAGAGGGACACAAGACATGAAGAGCAGCTTGGAGATCGCCCAGGAGGCAGTACTCGAACCGATTGACGCGATCGCGTCGGCCGCCGGGCTCGAGCAGGACGAGATCGAGCCGTACGGCCGCTACAAGGCCAAGGTCGCGCTGTCGGTTCTCGATCGCCTCAAGGACCGCCCGGACGGCAAGCTGATCTGCGTCACCGGGATGACGCCGACCAAAGCCGGCGAGGGCAAGACGACGACGCTCGTCGGGCTCACCCAGGGACTCGGCGTGATCGGCCGCAACCCGGTCGCGTGCCTACGCGAGGCGTCGCTTGGTCCGGTGTTCGGGATCAAGGGCGGCGCGGCCGGTGGTGGGATGACCCAGGTCGTGCCGAT
The DNA here is from genome assembly GCA_963703825.1 of uncultured Solirubrobacterales bacterium. Taxonomy (GTDB): domain Bacteria; phylum Actinomycetota; class Thermoleophilia; order Solirubrobacterales; family Solirubrobacteraceae; genus Palsa-465. The sequence goes on along the minus strand of CAVPFS010000015.1, from coordinate 62,204 downwards.
GGAGGACCTCAACCTCCACTTCACCGGCGACATCCATGCGATCGGCGCCGCCAACAACCTGCTGGCCGCGATGATCGACGCCTCGATCCTGCACGGCAACCCGCACAAGATTGACGCGCTGCGGATCGGCTGGCGGCGTGCCGTCGACATGAACGACCGCGCGCTGCGTCAAATCGCCGTCGGTCTCGGCGGTCGCGCCAACGGCTATCCGCGCGAGACCGGCTTCGACATCACCGCCGCCTCGGAGGTGATGGCGATCATGGCGGTCGCCCGCGACCTTCAGGACCTGCGCAAGCGGATGTCGCGGATCACCGCCGCCTATTCGTTTGACGGCGCCAGGCCGATCACGGCCGAGGACCTCGGTGCCGCCGGCGCGATGACCGTGCTGCTCAAGGACGCGATCAAGCCCAACCTCGTGCAGACGCTCGAGGGCCAGCCGGTGCTGATGCACTGCGGACCGTTCGCGAACATCGCCCACGGCAACAGCTCGCTGATCGCCGACCTGATCGGGATGAAGCTCGGTGACTACGTCGTCACCGAGTCGGGCTTCGGATCCGACATGGGGATGGAGAAGTTCTTCGACATCGTCTGCCGGTTCGGGAAGCTGACCCCGTCGGCGGCCGTGCTGGTGACGACCGTGCGCGCGATCAAGCACCACTCCGGACTCGCCGACGACCCCCGCGTCGAGCGTGCTCAGAGCCTGCAGGCGATCGAGGTCGGGTTCGCGAACGTCCGCCGGCACCTGAACACGATCAAGACGTTCGGCGTCCCGGCGGTGGTCGCGGTCAACCGCCGGCCCGGCGACACCAACGAGGAGTGCGAGCTCGTCAAGCGCCTCGCGATCGAGGCGGGCGCGTTTGCGGCCGAGGTCAACGAAGGCTTCACCAAGGGCGGCGCCGGCGTCGCCGATCTGGCCGAGGCGGTCGTCGACGCCTGCGAGCAGCCGAACACCTTCCACCAGCTCTACCAGGACGACGAGCCGATCCAGGACAAGATCGAGGCCATCGCCCGCAGGTCTACGGCGCCAAGGACGTCTACTTCTACCCTGAGGCCGAGGCCAAGCTCGGCCAGTTCACCCGCGAGGGCCTGGGACCCTTCCCGGTCTGCATGGCCAAGACCCACCTCTCGTTGTCGGCCGACCCGACGCTGCTCAACGCGCCGGAGAACTTCACCCTCCCGGTCCGCGACATCCGCGCCTACACGGGCGCCGGCTGGCTGGTGCCGCTGTGCGGCGACATCATGCAGATGCCGGGACTTGGCAAGACGCCGGCGGCGCTCAACATCGACATCGACGAGCACGGCCGCACGGTCGGGCTCTTCTGAGACATGCCTACCATCCGGTAGGTGCCAGACACGGCGGGCATTGTTCTCGCGGGCGGGCGGTCCTCGCGGATGGGGTCGCCGAAGGCGTCGCTGCCGTGCACGGCTCGACGCTGCTGCGCCGCGTCACCGGGATCATCGCCCGGTGCGTCGATGGGCCGGTGGTGGTCGTCGCCGCGCGCGGCCAGCAGTTGCCCGAGCTCGCTGCCGGCATCGAGGTGGTAGCCGACGAACAGGAGTACCGGGGGCCTCTGCAGGGGCTGGCAGGCGGGCTGTCGGCGGTCGGCGGCAGGGCGCAGGTCGCGTACGTCTCATCGACCGACCTGCCGCTGCTTCACCCGGCCTTCGTGCGGCGGGTCGTCGACGCGCTCGACGACCGGTCCGACGTTGTGCTGCCGGAGGTCGGCGGTTTTCGCCAGCCGCTCGCCGCCGCCTACCGGACGTCGCTGTTGCCGGCGGTGAACGAGCTGATCGCCGCCGGGCGTCGCAAGCCGGCGTTCCTGTTCGAGCGCTGCCGGGTGCGCCGGCTCGCCGGCGAGGAGCTGCTCACGGACCCAGAGCTGGCACGCCACGACCCGGTGCCGTACTCGGTCGCCAACATCAACGAGCCCCCCGACTATGAGCGCGCGCTCGCGCGCCCCGCGCCGGCGGTCGAAGTCCACGTTGATCAGGCTGATGGCGCGCGCGGGCAGGCTGTCACGGCGTGGACGCTGGGCGAACTCACGGATGCGATCGGCCTGGGGCTCGACGATCCCGTCGTCGCGACGCTCAACGGCGACCCGATCAGCCGCGACCCGGAGCTGCCGCTCGCGAACGGCGACATCATCAGACTGACGACCGCCTGACATCAGAACTCGCAATGCGGCCGCACGCGTGAATACGATCACGGCGTAAAGCGGTGAGGAGCACCTGAATGCGATCCGGAGGATCAGCAGCGCGTAATCGGAGGGTGGAGGTTCCGTCCGGCGCGCCCGTCGCTGGTCGACGGGGCCGAGCGGGCGCTGCGCAACTGGCTCGCCCCGGGGCGCTACCGCCAGGGAGACCGGCTGCCGCCCGAGCACGAGGTGGCGGCGATGCTCGGCGTCTCGCGCGGGACGCTGCGCAGCGCGCTGCAGCGGCTCGAGGAGAGCGGCGAGATCGTCCGCCGCCAGGGCAGCGGGACGTTCGTCGGGCGGATGGCGGTGCCGACCGCGTTCGGCGAGCGGCTCGAGCGGCTCGAGCCCTACTCGTCGGTGGCGCAGCGGCGCGGGGTCGAGCTCGTCGCGGTCGACGTCAAGCTCGAGCACCGCGCGGTCGGCGGCGAGGCCGGCGAGGCGCTCGGCCTGGACCCCGACGCGCACGCGACCGCGATCTCGCGCACGCTGCGTCGCCGACGGCTCGCCGGTGGCGGTGATGTTCGACGTCGTGCACCCGAGCGATCGCGCTGCCGGCCGAGGAGCGGCTGCGCGCCGAGCTCGACGCGGGCGGATGGTGCTCGACGTGCTGATCGACGTCGGGGTCCCGATCACGTTCGCGCGCACCCGCGTGATGCCGGCGCTGCTGACCCCGCGCGAGCGGGCCGGGCAAGCTGCTCGGGATCCGGCGCACGACCGCCGGGCTGGAGCTCGAGGAGCTGATCTTCGCCGGCCGCGACGACCGCGTCGCGTACTCGCGCGACCTGTTCGCGCCGGGCGGGATCGAGGTGATGGTGATGCGCTCGCTCGACTCGCCGCGCGCCGGCCCGGGTCGGCGGCAAGCGCCGGCGGCCGGCGCGTCCGCCGGCCTGGGCAACGGCGCGCGGCTCCGCGCGCGCTCGAGCGCGTCCGAGGCGCGTACGGGCGCGCTGCTGACCGCCGGACAGCCGCGCCGCCCGGTGGGCTCGGTGGCGCGCGCGATCGCGCTGCTCGACGCGCTGGCCGACAGCGAGGCGCGCTCGGGCGTCAACGAGCTGGCCCGGCGGATCGGCGTCAACGCCGAGCACCGCTTCGCGGCTGCTCGCCACGCTCGAGGACGCGCGGGCTGGTCGAGCGCGCGCCGCGGCGGCCCCTACCGGCTCGGGCTGAGGCTGGTGACGCTGTCAGACCGGGTGCTCGGCCAGCTCGACGTCCGCGAGCGGGCGCGACCGCTGCTGGCGCGGCTGGTCGCAGAGACGGGCGAGACGGCGACGCTGTCAGTGCCGGGCGGCGGCGAGGCGATCACGGTCGACTTCGTCCCGTCGCCGTCGAGCGTGGTCAGCATGGCGCGGCGTCGGGCGCCCGAGCGTCCCGCACGCGACCGCGGCCGGGCAAGGTGATGCTGGCCTTCGGGGGCGAGCGGCGCCGGGGCGTGTGCGACGCGGCGGACGGGCGCGGGAGCTGACCGCGCTTCACCGAGCGCACGATCACCGATCCGCGGCGCGCTCGCGCGCCGAGTTGGACGGGTCGCGCGAGCGCGGCTACGCCGAGGCGATCGGCGAGCGCGAGGCCGACCTGGCGGCGCTGGCGGCGCCGGTGTTCGGCCGCGCCGGCGCGCTGGCGGCGATCCTCGGGATCCAGGGCCCGGTCGTCGCGGCTGCCGCCGCGCGACCCGCAGGCAGCCTGCGCGGCGCCGCTGGCTCGCAGGCGCGCCGGCGCGAGCTCAGCGGGCGTCGCTCGGCGGGCGAGCCGGCCTCAGCTCCAGGGGTACGGGCTGTGGGAGACCGGGTGCAGGTCGCCGGTCGCGAAGCGCTCGTAGCGGAACGGGTGCAGCAGCGCCGAGTGCTCGCCGCCGAGCACGCGCGCGATCTCCCGACCGACCGCGATCATCTTGTAGCCGTGGTTGGAGTCGGCGGCGACGAACACGTTCGGGCGCATGTAGTCGAACACCGGGAAGTTGTCGACCGTGAACGCGCCCGCGCCGCCGGAGCGCGTCTGCCGGTAGCGGTCGCGGGCGCCCTCGAAGCGCTCCAGGCAATGCGACAGTGACGCCGACCACAGCGCCGGGAACTCGGGGTCGACGGTGCCGGTCGGGTAGGGGTCGACCTCGAAGCTGTTGCCGAGCCTGATCGGCTGGGCGCCACCCTGGACGGTCTCGCGGTCGGGCTTGAAGTAGACGCCCCACGGGTCCTCGGTGATCAGCTCGCCGTCGTCGGCGCGCAGCGGCTGGTCTGAGTCGACGTGCAGGACCGGAGAGGACTTGCCGTCGTTGGTGATGAACACGCTGGGGTCGAACTCGACCTCGCCCTCCTGCAGATACCAGTAGGTCCACATCGGCTGATCTGAGACCACCGTCCCATCGGGCTGGCGGACGTCGAGGCGGTCAGGGAGGTCCAGCATCTCCCACAGCGAGGCGATCCACGGACCCGCCGCGACCACGACCCGCTCGACGTCGATCGACCCGGCGCTGGTGGCGACCCGGGTGACCGCCCCGGAGTCGTCGAGCTCGAATCCAGTCACCTCGACGCCGGTCACGATCTCGGCGCCGGCCGCGCGCGCCAGGTCGGCGAGCCCGAGCATCGACTCGCGGTTGAAGGCGTAGCCGCCGGCGTGCTCGTGCAGGCAGACGGTCAGACCGGGGGCGCGCCAGTCGCTGTAGAGCGAGCGCATATGGCGGCTGACGTCGGCCTCGCCGACGTGCAGCTCGGACGGGTAGCCAATCCTCTGCTGGCGCTCGTAGACCTCGGTCAGGTCGCCCTCCTGAGCCGGCGGGCCGAGCGCGATGTAGCCACTGGGGTGGTAGTGCAGAGCCTCGGGCTCGGACTCCCACACCTCGACGCAGGCGGCCATCAGCTCCTGCATCGCCGGCTGGAAGTAGTTGTTGCGCACGATCCCGCAGGCGATCCCGGAGGCGCCGGCAGCTACGCCGGTCTTGTCGACGACGAGCACTTGCTCGCCGGCCCGGGCGAGATGCCAGGCGGTCGAGAGGCCATGGACGCCGGCTCCGATCACCAGGGTCGGGGTGGAGGAGGGAAGGCTGTCGGGCTCATGCTGGACTCCTACTGTTGCCTATGAAGCAACGCATTTGGTAGTGGCGCAACAACGGTAGCTCGCGGCTGCGGGCTGCGTCAAGGATCGGATTGGCCTGGATTGGCGTGGCGCGACCTCGGGCGCGGACGGCGCTGGCCGTTCCCGTACTCCAGTTCTGCTGGGGAAGCGGGCAGGAGAGGCGTGTATCCGACTCTCTGCTGCCCAACATCGGAGCGGTCGCCGTACTGCCGCCAGTCGACCTGCTGTTTGCGACAAAGCTGCGGGCGGCCGCCGGATCCGTCGCAAAATCGATGCTGGGCGTGCATCGTGTGACAAATCCAAGCCGGGCCTGCGGATCTGTCACGCCGTGCATGCTCCAGGGCCGGGGGTCGCCGGGTCGCCGCGCCAGCCCCGAGGGGGGGTCGCCGGGTCGCCGCGCCAGCCCCGACCGCGGCCCGCGGCGGGCGGCGGAGGCCGGCCGCGGGCGCCCGCGCAGCCCTCGCGAGCACGCCGAACGTGCCGCCACGCCGCGACGCTTGCGCCCGCTTCTGGCGATTGGTATAAACGCGACGTGTACCAATTTGTCCAGTTTGAGGGCATGGGGCCACCGCCGCCGCCGGCGGCCTGACGCGTGATTAGCTAGCGCCAAGCATCAGCGCTGCCCATGGTCAGGGCGGCACGACAGAGGGAGTGGAGATGGCGACAACAGTGAACGGCAGAGCCGCCCTGGGCGGGACCGTGGAGACGGTTCTCAACTCCCCGCGGATCGGGCCCGCGCCGGCGACGCTCGAGGAGGCTCGCAACGCTCCCGGGCGGGCCGCGAAGATCGAGGAGCTGACGCGGCGGATCGAGTCCGAGGGCATCAAGTACGTCTACTTCCAGCAGGTCTCGATCACCGGCCGCGTGATGGGCAAGGGAGTCGTCTCAACCTTCTTCTCGCAGGTCGCCGAGCGCGGCTACCAGCTCGTGTACGGAGCGACCGCGAACCTGTTCACCGACCGCCACGGCAACTACATCGGCTTCGGCCCCGAGGAGTCTGAGCTGGCGGCGATCGCCGACCTCGACACGTTCGCCGTGCTGCCCTGGGATCCGCGGGTCGCGCGCGTCTTCTGCGACTGCTACGACACGGAAACCGGTGACCTGCTCGACGCCGACTGCCGCCAGAACCTGAGGCGGATCGCGCACGACTTCGAGCAGGAGCTCGGCTACCAGTTCATGATCGGGATCGAGCCCGAGACGATGTGGCTCAAGAAGCCCGAGGATGGCAAGCTGCCCGAGGGCGTCACCAAGCCCTACTGCTACCACATCCACCAGTTCGAGGAGCTCCGGCCGGTGCTCCTGGATGTCGTCGATTGGGGCCAGCAGCTCGGGCTCGACATGAGCTACGGCGATCACGAGGACGCCCCCGGCCAGCTCGAGCTCAACTTCCGCTTCGACCGGCCGCTGCGCACCGCCGACAACCTCACCACCTACCGGCAGGTGTGCGCCGCCGTGGGTCGCAAGCACGACGTGCTCCCGACCTGGATGCCGAAGCCGTTCACCGGCGTTTCGGCCAACGGTCACCACCACCACTTCACGCTCGTCGACGACGAGGGCAACAACGTCTTCCACGACCCCGAGGGGCCGGCGCAGCTCTCGCAGCTCGCGCGCCACTTCCTCGGCGGCATGCTCGATCACTTCGGCGCCCTGATGTGCGTCGGCAACTCGACGGTCAACTCCTACTGCCGGATGTGGGACACCGGCTTCTGGGCCCCGATCTACAAGAACTGGGGCTGGCAGAACCGCACCACCACCGTGCGAGTGGCGACCGGCGGACGGTTCGAGTACCGCGGCGTCGACTCGGCCTGCAACCCGTACATGACGACCGCCGCGCTGCTGCAGGCGGGGCTCGACGGCGTCCGCCGCGAGCTCGACCCGGGCCCGCCCCAGCAGGGCAACACCTACGACCTGCTGCGCGAGGGCCAGGAGATCGAGAAGGTCCCCGACAGCCTCGGCGCGGCGCTCGACGCGCTCGCGCAGGACGAAGTGATCAAGGGCGCGCTCCCGGGCCGGCTCTACAAGGTGTTCAACTGGTACAAGCGCGACGAGTGGGAGCGCTACCTGGCCGCGGTCACCGACTGGGAGCGAGACGAGTACCTGGAGGTCCTCCCGTGAAAGCGTCGACGCAAGGCCGCGGAGACCCGGCGGGGACCGTCTGATGTGCGGGATCGCCGGGATCATCTACAAGAACGGAAACGGTGCGCACCGGATCGGGCGTGACCTGACGAGCATGCTGCAGTCGATGAAGCACCGGGGCCCGGACTCGACCGGCTACGCGCTGTACCACCAGCCGACCGAGGAGCTGACCGTCCGCGTCAAGCTCGCCGACTCGACCGTGCACGACCTCGACTTCGCCAACGACGTCCGCCGCCGCCGGCGCGAGGTGCAGGCCCGTCTCACAGCCGCCGGGGCGACGGTCAATAGCAGCCACGACATCAACGAGTACACGTTCAGCGTCGCGCTCGATTACGGCGGCGACCTCAAGCTGCTCGCCGACCACATCGAGTCAGTCCCGCACGTCGAGGTGCTCTCACTCGGGCACGCGCTGGAGATCGTCAAGGACCTCGGCGACGCGCAGGGCGTTGCGTCGGCGTACCACCTCGACGACTACTTCGGCTCGCACGGGATTGGCCACGTGCGGATGGCGACCGAATCGGACGTCGACATCGCCAACGCGCATCCGTACTGGGCCTACCCGTTCTCCGACGTCGCCGTGGTCCACAACGGCCAGCTGACCAACTACCACCAATGGCGCCGGCGGCTGGAGTCCTACGGCCACCGGTTCGCGTCGATGTGCGACTCGGAGATCATCGCCGTATACCTCGCCGACCGGATGGCGAAGGGCGACTCGCTCGAGGACTCGATGCACCACAGCCTCGAGGATCTCGACGGCGTGTTCACCTACATCTGCGTGTCCGAGGACGCCCTCGGGGTCGCCAAGGACGAGCTGGCCGCCAAGCCGCTGGTCCTCTACGAGGGCGACGACATGGTCGCCCTCGCCTCCGAGGAGATGGCGATCCGGGCCGTGATCGACAGAGAAATAGAAACCTACGATCCCTATGAATCGACGGTGATGGTATGGACTCGGTGACGACCGGCCAGCAGGCGGAGCCGCTGTTCGACGCCCGCGGGCTGGTAGAGCTCAATGCCCGGGTCCCCAAGATCTCGCAGATCGCAGGCGACAGCGCGACCCTCGACGCCAAGGAGCTGACCACCCGCCAGATCAACCTCGAGCTGCGCTGGCTGCTCTATGAGCAGGGCATCCACGAGGTCACGGTGCTCAATCCGGCCGCCCGCCACTCGCTTGGCGCCGGCCTGCTGACCCGCTGCAAGATCAACTTCGAGGGCAGCCTCGGCTACTTCGCGCTCGGGATGATCGACGGGCCCGAGGTCCACATCGCCGGCCGCGTGGGCTGGTCGGCGTGCGAGAACATGATGTCCGGAGTCGTCGTGATCGAGTCAAACGCCGGCTCGCTGACCGGCGCCGCGATCCGCGGCGGCGACCTGGTCATCAAGGGTCAGGTGGGGGCGCGGACCGGGATCGACCAGAAGGGCGGCACGATCATCGCGCTCGGCAGCGCCGGCTCGATGACCGGCTTCATGATGCAGCGCGGGCGCCAGATCATCTGCGGCGACGTCGGCCCCGGGCTCGGGGACTCGATGTACGACGGGACGATCTACGTCGCCGGTCGAGTCAAGTCACTCGGCGTCGACTGCGTCGAGGGCGAATTCGACGATGCCGACAGGGAGTTCGTGCAGCGCAAGTTCGCGATCTACGGCCTCGGCGATCCACCGGCGCTGCAGAAGTTCGTGTGCGGCAAGAAGCTCTACAACTACGACGCGCTCGAGCCCTCCGAGCGCAAGCTCGTGCTCTAGGGAGGCAGACCATGGCCGACGAAAACGCACCGAGCGCCCGCAACGTCCTGGGCCACTCGAGCATCTTCACCCGCGAGGTGATCGACGACATCCACGTCAAGTCAGAGCTCGGCCGCTACCGGATGCGCGGCTTCTCGATGTTCAAGAAGATCCCGCATTGGGACGAGCTGATGTTCATGCCCGGGACTCTGACTCGGTTCGTGATCGAGGGCTACCGCGAGAAGTGCACGACCAAGACCGTGCTCGGCGCGCGCTTTGCCGCCAATCCGATCGAGCTCGACATCCCGGTCTACATCACCGGCATGTCGTTCGGCGCGCTCAGCCTCGAGGCGAAGATGGCGCTCGCCAAGGGCGCCTCGATGGCCGGCACCGCCACCTGCTCGGGCGAGGGCGGGATGATCCCGCCCGAGCGCGACCTGTCGACCAAGTGGTACTACCAGGTGATCCAGAGCCGCTACGGCTTCAACCCCCACCACCTGATGCTCGCCGACGGAGTCGAGTTCTTCATCGGCCAGGGCTGCAAGGTCGGGCTCGGTGGACACCTGATGGGCCAGAAGGTGACCGAGCAAGTCGCCGAGATGCGCTCGCTCCCGGCCGGGATTGACCAGCGCTCGCCCGCCCGGCATCCCGACTGGCTCGGACCCGACGATCTGTCGTTGAAGATCCAGGAGGTCCGCGAGGCGACCAACTACGAGGTCCCGATCCAGCTCAAGCTGGGCGCCGCGCGCGTCTACGACGACGTCCGGATGGCCGCCAAGTGCGGGCCCGACATCATCTACCTGGACGGCGCCGAGGGCGGCACCGGAGCCGGGCCGCACACGGCCGCCGAGGAGACCGGGATCCCGCTGATGGCGGCGATCCCCGAGGCGCGGCGAGCGCTCGAGGACGTCGGGCTCGAGGACGAGATCGACCTCGTCGTCGCCGGCGGGATCCGCAACGGCGGCGACGTCGCCAAGTGCCTGGCGCTCGGCGCCGACGCGATCGCGATCGGCCACTCGGCGCTGATGGCGCTCAACTGCAACAAGGAGCTCCCCGGCGTCACCGACTACGAGGGCACGATCGGCGTCCCCGCCGGCCAGTGCTACCACTGCCACACAGGGCGCTGCCCGGTCGGTGTCGCGACCCAGGACCCCGAGCTGCGAAAGCGCCTCAACGTCGACGAGGCCGCCAACCGCGTCTACAACTTCCTGCACACGCTGACGCTCGAGTGCCAGATGCTGGCGCGGGCGTGCGGCAAGACCGACGTGCACTCGCTCGAGCCCGAGGACCTGTGCGCGCTGACGGTCGAGGCCGCGGCGATGGCCAAAGTGCCGCTGGCGGGGACCGACTACATCCCGGGCGTCTCCGAGGAGCGCACGCTGGCGCGGATCGAGCGGTTGCTCGAGCGCCACATCGCCAACCCGATCGACTATCTGGCCGAGCCCGAGGGGGTGCCCGCGCATGAGTGAGCAGAGCGTCGGCGACGTGCGGCACCTGCCGGGCGAGCCCGAAAAGGTCGTCGCGATCGACGCCGAGTACCTGTCGGGCAGGCGCTTTCCCTACCAGGAGGACATGTCACTGATCGAGGACGTCGATCTGGTCGCAGCGACCCCGGGCGAGGACATCAACTGGCTCGAGGACGTGGCGCTATTGGCCGAGGAGGGCGTCCCGGCCGTGTTCGACCGCTACTCGAACTCGTTCATCAAGATCTACTTCCAGATCCCCGCCGGCCGCGAGGACGAGATCGCCCGCAAGGTGCTGATCAAGCACCTGCAGTCGGGCAACTCCTACGGGATCCAGCTCAAAGAGCGCCACTGCAAGTTCCTGCAGCCCGAGCTCGGTCCATGGGTGTCAGACTCGCGGACGGTCGGGACCGATTACAAGACCAGCGTGCTCGAGGGGTGGGAACAACCGTCTCACTGACCGCTTGGCGGGCGGATCGCGGGACCAGCAGATGAGCGACCAGGCGCAGCTTCCCAGGGAGGTCCGCAAAGGGCCCCCGATCACGGTCAAGTGCGAGTGCGGCGAGCGCCGCGAGCTTCGCTACGGGCAGATCTGGAAGTGCGAGAGCTGCGGTCGCAGCTACGACACCAACAAGATCCCCGCGGAGGAGTACGCCTCGTTTCACCGCCAGCGGGTGCACGACCGGATCATCCCGTCGATCGTGGTCGCGGTGCTCGTCGTGATCTCGGTCGGGTTCATCGTGGCCGGCCGTGCGCTGGCCGTGATCCTGGTCGTCCCGACGATCGGGTTCTTCTGGGGGACGTTCGCGCGGCCCAGACGTCGCCGTCGCCAGTACCAGGCGGTGGCCGACCGCCCGCGCTGGCAGATCAAGGCCGACTGACGGCGGCGGCGTCAGTGGACGATCAGGACGTCGCAGTGCGCGTGTGCCGCGACCGAGCCGCTGACGCTGTGTCCGAGTAACCGCTGCAGGAACCCCGGCTCCCGCGTGCCGATGATGATCAGGTCAGCCGACCGCTCGTTGGCCGCCTCGATGATCGTGTCGGCCGGGTCGCCGACGCCCGGTAGGTACTCGGCTTTCAGCCCCTCGCCCTCGAGGTAGGCCTGTGCCGCGTCGAGTTCCTTGGCGTGCTTCTCGGGCGGGTCGACCGGGTCGACCGGACCAGCGGTCCGCCCGATGCCCGAGAGGACGGGCGCGACGCTCGTCACGAACAGCTCTGAATCGAATGCCCGGGCCAGCTTCGCCGCGCGCTCGAGCGCCCGCCGCGATGCCTCGGTGTCGTCGTAGCCCACAACGATCTTTTGCATGTCGGCTCTCCTCCGAGATCAAGTGGCGGCGGGGGCCATCGGCGGCGCCGGAGCCTCGAACCCTTCGGGCCAATCGCCCGCCTCCGGCATTGTCGGCGTCTCCTCGCGCCAGTGGATCTTCTCGCCGTCCTGGACCACCCGCCGGAAGATGAACAGCAGCACCGAGGCGATCAGCACGCCGACGCCAATTGCGAAGTCTGTCCACGTGCCATAGCCGTTGAGGTGCGGAGCGAGCGCGCCGACCACCAGCAGGAACCCGACGAGCACCGTCATGAACCCGGCGATCGGTACCCATACCGGACCCAGCTTGTGCGGTCTCGGCCAATTCGGACGGTCCTTGCGCAGCAGCAGGAAGCCGCTGATCGCGAGCAGGTGAGCGAGGATGTAGCCGATGTTGCTCATGTAGAGGATCGCCAGGTTGCTGGAGATGAACAGGACCAGCAGGCAGTTGACGACCAGATCGACGGTCATCGCGTTCCCGGGCACGTTGTACTTGTTCAGCCGGCCGAGCTGCTTGATGGTCAGGCCGGCCTTCGAGATCCCGTACAGCGCGCGGCTGCCGTCAGCCGTCGACGACGACATCGAGAGGATCAGGCTGGCGATCAAGCAGATCAGCAGGAACGTTCCAAACGTGTGGCCGGCGAGCGTCTGGAGCGCGGTCGAATAGAACTGGCCTTCCTGCGTGGCGGTCGCCGGGATGCCGGTGACGCCGCCCAGGCCCAGCGGCACGAGGATGAACACGCCGACGACGAACACCGCCGAGCTGCGCATCGCGATATTCGTGTCGCGCTGCGTCTTGTACTCGGGGGCAAAGGTCGCGCAGACCTCGCATGCCCATGAGGACCAGCCGAGGATGAACAGGTAGACGAACACCAGCTTGAAACCGCCCCATGGACCGGGGAAGGTCGCGTGGACGTTGCTCGAATGCCAGTCGCCGCTGATGTAAGGGACGAAGATGAAGAAGATCAGGACCAGGCACAGCAGTCCGGCGGTGACGTAGGTCAGGCCCTTCATCGGGCGAATGCCAAAGATATTGAACGCCCAGACGGCGGCGATGATCCCGATCGCGATGAAGCTCGACAGGGTCAGGTGCACGACGCCGTCATAGACACTCCAGGTCGAGGTTGGGAACCACCGCGAGACGATCAGGTCGCCGATGATCTTGCCGAAGATCGCGAGCACGACCGACCAGCCAATCCAGTAGCCGAAGGTGGCGATCGGGCCCACGAACGTCGTGTACTTGCGCCATGCCTCGTTTGCGTACAGCGAGATGCCCCCGGATTTGTTCGGGAACATCATCGCCGGCTCGACGTAGATCCAGGTCAGGACCATCCCGATGATCGCCGAGACACCCCAGAGGATCACTGATCCCCAGACCCCGAAGATCCCGAGCGTGAAGCCCAGCGAGGCGAACAGGAAGCCCGGGTTGCACATCGCGATCGTGAACCCGTCCCACCACCGCAGCGATTTGATGAGGTGGCGTTCCTCGACGACTGCTTCGGCCATTCTGCACCCCTCCGGTCAGGACTCGACGCTAGCTCCCGTCGGCGCGAGTTATATACCAGTTTGTACAAAGTCGTCAAATGAGAAATGCGACAAAAGCCGCCAATCTGCGGCGTAGAATCGCCGTTGCACGATGCCGCAGACCGTCGACCGCGAGCGCGCTGCCGGCCCTTCCGGTGCGGAGCGGTCGCGGGCGCTGCCGGTCGTGCTCGGGACGCTGCAGGTCCGCGTCTATCCCGCCGCCGAGCGGTTCGCGATCGAGAGCGCGCTCGAGACGGGCGCAAAGCTGATCGTCGCGAACATGCTGTCGTTGCCGCCCTATCCGTTGACGATCATGCTGGCGCCCGAGTTCGCGACGCTGCCACACGAGGAGGATCTGGAGGCGGTCCGCGAAACGGCCGCCCGGGCGGCTGCGCAGGGGATCCACACCGAGCTGTTGCGGATCTCGAGCACGCGGCCGGTGACGGCGCTGCTCGAGCTGACGCGCGAGCGCAAGGCGGGACTGCTGGTGTTCGGGCCCGACCTTGCGCTGGTCGGGCGCCGGCGGTTTCGTGCCGCCGCCCGCAAGGTCCGGCGCGACGCCGAATGCCTGGTTTGGGTCGCGCCTGACGGGTGATCGCGACGTCGTAAAAAAAGCACCTGAACGGCGCTCGACACTGTGGACATGGCCCGTCAAAATGGTGTAGAACACGCAAGCTGGACGAATTTGTCCGAATCGACGTGAGGAGAGACCTGTGGCGCGCGACCCGAAGTACGACATTCTCTTCGAGCCGATCCAGCTCGGACCGAAGACGCTCAAGAATCGCTTCTACCAGGTCCCTCACTGCATCGGCGCCGGGTCCGAGAAGCCCGGGATGCAGGCCTATCACCGAGGCATGAAGGCCGAAGGCGGCTGGGGCGCGTGCTGCACCGAGTACTGCTCGATCCACCCCGAATCGGACGACACCTCGCGCGTCTCGGCTCGGATCTGGGACGAGGGGGATGTGCGCAACCTGGCGGCGATGTGCGACCGGCTGCACGAATATGGCGCGCTGGCTGGGATCGAGCTCTGGTACGGCGGACCTCACGCGCCGTGCATGGAGAGCCGCGCGACCCCGCGCGGGCCCTCCCAGATCGCATCGGACTTCGAGCTCAACATCTTCCCGCGCTACATGGATCAGGACGACATTGACACCGTCCAGCAGATGTACGTCGACGCCGCGAAGCGCGCGCGCGAAGCCGGCTTCGACATCATCTACGTCTACGGCGCCCACGCCTACCTGCCGTTCCAGTTTTTGTCGCCGTTCTACAACCGCCGCACTGACAAGTACGGCGGCTCGTTCGAGAACCGAGCCCGCTTCTGGCGCGAGTCGCTCGAGAAGGTCCGCGAGGCCGTCGGCGACGACTGCGCGATCGCGTCTCGGTTCGCGGTCGACCACCTGCTCGGACCGATCTCGATCCAGGTCGGCGAAGACGGCGCCCGGTTCGTGGAGTACTGCGACGATCTCGTCGATCTCTGGGACTTCACCGTCGGTGACATCGCCGAGTGGGGTCAGAACGCCGGTCCCTCGCGCTTCTTCGAGGAGAACCACGAGAAGCCGTACACGGGCCAGATCAAGGCCGGCAACCACACCAACAAGCCGGTCGTCGGCGTCGGGCGGATCACGAACCCGGACACGATGATCGCGATCATCAACTCGGGGCAATTCGACATCATCGGCGCCGCGCGGCCGTCGATCTCGGATCCGTTTTTGCCCAAGAAGATCGAGGAAGGCCGGCTCGAGGACATCCGCGAGTGCATCGGCTGTAATCAGTGCATCTCGCGCTGGGAGATCGGCGGCCCGCCGATGGTATGCACCCAGAACGCAACCGCCGGCGAGGAGTACCGCCGCGGCTGGCATCCCGAGAAGTTCCATCCGGCCGCCAACCGTGACAAGGGCGTCCTGATCGTCGGCGCCGGGCCGGCCGGCATGGAGTGCGCGATGGTGCTCGGCAAGCGCGAGATGGAGGCCGTCCACCTCGTCGAAGGCGCGAAGGAGATCGGGGGATCCGTGAACTGGATCTCCAAGCTCGGCCACTCCGACGGCAAGGAGAACCTGTTCCGCGGGACCGCGCGCGGGCTGGGCGAGTGGAGCCGGATCGTCAACTACCGCCAGATCCAGCTCGACAAGCTCTCGAACGTCGAGATCCATCCCAACTCCACGCTCAGCGCCGAGGACGTGCTGAACTACGGCGCCGAGATCGTGATCATCGCGACCGGCTGTCACTTCGCGACCGACGGCCTCAACGCCGCGACCCACGAGCCGATCGAGGGCGCCGATACGTCGCTTGACTGGCAGCTGACGCCCGATCAGGTGGTCGCCGGCAGCAAGGAGATCGGCAAGCGAGTGCTGGTGCTCGAGAACGAGGGCTACTTCATGGGCGCGTCAGTCGCCCAGAAGCTGGCCGGCGAGGGCCACGAGGTGAAGCTGGTGACTCAGGCGGCCGAGATCGCCCACTACATGGACTACACGCTCGAGGCGCCGATGCTCCACCGCGACCTCGAGCGCCTCGGCGTTGGCATCCACACCTACACGATGCTCGAGAAGATCGAGCCCGGCGTCTGCCACGGCTACGACGTCTGGAACCCGGCGCACAAGGAGCACTTCGAAGTCGACACGGTCGTTCTGTGCACGGCACGGATCTCCGATGACCAGCTGTACCGCGAGCTCAAGGCCGACAAGCCGCGGCTCGAGGCTGAGGGCATCGAGGGGCTGTACGTGATTGGGGACGCCTCGGCGCCGCGGATGATCGTCGACTCGATCTTCGATGGCCACCGCCTCGCGCGCGAAATCGACTCGCCGCATCCAGAGATGCCGCTTCCGTTTATCCGCGAACGCCGCCTATGGGGCGACAGCAGCAACGACGACTACCGCTCCCAGCTGCTCAACACCGTAGATGTCGGATAGAGGCGTCCGCGCGGCGGATGCGGGGTCGACGTGAAGATCGTCGTGCCGGTCAAGCAGGTGGCAGCGCTTGACGACGAGTTCGAGCTGCTCGACGACGGCTCCGGGGTCGACCCAGACTTCCTCGAGCGCGATCTGAACGAGTGGGACGCGTTCTCGCTCGAGGCGGCGCTGCAGTTGCGCGAGAGCAACGGCGATGATGGAGAAGTGGTCGTGGTCACGGTCGGCGACGACGAGGCCGACGAGGCCCTGCTCGGCTGTCTCGCCCGCGGCGCCGACCGCGCCGTGCGGGTCTGGGATGACGCGCTCGCCGATGCCGATCCGCTCGCCGTCGCCCGCGTGCTTGCGGGCGCGGTGGGGCGCGAGGGCGCCGATCTCGTGCTCTGCGGGGTGCAGTCCTCGGACGCCGTCAACGGCGCCACCGGGATCGCCCTCGCCGGCTACCTCGAGCTGCCTCACGTAGCGGTTGTCAAGCAGCTCGACTATGACGCCGCCCAGTCGACGGCGACGGTCAAGCGCGAGCTCGAGGGTGGTCTGGTCGAGGTGCTGCGCGTGCGGACGCCCGCACTGCTGACGATCCAAACTGGGATCAACGAGCCGCGGTACGCGAACCTGCGGGCGATCAAGCAGGCACGCGAGAAGCCGCTGCAAGTCAGCACCCCGGACGAGCTCGGGGTGGATTCGGACGCGATCGCAGCGGCGGCGGGCTCGCGGAGACGTGAGTTACGACCGCCGGATCGCGGTGCCGGCGCCGAGATGATTGACGGCTCGCCGGCGGAGGTAGCGGCCCGGATCGTCGAGATCGTGCGCGACAGGATGACGGGATGAGTGGCGTCCTAGTGGTCGCCGAGACGCGCCGTGGCGAGCTGCGAGAGGTGTCGCTCGAGCTGATCAGTGCGGCGCTTGCGATCAAGGGGCAGTCCGGCGGGCGCGTGGCCGTGGCGGTGCTCGACCACGAGCCGCAGCGCTTTGAGCAGGCGCTGTCGGTCAACGGGGTCGACGAGCTGCTGCTAGTTCCCACGCCCAGTGAGTACTTCGAGGCGCACATTGCCCAGCGCGCGCTCGAACAGCTGATCGCGGCCGAGCAGCCCAGCCTGGTCGTGCTCGGCCACACGATCGACTCGCTCGGCTTCGGACCGGCAGTTGCGGCCGTGCGCGGTCTGGGTTTCGCCAGCGACGTGACCTCGCTGTCGTGGGCGGACGGGCCGGTGGCGAGCCGCGGCGCGTACGGTGACAAGCTCGTCGCCGAGCTCGAGTTTCCCGGCAAGGACTGCACGCTGTTGATGCTCCGGGCGGGCACGTTCGAGCCGGTTGAAGCTGGTCCCACCCACCCCGGGGCGGTCTCGACCCGCGAGGTTGAGATCCCGCTTGAGGGCGTTGCCGCCACCGAGCACGTCGGCTTCGAGGAGGTCCAGGACACCGGGGTCGATATCACCAAGGCGCCGTTCTTGTTCTCGATCGGCCGGGGAGTCGAGGACAAGGACGAGCTTCCGCGCTTCGAGGCGCTCGCCGAGCGGTTCGGCGCAACTTTGAGCGTCTCGCGCCCGCTGGTGGATGCGGGCTGGATGCCGAGCGCGCGCCAGGTGGGCCAGTCGGGCAAGACGGTCAAGCCGCGCGTGTATCTGGCACTCGGCATCTCCGGCGCCGTCCAGCACCTGGCCGGGATGCGCACCGCGGAGACGATTATCGCCGTCAACACCGACCCGGAGGCGCCGATCTTCGGGGTCGCCCACTTCGGCGCCGTCGCTGACCTGTTCGACGTCGCCGACGAGCTGGAGCAGGCGCTGGATTAGACGTCGTGGCGCTTCTCCTAGCGGCGACAAAGACGCGGCCGGTCTTCTGGGACTTCACGACCCCGCTGCGGGTCCTGTGGTACCTGCTGGCCGCGATCTCGGTCGCCGTGTTCGTGTACGGCGTCTGGCGGCCGGTCGGCCGCTACCGGCACGGGAAGGGAGGGCCGTGGCCGCCTGTCCCGTGGCGCGAGTTCCCGAGCCGGCTCGGCGCGGGCGCGCGGCTGCTGTTCTCCCATCGCACGATTGAGCGCCGCGATCACGCGGCGGGATGGGGTCACCGAGCGATCTTCTACGGCTTCATCGTGCTGTTTGCGGGGACCGTGATCCTCGGCTTCGACACGGACTTCCTGATCCCGGTGTTCGGCGTCAGCTACTTCCACGGCAACTTCTATCTGATCTACAAAGAGGTCTTGAACGTCTTCGGCACGGCGCTGATCGCCGGCCTGCTGGTGATGATGATCCGCCGCGCGATCGTGCGCCCGCGCAAGCTCGACTACGCGCGGCCGGACCGCGCCGCGGGCGATCCGCAATACGACCGGCGCGTGTACGAGGTCGGCGACTGGGTGTTCTTGGGGACGCTGCTGGTGATCGCGCTGACGGGATTTTTGCTCGAGGGCGTGCGGATCGCGATGTCGGACCCGGGGTACGGAGGCACCCAGTTCGGTGGCTGGATCGTCGCCCAGGCGCTGACCGGTCTGAGCGATTCAACGCTGGCCGGGCTGCGCCACGGGCTGTGGTGGTTTCACGGGCTGCTTGCGATCACGTTCGTCGCGAGCATCCCCTACACCAAGGCCATGCACATGCTGTCGAGCTTCATCAGCCTGTCGCTGCGCGATCCCAAGGCCGGCAAGCGGCTGGCGCCGATCCCGCCCGAGCGCGCCGCATTGCCCGCCGGCTACGGCGCGCTGGCCGACTTCAGTCCGCTGCATCTGATGCAACTCGATGCCTGCACGAAGTGCGGCCGCTGCCACGAGGCTTGCCCGGCGAATGCCACCGGGCGCCCGCTGTCGCCGCGTGACGTGATCCTGGAGCTTCACGAGCACGAGCGGCCGCACCGCACGGCCGGCTCGGGGATCGGCGGGCTGCTCGGGGCGTTGGTCGACGGCACCGCCAACGGCGACGGGTTTGCCGCGAGCGTGATCGGCGACGACGGCGTTCGCGCAGAGACGATCTGGTCGTGCATGCAATGCAACGCGTGCGTTGAGATCTGTCCGGTCGGGATCGAGCAGGCGCCGATCATCAACCAGCTACGCCGGCGGTTGGTCGAGGAGGGGGAGCTCGACTCCAATCTGCAGGCGACGCTCGAAGTGATCCACAAGTCGGGTAACTCGTTCGGCGAGAACAAGCGCCGGCGCGGACGTTGGACCCAGGAGCTCGACTTCGACGTCCCCGACGCGCGCAAGCAGCCGGTCGACGTGCTCTGGTTCGTCGGCGACTACGCGTCGTTTGACCCGCGCTCGCAGCGGGTCACGCGCTCGCTGGCGCGCCTCCTCCGCGCCGCCGAGGTGGACTTCGGGATCCTGTATGACGGCGAGCGCAACTCGGGCAATGACGTGCGCCGCGTCGGGGAGGAGGGGTTGTTCGAGTCGCTTGCCGAGCAGAACATCGCGACGATCTCCGGCTGCGAGTTTCAGCGCATCGTGACCAGCGACCCGCACTCGCTCAACACGCTGCGCAACGAGTATCCCGACCTCGGCGGCAGCTGGACGGTCATGCACCACACCGCCCTGCTGCTCGAGCTGATCGAGGCAGGCAGTCTGGACGTCGGGCGCCGCCTGTCATACCGCGTGACGTATCACGACCCCTGCCATCTCGGGCGCTTCCAGGGCGAGTACGACGCGCCGCGGCGGATCTTGGAGCTGCTCGGCTGCACGCTTTTAGAGATGCCGCGCAACCGCGACAACTCGTTCTGCTGCGGGGCCGGCGGGGGCCGTATCTGGATCGCGGATCAGCCCGGGCAGGAGCGCCCGTCGGAGAACCGGATACGCGAAGCCGTGAGCCTGCCGGACGTCGAGCTGTTCGTCGTCTCGTGCCCAAAGGACGTGACCATGTACGAGGACGCGATCAAGACGTCGGGCAACGCGGGCAACATCGAGCTGCGGGAGCTGACTGAGCTGATCGAAGAGGCGCTGGTGCACAGCCCCGCGCTCGCACCCGCATAATCCAGCTCCCGCCCGGACGTCTGGGTCATCCGATCCGGGCGACCCCCGTCTGACCGTCGCGCTGGAGATCCGGTGCAACCCCGGCGTAGGAAGGGTGCGCCTGGTCGAGGTACCACCGAAAACTGCGGTCAATCAGCCATTGACGTCCCAGCAGCCGAAGCCCGGACGTCAGCAGCCGCGGCGGCACGGCAGGGATCATCCGCTGCAGTCGCCCGGCGATCGCGAACGCCCGGGCGTGCTTGGCGCTGAACGCCGCGTAGCGCTCTAGAGCCTCGGCTCGCGAGCGGTCCTGCTCGAGCACGGCTGTCAGCTCCCGACCGCAGGCGATCCCGAAATAAAACGCCGTGCGGATCCCTTCGCCCGAGAGCGGGAAACAGTGACCGGCCGAGTCTCCGACGAAGAAGATCGAGTCCTCGGTGGCGGGACGCAGACGGTGAGGAAACCAGTTGCCCTGGTAGCGAACCGTCTCGAGGTGCAGACGTTCGGCCAGCTCGACGGTAGGTCGGCGCACGTGATCGCGGGGTGCGTAGGACGCTACCCCGACGCGCGCCTCGCCGGCCGCGGGCACTCGCCAGCCGTATCCCCGCCGCACCAGCGAGCGTTCGATCCAGACATCGAGATCCTCGCTCTGGCCATGGGGGTGGACCTCCAGCCCCCGGGACAACGGCGACTCAGGAGGTTGGTTCGGGCTCCGACTGAGCAGGCGTCGCCAACCCAGGGCGTCGACCACGAGCGGCGCCCGCAGGACGCCACGGTCAGTTAGGACCGAGATTGTCTGCCCGGATTCCGACGCGCCGTTCGGCAAGCGTTGCTCGACCTTGGCGGTCTCAAAGCGGGCGTCGCTCTGCGCATACAGGAGGTGGCACAGGTGGCGGTAGTCAAACGCTGACCAGCTCCATGGCAGGCGGTAGCGCACCGAGCCGTGGGGGGTTGTGAAGCGCATGTGCGGGATCTCTTGGCGAATCGCGGCACTCAGACCCATTGCCTGCAGCCAGGGCGTCGGTGCCGCGCACGCCGAGGTCGCGCGCTCGCCGAGCTCGTAGCGGTCGACGAGCAGCACCGAGGCTCCGCACCCAGCAAGCTCGCGCGCCACGGCCAAGCCGGCAAAGCTGGCCCCGCAGATGAGCACGTCCGCCTTCGTTCCGTCCAGCGAACCACGGTCTGCTCCCCGCGCGGTCGCCCGGACCGTCACACGCCCGCCGGCCCCAGCCCGGCAGCCATCTGGGTCATCGGTACGCGCGGAAGTCGCCGCGCCGATCGCTGGGCCGCCGCGCGGCGGTCGACAAGGCGGCGATCGCGACGCCGCCCAGCTGCCACGCAGGCACGCGGATGCGATGGCGCAGGACGTCAAAGCCGAGCGCCTCGACGCGGTCAAGAATGCGCCCGTACACCGACCGGGCGATCCGAACCCCGGGGGCCACAGCAGGATCCAGAACGTCGTGGAGGAACTCCGTGCTCGCGAACATGTTCCGCGCCCGCGCCACCTCGGCCGCCAAGAGCGTTCGCAGGCCATCGGTCATCCGCCGCTGGGCGATGTCCTCGACGCTCACGCCGAGGCGCGCGCGCTCGTCCCCAGGCAGATAGACCCGATCAAGCTCGAAGTCCTCCCGCACATCGCGGATGAAGTTCGTCAACTGGAACGCCCGCCCGAGCTCGGCCACACTCGAGTGCAGGTCCCGCGGGGCGCCGAGCAGGGGAGCCATGATCAGTCCGACCGCGCCGGCGCTGCCGCGCATGTAGCTGTCGAGCTCGAGGCGAGTCCCCAGCCGCACGGGGCCGCAGTCCATCCGCATCGAGTCCATGTAGACCGAGAGCTCGGTAAGCGGCAGGTCGTGGCGACGCCCGGCGTCCACCAGCGCCGCGATCACCGGATGCGAACAGCGGCCACTCGCCACACCCCGCTCGAGCTCAGCCTGCCAACGGTTCAGCGCCTGCCGGCGCATGGCTGGATCGGGCAAACGATCGGCCCCGTCGACGATCTGATCCGCACCGCGCACGAATCCATACAGCGCGTGCACGGCCGGACGCACATCTCGGGGCAGGCGCAACGTGGCGCAGTAGAAGGTGGGATCGTGCCGGCGTTGCATCCGCCGACAGGCCCGGTACGCCGCACGTACGTCGGGACCCGCGCCCGCATTCACGATCAGCACCCTGACCATGAAAGCAAAGCGTCACCCAATCTCAGCTGCGCGGGTGTTGCTTGCCCGTGTCGTAGAGCGGGAACGGCGCCACCGTGGCGCCGATCGTCCCGTCGCCGATCGCGACCTCGACCCGCTGGCCGTCGTTGACCAGCCCGCGCTCGATCGCCGCCATTGCGATCACCTCCATTTCGAAGGTCGGGCTCTGGCAGGGGCTGCGCACGATCCCCACATCGCGACCGTCTTGCGTCACCGCCGCCCCGTACTCGGGCACCTCGTCACCCTCGATCCGCAGCGTCGTGAGCAGCCGTGGCGTGCCCTGGTCCGCGATCGCTTGCAGCGCCGCACGGCCCACGAAATCACCGGGCTTGTCCAGCTTGATCACCTTGTCGAGGCGGACCTCGAACGGGTCGGTCTCGTGGGGGAAGTAGTCGATGTCGGGGAACAGCAGGCCGGACTCGATCCGCAGGGTTTCGATCGCCGACAGGCCGATCGGACGCAGCCCGTGCGGCTCACCGGCGCGCAGCACCGCGTGCCACAGCTCGGGCGCGTCATCGACTGAGCAGTACAGCTCGAAGCCGAGCTCGCCCGAGTAGCCGGTACGCGAGAGCCAGCACGGAACGCCGCCGACGCGGACTCCCTCGTGCAGGAATCGGAAGTAGCGCAACGTGCCGACATCGGCGCCCTCGGTGATCGGCCCCAGCACCTCGCGCACCTTGGGACCCTGAACCTGGAGATGCGGCATCTGAGCCGTGCGATCCTCGACCTGCACGTCGAGCCCGCGGTCTGAGGCGACCTGCCTGAACCACTCCAGGTCCGAGTCATAGCTGGTGATCGACAGGCAGTGGTCATCGGCCAGCTTGAACACCGTCCCGTCCATGATCATCTTGCCCTGCTCGTCGCAGATCGCGCCGTACCGAACCTGACCGAGCTCGAGCGCCGCCATGTCGTTGGTGAACAGCGCGTCGGCGAGCGCCACCGCGTCGGGACCGCTGATGTCCCACTTGCGAAGCGGCGACTCGTCCCACATGTTGCAGGCGGTGCGCGTCGCCTGGTGCTCTGCCACCGGATCGCCGAAGTCCGCGGCCCAGGCCCAGCCCTCCCAGTCAGTCCACGTCGCTCCCGCCTCTCGCTGCACGGTGTCGAACGCAGTGCGGTGCAGGTCTGTGGTCGACATCTACTCACCCCTCATTTGATGAATTTGTTCAAAGTGCGGCGCATTTATATCGCACCCGACGCCGCCGGGCCCAAGCAGCGACGAGCACGTAACCTGACCCGATCGTGCACACGTACCACGCAAAGGATTAGTGGGCGTAGCACTCGGTCTCGGGGCCGCCCTCACGTGGGGGCTGGCGGATTACTTCGCGGCGCTCGCGTCGCGGGGAATCGGTGCGCTCCGGGTGGTGCTGGGATTTCACCTGTTCGCGATGATCCCGCTGACCGTGCTGGTGCTTGCGACCGACGGGCTCGCGAAGCTGACCGGCAGCGAGCTCGCGTTCTACGTCGCGATCGGCGCGGTCGGGTGGGTGTCGTACCTGTCGTTCTACGGCGCGCTCGCGATCGGACCGATCAGTGTGCTGAGCCCGATCGTGTCGGGCTACGCCGCGGTCACGGTGCTGTTGGCTGTTCTGTTTGCGAGCAACGCGCTGTCGGGCGTGCAGGCGCTGGCGGTCGGGATCACGATCACCGGGGCGATGCTCGCGTCGGCGGACATCCGGGCGATCGGTCACACGAAGCTCCAGCGGCGGTCGGCGCTGGGGTTCGTGCTCGCGCTGTGCGCGATGGCGCTGCTAGGCGGGTTCGTGTTCGGGGTTTCGTACTACCGCTCCCAGCTCGGCTGGGTGGCCCCGATCTTCCTCGCCCGCGGGTTCGCGACGGTGTTCGTGTTCGGCCACGTGCTGGCCGGCGGCGGCCCGCGGTCGGGCGCCGACGAGGAGTCCGAGGCGATCGAGGCACCCGAGATCGACGCGATCGCGGCCGGTGCAGGTCCGCTCGCCGCGGGCGCCGTCGCGATCCCTCAGAGCGCCCGGCGGCGGCTGCCATGGCCGACCCTGCTGGCGGTGCTGGCCCTGCTCGCGCTGCTCGATACCGGTGGCTACGTGTGCTTCAACCTCGGTGTCGGCCACGCCTCGGCGGCGATCGTCGCAGCCGCGTCGGCGCCCTACGCGGTCGTGCCGATCGTGATGGGCGTATCGCTATTCAAGGAGCGCCCGTCGGGTCCGCAATGGCTGGGTGTCGGATGCGTGATCGTTGGCGTGATCGTGCTCGGAGCCGTGACCTAGGGCGATCCGCCGGCCGGCGGCAGCGGGCCGCTCAAGATCGCGCTGGCGCTCGGCGATCACCGCCAGCGCCTTGAGCACCTCGTCAGGCGCCGGCGAGGTCCGTCCGCTGGCGGCGTCGACGTGCAGCAGCATGTGCTCGCCGGTCGCGATCGTGGCGTCGTCCTGCGCGCGGCGCAGCTCGTGGTAGAGGTGCAACCGCTTCTCGTCGTAACCGAGCAGCTGCGTCGCGACGTCGAGCCGGTCGCTTGCGTGGGCTTCGCCGAGATGGCGGATGTGGCTCTCGACGGTGTAGTAGGAGCCTCGCGCGGAGACATAGGCCGAGTCGATCCCGATCTGGCGAAGCAGCGCGTCAGTTCCGTCGGCGAGCACCTCCAGGTAGCGGAACTCGGTCATGTGGCCGTTGTAGTCGATCCATTCGGCGTCGACGACCGCGCGGTGGGCGGTCAGCCAGCCGCCGTCGTAGAGCGGCGCCTCTCCCGCCAACGCGGCCGCGCGATCGAGCAGCCGCTGCTCGCTGCGCGCGATCTCCTCGCCGGCGGCGAACGCCTCGCTCTTGAGGCCGATCAGGATCGAGACCAGGCAGTCGTCGCGGATCTGGACCAGCTCCTCGACCGAGCGGCCGTCGACCTGGAGGTCGGACTGCGCGACGAGCTTGTCAATCAGCTGCTCGTCGAGCTCGGGGACCTCGGTCAGCCGTGTCCACGGCAGCTTCAGCGTCGGTCCGAACTGCGACAGGAAGTGGCGCATGCCGGCCTGGCCGCCGGCGAGCCGGTAGGTCAGGAAGGTGCCCATCGACGCCCACCGCAGCCCCGGGCCGTATCGGATCGCGTCATCGACCTCCTCCACGGTCGCGACGTCGTCGGCGACCAGCCACAGCGCCTCACGCCACAGCGCCTCTAGCAGCCGGTCGGCGATGAAGCCGTCAATCTCGTGGCGGACGATCAGCGGGCGCATACCGAGCGCGCGATAGATCGCGGCCGCCCGCTC
This sequence comes from uncultured Solirubrobacterales bacterium, assembly GCA_963703825.1. GTDB lineage: Bacteria > Actinomycetota > Thermoleophilia > Solirubrobacterales > Solirubrobacteraceae > Palsa-465. Next base: position 36,530 of record CAVPFS010000015.1, on the reverse strand, counting down.
AACGGTCTCCGCCGACGTGCGGTCCGAGGCGCAGACCTCGACCAGCGGCAGCAGATAGACCGGGTTGAAGGGGTGGCCGACGACCAGCCGCTCGGGCCCCTCCATGTCGGCGCACAGCCGCGACGGCAGCAGGCCCGAGGTCGAGGTCGCGATCACGGCGTCGGGCGCCGCCGCCCGGCTTGCCTCGGCGAGCAGGGCCCGTTTGAGGTGCTCGCGCTCGGGAGCGCTCTCCTGTACGAGCTCGGCGCCGTCCACCGCCTCGGCGACCGTCGCGACGATTGACAGTGCGCCCTCCGGCGGCAGCGGAGCGATCGTCAGCCGCCGCCACGCGCGCCGCGCGCGCTCGATCTGGGTGCGGACCACGTGCTCGGCGTCCGGCGCGGGATCGAACAGCCGAACGTCGACGCCCGCGAGCACGAGCCGCGCGGCCCAGCCACCGCCGATCACCCCGCCACCGAGCAGACCGGCGCTGCGGGGGTGTGCTCGGGCTCAGGCACGTCCGCGCAGGCGCAGGCGCTCGCGGACCTCGTCGGGACCCAGCACGCGGACGTTCATCGCCTCGAGGATCGTGACCGCGCGCTGCACGAGCCGGCCGTTGGTCGCCTTCTCGCCCGGCCCGGTGTAGAGGTTGTCCTCGAGACCCACCCGCACGTTGCCACCTGCGAGCACCGCCATCGCGACGTAGGGGAGCTGCATCCGGCCGATCGAGAAGGCCGAGAAGATCGTCCCGGCCGGCAGCTGATTGACGAGCCCGAGCAGCGTCAGCGGGTCGTCCGGGGCTCCGTAGCGGATCCCCATGCAGAGCTGGACGAGGACCGGGTCTTCGATCAGGCCGTCGTCGATCAGGTCCTTGACCATCACCAGGTGGCCGGTGTCGAACACCTCGAGCTCGGGGCGCACGCCGAGCTCCTTGATCCGCCCCGCCATCGCCCGGAGCATCTCGGGCGTGTTGGCCATCACGTAATCGCCGCCCGCCGCGAAGTTCATCGTGCCGCAGTCCAGCGTGCAGATCTCGGGCACGAGCTCCTCCACGTGGGCGAGGCGTTCCATCGCGCCGGCCATGTCAGTTCCGGCGTCGTCGAGCGGCAGCGGTTCGTGGGGGCCGCCCAGCATCAGGTCGCCGCCCATTCCGGCGGTTAGGTTGAGGATCACGTCGACGTCAGCGTCGCGGATCAGCCCGACCGCGCGGCGGAACAGCGACACGTCGCGCGAGCCCTGGCCGGTGTCGGTGTCGCGGACGTGGATGTGGACGACGGCGGCGCCGGCGTGCGCTGCCTCGATCGCCGAGGCCGCGATCTGATCGGGCGTTACAGGGACGTGCGAGCTGCGCGCGACGGTATCGCCCGCCCCCGTGACGGCGCAGGTGATGAACGCCTCGGTGTTCATCTGGCGAGCGCGGCTTCGACGGTAGGTGTGTTGGCCAGCAGCTTGCCGGTGTACTCGGCGCTGGGGTGGTTGAACACGTCGACGGTCGCGCCCGTCTCGACGATCCGGCCCTCGGTCATCACCACCACCCTATCTGCGATCGTGCGGATCAGCGCGAGATTGTGGGTGATGAACAGCATGCTGAGCCCGGTCTCGGCGCGCAGCTCGCGCAGCAGGTCGACGATCGCCGCCTGGACTGAGACGTCGAGCGCCGAGGTGACCTCGTCGCATACCAGCAGCGACGGCTCGGCGGCCAGTGCGCGTGCGATCGCGACCCGCTGGCGCTCGCCGCCCGACAGCTGGTCGGGAAACCGGTTGGCGGCGTCCGAGGAGAGCGAGACCCGTTCGAGGCATTCGGCCACTCGCTTGCCGCTTTCGCGGGCCGCCCGCGGGAAGAACAGCTGCAGCTGGCGGGCGATCGTCTGCCCGACTGTGCGGCGCGGGTTCAACGACGCGTAAGGGTTCTGGAACACGTACTGGATCTCCCTGCGTGCCTGCGACGAGCGCTTGCGAGCGCTCTCGGGCAGGTGCGTGCCGTCGAGGCTGATCTCGCCGGTGTAGTTGGAGTGCAGCCCGGCGATGCAGCGTGCGAGCGTGGTCTTGCCGCTGCCGGACTCACCCACCAGCGCCACGCATTCGTTGCGGCTCACGTTCAGCTCGATCTCGTGCAGCGTCTGGCGTGACCCGTAGCTGGCGTCGACGCCGGTGACCGCGAGCACGGTCTCGCCCGCCTTGGCCGGGGTCGCCTGTTCGCCGGTCGTCGGCAGCTCGCCCGGCGCCTCCGCTGCGCGGTAGCAGTGGACGAGGTGCTCGCCGCCGTCGAACGTCGTCGCCTCGGGGAAGCTCTCCGTGCAGCGCTCCTGCACGAGATCGCAGCGCGGCGCGAAGAAGCAGCCATTCGGGCGGTGCCCCGGCAGCGGCGCGCGACCGGGGATCCCGACCACCGCGCGCTTTCCCTCGAGATCGGGGACAGCGCGCAGCAGCTTGCGGGTGTACGGGTGACGCGGGTGCGAGAAGATCGCGTCGCGCGGCCCGCGCTCAACGATCCGCCCGGCGTACATGACCGCGACGTGGTCGGCCAGTTCGGCTACGACGGCCAGGTCGTGGCTCACGTACAGCGCCGCGACGTGGTGGATCTGACAGAGCTCGCGGATCGTCTGCAGCACGCGCGCCTGGGTGGTGACATCGAGCCCGGTGGTCGGTTCGTCGCAGACGATCACGTGCGGCCGGCACGCGAACGCCATCGCGATCGCCACGCGCTGCTGCTGGCCGCCCGAGAGCTGGTGGGGGTAGCGCTTGAGAAACTCGTCGTCGGACGGCAGCGCCACCTCCCCGAGCGCCTCGCGGATCCGCGCCTTGCGCTGCTCGGCGGGCGTGCTCGAGGCGTGGGCCTCGAGGGTCTCGGACAGCTGGCGGCTGATCCGCAGCGCGGGGTTCAGCGACGTGCCTGGGTCCTGCGGGATGTAGGAGACGGTGCCTCCGCGTAGCCGGCGCAGCTCGCCGGCCGGCAGCTTCTCGAGGTCCTGGCCATCGATCTGAACCTCGCCGCCGGTGACGTGGCCGCCGGGGCGGCAGTAGCCCAGCAGAGCCATTCCGACGGTCGTCTTGCCAGACCCCGATTCGCCCACGAGCCCGAGCACCTCGCCGGCGCGGACGTCGATCATGATCTTGTCGACGACGTCGACGCCGTTGGAGACCAATTCGATCCGCAGGTCCTTGACGGTGACCGGGGTCGCGGCCTCGGTCGGCGGTGCGGGCTGGGGGGGCGTGCTCATCGCATCACTCTCCACGATCGATTCCGATCGCCGCCCTCGCGACCGCGTCTGTGACCAGGTTGGTCCCGATCGTCAGCAGGGCGATCGCCAGCACGGGCAGCAGCACCCCCCACGGCTGAACCGTGACCGCGAGCCGGTTCTCGTTGATCATCAGGCCCCAGTCGGCGGTCGGCGGCTGGAGCCCGAGGCCGAGGAAGTTGATCGCCGCGATCAGTCCGATCGAGTAGGTCAACCTGAGCCCGAACTCGACCATCAGCGGGCTGGTGACGTTCGGCAACAGCTCGCCGAACATGATCCTCCGGCGCGACTCGCCGACCGCCTCAGCCGCCTTGACGAAGTCCTTCTCGGTCACCTGCAGTGCGGCGGCTCGCATCACCCGTGCCACCCTCGGGGCGTGGGAGATGCCGACCGTCAGCACGATCAGCCAGATCTGCGGCCCGAAGGCGGTCACCAGCAGCAGCGCCAGCACAATCTGCGGGAAGGCCATGAACACGTCGGCGATCCGCATCAGGACCTCGTCCATGACGCCGCCCGAGTAGGCCGCCGTCAATCCGACCAGCAGCCCCAGGCCGACGCCGATGATCGTCGACGCGAGCGCCAGACCGAGCACGCTCCGCCCACCGTACAAAAACCGGCTCCAGACGTCGCGCCCGAGGCTGTCAGTCCCGAACAGCCCGGGATGCGCGGCGTTCGGCGCGCCGGTGAACGCGGTCGGGGAGTGGGGCGCGAACAGCGGACCCAGCAGCGCCACCAGCACCAGAATGACGATCAGCAGCAGCCCGATCCTGGCTCGCCACATCCTCAGCACCGCCCGCAGCAGCTGTGCCCACTGCCGCTGGCGCATCTCCGGCATCGCTGCGGCGACCTGATCGACGGTCACCGCACTGGGGGTCGCGCTCATCGTCCTGCCGTCCTCAGCCGCGGCGTGACCAGGATCGTGAGTACGTCGGCGAGCACGTTCACGACCACGTAGAAGGCGGCGATGATGATCACGGTCGCCTGGACCACCGGCACGTCACGGTTTCCGACCGCATCCACCAGCAGCGAGCCGATGCCCGGGTAAGAGAAAACGTACTCGACCACCACCACGCCACCGGCCATGTAGGCGAGCTGCAGGGCCGAGACCTGGATCGCCGGGACGATCGCATTCGGCACCGCGTGGCGCCAGATTACGGTCCGGTTCGAAAGGCCCTTGAGCCGCGCCATCGTCACGTATTCGCTCTCGAGCACCTCGACCATCGACCCTCGCATGATCCGGCTGATGTACGGCGTCACCGCGAGGATCAGCGTCGCCGCCGGGAGGATCACCTCCTTGGGCACGTTCCAGGCGTGTTCGCCCGGCGGGATCAGCGAGACCGCCGGGAGGATGTGGCTCGCGTTGGTGGCGAAGATCAGCACCAACCCGATCGCGATCACGAACTCAGGCAGCGCCGCCAGCGACAGCGTGACCATCGACAGCGTGTGATCGGTCGGCCTGTCGCGGCGTACGGCCATCAAGACGCCGAGGAAGATCGACAGCGGCAGTGCGATGATCGCTGACACGAACACGAGGAATGCCGAGTTCGCAATCCGGGTGCTGAGCAGGTCGCTGACCGGCTGCTGGGTTGCGGCCGAGGTCCCGAGGTTGCCGGTCAGGATCCCGCGCAGCCAGTGCCAGTACTGCGTGACCACCGGCTCGTTGAGGTGCAACTGCTGGGTCAGTGCCGCCAGCCTCGCGGGCGTCGCCTCGCGGCCGAGGATCGCCCGTGCGGCATTGCCCGGCAGCGCCTGCGTCGCCGCGAACACGACGACCGAGACGAGCAGCAGCGTCAGGAGGCCGAACCCGATCCGCCGCAAGATGAACTTGGTCATTGCCGCGTTCCGCCGCTAGGACACGTAGCCCACATTCTTGAACCAGTAGTTGCCCAGCGGGAAACCCGACCTCGGCGGGATGAAGCCGGTCAGCTTGGAGCTGTAGGCGTCGATCTGGTTGGAGAAGTAGGGGATGATGTAGCCGCCGCTTTCGTACTCGATCTGTTCGGCCTCGTGGATCAGCTGCGTCCGCTTGGCCGGGTCCAGCTCCGCGCGCGCCTGGTTGATCAGCTTCATGAACGCCGGGTCGGCCCAGTGGGTCTCGTTGAACGGCGAGTTCGGCAGGCTCCCCTGCGCGACCTGCGGCAGGTACTCGCGCGTCGCCCAGAAGTCCTGGGCGAAGGTCCACTTAAGGTAGTTGGGCCCATAGAAGGTCCCCGTGTCGAGCTTGCGCAGCTGGACGTTGACGCCCGCTCCTGAGGCCTGCTGGGCGAACACCTCGGCAGCCTGGACGACGCCCTGGAAGACCGGCGCGGTCACGAGCTGCACGGTGAGACCGGAGTGGCCGGCCTGCTTGAGCAGCGACTTGGCCTGCTCGAGGTCCTGTGTGCGCTGCGGCAGCGACGAGTTGTAGGCCGGGTCGAACGGCGAGTACATGTCGTTGGCGATCCGGCCCTGCCCGCTCAGGACCTGCTCGACCATCTGCGGGCGATCGACGATCAGCCTGAACGCCTGGCGCACACGGACGTCTGAGAACGGGGGCTGGTCGACGCGCATCGTGAACGGCTGCCACTCGCCGGTCTGCGCGATCAGCACCTTGAGCCCGGAGGTCCCCTGGACCTGGCTGATCTGGCCCGTCGGGAGGTTGTCGATCGCCTGCACCTGGCCACCGAGCAGCGCGTTGACGCGGGCGGTGTCGTCAGTGAAGTCGATGATCGTCAGCGAGTCGACGTGCGGCTTGCCGGTCTGCCAGTAGTTGGGAAACTTCTTGAACACGCTCTGCTGGCCGGGGTGAAGCTCTCGTACATGAACGCACCGGTGCCGACCGGCTTGGACGGGTCGTAGCCGACCGGGACGATCCCGTTGAAGTACTGGCCGATGTCGTCCGGGAAGCTCGCGTTGGCGAACTGAAGCGGGATCCGAACGGTCGACTTGTCGAGCGCCTTGACGCCCTTGAGGTCGACGTAGCCGATCGAGGCGGCGCCGGCCTTGGGGTCCTTCGGGTCGAGAATCCGCTGCAGTGAGAAGACGACGTCGTCGGCGCTCACGGTCTTGCCGTTGTGGAACTCGATCCCGGGTCGGACCTTGACGATCCACGAGTCGGCCTTCCCCTTCTCGGCCTCGAGCGACTCGGCGACCATCATCTCGAGCGGTCCGAAGTCCGGTGGGCGCACGGCGATCGGCTCGTACAGGTTCCAGACGCGCATGATGTCCGTGTCGGCGGTCGGGATGTGGGCGTCGATCGTGTCCTTGGCACCGCCGCCGGTGGCGCCGACGCTGAGGCTGCCGCCGGGCTTGATCGTCCCGGTCGTCGCCGGGCTGCTGCCGGCGCTGCTCGAAGCGCTGCTCGAGCCGCCGCAGGCGGCGAGCAGGCTGCCGGCGCCAAGCATCGCGCCGCCGGCGAGCGCTCCGTGCAAGACCTGGCGCCGGGTCAGGCTGGCGTCGGTCTCAGGTCGATCTCGATCAGTCACGCGATGCTCCCCTCTATGAATTGACAAGGCTTTCGGCCTGCTGGAGCTTTCGCGCATAGCTCCGGGCCTCTGTGACAAGCAGTTCTGAAGTCAGACGCAGGTGCGCGCTTGCGACTGCGGCCGCGTTCGGGTCGCGGGATTCGAGGGCGCTCAGCAGCAGCCGATGGTCGCCGGCGTAGTCGGCCCCGGGATAGACCGGGTGCCAGTTGAGCAGGACCTGGGACTCAGCCGCCAGCGGCTCGTGGGCGCGGCTCAGGCGCGGGCTGCCGGCGAGCGCGACCATCGCGCGGTGAAAGTCGAGGTCGGCGGCGATCAGCTCGGGCGACGGTTGCGTGGTCAGATCGGATGGCGACGCCTCCTCGATCCGTCGCTGCGCCTCGCGCAGCCCGGAGACGTCGAGCCGGTCCTGGCGTTCGATCGCATGCTGGACGGCGGCGACCTCAATCGCTTCGCGGGCGCGGTACAGGTCGATCACGTCGTCTGACGACAGCGAGCGCACGTGTGCGCCGCGGTTGTGCTCGGACACGACCAGCCCCTCCTGAACCAGGTGGCGCAGCGCCTCGCGAATCGCGCTGCGGCCCGTACCGAACGCCTCGGCCAGCGGGGTCTCGGGCAGCTGCTCGCTGGGCTGAATCCGGCCGGCGAGGATCGCGGCCCGAAGCTCCTGCAGCACTTGCTCAGTGGTCGAGCGCTGCTCGACACTGCCAAGGCCCCAATCGCGATTGATCGTCACCACGCTCCCTCGTTGTCGACAACCTACTCCCGACAGCAGGCAAGTGTCAATGATCACCCGGACGAATCACTGCGATTCGATCTCTGAACGCCCTTGCTGTTCGTCTCTGGGCGCTGCGTGCACGCCGTGACAAATCCGCGGGCGCTGCCCGGATTTGTCACACAATGAGGGCTCAGCCCGCAGCTGGCGACAGATCCATCGAGGCCGTGCAGATTTGTCACACCGTGCACGTCTCGGGCCGTCGGTCAGGCGCCGAGCTCGCGCCGCAGCTCGAGCGCGAGCTCGGGACGGTCCGTGATCACTGCCTCCACGCGCCCGTCGCCGAGCATCGAACGTAGGTTGCGGCGGTCATTGACGGTCCACACAAAGCTCGGCAGCCCCCGATTGCCGGCCCACGACAGCAGCCCCGCGCGGGCCAGGGTCGTCGGCAACCCGAGAAACGACGCTCCCGTGGCGTGCAGCCGCTCCTCGAGCCGGCGGGGGCGCCGGCCAGGGCGCAGCAGCAGCCCGGTCCGCAGGTGCGGGGCGGCGGCGGCGACCGCGGCGAGCGTCGCGTCGAAGAACGAGGTCACGACGTAGGACTTGGGCTCGAGGTGGCGGTCGAGCGTCGCGAGCACGTCAGCCACCGGGCCGCCGCCGTCCTTGAGTTCGACGTCGAGGGCGATCCGGCCCGCCGCCAGCTCCGCGACCTCCTCGAGCGCCGGCGCGTGGCCCGGGCCGAGCCGCTCGCGCAGGTCGGCGAGCTCGAGCGCGGCGACCGCGGTGCCGCTGGCGCGGGCGTCGTGGATCGCGACCAGGTGACCGTCACGTGTTCGCCTGACGTCGAGCTCCATCATCTCGCAGCCGAGATCGATCGCGTCCGACAGCGCCTGAAGCGAGTTCTGCGGCGCCTCGCGCCACGCCCCGCGATGGGCAGCGACCAGCGCTGCGGAGCCGTCACGACGTGCCGCCCGGAGCTCCATCGGTCCCAGACTATGCTCCCGGCCCGGCATGGAGCGCGCCCGCAACTGCTTCCTGATCCTGATGGCCGACCAGCTGGCGGCCCAGTGGCTGCCGATCTACGGCCACCCGGTCGTACAGACGCCACACCTGAGCAAGCTCGCGGCGAGCGCGACGGTGTTCGAGTCCGCTTACAGCGCATATCCGCTCTGCGCGCCGGCGCGAGCCGCGATGCTGACCGGGCGCCCGGCCTCGGAGATCGGGGTCTACGACAACGCGGCCGAGCTACGCGCCACCATTCCGACGGTCGCGCACGAGCTGCGGGCCGAAGGCTACGAGACGATCGTCGCCGGCAAGATGCACTTCGTCGGGCCTGACCAGCTGCACGGCTTCGAGCAGCGCCTGACAACTGACATCTATCCGGCCGACGTCGACTGGACCCCGGACTGGACGCGGCCGCTGGACCAGCCGTTGCCGTGGTACCACACGATGGAGAGCGTGCTCAACCCCGGCATCTGCGCCGCGAGCATCCAGACCGACTACGACGAGGAGGTCAGCTTCACCGCCGTCCGCGCGCTGCACGACCTCGCGCGCCGCCGCGATCAGGCGCCGTTTCTGCTTTTTGTCTCATTCACCAACCCCCACGACCCGTGGGAGATCCCGTCGCGCCACTGGGAGCGCTACAGCCGCGAGCAGGTCGACGATCCGGCGGTGCCCACGATCGCGCTGGAGGATGCCGATCCGCACAGCCGCCGGCTGCGCCAGATGTGCCGGGTCGACGAGGCGGCTCTGACCGGCGAGCAGATCCGGCGCGCCCGCCATGGCTACTACGCAGCTGTCAGCTACCTCGACGAGAGGGTGGGTGAGGTACTGGGCGCGCTGCGCGACTCCGGGCTCGAGGACCGCACGACGGTCCTGTTCACCGCCGATCACGGGGAGTTTTTGGGGGAGCGGGGGCTCTGGTACAAGATGTCGTTCCTCGAGCCCAGCGTCCGCGTGCCGCTGTTCGTGCGAACGCCTGGCTCCGGCGCACAGAGCCGGGTCACCGAGCCGGTGTCGCTGCTCGATGTCGCGCCGACGCTGCTGGCGCTCGCGGGGCTCGAGAGCGGTCGTCCGTCCCTGCTGAGCGGCCCCCCAGCCACGCCGGTCGTGTCCGAGTACCACGCCGAGGGCGTCCAGGCCCCGAGCGCGATGATCCGCTCCGGGCGCCACAAGCTGATCGTCTCGGGCGAGGATCCGGATCTGCTCTACGACCTCGAGTCCGATCCGCTCGAGTTGCGAGACCTCGCCGGAGACCCGGCGCTCGGCGACGTGCGAGAGCCGCTGCGCGAGCAGCTGCTGGCGCGGTTGCCCCTCGACGAGATCGGACGGCGCGTGCGCGCGTCCCAGCGTGAGCGTCAGCTCGTGTCGCGCGCCCTGCGGCACGGTCAGGCTCCGGCCTGGGACTACCAGCCGCGCGCCGACGCCGGCTCGCAGTACATCCGCAACCGCGAGGACATGTACGAGCTCCAGCGCCGCGCGCGCCTCGACGAGCCGGGCGCGCCGCAGCTATAGCGGGTAGCTTGCCGGGCGATGCCGGGCTTCGACCCAGGACAGGCATACGCGCTAGACCCCGATCTGGCGTTGCGCCACGAGCGCTTCGGCGCGCTGCTCTACCACTACGGCAACCGCCGGCTGACGTTTCTGAAGTCGGCGGAGCTGGCGGCGGTGGTTGAGGACCTCGGCGCACACGAGTCAGTCGAGGAGGCGCTCGTAGCCCACGGCGTCGATCCTGCGGCGAGACCGGCGATCGTGCGGGCGCTGGCACGGCTCGAGCAGTCGGAGGTGATCCATGCCCGGCGAGCTGCGTGAGCGCTTCAAGCGCGGGCTCGAGGCCCCGATCTGCCTCACCTGGGAGGTCACCTACGGGTGCAACCTCGCCTGCGCACACTGCCTCTCGTCATCGGGCAAGCGCGACCCGCGCGAGCTGACGACCGCCGAGTGCCGGCGCCTGATCCGCGAGCTCGCGGCGATGCAGGTCTTCTATGTCAACGTCGGTGGGGGCGAGCCGCTCGTCCGGCGCGACTTCCTGGACCTGGTCGACTACGCGGTTGCGCGCCGGGTCGGGGTCAAGTTCTCGACCAACGGCGCGCTGATCACGCCCGAGATAGCGGCGCGGATCGCGGCGACTGACTACCTCGATGTGCAGGTCTCGATCGATGGCGCGACGCCGCAGACCAACGATCCCGTCCGCGGCAAGGGGAGCTACGCGCTCGCGCGGCGGGGAATGGACCGGCTCGCGGCGGCCGGCTTCGGGCCGTTCAAGATCTCGGTCGTCGTCACACGCCACAACGTCTCAGAGCTCGATGCGCTCGAGGCGATCGCCGCCGAGTACGGAGCCCAGCTGCGGATTACGCGGCTTCGCCCCTCGGGTCGTGGCGCCTCGGTCTGGGACCAGCTGCATCCGACGGCCGCGCAGCAGCGCGAGCTCTACGAGTGGCTCGTCGAGCGCCCACAGGTGCTGACCGGCGACTCGTTCTTTCACCTTTCGGCGCTCGGCGAGCCGCTGCCGGGCCTGAACCTGTGCGGGGCCGGACGCGTGGTCTGCCTTGTCGATCCAGTCGGTGACGTGTACGCGTGCCCGTTCGTGCTCCACGACGAGTTCCTGGCAGGCAACGTGCGAGACGACGGGGGCTTCGCGGGCGTCTGGCGCGAGTCCGAGTTGTTCGCGCAGCTTCGCGAGCCCCACAGCGCCGGCGCCTGCGCCTCGTGCGGGCTCTATGACCACTGCCAGGGCGGCTGCATGGCGGCCAAGTTCTTCACCGGCATGGCGCTCGACGGCCCCGATCCCGAGTGCGTGCTCGGCCACGGCGAGCTTGAGCTGATCAAGGTCGCCGGCGCCCGGCCGCCGGTCCTGGCCGGGCACTCGAAGCGGGGCTGATGGCCGGCGGCTGGTTTGAATCCGTCGCCGAGGCGCAGCGGCGCGCGCGCCGGACGCTCCCGCGCTCGGTCTACAAGGCGATCGTCGCCGGCTCCGAGCGCGGCGTGACGCTCGCCGACAACCTCGCCGCGTTCGGCGAGCTCGGCTTCGCCCCGCACGTCGCGCAGGCGCAGCCAGAGCGTGACCAGACCGTGCTCGGTGATGGGCGTCGAGCTGTCGCTACCGGTGATCATCTCGCCGACAGGCGTGCAGGCGGTCCATCCTGACGGCGAGCTCGCGGTCGCGCGCGCGGCAGCCGCGCGCGGCACCGCGATCGGGCTCAGCTCGTTCGCTTCAAAGCCCGTCGAGGAGGTCGTGGCCGCCAACCCGCAGACGTTCTTTCAGACCTACTGGGCGGGGTCGCGCGATCGGATCGAGCAACGCCTGGAGCGCGCCCGGGCGGCCGGCGTCGTGGGGCTGATCGTGACCCTCGACTGGTCCTTCTCGCACGGGCGCGACTGGGGCAGCCCGATCATCCCCCAGCGGCTTGACTTCAAGACGATGCTGGGGCTCGCGCCGGAGACGATCGTCCGCCCGCGCTGGCTGCTCGCGTACGCGAAGGCCGGCGGCCCGCCGGAGCTCGCCGTCCCCAACATGACGATCCCCGGCGAGCCGGCGCCGGGCTTCTTCGATGCCTACGGCGAGTGGCTGATGACCGAGCCGCCGACCTGGGATGACCTGGGTTGGCTGGTCTCGCTGTGGAACGGGCCGGTGATGATCAAGGGGATCGCCCGCCCCGACGACGCCCGCCGGGCGGTTGAGATCGGCGCCACCGCGATCTCGGTCTCAAACCACGGAGGCAACAACCTCGACGGCCAGCCGGCCTCGATCCGCACCCTGCCGGCAATCGCCGACGCGGTCGGCGACCAGATCGAGATCGTGCTCGACAGCGGCATCCGCCGCGGCTCGGACGTCGTCAAGGCGCTCGCGCTCGGTGCCCGCGCGACGATGGTCGGGCGCGCCTACCTGTGGGGGCTGGCGGCCAACGGCCAGGCCGGGGTCGAGAACGTGCTCGACATCTTCCGCGGCGGGATCGACTCGGCGCTGCGCGGCCTCGGACGGGCTTCGGTGTCCGAGCTCGAGCCCGCCGACGTGATCGTGCCGCCGGGCTTCACGCGTTGACGGCGGCCCGCTTCGGGCGCTCGACCTTGCGCTTCGACCCTTCGACGCGGGTCCTGGCCGGCGGCACGATCGTGCTCGGCGGCCATCCGCCGCGGCTGCTGCGCCTGACGGCGGCCGGTGGGCGGACCGTGAGTGGCTGGCGCGCCGGCGCGGCGGTCGGCGACTCGCCCGGTGAGCGCGGGCTGGCCGCGCGCCTGATCCGCGCTGAGCTCGCGCACCCGGTGCCCGATCCCGGCGGCGGCTTCACGGCCGCTGATGTCGCGGTCGTGATCCCAGCGCGGGACCGCGCCGGGCTGCTCCGCGAGTGCCTGAAGCACATCGGTCCGGCCGCCGACCTGGTCGTGGTCGACGACGGTTCGCGCGATCGGGCCGCGATCGCCGGCGCCGCGCTCGCTGCCGGCGCTCGCGTCGTGCGGCGCGAGTCCAGCGCCGGGCCGGCCGGCGCCCGCAACGCCGGACTGCGGGCGACCCGCGCGCCGCTGGTCGCGTTCCTCGACTCCGACGCGCGGCCGCGCGACGGCTGGCTCGAGCCGCTGCTGGCCCACTTCGGCGACCAGCGCGTGGCCGCCGTAGCGCCCCGGATCCGGTCGCCCGCCGGGAGCTCGGCGCTCGCCGCCTACGAGGCCGTGCGCTCGCCGCTCGATCTCGGCCCGGACCCCGGAATCGCGGCGCCGGGCAGGCGGATCGGCTTCCTCCCCGCGACGGCGCTCGTGGTCCGGCGCGCAGCGGTGCCGGACGGCTTCGACGCGACGATGCGCTACGGCGAGGACGTCGACCTCGTGTGGCGTTTGGCGGCCGCCGGCTGGACGGTGCGCTACGAGCCCCGGGCGTGTGTCGAGCACCCTCATCGCGCGGACTTCCGCGCCTGGCTGGTGCAGCGGCTTCGGTACGGGTCCTCGGCCGGGCCGCTCGCCGAGCGCCACCCCGGCAAGCTGCATCATCTCGTCGCGCCGGCCTGGGCGCTGCCTGCCTGGGGGCTGGCGCTGGCCGGCCGGCCGCGCGCGGCGCTGGTCGCGGCCGGCGCCGGCACCGGGCTGCTCGCGGCCCGCCTGTCCCCGATCCCGGTGTCGCGGGCCGAGCGCGGCCGATTGGTGGCCGGCGCCCAGCTGGGAGCCGCTCGGGGGCTGCTCGACGCCGGCTGGCGCGCCTATTCGCCGCCGCTCGTGCTCGCGGCGGCGCTGGGCTCGCGGCGCGCGCGCAGGCTCGCGCTCGGCGCGCTGACGATCTCGACCGCGGCTGACTGGCTCGGACACCGACCGCGGCTTGACCCGCTGCGCTTCGGCGCGCTGCGGGCCGCCGACGATCTCGCCTACGCGACCGGCGTCTGGCTCGGCTGCATGCGCTCGCGCCGGCCGGGGCCGCTGATCCCGCGCCTGATCGTCAGCTCGTCATCCCGCCGAACTGGCCGCCGGTGATGTTCAGCGTCTGACCGTGGACGTAGTTGGCCCACGGCGAGCAGAGGAAGAAGACGCCGCCGGCCGCCTCCTGCGGTGTCCCCGGCCGGCCCAGCGGGATCAGCATCGTGGCCATCCCTCGAACCTGGTCAGGGATTCCCAGCTGGACCTTCTCACCGCCGATCTCCATCGTGTTCGACTCCTCCTTGGAGGCAGTCAGCCGCGTCTCGATGTAGCCGAAAACGACCGCGTTGACGTTGATCTTGAACTGGCCCCACTCCTTGGCGAGCGTCTTGGTCAGACCGACGACGGCTGATTTGCCCGACGAGTAGTTGGCCTGCCCGGCGTTGCCCATCGTCCCGGAGATAGACGAGACGTTGACGATCTTGCGAAACACCTCGCGGCCCTCGTCGCGCTCCTTCTTGGCGGGTTCGCGCATGTGCGGCGCGACCGCCCGGCACATACGGAACGGCACCACGGAGTGGATGTCGAGCATCCGCTGAAACGACTCGTCGCTCATCTTGTGGATCGGCGCGTCGAGCGTGTAGCCGGCGTTATTGACCAGGATGTCGACCTTGCCCCACTCGTCGATCACCTTCTGCACGAGCTGATCGCAGACCCCCGGCTTCGTAAGGTCGCCGGCGAACACGATCGTCTCGCCGTCGATCTCGCTCGCGGTCTGCTCGGCGACATCGCCGTCGAGATCGTTGATCAGCACCTTCGCGCCGTGCTCGACGAGCAGCTCGACGGTCGCGCGCCCGATCCCGCGCGCCGAGCCCGTCACGATTGCGACCTTGCCGTCGAGAACTGTCATATCGAGTACCGCCTTTTTGGTTGTTCTAATTGGGGCCGGGCGGATCTTGCCAGTCGAGCGCGCCGCGCGGCTGACTCGTTGAGACGCGTCCGGGTAGTCTGCGGCGTCGATGAACGCTCCTGAATGGCTTGCCGCCTTCGCTGACAAGCTCGGCGTCGACCCGCCGACCAAAGCAGAGTTCACCGCGATCCTCGACCTGACTGCCGAGGCCGCACACTCCTCCCAGCGCGTCGCGGGCGCCGGCCGCGAGCTGGCTCGCCGCCAAGGCCGGGGTCAGCCCCGAGCAGGCGCTCGTGCTCGCCAAAGAGGTCGGCGACGATCACTGAGCGCGAGTACGAGGTCGTCGTCTACGGAGCGACCGGGTTCACCGGGGCGCTGACCGCCGAGTACCTGGCTCGCAACGCCGCCGGCGCCCGCTGGGCGCTTGCGGGGCGCAACCGAGCCAAGCTCGAAGCCGTCCGGGCGAAGCTCGCCGCAATCGACTCCACGTTGAGCGAGCTACCGCTGATCGAGGCCAACTCCGACGATCCCCCGTCGCTGCGGACGATGGCCGAGGGCACGAAGGTGGTGATCAGCACCGTCGGTCCGTACATCAACTACGGCGAACCGCTGGTAGCTGCCTGCGCGGCCGCGGGGACCGACTACGTCGATCTGACCGGCGAGCCCGAGTTCGTCGACCGGATGTGGCTCGGCTATCACGCCGAGGCGCAGCGGACCGGCGCCAGGCTCGTGCACTCGTGCGGTTTTGACTCGATCCCCTACGACCTCGGCGTCCTCTACACGGTCGGTCAGTTGCCCGAGGGCGTTCCCCTCCGGATCCAGGGGTTCGTCCGCGCCGGGGCCACCTTCTCGGGCGGCACCTACCACTCGGCGATCCACATCATGGGCCGCCTGCGCCAGGGCCAGAAGGCCGCCGGCGAGCGTCGCAGGCTCGAGCCGCGGCCCGAGCACCGCAAGGTACGCGGGGTCACCGGCCGCCCGCACGATGTCCCGGCCGCCGGCGGCTGGGTTGTGCCGTTCCCGACGATCGACCCCCAGACCGTCCTGCGCTCTGCCCGGGCGCTGGACCGCTACGGCCCCGACTTCTCCTACGAGCACTACCTCGTCCTCAAGCGACTGCCGATGGTCGCCGGCTTCGCCGCCGGCGTCGGCACCGTGGTCGCGCTCGCGCAGCTGCCCCCGACCCGCAAGCTGCTGCTGAAGATCAAGGACCCGGGCGAAGGCCCGACTGCCGAGCAGCGTGCAGAGAGCTGGTTCAAGGTCACGTTCATCGCTGAGGGCGGCGGGGAGCGAATTACGACCGAGGTCTCCGGCGGCGATCCCGGCTACGGGGAGACCTCGAAGATGCTCGCCGAGTCGGCGCTGTGCCTGGCGCGCGACGATCTGCCGGAGCTCTCGGGCCAGCTGACGCCGGCGGTCGCGATGGGGGAGAAGCTGATCGAGCGCCTGCAGACCGCGGGCATCGATTTCCAGCGGCTGGACTAATGGCGATCACCCCGCAAGAAGCGATCGACGCTGCCAACTCGGTCTTCGGGCGCCACCCCGGCCACCGGGCTCTGCACGCCAAAGGAATGCTGTGCGCGGGCGCGTTCACGCCGACCGCCGACGCCCGGGCGCTGACCCGGGCGGCGCACATGCAGGGCCCCGAGGTCCCGGCGACGATCCGCTTCTCGAACGGATCGGGCGACCCGAGCCATCCCGACTGGGCGCCCGATCCGCGTGGCATGGCGATCAAGCTCTACCTGCCCGACGGCTCACGGACCGACATCGTCGCCGTCTCCTCGCCGCGCTTTCCAACCCGCACGCCCGAAGGCTTCATCGAGCTCGTCGAGGCGCAGGGGGCCGGAGTTGCGGCCGCGTGGAAGCTGCCGTGGTTCCTCGCCCGCCACCCCGAGGCGCTGCCGGTGCTGCCGATCGTCGCGCCGACGCTGATGGCTCCCGCGAGCTACGCGACGATCCGTTACTACGGCCTGCATGCGTTCAGGTGGATCGACGCCAACGGGGGCGAGCGCTTCGTCCGCTACACGCTGCGGCCCGCCGCGAGCGCCCCGCGCCCGAACCCGCGAGCGGCGCGCCGGCTCGGCCGCGACTACCTCCAGCACGAGATCAGCAGGCGGCTGCGCGAGGGGCCGGTGCTGTTCTCGCTCGAGGTCCAGATCGCGCAGCCCGGCGATCGCGTCGAGGACCCGAGCGCGGCCTGGCCGAAGGAGCGCCGCCGGGTGACCGTCGGGACGCTGAAGATCGAAGGGCTCGAGCACGAGCGCGAAAGGGGCAATGACGTGCTCGTGTTCGACCCCTCGCGCGTCACCGACGGGATCGAGTGCTCCGACGATCCGGTGCTCGCCTTTCGCCCGCGGGCCTACTCGGAGTCAGTCCGGCGGCGAACCTGATGGCGTCGAACTGGACCGCCGCCGAGATCCCGGACCAGAGCGGCCGCACCGTGGTCGTGACCGGAGCCAACAGCGGGCTCGGGCTCGCGACCGCGCGCGAGCTGGTCAATGCGGGCGCCAACGTCGTCGCAGCGTGTCGCAACGTCGACAAGGGGCGTCAGGCTTTCGGCGGCGACGTCCGCGAGCTCGACCTCGCCGATCTGGCGTCCGTGGAGGCGTTCGCACAGCAGCTCGCAACTGACCATGACCAGCTCGACGTGCTGATCAACAACGCCGGCGTGATGGCGCCCCCGCGGGGTCTGACCAAGGACGGCTTCGAGAGCCAGTTCGGGACCAACCACCTCGGCCACTTCGCGCTCACCGGACGGCTGATGCCGTTGCTGTCGGCCGCCCGCGCGCCGCGCGTCGTGACCGTCTCAAGCGGGGTGCACCAGATCGGAACGATCAAATTCGACGACCTCCAGCGCGAGCGCCACTACAGCGCCTGGCTGGCGTACGCGCAGTCAAAGCTCGCGAACCTGATGTTCTGCTTCGAGCTCCAGCGCCGCGCGACGGCCGCCGGCAGCCGCCTGCAGAGCCTCGCCGCGCACCCCGGCTACGCGGCCACCAACCTCCAGTTCGCGGGTCCGGCGAAGAGCTACGAGCGCTGGTTCATGGCCGTCGCCAACAAGGTCTACGCGCAGAGCCCCGAGATGGGGGCGCTGCCGACGCTCTACGCGGCGACCGAGCTCGGGCTGCCCGGTGCGACGTTCATCGGGCCGGACGGCTTCATGGAGGGGCGCGGCCACCCGACTATCGTCACCGCCGCCAAGAAGGCCTACGACGAGGACGCCTGGCGGCGGCTGTGGGACGCCTCCGAGCAGCTGACCGGCGTCCACTACGAGTTTTGACCGATCTGCGCACTGACGGCGCCGCGGCACTCGAGTGGGCCGCCGCGTATCTCGAGCGCGTCTCCGAGCTGCCGGTGCTCGCCCAGGTCAAGCCGGGGGAGATCCGCGCGGCGTTGCCCGACCACGCGCCGGAGCGCCCCGAGCCGTTCGCCGATGTGCTGCGCGACCTCGACGAGATCCTGCTGCCCGGCGTCACCCACTGGCAGCATCCACGCTACTTCGCCTACTTCGCTACCAGCTCGTCGGAGCCCGGGATCCTCGCCGAGCTGCTGGCGGCGACGCTGAATGCGCTCTCGATCCTGTGGCGGACAGCCCCGGCGGCGACCGAGCTGGAGGGCGTCGTCCTGGACTGGACCGCGAAGCTGCTCGGGCTCCCCGAGGGCTGGCACGGCCACATCGAGGACACGGCCTCGATCGCGACGATGGCGGCGATCATCGCCGCTCGGGACGCGACCGGCCGCGACCTCGTGGTCTGCTCGGAGCAGGCGCACTCGTCAGTCGAGAAGGCGGCGCGGATGCTGGGGATGCGCCTGCGCAAGGTGCCCTGCGACGCCGAGTTTCGCCTCTCGCCTGCTGCGCTCGGCGACCTGGGGGAGGCGGCGTGCGTGGTGGCGACCGTCGGTACGACGGCGACAACCTCCGTTGACCCGGTGCCGGCGATCGCCGATGCGTGCGAGGCGGTGGGCGCGTGGCTGCACGTCGACGCGGCGTACGCCGGCACGGCGATGGTCTGCCCCGAGCTGCGCTGGGCGTTCGAGGGCGTGCAGCGCGCCGACTCACTGGTCGTCAACGCGCACAAGTGGATGCTGACGCCGATGGACTGCTCGCTGCTGTGGTCCCAGCGGCCTCGCGACCTGCGCGCCGCGTTCAGCCTGATCCCCGAGTACCTCCGCACGCCGGACGCCGAGGACGCGCTCTCGCTGAGCGAGTACGGGCCGGCGCTCGGGCGCCGCTTCCGGTCGCTGAAGCTCTGGGCGGTGCTGCGCTGCTACGGCCGCGAAGGGCTGCAGGAGCACATCCGCAACGGGATCGCCCTGGCGGCGCTGTTCGAGCAGTGGGTTGTCGACGAGCCCGGCTGGGAGCTGTGCGCGCCGCGGCCGTTCTCGGTCGTCTGCTTCCGGCTGGAGGGAGATGACGAACGCAACCGGGCGCTGCTCGAGCGCGTCAACGCCGGCGGCGAGATCTTCATCTCACACGCGGTGCTGGACGGGCGCTACGTGCTGCGGCTCGCGATCGGCCAGCAGCGCACGCGTGAGCAGGACGTCCGCCAGGCGTGGGATGTGCTGCGCCGCGAGGCCGCCGCGCTGTAGGGACATGGGCCGCCTGACGCGCGACGGGGTCGGGCTCGCGTGGCGTGACTTCGGTGGCGACGGCCTGGCGGTGGTCCTGCTCCACGGGCTCGCGGGCTACGCGGGGGAGTGGGAGCAGACCGCCTCGTGGCTGACCGCGCACGCCCACATCGTCGCGCTCGACGCCCGTGGTCACGGCGCCAGCGAACGGCTCCCGAGCGACGTGTCGATCGACGCGCACGTGGCCGACGTGTCATTCATCGTCGAGCAGCTCGGGCTCGCGCCGGTGGTGCTGATCGGTCAGTCACACGGCGGCGTGGTCGCGACAGCCGTGGCGGCGCGCGCTCCCGAACTCGTGCGGGGGCTGGTGCTCGCCGACGCGAGCCCAGTCGGCGACGAGTCCGCCGCTGGGAGCGACTCCGAGGTGGGCGACGCCCTGGCCAGCTGGCCGGTGCCGTTCGCTTCGCTCGGCGCAGCGCGGGAGTTCTTCGCTGATCGGTTCGGCTCGCGGCTCGCCGGCGAGGCCTGGGCGGCCGGCCTCGAGCGGGGCGAGGACGGCTGGCGGCCGCGGTTTGACCTCGACACGATGGTCCGCACTGTCCGTGCCGCCGCCGGACGGCCATCGATGGCCGAGTGGGAGAGCGTCCGTTGTCCGACGCTGGTCGTGGCTGCCGGGGGCGGGATGCTCGATTACTCAGAGCTGGCACCGATCGTCGAGCGGCTGCCCGGAGCGAGGATGGTCGAGATCCCCGGCGCGGCCCACGACCTGCATCTCGATCGTCCCGTCGAATGGCAGCGGGCGGTGACCGAGTTCCTGGGCTCGCTGGAACGCGCGCCTACTTGAGCTCGGCCGAGGTCTTTGACAGCAGCTGCCGGGCGATGATCAGCAGCTGGATCTGCTGGGTGCCCTCGAACAGATCGAGGATCTTGGCGTCGCGGGCCCACTTCTCGAGCAGCTCGCCCTCGGCGTAGCCGGCCGCGCCGCAGAGAGCGACGCAACGCAGGGCGACGTCAGTCCCCATCCGGCCCGCCTTGGCCTTCGCCATCGAGGCCTGCAGCGAGTTGGGCTTCTTGTTGTCGGCCATCCAGGCCGCCTGCAGGGTCAGCAGACGCGCGGCCTCCCAGTCGGCCTCCATCGCGATGTACTCCGCAGCGGCGGCGCTCTGGGCGTGGGGCGGGAGGTCGTAGTCGATCTCGATCCCGGCCCGCCCGAGCTGCTCGCGGGTGAGCTCCAGGCACGCGCGTGCGACCCCGATCGCCATTCCGGCGACCAACGGGCGCGTGTTGTCGAACGTCTGCATGACGCCGGCGAAGCCCTTCTTGGACTCGATCTCGGGGCTCCCGAGCAGGTTCTCCTTCGGCACCCGGCAGTCGTCGAGCACGAAGTTGGCGGTGTCGGAGGCGCGGATCCCGAGCTTGTGCTCGACCCGGTCCAGCTTCAGGCCCGGGTTGTCGCGCTCGACCACGAACGACTTGATCGCGGCGCGGCCCTGGTCGCGGTCGAGCGTCGCCCAGACGACGATCAGCTCGGCGCGGTCGCCGGAGGTGACGAAGATCTTCTCGCCGTTGAGCACGTACTCGTCGCCGTCGAGCCGGGCGGTGGTGCGGATCGCGGCCGAGTCCGAGCCGGCCTCGGGCTCGGTGATCGCCATCGCGGCCCACTTGCCGCCAAAGCGTGCGAGCTGCTCCTCGTTGGCGACCGCCGCGATCGCCGCCTGGCCGAGGCCCTGGCGCGGCATCGCGAGCAGCAGCCCCACGTCTCCCCAGCAGAGCTCGATCAGCCCCAGCAGGCTCGCCATGTTGCTGGCGTTGCGGTTGCCGTTGGCGTCCTTCTTGCTCGTGCCGTTGGAGGAGTTCGAAACGCCCCCGGCGCCGGCGCCGCCGAGCCGGCCGCTCTCGTTCATGCCGTCGATCACCGCGGCGAGCATGTCGAGCTCCTTCGGGTACTCGTGCTCGGGCGTGTCGTACTTGCGCGAGTTGGAGCGGAAGATCTCAGTCGCGACCTGGTGTGACTGGTTGACCAGGCCGGCGAACTTCTTGGGTAGCTCGAGGTTGATCATGTGCCTAGACGAGCAGCGCGCCCTCGATCAGCCCGGCGGCGCGCAGGTCTCGATACCAGCGCTCGACCGGGTGCTCCTTGACGTAGCCGTGACCGCCCAGCAGCTGCACGCCCTCGGATCCGATCGCCATCGCGTGCCGGGCGCACAGGGAGCGGGCGACCGCGACCTCGCGTGTGAAGTCCAGCCCCTGGTCGGCGCGGGCGGCGGCGCGGTAGGTCGCGAGCCGCAGCCCGTCGAGCTCGATCGCGATGTTGGCGACCGCGAACGCGACCGCCTGGCGATTGGAGATCGGTTCGCCGAACGCGCGGCGGTCCTTGACGTAGTCCGTGACGTACTCGAGCACCGCCTGGCCGGTGCCGACCGCGAGCGCGCACCACGCAAGGCGCGCGAGCGCGACGCACTCGGCGTAGACCTCGCGGCTCCCACCACCGAGCAGCGCCGTGGCGGGCAGCGCCACGTCCTCGAGGATCAGCTTTGCGGTCGCGCCGGCGCGGATCCCCATCGCCGGGTCGGGCTCGATCGTGATCCCGGGCGTCTTGGATTCGACGATGAACAACGATGGCCCCTCCGCCTGCAGTTCTGCGGCGATCACCAAAAGCTCGGCGTCGCCGGCGCGGGGGACCAGCGCCTTGACGCCGCTCAGCTCGTAGCCGCCGCGGGCCGGCCGGGCGGCTGTCTGAAGCGCGAACGGGTTGAACAGCGGCTGCGGCTCCATCACCGCGAGCGCCGCCGCCGGGACGTCCTCTGAGACGAACGCGGGCAGGTAGGTCGCCTGCTGTTGCTCGTCGCCCCAGAGGCTGATCGCGGTCGAGACGGCGGCCGGCGCCAGGCACGCCACCGCGATCCCCATGTCGCCGCGGGCGAGCGCCTCGCTCATCAGCACGCTGGTCCTCGCCGAGCGCTCGCTGACGGCGCCGCCGAGCTCCTCGGGCACGCCCACCATCGTCAGGCCGAGCTCGTTGGCCTGCGTCAGCAGCTCGGCCGGCGCGGCGCAGTTTGCGTCGGCGTCGGCCGCGACCTTGCGCAGCTCGGCCAGCGCGAACTCGCGCACGGAGTCGCGCAGCAGCTGCTGCTCGTCCGTCGGCGTGAGGTCGAAGAGATCGCTGCTGCGGGCACGCGGCTGGCGCACGGGGCGCGATAGCCGCTGCGCGGCCGCGAACGTCCGGCCCGCGCGGGCCGCGGTCTGGCCGGTTGTCTTGCTCGCCTGTTGCAGGAGGCGAACGGCGGGATCACGCAGGCCGAGACGGTCGATCGTGCCCGATGAGGCGACCCGGTTGAGCGCCCGCAGCCCGACGGCCATCGAGCGCTCGGCGATGTTCTGGTCGGCGGCCATCCCCAATGGACGATATCACGATTCGGTGTCACGTCACCCCATGTAATTCTGAACTCCGACGTACAGTCGAGCCCGGCGCGAAGCGCTCGGATGCTCCGCGGCGGCTGAGCCCAGAATCGCCTGAACATTCGTCCAGGAACACGAGATCAATGTGTCGCGTCGGCCCTGGCGACCCGATCCGCAACCACAAGTTCGGCTTTCAGCGTTGTTCTGGCTGGGTGGTCTGCGAGACCCCCGATTTGAAAAGCCAGTGTGGGCTGCGTGCGACGGCCGGAAAGCTCGAGCGCCAACCGGGGGTGAAATTGCTTTCGATCTTTAGCGTCGGTCTGCGCGGTGTCTTGGCTCGGATGCGCGATGAGTCAGGACAGGGCCTTGCGGAGTACGCCCTCATCTTGGTGTTCATCGCGATTGTTGCCGTGGCGGCACTTACGTTCCTGGGTCCGACGATCTCGAACCTGTTCAGCAGCATCGGTAACAACCTGTAGGCAAACCAGCAGACAGGTCCGGGCACCGATCTGGAGCCCTCCGGGGATCACGCCGGGCGGGCTCTGGCTTGGCGGCGTACTACTCGACCCGCGTCAACACCGGGGGTCAGGCGACCTTCTTATGGAGTTCTTACGGCCCGGAGTGCATCCTCAATGGCGTGCGCGTGCTGATCGCCGAGGACGAGGTCCGGCTCGCCGACGCGATCGCCCGCGGCCTCCGGCGCCAGGGGATGGCGGTCGATCTGGCGCCTGACGGCGAGCAGGCCCTGGTCAAGGCCCGCGTCGTGCGCTACGACGTGCTGGTCCTGGATCGCGACCTTCCCGGCTTGCACGGTGACGATGTCTGCCGCACGGTGCGCGGCGAGCGACCCGAGACCGGGATCCTGATGCTGACCGCGGCCGGGGCGCTGGAGGATGTGATCAACGGCCTGTCGCTCGGCGCCGACGACTACCTGCCAAAGCCGTTTCGGTTCGCCGAACTGGTGGCGCGGATCCACGCGCTCGCGCGGCGGTCGTCGCCGAGCAGGCCGCCGGTGCTCCACCACGGCGAGCTCGAGCTCGACCCGGCACGCCGGCGCCTGACGCGCGACGGGAGCGAGATCGACCTCGCTCGCAAGGAGTTCGCGGTGCTCGAGGTGCTGATGGCCGCCGACGGCGCGACCGTCTCGGCAGAGCAGCTGCTGGAGCGGGTGTGGGACGAGCACACGGACCCATTCACTAACGTTGTCCGCATGACGATCATGACGCTGCGCCGCAAGCTCGGCGATCCGCCGGTCGTCGAGACCGTGATTGGAGTCGGCTACCGGATGGCGTGATGGCCGACCGGGCAGTCACGACCACGGGGCGACGGGCCCGGCTCGCGCCGACGATTCACCTACGGCTGGCGCTCCTGTACGGCGCCGTGTTCCTGGTCACAGGCGCGGTGCTGCTGACGATTGGGTTCCTGCTGGTCCGAGGTGGCCTGCAGAACCACCACCAGCTGACCGACGTTGCGCGTCGGCTGGGCCGCAGGCAAACGTCTGGCGATCGCCTGCTCAGCCGGGCGCTCGGCTTCCCGCCCGGCTCACCCCAGCTCAAGCTCGCACGCGAGATCCAGCATCAGCTCGTCAACGACGATCTGCACCGGCTGTTCGTCGAGTACCTGGTCGCGCTGCTGGCGGTGACGATGGCTTCTGTGATCACGGGTTACCTGCTCGCCGGCCGGGCCCTGCGGCCGCTGCGCGATATCACCGCCACCGCGCGGCGGGTGTCAGGCGAGAACCTCGGCGAGCGAATCGCCCTCGAGGGGCCGGCCGACGAGCTGCGCGAACTCGCTGACACCTTCGACGGGATGCTCGCGCGACTCGACGCCGCGTTCGCCAGCCAGCGTCACTTCGTCGCCAATGCCTCACACGAGCTGCGCACGCCGCTGGCGATCATCCGCACCGAGGTCGACGTGACGCTCGCCGACCCCGAGGCGAACGTCGATGAGCTGCGTTCGATGGGTGAGGCCGTGCGCGAGACCGTCGACCGTTGCGAGCGGCTGATCAGCGGTCTGCTGATGCTCGCGCGCAGCGAGGCGTCGACCGGCCGCGGCGAGGCGGTCGACATCGGTGCGCTCGCCGGTGACTGCATCACTGACCTGCGCGCCCGTGCCCACGAGGCTCGCGTCGACGTGCGTGACCACCTCGAGCCGGCCTGGACGCTCGGCGAGCCGGCGCTGATCGAGCGCCTGGTCGCCAACCTGCTCGACAACGGCATCCACCACAACGAGCCCGGCGGCTTCCTCGAGGTGACCACGCGCCGCGATAACGGCAACGTCCAGCTCCAGGTCTCAAACGGCGGCCCGCGGATTGACCCCTCCGATGTCGAGCACCTGACGCAGCCGTTCCGGCGCCTGGACCGCTCGGTTCATGGCTTCGGGCTGGGCCTGTCGATCGTCCGCTCGGTCGCAGAGGCGCACGGCGGCGGCATGACGATCACCGCCCGCGAGCAGGGCGGTCTCGACGTGCTCGTGGAGCTTCCAGCGGCGCCGATCCCGCACGTGGCTCGCGGCCAGCGTGCGCTGAGCAAGAGCTGAGCGCGGTCTATCAGCCGATCCTCAGCCTGCCCTTACGCAAAGCTGACGCATCGCCTCTTACGCTCAATTCCATGTCGAGTTGGTGTCGCCGAAACGGAGCAGACGGCACGCGAGACACAGGCATCCCCGCGCCATGTCTTGCACACCGTCGCCTCGTGGCGCCGGCTCGCTGCGACGAAAGTGCGCCTCGTCGCGCGCGGGTGAAAAATCTCCCCGCGATCCGGGGTACCGGCGGCGGCTCGGGCTACGACTCCCGCCTGGGCATGCCCGCCGGACCTCGGAAGTCCTGCGAGCGCCGGCGCGAGTCCTAGTCGGCCGCGGTCGCCTTGGCGGTCAGCGCCGCGAGGCCGTTGGACATCGCCTGGACGGCGGCCGCCGACTCCGACCCGAGGCGGTGGCGCTCCGCGACCCACGTCGGGTCGTTGTAGGTCAGCCACACCTGGCCGTCGGCATCTTGGAACGCGAGCGCCTTGAGCGGCAGGTCGATTCCCGCGGCCTGCTCATCGATCATCAGCGGCGTGCCGCCCCGGGGGTTGCCGAAGACCAGTAACAGCGTAGGTCGCAGTTGCATCCCGACCGTGGCCGCGCCGGCCGCGTGATCGACGCGGGCGAAGGTCTTCAGGCCGGCGGCGGTCGCGGCGCTCTCGAGACGGTCGATCGTCTCGGGGACCGAGTGGGTGCTCAGGATCTTGATCAGGCCCACCTCAGCGTTCATTTGCTCACCTCGTTGCCGGTTGCGTGGCACCGATTCTGACGCTCGCCGCCTGAGCCGCGCGGGCGTGGGTCCATGCCCGGCCGACGGCGTAGGAGGCGGCGCTCATCACAGCGACGTAGAAGCCGACCGGCCAGTTGGTCTGGTAGGAGAGTGCGATCGCGGCCCAGGCGACGAGCGTGGCGATCGCGATCGACAGCGCGATCGCGATCGGCGGACGGTTGGTGAATGCCCGGGCGGCGGCGGGGGGCCCGATCATGAGGCTGAAGATGAGCGCCGTTCCGACGACGGGGACGGTCATCGTCGTGGCGAGCGCGACGAGGATCAGAAAGCTGAGCTCGATCCCGTAGGGCGTGATGCCGCGGGCCTGGGCCGAGTCCGGGAGCACCGAGGAGAGCAGCAGCGGGCGGTACAGCAGCGCGACCGCGGCGAGGCAGACGGCGGCGAGGATGATCGTGGGCGCCACCTGATTGGGGCTGATGCCGAGCACCTCGCCGAACAGCAACGAGTAGATCTGAGTCGCATTCTCGGCGCTGAAGCTCAGAAACAGAGCGCCGAGGCCCAGCATGAACACGAGCGTCAGCGCGGTCGCGACATCGTGGCGCCCGCGGCGGCTGAGCGATCCGATTCCCAGGGCGGCCCCGAGCGAGAAGACGCCGAGCCCGATGAGCGTGTTGACGCCGATCAGGCTGGCGGCGGCCGCGCCGGCGAACGAGCCGTTGGGGATCGCGTGCGCCACGAACGCCGAGCCGCGCAGCACGACGAAGAAGCCGACCGCGCCGCCGACCACGGCGACGATCGTGGCGACGATCCAGGCGTTGATCATGAAGCCGGAGAACATCGTCTCTTCAACGGCGTCGTCCGGGGATGATTCGCGAGCCGAGGTAGGCGATCAGGATCAGCGTGACGACAAAGAAGCTGACCGGCCAGCCGTGGTGCAGCGGCGGCCAGTCGTAGCTGTCGTAGGCGAGCAGGATCCCCAGCCACATCGCGCCGATCCCTAGCGCGGCGGCGGTCACGATCGCGCGGCCGGGCCGGCTGGTTAGCGCGAGCGCGGTGGCGGCGGGGCCGACGAGCAGCGCGGTCGACAGGATCGCTCCGATCGTGACCGCCGACAGCGCGACCGCGAGCGCCATCGCGAGCAGGTACAGGCTGCCGATGAGCCGGACCGGGAGTCGGCGGGCGGCGGCGAGCTCAGGGCTGGCGGAGACCAGCAGCAGCGGCCGGTAGAGCGCGAGGACGATCGCCATCGCGACGGCCCCGAACGCCGCGGCGAGCGGCAGCGTCGACGTGTCGAGCGCGAAGATCGATCCGAACAGGATCGTGACCGTCGCGCCGGTCGTGCTCTGAGAGGTGGCCGCGAGGTACAGAAACAGAGCGGCGAGCCCAAAGCCCGCGGCGAGCACGATTCCCGTCGCGAGGTCCCGGCCGCGGGCACGCTGGATCCCGATCAGCTCCATGATCCCGGCGGCGGCGACCGTGATCCCGACGAACCCCCACAGGGGCGCGATCCCCACCAGGTTGGCGCTCGCCCCGCCGGTGGCGCCGATGTCGCCGAGCGCCTCGCCGGCGAACGACTGGCCGCGGATCACGGTGAACACGCCGACCGATGCGGCGACGATCGCCACCAGCGCGCCGACCTCGAGCGCCAGCTCGACGGAGCCGCTGGAGAAGAACCCAGGCGCGATGATCGCTGCGAGACGCGCGGGCACGACGAGTTGCTAGACGATCTCGACTGGGGTTTGGCCGGCGTGGTCGACCGCAGCATGCTGATCGTGGCCGGCGCCGGCGACGACCAGCACGCGGCCGTGGACGCGCAGCACGTCGACATGGTGGCCGTAGAGCTCTGAGAGCACGTCGGAGCGGACGACCTCGTCGGTTGTGCCGCTGGCGGCGCGGCCGGCGGCTAGATAGACGATCCGGTCCATCACCGGCAGCAGCGGGTTCATCTCGTGGGCGGAGATCAGAACCGCGACCCGTTGCTCGGAGGCGATCCGCGACAACAGCGCGACGACCTCGTGTGCGCTGCGCAGGTCGAGGTTGGCGAGCGGCTCGTCGAGCAACAGCAGCTGCGGACGGCTGATCAGCGCGTGCGCGATCAGGATCCGCTGCTGCTCGCCGCCTGACAGCCGTCCGACTCGCTCGTCGGCGAAGGCGCGCGCGTCGACGGCGTCGATCATCTCCTGGACCCGCGCCCGCCGTGCGCGGGAAGGCAGCGGAATCCCGAGCCGCTGCCCGTCGATCCCGAGCGCCGACCAGGTCCCGGCCACGCAACGGCATGTCCGGATCGAGCAGGAACTTCTGCGGCACGTACCCGACGTCAGGTCCCGAGCGCTTTGCGCCGCCGACTCGCACGCTGCCCGACGCGCGCGCCTGCAGACCGAGAATCACCCGGAACAGGGTCGTCTTTCCCGCGCCATTGGCGCCGATCAGCCCGGTGAACTCGCCCGCCCTGATCGAGAAGCTGACGTCATCGAGCACCGTCCGTCCGCCGAGGCGGACGCTTACGCCCTCGACCTTGAGCGCCTCGCGCGGTCGATGACGACGCTCGGCCGTCAATTCAGCCTCTCGGTGGAGACGTGATCGGCGACCGCCCGCCGTAGCGCGTTGACCTCCGCCAGCATCCACGACTGGTAGTCATAGCCTGGGGTGGGCATGGTCTCGTAGACCCCGACGACCGGAACCCCGTAGCGCCGGGCGTCGGCCAGGAACGATTGGGTCAGCGAATCAGTGACCTGTTGGTTGTAGAGAAACACCTTGACCCGGTGGCCGGAGAACAGCCCGTGCTGAAGCGTCACGTCCTGCGGCGACGGGTCGACCCCGTTCATGACGTCGGCCTGGAACGCGAACGGGGTCAGGTTCACCGTGCCGGCCGCCTGCAGCATGTAGTCCCCGACCGGCTCGGTGGTCGCCACCGGCGTGCTTGGGTAGCGCGCGGCGAACTGCTTCAGCGCCCGGAACCAGGGCGGCATCGACGCGTCGAACCGTTTCGCGTTGGCCGCGAAGTAGGCGGCGTGCGAGGGCTGGATCGACGACAGGTCCCTGACCAGCGCGGCCGCGACCGCGGGCATCGTCCGCGGCATGTACCAGAGGTGCGGATTTGGCGTCGAGTCGGGAAGCCCGAGCAGCTTCTGGACGTCGATCACCCTCCTCGACGAGCTCGGCGAGGCCGACTCGATCTTGTTCATGTAGGTGTCGTACCCGACCCCGTTTTGGACCACCAGCCGGGCTTGCGCGACGGTTTGCGCGATGCTCGGGCTCGCTTCAAACGTGTGGGGGTCAGTGTTGGGGTTGCTCTCGATTGCGGTCACCGCGACGTACCGCCCCCCGATCTGCGAGATCACGTTCGCGTACTCGTTCTCGGCTCCCACGGCCAGGATCTGACCCGTTTGCCGGCAGACGCCGCGGCCGAGCCACAGCCGGCGACCGCGACGGCGGCGGCCAGCGACAGGCCGATCCACCGCGCAGACCTGCGAACGAACCCGTTGATCGCCATCTTGGGGATTGCCAGAACCATGCCGGGCAGCTTAACATAGAATGAGAGCAAGTCTCAATCTCGCGAGAGCGAGAACTACTCTTATTCCGATTTCCGTCCTGACCGAGCAGCTATGCTTGACCACTTGGCAAACCAGACCTCTTCGGACACCGGCGCCGATTGGGCCCAGCACGCACGAAGCGTGCTGGGGCGTTCGGGGCATCACCGCGGCGCTGCCCGCGACAGATTGATCGACCTGCTGGCCGGACAGTCATGTGCGCTCAGCGCCCTTGAGATCGAGGACGGACTGCGCCGCGGCCGGCGTGGCCAGGGACCCGTCGGGCGGGCGAGCATCTACCGGGTGCTCGAGCTGCTTAACGCCCACGACCTCGTCAACCGCCTCGACCTCGGTGACGGGATCGCTCGCTATGAGCCCGCCCACCCGACCGGCGAGCACCATCACCATCATCTCGTCTGCGAGCAGTGCGGCAAGCTCGTCGCGTTCGACGACCCGGGGCTCGAGCGGGCGATCGACAAGCTGTCAGACCGGCTGGGCGTGCGCGTCGAGAGCCACGAGGTGCTGTTGCGCGGCGCCTGCGACCAATGCGACTGACGGCTACCAGGCGTCGACGTTCGGGCGGCGCTTGCCTGTTCGGCGCGGCTGCTGCTCGAGCAGCAGCTTGATCCAGCGGCGGCTGTCGGCCGGATCGATCACGTCGTCGATCTCGAAATACGAGGCCATGTTGACGCCGCGGCCGCGCTCGTAGGCCGCCGCGATCGCGTCTGCCGTCGCGCGCTTGCGCTCGGCCGGGTCCTCGATCGCCTCGAGCTCGCGGCGCATGCCGAGCCTGACGGCGCCCTCCAGCCCCATCGCCCCGAACTCGGAGGTCGGCCAACCGACCGTGAAAAGCGGCGCCTTGAAGCTGCCGGCCGCCATCGCCTGCGCGCCGAGCCCGTAGCCCTTGCGGAGCACGATCGTCCCGGTCGGGACATCGAGGTTGGCGCCGGTCACGAACATGCGGGCGAAGTGGCGCACGGTCGCGGTGCGCTCGGCCTCGGGTCCGACCATGAACCCAGGCGTGTCGCAGAGGAACAGCAGTGGCAGCGCGAATGCGTCGCAGAGGGTCATGAAGCGCGCCGCCTTATCGGCCCCGTCGGCGTCGATCGCGCCACCGAGATGGGTGGGGTCATTGGCGATCACGCCGAGCGGCCTTGAGTCGATCCGGGCGAGCGCAGTGACGATTCCGGGCGCGAAGCCGCGGCGTAGCTCGAGCGCGTCGTCGCACAGCACGTCGATCACCGCGCGGATGTCGTAGACGCGCTTGCGGTTCGCCGGGATCAGGTCGCGCAGCCGTTGCTGGTCATGGGGATCTGTCTCCGCCTGACGGTCGGCGAAGTAGCCGAGATAGCGCTTTGCCTTCGCGACCGCTTCGGCATCGTCGGCCACGCGCAGATCGACGACGCCGTTGGCGTACTGGATTTCGATCGGGCCCACGTCCTGCGGCTCGAAGCTCCCGAGGCCGCCGCCCTCGATCATCGCCGGGCCGCCCATCCCGATGCTGGCGTCCTCGGTCGCGATCACCACGTCGCAGCAGCCGAGCAGCGCTGCGTTGCCGGCGAAGCAATAGCCCGACGCGATCCCGACCAGCGGCACGAGGCCGCTGAGGCCGGCGAACAGCTCGAACGCACGACAGTCGAGGCCCGCGATGATCGGCATGTCCGTGTCTCCGGGTCGGCCGCCGCCGCCCTCGGCGAACAGCACCACCGGCAGCCTTTGCCGCTCGGCGAGCTCGAACAGCCGGTCCTTCTTGGCGTGGTTGCGCATCCCCTGGGTGCCGGCGAGAACCGTGTAGTCGTAGGACATCGCGATGCACGGCTCGCCGTCGATCGCCCCGACGCCGCCGACCAGCCCGTCGGCCGGTGTGCGCTCGATCAGCTCCTGCTTTGACCGCCGGCGCTCCTGGGCGGCGTGGACGAGCGGCGCGTACTCGACGAACGAGCCCGGGTCGAGCAGGTCGTCGAGGTTCTCGCGCGCGGTCCGGTGGCCGCGGTCGTGGCGCCGCTTGACGGCGTCCGGGCGGGCTGGGTCTTGTGTCAGCGCGTGGCGCTCCCGAACCTCGTCGAGCGGGTGAGGCTCGTTTTCTGTCTCGGAGGAGACGGTTGCGGGCTTTCCGTTGGGCGGTCCGAGCACCGCAAGTACCTGGCCTTCGCTGACTGCGTCGCCGACCTTCGCATCGAGCTGCTGGATCGTCACGTCGGCGTCCGCGAGCAGCTCGTGCTCCATCTTCATCGCCTCGAGCACGATCACGGGTGTGCCGGCGGCGACCGTCTCGTTCACGTCATGGGGGAGCGCGACGACCGTGCCGGCGAACGGGGCAAGCAGCTTCACGACGGCAGCGCCGCGAGCAGCTGCTCGGGCGGGGCGTTGTCGCTCGCGTCCTTCGCCAGCTGCTTGAACAGGACCTCGCCGCCGGGCGCGAACACGATCGCCGCGCCGAGCTGCGACGGGTGGCCGATCGTCTCGCCCCTGGCGCACCCGCCGGCCGATGATCGTCTGCAGGCCCTTGAACACGACCTTGGGCCCGAACAGCCCGCTGACGCCGGCCATCTTGGCGCCGATCGCCTTGTAGCTGGCGCGCCGCTCGTCGGCCAGCAGCGGCAGCTCGATTTCGAACTGCCGGCGGAAGTTGGCCGCATCGTCGGGCGTCGCCTGACCGATCAGGACGACATCCGCGCCCGCTTGGGCGAACCGAGGCTGGGCGTCCTGCAACTGCAGGGCGTGCGCGCGGCAATAAATTCAGCCGTAGTGCCGAAGCCAGACGACCGCGACCGGGCGCGCTTGCCAAAGGTCGCCGATCCTGACCTCGTCGCGGTCCTGATCTGGCAGGACGATGTCCGCGAGCTCGGGCACGCGCCGCAGTGTACGGATCGCGGATACTTGAGCCGATGCCCAAGCTTCTGTGGGAGCCGACGCCGGAACGGGTCGCGCGCGCGACGCTGACGCGCTACACGGATTGGCTGAAGCGCGAGCGGGGCCTGAAGTTCGAAGGCTACGAGCGGCTCTGGGAATGGTCAGTCGGCGACCTGGAGGCGTTCTGGTCCTCGATCGTCGAGTTCTTCGGCGTTCGCTTCTCCGAAGGCGGCTCGACCGTCCTGGGCCGGCGCGAGATGCCGGGCGCCGAGTGGTTCCCGGGGGCCATCATCCAATTCTAGCATCTGCAAGAGATAATCCTGCCCCTGCCGCGCACTGGCCTCCGTTACCTTGCCGTCGCGAAAAACCAGCCGTACACCTTCAACGGCACGTCCATCATAGGTCGAGGGTATGTCATACTGAATCACGCCGTTCGCACTATTTTCGATTGGCCCCATAAAGAACTCGCCACTGGGGAAATTGCGTTTGCCATCGCTATTGATGAAGATACGATCCTCAATTGAGAGAGTCAGATCAGTTCCCTCGCCCAGAATATGCACCCGCTTATGTCCTTTCAGCAATCGACGAAGATTGCTGCTGCTGTACAGATAACTCGCGCCAACGTGCGACCGGATCGGGATCATTCAGGAACCAGACATCAAAGACGAATTCCTCGAATTCATGCAGGGACATGTTGCTATCCTGGGCGTACCCAACCGTAGGATAGAGCGTCAGACTCCAACGAAACTTTCCTTCCTGCTCTCTTGGTGTACTTGTTGCCATGCTCCTCGACTCGCCTGTCGCTGTAGGGCCGCACGTCCGGATCAACGTTGCTCAGCGCTTTGGTGTTGCTACTGGATAGAATGCTCAATCTTGCATCTATCTTTTCTGCGATTGCATCCTGTAGCGGCGAGGCCCAGGTCAGTTGTGCATCGTTGCCCTCGCGTAACAAAATCTCGTCCAGGCTCTCTACATTGAGCATAGGTACAGGATGTGCTCCTGCATGCAAGACTTCGCGATAGACGGCCTCGACCAGTGGTAGCGCCTCTGATGTTGCCATAATAGCCACTGTTTCACCAGGCTTGATATAGAGTGAATACTCTATCAGCGCCTTTGCCCAGCGCTCTAAACGAATATCTTGCATAAAAACACATCCTTTTTGTATAGTATCTTTTTTAGATATTATAACCTAGTTTAACTGAGGGCATCCACCCTGATTGGCTGTGAAGTTGAACGTGACCGTGACGCCATCCTTCACGGTGAGCAGGCCAAAGATGCTGGGTGCGCTAAAACCAAAATCTTTCATATAGACGAGGGATTTAGCGATACCCGTGATTGTATTGCCATCCAACTTTCCCTGTACTGTGAAGGTTTCCGGGTGGGTGGTATTGTGGACCGTCATCTCACCTGTAAGCTTGAACGTGACTTGCTGGCCGTTGGTGT
Source organism: uncultured Solirubrobacterales bacterium (assembly GCA_963703825.1). GTDB lineage: Bacteria > Actinomycetota > Thermoleophilia > Solirubrobacterales > Solirubrobacteraceae > Palsa-465. The sequence continues at coordinate 2,840 of CAVPFS010000015.1, read as the reverse complement.
ATGGACCACTGGTTGTGGCTTGAGGAGTCTTCACAACAAAGGTTGCAAGAGGGTATGTGCTGGACTGCAGCCAGTTGCCCCGAATTGCGTCATCACGGCGCGATAAATCGCTGGTTAATGTTTGCAGATTAACCGTCACTTTCAACGCAGTAATAGTTGGTGTTCCCTTCGATTGTAGCGCCAATCCACCTTGGATTGCACTGGTCTTGCCTATTGCCTCATTTGGAAGTGGTTTGCTCAGAAACTGTTCCTGCACCTCGTATGAGGCGTACGATTGGTTAGCAGCGATTGTGTAAGGCTGCGAGCCAGCAGGCATTGTCGCACACACACTCCCTGTAGACGTAGCCGTAGTTGGCTGTGCTGTTGCCTGGGGAGTAGAGCTTGTGGTGTTATTGCTACCACTATACTGCTGCCACAGGCTGCGAGTCAGGCTTATGAGTGTTGCCGCGAGGAGTAGAACGGAAATGCGTCGATACATAGGTTATCTACCTTTCGACAAAATGGTAATGATTTACTGATGATTTTATCTCAATAGGGTGTTATTTAGAAGGTACCTCAGCAACCTCAATAAAACCTCAATTCCAGATGAACATTTGCTAAACAAACTGTAACGTTCATCACATGTAAAAAAATGCATTTACCTTCTAAGTAGCAACATCAGGAGTGGGTCGCAAGATGATCAGGGCTACTCTGCCCATGAGCGTCGTGAACGGAACTCTGATAGTATTGGGAGAAAGAGGTTTATGAGTCATCCCGGATTTTCCACCTGAACGTTGGATGTCCTCTGACCGCTCCTGCCGGACTCCTCGCGCCGCAGGCGCGAGGAGTCCGGCAGGAGCGGTCCGAGAGAGAACGCTCGTTTGGAAAATTCGGGATGACTCATAAACCCAGACCTGGACATTGTGAACGCTATCCCCTATAGGTTCCTGGCGAAAGGGTCTGGGGAGATAAGGTATTAAACGCGCTCCATAGCTTTTAGAATCGCCCGTTTTGCCAGGACTATCGTCATTTGCCCACGATAGGCTTTAGAACCATGAATATCTTCCACAAGCTCCAGGTCATCGGTTGCGTGTTGCGCCGCTTCGGCAACGCTGGTTTCGTCCAGTTTTTTGCCGACGAGCGTATTCTCAACCGCGCTGGCACGTACTGTCTTCGTTGATGCGCCCGTGATAGTGACACTTGCGGCTGCACATGTTCCATCATTGTTTAGCGTGATCACTGCCGCACTGCCCGTTACTGCATAGTGCGAAGCTTTATTCTCAAGTTTCATATATGCAGTTCCTGTGTGGGCTGGCAACACTTGGAAGCGTAGCTCAGTGAGGATTTCATCAGGCTCCAGGGCTGTTGTGAATGTGTCAATGAAGAAATCATCGGCAGAAATGGTGCGCGTTTCAGTTGGGACCCTCGCACGACGATGTCGGCCTTGAGGGCCAGAATGATGGCGGGCATATCTCCTGCGGGATCTGAGTGCGCCGCACTTCCACCGAGCGTACCTCGATTGCGTACCTGCTGATCGCCGATGACTGATGCTGCATCGGCCAGGGCGACAAAATGGGATCTCAACAGTTCCGAACGTGCCATGCTCGTATAGGTTGTGAGCGCACCTACGCGATGACATCGCCTTCTTCACGAATGTATGATAATCCGTTAACGCGTCCGATATCAATCAAGTGACTGGGTTGTGATAAGCGTAATTTCATGGTTGGAAGCAGGCTGTGACCTCCCGCCAGGATTTTTGCCTCGTCACCGTATTCTTTTAACAGCTTGATCGCCTCATCCACCGTTTGTACTGGATGGTAATCAAATGGTGCTGGAATAGACATATCTATCTCCTCTTTCTGGGCGCGATCAATCGCGCCCCTACAGAAGCCACGTAACCTTTGCTATGCTTGTTGTTGTTGCTGGATGATCTGCCACATTTTTCCGGCTTGAGTGGCATATCAATGTGTGCCACGCCGAGCGCATCAGCTACGGCGGCGACCACTGCTGGTGTCGAACCTATCGTTCCCGCCTCGCCGACTCCCTTGACTCCCAATGGATTGACGGGTGTTGTCGTCACGGTATGGTCCAGTTCGAACTGTGGGAACTCGCCGCAATCGGCATGGCGTAATCCATTAATGTGGATGTCAGGAGTTGCCCATCTTCGTTGTAGGTAACGCCTTCCCAGAGTGCCTGCCCCACGCCTTGCGCAATGCCACCGTGAATCTGCCCCTGCACGATCATCGGATTTAATTGGCGTCCACAGTCATCGACCGCTACGAAGCGCGTAAGTTTTGCCTCACCCGTGTCCTTATCGATCTCGACTGTGCATACATGGGTCCCAAATGGGAAGACGCATGCATCAGGCTCAAAGAAGACTGTTGTCTCCAATCCTGGCTCAATACCGGGGGCCAGCGTGTTGGAAAGATTGGCTGCTGCCGCAATATCGTTAAAGGCAACGGCCTTCTGTGGCGATCCAGCAACCGAGAAGTTTCCATCCTCCAGCACAACATCGGATGGACTGGCCTCTAGAATATGTGAGGCGATTAGCTTCATTTTTTCCTTGAGGCGTTGTACCGCATTGAAGAGTGCAGCCCCACCGACGGCGGTGGTGCGACTACCGTAGGTTCCGCGCCCTTCCGGTGTAGAATCAGTATCACCATGGAAAATCAGTATATTCTCGACCGGAATGCTGAACTCGTCGGCGACGATCTGGGCGAATGTTGTTTCTTCTCCCTGACCATGCGGCGATGATCCCGTGTAGACCATAACCGTGCCGCTCTGCTCAACACGCACGCGAGCACTTTCATAGAGACCAACGGGCGCGGTACCTTTAGGTCCAAAGCCACAGATCTCAATGT
>CAVPFS010000014.1:0-137636 GCA_963703825.1 uncultured Solirubrobacterales bacterium | reverse complement strand
ATCGGCGAGGTTCGTGACCGGATCGAGGCGGGACTCGGCGAGGCACCCGGCGGCGGCAGCTTCGAGCAGGTCTCGATCATTGACGACTTCCGCGCCGCGGCGCTGCGGTTCATCGACCCCGCAGTCGTACGACCGTTGAAGGTCGTCGTCGACGGCGGCAATGGAATGGCCGGACCGATGGTCGGCCCGCTGCTCGAAGGCCTCGGTCTCGAGCTGGTGGAGGCCTACTGGACGCCGGACGGCAGCTTCCCTGACCACGAGCCCAACCCGCTGCTGCCAGAGAACCGCGAGTTCATCATGGCCGAGGTCGTGCGCCGCGAGGCCGACCTCGGAATCGCCTGGGATGGCGACGCCGACCGCTGCTTCTTCATCGATGAGCGAGGAGCGTTCGTCGACGGTGACTTCCTGACCGCGCTGATGAGCGGCTCGATCATCGAAAAGGAGCCCGGCGCGACCGTTCTCTACGACGTTCGCGCCAGCCGCGCGGTGGCCGACACCGCGCGCGACGCCGGCGGCCGGGCGCTCGTCAACCGCGTCGGGCACGCGTTCTTCAAGACGCGGATGCGCGACGAGAACGCGGCCTTCGGCGGCGAGGTCTCCGGCCACTACTACTTCCGCGACTTCTACTGCGCGGACTCGGGCACACTCCCGGCGCTGCTGATTCTCGAGCTGCTCTCGCGCCGGGAGGCGACGATGTCGCAGCTGCTGGAGCCATACCGGTCGCGCTCTTCATCTCGGGCGAGATCAACAGCGAGGTGGCGGACGCGAACGGCAAGCTCGACGAACTCGCCGAGCGCTACAGCGACGGCCGGCTGAGCAGGCTCGACGGCGTCAGCGTCGACTACGACGACTGGCACTTCAACGCGCGCGCGTCGAACACCGAGCCACTGCTGCGGCTGTGCGTCGAGTCGCTGCGCTCGGTCCAGGACATGGAGTCGCGCCGCGACGAGCTGTTGAGCGTGATCCGCTCGTGACCGCGGGCGACCCGGCGCCGGCCGGCTCGGACTCGAGCGCGGGGCAGGCCGCGGCGTCACTCGAGGTCGCCTCACAGTCCGGGATCCATCGCCTCGCCGTACCAACGCCGTTCCTGGTCGGGAGGGTCAACTGCTACCTGATCGAGGATCGCCCGCTGACGTTGATCGACACCGGGCCCAACTCGGGCAAGTCACTGGACGAGCTCGAACAGGCGCTCGCCGCGCGCGGTCACCGGATCGAGGACCTCGAGCTGATCATCCTCACCCACCAGCACATGGATCATCTCGGACTGCTCGAGATCCTCGCGCGGCGCTCGGGCGCGGAGGTCGCGGCGCTGCACCTGCTGGTCGGCTACCTGGCGAACTTCTCGGCCAACGCGGCCGCCGACGACGAGTTCGCGATGGGCGTCATGCGCCGTCACGGTGTGCCCGCCGATCTGGCGACAGCGCTGAGCTCGGTGGGGGCATCGTTTCGCGCCTTCGGCTCGAGCGGCCAGGTGACGCGCCCGCTGCACGATCGCGACGAGCTCGAGTTCGACGGCCGGACCCTGCAGGTGCTCCACCGCCCCGGCCACAGCCCGTCGGACACGATCTTCCTCGATCGCGAGCGGGGGATGCTGATCGCCGGCGACCATCTGCTGGCCCACATCTCCTCCAACCCCCTGGTCAGTCGCCCGCTCGCCGCCGGCGCCCCCGCCGAGCGCCCGCACGCCCTGGTCGACTACATCGCCTCGATGCGCGCAACACGTGAGCTGCAGGTTGAGCTCCTCCTCCCCGGGCACGGCGACCCGGTCACAGATCACGTGGCGCTGATCGACGAGCGGCTGCGGATGCACGACCGCCGCTCGCGCAAGCTGCTCGGAATGCTCGCGGGCGGTCCGTTGACGGCGTACGAGCTCGCCCTTCAGATGTGGGGCAACGTCGCGGTCACCCAGGCCTACCTGACGATCTCGGAGGTCCTGGGACACATGGACCTGCTGATCGCCGCGGGCTCCGCGGTCGAGCGCGACGACGGCTCCGTGGCGCGCTTCGAGGCTGTTTGAGAGCTGACCGGGAGTGATCCGTAAAAACCGCTCGGATCAGGGTTTACTACGCACCGGATCAGCTATCGCTCGGTCGATGAACGTCTCGGACATGTCTGGCCGGTCATTGAGCGTGGGTGGCGCTCGCGCGCGACCCCAAGCCCCCGCTGCCACTGGCTCGCGCGCGGGCTCGCGCGCAAGCGACGCCTACCAGCGCGGGCTCCTGCACCGCGTGCCGGCGATCCTGTACGCCGCTGATGCGGGCGAGTTCGGCGTCTGGCGCTACGTGAGCCCGCAGATCGAGTCAATCCTCGGCTTCTCGCCTGAGGAGTGGTGCGATGACACCGAACTGTGGGCGAGCCGCCTGCACCCCGAAGACCGCCAGCGCGTGCTCGATCAGGAGATGCGGATCGTCGACGGTCAGACGGCGCTTGGCGCGGCCGAGTATCGCCTCCTGCACCGCGACGGTCACATCGTCTGGGTGCGCGACGACGCGCTGCTGGTGCTCGACGAGCGAGGCATCAAGTGCTGGCACGGGGTGATGTCCGACATCACCGAGCAGAAGGAGGCCGAGGCCGAGCTCGAGCGCCGCGCCGCCCAGCAGTCTGCGGTCGCCAGGCTCGGCGAGCACGCGCTCGAGGGCGCGAGCCTCTCGGACCTGATGCAGGAGGCGATCCGCGCCGCGATCGAGCTGTTGGGGGTCGATCGGGGGGGTCATGGAGCTACGCCCCGAGCGCGACGAGTTCGTGTTCCGCGCCATGCAGGGAGGCACCGACGCGATGAACGACTGGGTCATACCAGGCGGCAAGGAATCACTCGCCGGCCACACCCTGCGAGCAGGCGCGCCGCTGGTGGTCGCCGACTGGGAGCTCGAGACGCGCATCAAGCGGGCGCCAAAGCTCGCCGCCGACACCGTCCGCTGCAGCCTGACGGTCGTGATCGAGGGCCGCCGCAGCCCGTTCGGGGTCCTGGCGCTTCATTCGAGGACGCTTCGGGCCTTCAAGCCGGGCGACGTCGACTTCGTGCAGTCGCTGGCCAACGTGCTCGGCGACACCGTCGAACGTCAGCTGACCGACGACGACATCCGCTATCGCGCCCTGCACGATCCGCTGACCGGCCTGCCCAACCGCGTCCTGTTCCTTGACCGCCTCCAGCACACGCTCGATCGCCAGCGCCGTCGCCGCTCGCTGGCCGCGATCCTGATGCTCGACTTGGACCGCTTCAAGCTCGTCAATGACAGCCTCGGCCACAAGGTCGGCGACGAGTTGCTCGCGGCCGCCGCGCCGCGGCTCAAGCAGGCGGTCCGATCGAGTGACACCGTCGCCCGGTTCGGCGGCGACGAGTTCGGGATCCTGCTCGAGGAGATCGCGAGCGAGCAGGACGCGATCGAGATGGCGCAGCGGATCGCGAGCGTGTTCACGCGCCCGTTTGTGCTCGACGGCGGCGAGCACTTCGTGACCACCAGTATCGGGATCGCGTTGGCCGACGGCGGCGAGGTGCCCGATGACCTGATCCGCGATGCCGACGCGGCGATGAACCGCGCCAAGGAGCGCGGCCGCGCGCGGTATGAGCTGTTCGACGTCGGTCTACGGGGGCGTGCGATCTCGAGGCTCCGGGTCGAGAACGACCTCCGTCGGGCGCTCGATCGCGACGAGCTGACGCTCGACTACCAGCCGCTGGTCTCGCTGCGCGACTACTCGATCGTCGGCGTCGAGGCGTTGATCCGCTGGGAGCACCCCGACCGCGGGCGGATCCCGCCGTTGGATTTCATCCCGGTCGCGGAGGAGAACGGTTTGATCGAGCAGATCGGCTCGTGGGTGCTCGACCACGCATGCCGCCAGGCGGCCCGCTGGTACCACGCTCGCCCCGACGCGCCGCCGATCTCGATGTCAGTCAACCTCAGCGCGGTCCAGGTCGCAAACCACGGGCTTGCCAAGACGGTCGACGACTCGCTGCGCCGCACGGGTCTCGATCCGGCCTGCCTGTGCCTCGAGATCACCGAGAGCGTGATGCTCGCCGACGCCGATGGCCTCGGGGACATGCTGCGGGCGCTGAAGGCAATCGGCGTCCGCCTGGTGCTCGACGACTTCGGGACCGGCTACTCCTCGCTGGGCTACCTCACCCGCATGCCGCTGGACGCGCTCAAGGTCGACCGGTCGTTCGTGGACGGGCTCGGCATCGAGCAGCGCGACACGGCGATTACCGAGGCGATCGTCGCGATGTCGCACGCGCTGTCCCTGGAGGTCGTCGGCGAGGGCGCCGAGACGGCCCTCCAGGTCGCCGAGCTCCGGCGGCTCGGCTGCGACCTCGTGCAGGGCTACCACTTCTCGCGCCCGGTCCCGGCGGCGCAGATCACGGAGATGCTTCTGCATGGGCCTGCCTGGAAGTCAAGCGCCGCGCTCTCCGACGAAGCGGCCTGAGCTTCGTTCTCGCCGCCAGACGTGCGCTGGGGCTCGCGGACAGGCTGTCAGTGGTAGGCCGACGTCCCGGCCTGCAGCGGTGAGACGGTCGTGGTGCCGCACTCGAGCGCGCCACCCGGGATCGAGACGTGCAGGGTCGCGGTGTCGTTGGGCGGGATCACCTGCAGCCCGTAGGCGGTCGCGCAGCCGGCGCTCGACGCCGCGCCGTGGCTGACCCCGAGCCTGAACGAGACCGTCTGGCCCGAGCCCACGACCAGCTGCTTGAGCGTCGTCGTGCCGAAGAAGTCGCTCGTCGTGTGCATCGGGTTGGTCGCCAGCGGCGCGCCCGAGCGGCTCAGAAACTGGATCCCCGGGTAGCCGATCGTGTTGCAGGCGGTCGAGAGCGTGTTCTTGAGCGCGAAACCCAGCTCCCCGTGGCCGGTCGCCCCCTGACCACCGAGGTATGTGAGCTCCAATCCGGCCGCCCTGCAGGCCGGTGGCCCGGCGGCGGTGGTCGAGGTCTGGGTGCTCGACGCGCTCGACGAGGTGGTGACCGAGGCGATCTGACTTGTCGTCTGACTTGTCGTCTGGCTCGTCGGGGTCGTGGTCGGCCCCGATGCCTGCTTGCTGCTGGTCGTCGAGCTCGAGCTGCCGCATCCCGCCAGGGCGAGGATCGCGGCCGTCGCGAGCATCGTGGTCGTGCTTTTGGAGATCCGCATCGGACTCATTTTCGGGGATCGTGCCACGACCTCCTCCCACGGGTATCCCATCAGCGTGCGACCATCCACTCGAATGAGCGCCGGTACGCAGCCGGAATCGGTCGAAAATCGCTGTCCCGGGCGAGTTGAAAGATTTGACCCGTTCCTCAACTGACGTGAACGGGCCGCCCGGCACCCAGCACCCGCGGCGTCGCCGCCACTTTGACTGGGAACTGATCGCGTGCGGCGTGCGCGGCCACGCGCTCGTGGGCCGCGACGCCGCGAACGTCCGTGAGCAGGACGCGCTCGTGGTCCGTGAGTACGGCGAGACCCGCTTTCACCGCTGCCTGCGCTGCGATTGTTGGGTGGTCGTGCCCCGCCCGGCGCAGCCAAGCCTCGAGCATCCTCCGGAACGCGACGAGATCGTGCTGCCGTTGCGGGGAAAGCCGCTGCGCGACCGGATCGTGTTGCGGCTGATCGCCCTCGACCGGGTGGTGCACTTCGTCGTGCTCGCCCTGCTGGGAGTGGCGGTGCTCGCCTTCGCGTCTGATCGCGCGAGTCTGCGGGCGGCCTACTACCGGGTCCTGACCGCGCTCCAGGGCGGCGTCGCGGGCGGCCCGGTGCAGATCAGCGGCCACGTCGGGATCCTCCGCGAGCTCGACAAGCTGTTCACGCTCAGCGCGGGGACGCTGCACCTGGTGGGTGTCGCGCTGCTCGCCTACGCGGCGCTCGAGGGGGTCGAGGCGGTCGGGCTGTGGCTCGCCAAGCGCTGGGCCGAGTACCTGACGTTCGTCTCTACCACCGTGCTGCTTCCGTTGGAGGTGTATGAGATCGCGACCAAGGCCACGGTGCTCAAGGTGATCGGCTTTCTGATCAATCTCGCCGTGGTCGTCTACCTGCTGGTGCGAAAGCGGCTCTTCGGCCTGCGCGGCGGCGCGGAGGCCGAGGAGCGCGAGCGAGCCCGCGACAGCGGCTGGGAGGCGCTGGAGCGCGCGACGGTCTGGGGCCGCTCAGGACGAGCCGGCGAGGACATGAGCGGCGCGCATAGGCTGTGTCCGTGAGCGTCACGCACAGCGAAGTCGAGACCGAGCTTAACCCGTGTCGGAACCGAGCTGTGGCGGGCGCTTCCGACCAACTCGCGCCATCCGATGCGGGCGCTGGACGCGCGCGCGATGGAGCTCGCCTCGAGCGACCGCGAGCTGCGCGCGGCGCTGTTTCGGTTCGTCGACGTGGTGCCGGCCTGCCGCTCGCTCGACGACCTCGCGCGCCACCTGACGAGCTTTCTCGAGGAGGTGCCCGAGACGCCGCCACCGCTCTCGGCGGCGATGCGGATTTCGCACACGAAGGCCGGGCGCGCGGCGCTCGGGGCCGCGGCCGCGGGTGGCGTTCGACATCTGGCGCACCGGTTCATCGTCGGTGAGTCTCCGCAGGCGGCGCTCGGAACGCTGCGCTCGCTGTGGGAGCACGGGGTCGCGAGTTCGGTCGACCTGCTCGGCGAGGCGACCGTCACCGAGGCCGAGGCCGACCGTTATGCCGAGCGCTGCTCGGAGGCGATCGCGCAGCTGGCGCCCGCGACGCGGAGCTGGCCGGCTAAGGAGGTGCTCGAGTCAGACGCGATGGAACGCTGCCGCGCGCCAACGTCTGCGTCAAGATCTCGGCGCTGACGCCGCTCCTGCGTCCCGACGCGCCGGCGCGCGGCCAGAGCGACGCGGCGGACCGGCTGCGGCCGCTGCTGCGCGAAGCCAAGGAGGCCGGCGCACACCTCCATATCGACATGGAGTCTCTTGACTCCCGCGAGGCCGTGCTCGAGCTCGTGCTGGCGCTGCTCGACGAGGACGAGTTCGCCGACGGGCCATCGTCCGGACTGGTGCTGCAGGCATACCTGCGCGACTCCCCGGATCAGGGCGCCCAGGTGATCGAATGGGCGGGGCGCACCCGGCGCACGCCGCCGCTCACCGTGCGCCTGGTCAAGGGCGCCTACTGGGACCACGAGCTCGTCCAGGCGCGCCAGCACGGCTGGCCGGTGCCGGTGTTCGAGGACAAGCCGGAGTGCGACCGCAACTTCGAGTCGCTGACGCGCGAGCTGCTCGACGCGCGGCCGAACCTGCGGCTCGCGGTCGCCTCCCACAACCTGCGCTCGGTCGCGCATGCGATCGCCTACAACCGGGTCAGCGGCGGCGAGGATCGCGACCTCGAGCTGCAGGTGCTGCGTGGACTCGGCGACGAGCTCCAGCACGCGCTGGCGGCGAAGGGGTTCAGGGTCCGCACGTACTGCCCGGTCGGCGACCTGGTGGCGGGGATGGCCTATCTGGTGCGGCGGCTGCTCGAGAACACCTCGAACGAGTCCTTTTTGTCCGAGCAAGCCCGCGGGACGCCGCTGCAGCAGCTGCTCGCCGCCCCGTAGGGGTTCGTCGCCGCGTTACTAATGTCTGAGCTCGATGTTGCAGCCGTTCGCAAATGAGCCGACCCTCGAGCTGCGCCGCGCCGCGGTCCGCTCACAGCTGACAGACGCGCTGGCCGCGGTCGACCGGGCGCTGCCGCTCGACGTGCCGGTCCAGATCGGCGATCGGGCGCGTTCCGGCGATCAGCTGTCGTCGACTGACCCCGGCGAGCCCGAGCGGCTTGTCGCGAACGCCGCGGTGGCGACTGCCGACGACGTCCAGGCGGCGGTCGAGCAAGCCGCGCGGGGACTGCGCGAATGGCGGGCGGTGAGCCCCGAGGATCGCGCTGCGACGCTGATCGCAGCCGCCGCCTGGATGCGCGAGCGCCGCCTGGAGCTGACCGCGCTCGAAGTCCGGGAGTGCGCCAAGCCGTGGCTCGAGGCCGACGCCGACGTCTGCGAGGCGATCGACTTCCTCGAGTACTACGCACGCGCCGCGATCGAGCTTGGCCACGGCCGCGAGCTTCTGCAGGTGCCGGGCGAACGAAACGAGCTCAGCTACACACCGCGTGGGATTGTGGCGGTGATCTCGCCCTGGAACTTCCCGCTCGCGATCCCGTGCGGGATGACGTCGGCAGCGCTGGTGACGGGCAACGCGGTCGTGCTCAAGCCCGCCGAGCAGTCGCCGGCGATGGCGTCGCGACTGGTCGCCGCGCTGCGCGCAGGCGGCGTGCCCGCATCGGCGCTGGCGCTGTTGCCGGGCGAGGGCGACATCGGCGCCGAGCTCGTGCGCCACCCGGACGTCGCCGCAATCGCGTTCACGGGCTCGCTGCCGGTCGGCAGGGAGATCGTCCGCGCCGCCGCCGAGACCGGCGAGCGTCACTTCAAGCAGGTCGTCGCCGAGCTGGGCGGCAAGAACTGCGTGATCGTGGACTCCGACGCTGATCTGGACGAGGCCGTTCCGGCAATCGTGGACTCGGCGTTCGCGTTCGCCGGGCAGAAATGCTCGGCAGCGTCGCGCGTGCTGGTCCACGAGGCGATCGCCGACCAGCTGATCAAGCGGCTGGCGGGCGCCGTCCAGGTGCTCGTCGTCGGCCAGGCGCAGACGCTCGGCACCGAGGTGCCACCGGTGATCGAGCAGGCCGCGCAGCAGCGCGTAGCGCGCTATGCGGCGCTTGCGGCCGAGCAGGGCACGATTGTCGCCGCCCGCCCAGGCGCCCGAGAGCGCCGGCTGGTTCTGCCCCGCGACCGTCGTCGCCGACCTCCCGGGCGACTCGCCGATCCTGGTGGAGGAGATCTTCGGCCCGCTGCTGGCCGTCCAGCGCGTGAGCGACGTCGACGAGGCGTGTGACCTCGTCGACGGGCTCGCGTTCGCCCTCACCGGCGGCCTATTCGCGCGCGACCCCAACACCGTCCGGCGCGTCCGCGAACGCACCCCGGTCGGCAATCTTTATGTAAATCGCGGAATCACCGGGGCGATGGTCGCGCGCCAGCCGTTCGGCGGCAATCGGCTGTCCGGAACTGGCATGAAGGCGGGCGGGCCCGACTACCTGCTGCAGTTCGTCCAGCAGCAGGCCGTGAGCGAGAACACGATGCGCCACGGCCTCGTGGTCTGAGAACGCACACGTGCCCTTGATTTATCCGCTGCGCGCTTCATCATGGGCGCCAGGATGGCTGTGTGGCTCGGAGCGGCGTGGCGGCTTTCGTTCGCGATCGGCTTCTGCGTCCTGATCTTCATGAGCGCGTTCGCGCGAGCGCCGCGCCAGACGCTGCCCAGTTGGGAGCTGCGCCGGCTGATCTTCTGCGCCGCTGATCCTCTACGCGGTCGGCGGTTACGCGTCGCTGACGCGCCACAAGCTGCTCGCCGGCTTCGTGCTCGGCTCGGGGATCCTCGTCTCGGCGCTCGCCGCCTGGTTGTCGCGCGGCCGAGACCAGGAGGACCCACCCCCGGACGGCGACGAGCCGATCGACGAGCAGCCGCCGCCCGAGCCCGACGGGCTTCCGGGGCTCGACTGGGCGGCGTTCGAGCGCGACTTCCGCGCTTATGACCGCCGGCGTGGGAGGCCCCCACCCGCCAAGCCCGAACGCCAGCGCGTGTAGCGGCGACGGCTCAGGCGTCGAGCCCGAACGCCAGCGCGTGTAGCCGCGTCTCGCCCGACAGCTCGGGATGAAAGGCGACCGCGACCACGTTTCCCTGCCGGACCGCGACCGGGTGGCCGTCGATCGCTGCCAGCACCTCCACCTCGTCACCGCGCTCGTCGACCCACGGCGCGCGGATGAAGACGGCGTGCACCGGTCCGCCCTCCACGCTGTCGAATTCGAGGTCGGCTTCGAACGAGCGCAGCTGGCGGCCGAATGCGTTGCGCCGCGCGCGGATCTCGAGCATGCCGAGATGGTCTCGGTCGAGCATGATCATCCCGGCGCAGGTTCCGAGCACCGGGGTGCCGGACCGCGCGAGCTCGACCAGCGGCCGCGCAAGCCCCTCGCGCTCGATCCCGAGCGTCATCACGGTCGATTCCCCGCCCGGGATCACGAGCCCATCGAGGCCGTCGAGATCGGCCGGTACTCGCACCTCGCGCGAGTCGGCCTCGAGCTTCTCGAGCAGCTTCGCATGCGCCTCGAAGTCGCCCTGCAGCGCCAGAACACCGATCAGCGGCCGCGCCTTGGGCGCCGGCGGCTGAGCCGCCGTTGAGTCGGCCACCGCTACCAGCCGCGCGGGGCCAGCAGCTGCTCGGACTCGAGCTTTGAGCTCTCGACGCTGACCATCGGCTGCCCGAGCCCGGTCGAGGCAGCCGCAACCCGCGACGGATCGCGGAAGTGGGTGGTCGCCTCGACGATCGCCCGCGCCCGGCGCTCGGGATCCGCGGACTTGAAGATGCCCGAACCGACGAACACGCCTTCGGCACCCAGCTGCATAACCAGCGAAGCATCGGCCGGCGTAGCGATCCCTCCGGCGCAGAACAGCACCACCGGGAGCTTGCCCTCTGTCGCAACGCGCCGGACGAGCCCGAGCGGAGCGCCGAGCTCCTTGGCGGCGGTCGCCAGCTCGGCGGGCTCGAGCACGCCGAGCCGCTTGATCTCGCCCCGGATCACCCGCAGGTGACGCACGGCCTCGACGATGTCGCCGGTGCCGGCTTCGCCCTTGGAGCGGATCATCGCCGCCCCCTCGCCTATCCGGCGCAACGCCTCGCCGAGGTTGGTCGCGCCGCAGACGAACGGGATCTTGAACTGCCACTTGTCGATGTGGTTGGCCTCGTCGGCCGGCGTCAGCACTTCGGACTCGTCGATGTAGTCGACTTCGAGCGCTTCGAGCACCTGCGCCTCAGCGAAGTGGCCGATCCGCGCCTTGGCCATCACGGGAATCGTGACCACCTGCTGGATCCCCTTGATCATCTCGGGGTCTGACATCCGCGCGACGCCTCCGTCGCGGCGGATGTCGGCCGGCACGCGCTCGAGCGCCATCACCGCGGCGGCGCCGGCGTCTTCGGCGATCTTCGCCTGCTCGGCAGTGACCACGTCCATGATCACACCGCCCTTGAGCATCTCAGCCAGACCGGCCTTGACCGCGAACGTCGCCTCGTGGCGCGCGGTGTTGCCGTTGTCGCTCATCGCGGTTCAGTGTAGCCGGGCGCTGTGGGTCGACCGGACACGTTTTGCCCGGAAGGCCGAGGCCGGGGCCGTCTGGCGAGGACGCAGGATCCGACGTGTAGCAGCGCTACACAAGGATCCGAGGACAAGCCAGGAGGTCATCCGGGCCGGCGTTACGGGTGGAATGTTTCCGGGAGCCCCACTAGGTTCCCTAAAGATGAGTCTCGACGCGGTGTTTGTACGAGACGGTGACCACTTCGTGGCGACCGAGCTGGCACGTGGCCCGTGGGATCCGCAGGCCCTGCACGGGGGCGCGCCGGCGGCGCTGCTGGTGCATGCGTTCGAGCGCTGCGCGCCGGAGCCGGGGATGCGGCTGGCGCGGATCACGTTCGAGTTCGTGCGTCCGGTGCCGCTCGGGGTGCTGCAGGTGCGCGCTGAGGTGCTGCGGCCGGGCCGCCGGGTGATGCTGCTCGAGGGCTCGCTCGCGGACGAGGCTGGGACCGAGGTGGCCCGCGCCCGGGCGCTGCGCCTGCGGCCGAGCGAGCTCGGTGAGCCGTCCGCGGCGCCACCGCCGTTTGCCGGTCCCGAGCGCGGCCGCCCAAACGACTTCGATGACGTCGGCGACGTCGGCGGGCCGATGTTCGCCACCCACGCGCTCGAGATCCGCTTCGTCGAGGGGGCCTTCCGCCGCCCCGGGCCGTCGACGGCGTGGTTTCGCCTCCGCCAGCCACTGATCGCGGGCGAGACGGCGAGCCCGTTCGAGCTCGCGGCCGCGGCGGGCGACTTCGGCAACGGGATTGCGACCACGCTCTCCTGGGACGAGCACGTGTTCATCAACCCGGACCTGACCCTGTATTTCGAGCGCGAGCCGCGCGGCGAGTGGGTGGCGCTGCAGTCGGAGATGCGGGTCGCGCTCGGGAACATCGCTGTGGCCGAGAGCGTGCTCTGGGACCACGAGGGGCGGATCGGACGCGCCACGCAGGCGCTCGTCGTCGGCCGCCGTTGAGGGCCCCGGAGCGGGTCGCCCCGGCCGACGCCGTTACTTGAGGCGGAATGCCTTGATCCGCACGTCGTACTGCTGCGCGTCGCGGGCGTAGACGCCGTAAGCGAGCGCCTGGATCAGCGACAGCAGCGCGGTGTGCGAGCGCACGAACGCGGGCGTGTTCGACGAGTAGTAGAGCCGGATTCGCGCCAGCCGCGCCACTTCCGAGAGCGTCGCGTCAGTGATCGCGAGCGTCAGCGCCTTGCGGTGGCGGGCGAGCTTCATGGTCCTGGTGATCAGCGGGTGCGGCCGGCCGGCCGAGAGGCCGACGACCAGCGTCGCGTCGTCGATCCTGCTCAAGCGTCCGAGCGCCTCCTGTGAAGGGCTGGCGACGATCTCGGCCCGCAGGTCGAGCAGCATCAGCAGGTGGCGGAGGTAGCTCGCAAAGAACGCCATCTGGTCGGTGCCGGCGATCAGCACCTTGTCGGCGGACACGATCGCGTCGATCGCGGCTTCGACGTTGGCGCGCGAGAGCTTGTGAGCCGTGTCCTCGACGTTGACGTGGTCGGCAGCCAGCGCCGCCTCGAACTCCGTGTGGTCGAGCGAGAACAGCGGCGCGGCGGCGACCAGGGTCTCGCTCGCGCCTGCTGGGCGGCGGCGATACTCGTCGCGGGCGGCCTGCTGGAGCTCGGGGAAGCCCTCGAACCCGAGCGCCTGCGAGAAGCGCACGACCGTGCTCGAGGACGTGTTCGCGCGCCGCGCGAGCTCCTCCGCGGTCTGGAAGGCGGCCTCGTCGAGGTGATCGACGATGTACTGGGCGACGTCCTTCTGGGAGCGCGAGAAGTCGTCAAACCGGGCCCGGATGTAGGCCGACAGGGCCTGGTGACCGTGGGCCTGCTCGGGGCTGGCGATCGGAGCTGTGGACTGCTTCATCGGCAGCCGTCTGATTCGACGCCTGCAGCCGCCGTTCCTTCAGCACTGCTCACAACGGCGGTTCGAGTGAGGGTTTTGGAGTCGCCTGAGGCCGGCGGAGATCGCCGCGCCGGCCGGACGATCGAGCCCAACCGCGCCGGGTAAGGGCTCGCCTGACCCAGAGTCCTGCCGGCCGAGCTACCCGCGGTCGCGAAGTCGCCGCATGCGCTCCTGATTCTGCTTGCGCTCGGCGAACACCTGGGCGACCGCGTAGACGATCAGGACGTTGACGATGATGCCGATCCCGATGAACGTCAGCCCCAGCGCGAAGGTCTGCCCGCCGGCGCTCGGCTGGTCCCCCAGGCCGAGGATGTCGCCCATCGTGAGCATGATCGCCGCGAGTGTCATCTCCCGGTAAGCATAACTTCCGGGTTCCCGGGACGGCGCCGACCACCCCGCTGGCGGGCGTAGCTGGTGATCGACCGGGGCGAGCTCGCTCGTCGCCGCTCGTCATCGAGTGGCGGGCGCGCTAGCTTGCCGCTGGCCGGCCCGGTAGCTCAGTGGTCAGAGCAGCGGACTCATAATCCGTCGCGCGCAGGTTCGAGTCCTGCCCGGGCCAATATTTGGAGGCGGGACGCAGCAGACGCAGGCCGCCCCCAGACAAGAATGAGCCACGCGTTGGTGCTGGCCCGCGTGATCGCCTGGTCGCGACCCTCCAATCGCCCGCGCAACGAAACCTGGGCTCGCTGCGTGGAGCGAGACGGCTGACCGCACGCCACGGGGCCCCGCTATCACCAGGCCTTGGGTACCCAGGCGCTTCGGGAGCGCGCCTCTTCACACGTCAGCATGGTCGTTGATCGTGGTTGTAGCCGCTCCCGCTGCAGTGCGGCGAAATACGGAGCAAGATCCCGTCGTTGGCACCGATTCCCGCCGGTCCACCATGTGCGTAGATTGGTGTCCGACGCTCACGCCCTACAGCACGGGAGAGACGAATGACACTTCACCCGAAACAGCACAAGGATCTCCTGCTTGCGCCGGTCGCTGCCGAGATCGATATCAACCTCCAAAGGCTCCGGGACAAGTCGGTTCGAGATGTTGAAGCGCAACTCGAGCTCGAGCTCGACAAGCCGGGCATGAGCGTAGACCGCGACGAGCGTGCAAAGCTCGTTCTCCGTCAGGCGCTGCGGGATGTCGAAATGCATGGCTGGACCGCGGCGATCACCGATGACGGGTGTCGAGTTCACCTCGATGGGGATCGGTCTCGATCGATCTCGGGCTCAGCGCCGATATCACTGGATACATCCAGGACGGCCTCAAGGTCTGACCAGCGCTCGCGCGCGTCCCTGAGATAACCCGGTCCTTTCTACCGGGCGTGGTCCGCGTTGATCGACGCCAGCCTCGTCGGGCGTGCGTGAACGATCCGGGAAGCCGATGCGTCGGCTCGGTAACAGACCCTGATGCTGCCTGCTCCCCCGCGATACCTGCCGCCATTTCGACCCAAGTACCAGCCCGCGCGGAAGTGGTGGGCCCGACAGACGACCGCTGTGACCTTCCCGCCGGCAGCTGGAGCGGCGACTGCCTTGGCGACGGACCGGCGCGGGCCGGGCCGGCGGACGTTGCGATCGCTTGTCCTCGAGAGCGATCGTCCCGACCGCAGACGGACGAGCGCTTCGGCGTCCGCTCCAATCGTCCTGAAGCGCTTGCCGGTTGATGTGGCTCAGGTCGGGGATTCGGATCGTCAGCCGGGTTAGGCTGCCTGAGCGTCGCGCAAGGGGCGTTGCAGCAGTCGAGAACGGCGCGCCGAGCAGGTTAGCTTCGCGACCTGGTGATTGGTTCCTGGACGCTTGAGCGGGTGGGGTCTGCGCGTGGACGCCGGAGGATCGCGGCCGCGCTTGTCGCGGCGGTGGCCGTTGTGGGAGTCGGCGCGTCGGCGAGCCGAGGCGACCTAGCTGGCCGCTATCTCGAGCATCAGCTCCAGGCCAGCCAGCTGCAATCGGCGATCCAAGCAGACAGCGCGGCAATTCAGACTTATGAGGGATCGATCTCAGCCCTGCAGGCGAGGCTTGGGATCGTGCAGCGCAGGTTGGATGTTCAGGAGGGTCTGCTCGCCCGGGTTCGCATGCAGCTGAAGCGCGCCCGCCAACGTGCGACTGAGTTCAGAGTTCAGTACGTGCGCGACCGGCGGCTGCTTGCCCAGCAGCTCGTGGCTGATTACGAGACGCCGCCGCCGGACCTCGTGAACGTAGTCCTGACGTCCCGGGGGTTTGAGGATCTCCTGAATAACTTGAGAGCGGTCAAAGCGATCGATCGCGCTAATGCTCGAGCCATCGGGCTGGTGGCTCAGGCGCGGATTGCCGTCGTCGCCGAGGCGCGGCGACTGGCCCCGATCGAGGCGCGGCGAGACCGGTCGGCGGCCGCTGTGCTCGTCGAGCGCAACCAGATCGTCCAGCTGCGGCTCTCGATCGTCGACCGTCGGCTCAGGTCGTTGCAAGACCGCGCGAGCAAGCAGCGCCAACTGGGTGCGCTCCAGAAGACGCTTTCACGTGAGGAGGCCTCGCTGCAGCGCCAAGCCACGAGCGCAGCGGTTGCCGCCTTCCGTGCCGAACGCCTCCCGGTCAAGACGACATCCGGCTCGTACATTGACCCGCTGCGGTACGTCAATCACTGGGAGCGCACGGATCAGGGCGTGGACGCCACCATGCCGGTCGGAGCCCCGATCCTGGCGCCTTCGCAGGTCAAGATTCTCGCGATCGAGCCGGATTGGTATGCCGGCCAGCCGCTGGTGTACTGGGAGCTGCTGTCTGGACCCGATGCCGGCAAGGAGCAGTACGTGGCCGAGCAGATCACCTACATCGCCCCGCCCGGCGCCATCTTGCAGCAGGGGCAGGTGATCGCTCGCTATGCGGCGAGCGGCACCGGTATCGAGTACGGCTGGTCGACACCCAGCGGTGCCACGCTCGCCGTCGCGACCACCGGTTATGAGGAAGGAGAAGTCACGCCCGCCGGGGTGAACATGCGCAACTGGCTCAACGGCCTAGGCGCGAACGCGGGACTCAGCGGGTGAGCCGCCCGCGGCTTCCACCCGATTCGCTCTGGCCCATCTCGATCGACAGCAACAATGCTCGCCCGAGCCCCCTGAACGTCGCTAACGGACAGGCGACGACGACAGGCCCTCATAATCCGTCGCGCGCAGGTTCGAGTCCTGCCCGGGCCACATCTAAAGCCCAGTTAGGATCGGGCCGTGAGCGCCACCCCGGGTGTAACGACGATCGCTGAGGTGATCGCGCGGATGGAGGCGATCGATGCGGCCTTGGCGCGGAAGGACGGGGTCGCTATCTTCGACCGGCTCTACCTTCAGGTGACCCGCGCGGTCGATGCGGCGAGCGCCGGCACCGAGTTCGAGAACCGGCCGTTTGTCGAGCGCCTGGATGTGGTGTTCGCGGGCCTGTACTTCGCTGCCGAGGCGACGATCGCCACGGGCGGGTCGTGCCCGGTGGCCTGGCGTCCGCTGGTGACAACTCGCTCTCAGGCGCGCGAGCCGATTCAGTTCGCGCTTGCGGGCATGGTCGCGCACATCAGCCATGACCTGCCGATCGCTCTGGTCACCACCTGCGAGGAGCTGGGGCTCGCGCCCGAGGACGACAGCGCCGCTCACCGCGACTATCAGCGCGTCGATCGGCTGCTCGCGACGGTGGAGACGCACGTGGCCGGATGGTTCGACACCGGACTGATCGCCGACGTCGAAGATGTGACGCCGGCCAAGACCGACGAGGCGATCGCGATGTGGTCGATCGTCGCCGCTCGCGACGTCGCCTGGGAACACGCGAAGCTCCTGTGGCAGCTGCGCGACGTCGCCCCGATCCGCAACAGCTACCTCGACCTACTCGCCCGCACGACCGAGCTCGCCGCACGAGCCCTGCTCGTCTAGCTGAGCTTCAACTTAGGAGCCGGCCGTCACGGGCTTGGGCTCCGGCCGGGCGAGAGCAGTCCGCGCCGTCCGTTCAATCCATGGCTTCGCGTCGAGCCGTTCGAAGGTGTCTCGAGCCTCGGCGAGCAGAGCTTCGGAATCCTGGCGCCGATCCTGTGCTAGTAGCCACTCGCCGTACTCGAGCAGCGTCACCGCGAGGTAGAAGGGCAAGGCCAGCACCCGGAAGACGCTGACGGCGCGCTCGAACAGGCGGTCAGCCTCGCCGGGTGCGCCGCGGGGCGCACCGAGTCGAGCTCTGAAGCGCGCGGAATGCGCCTCCAGGAACTGTGGCGAGCCGCCCGGCGGAAGCGTGTCGACGAGGGCGATGAGTTCCTCCGCACGGGAGATGTCGCTGAGCGCGAGCGCGGCTTCCACGGCGACCACGAACGACTCCTTGACCGCCTCGTAGGAGATGCCCAAAGCGTGCCGCGTCTCAAGCGACGCCTCTGCGCTGCGCAGCGCCTCGTCGTATTTTCCTTCGGCCAGCAGCAGCGTCGCCTCGGCGAAGTGGACCTGCGCTCGTTCCTGAAAATCGACCGACGCCTCGAGCTCAGCGAACAGCCGGGCGCTTCGGTTAGCCTCCTCGAGCTGGCCTCGGTTGACCAGTACAGGGATGATCGACGTCAAGAAGGTGGCGGACGCGATCCTCGCTTGTGTCCAATCCTCGTCGGGCAGGTCGTCTTCTCGGCCGACCACCGCGTCCCAGTCGCCCACCGCCCAAAGTGGATATGCAAGCCCGAGCAAAGCCCATTCCCAGTAGCGGTTACCCACGCGGCGCGCGAGGGCGAGCCCGTCCTCGGCCAGCCGTGCGGACTGCTGTGCTCGATCGGCTTGCGCCGTCATGTCGGCAAGGTTGTAGTACGCGCGTAGCGCGGCCGAGGGCTTGTCGTGCTCGAGCGCAACCTCGAGGGCGTTGCGAACGAGAGCGAGCCCTTCGGTCTTGCGTCCCCGGCTGAACAGGATCACGCCCTTCGTGTTCAGCGCCTGCGCGAGTGTTTCGGGCAGCAACAGCGACTCGGCGATCTCGAGCGCCCGCTCCAACCGCTCGAGTGCCAATTCACCCTGGCCCGCGAAGAACATGAAGCGGCCGATCTGGGCGGCGAGCGCAGCCAGGTCGGCATCGTGCTCCTCCTGTGACAGCAGTGCGAAGGCAGCGTCCATGCTCTCGAGCCCTTGTTCGAGGCGTCCGCGTTCCCACGCGATCTCGGCTGCGCGGGCCGAGACGCGTGCCGCCGCATGTGTGGCTCCGCACTCCGCGAACAGCTCGCTCGCACGCTCGAAGTTTGCGGCTGCGTCGTCCTGGCGAGCTCCGATCGAAGCCATCACTCCCGCGCGTTCGTGGAGCTCCGCCCGCGTCAGCACCTCCTCGGTCAGCTCGCCGGCGCGCTCGAATGCTCGCTGCGCCTCCGCGTTCGCGCCGAGGGAGGCCGCGCGTTCGGCGGCGCGAACGAGCATCTCGAACGCTTTCGCGCGCAGCTCGACAGCGTCGGGATCGTCCGGGGCGCTGTTGTAGGCGTCGAGGTAGTGTGCCGCGACGACCTCGACGATTTCGTCCTCCTCGGCACTCCAGGCCGAAGCGAGAAATTTTGCGGCCGCGAGGTGCTTGGCCTTGCGCTCGCGTCGCGAGATCGTCTCGTATGCGACCCGCTTGACGATGTCCTGCAGAAACGAGTACTGCCCGAGCTCCGGGGAGCGGCGATCCGCCTGAACCGAGATGATCTCCTTGCCCAGGAGTCCACCGAGCAGCGGCTCGAGCTCCGCGTCCGCAACGCCGCTCACCGCCGCGAGACCTTGCTTGGTAAAGGTCTTGCCCAGCACCGCGCCGCACTCGACCAGGCGGCGCTCCTCGGGCGCGAGCGAGTCGAGCCGGGCGGCGACGAGCGCGTGCAGCGTGTCCGGTACCTCGAGGTTCTCGACTGCACCGTTCGCCCGGTACACGTCGCCCTCACGGGTCAGAAGGCCACGGTCGAGCAACATGCGTACCGTCTCGACCGCGTAGAGCGGAACGCCCTCGGCGCGGTCAAGAATCCGACCCTGCAAATCGTCCGGAAGGCCCGGGACGAGCCCCGAAAGGAGATCACTCATCGCCGGGCTGGAGAGCGGTTCGAGGTAGAGCGAGCTGACGCTCCGCTTACCCGAGCCCCAGCCCGGACGCTTGTCGGAGAACTCGGGTCGGGCGAGTGCCAGCACGAACAGCGGATGGCCCCGCGACCAGTCGAGCAGATACTCGAGGAAGTCGAGCAGGCCGGCGTCCGCCCACTGCAGGTCTTCGAACACCAGAATCGTCGGCGACTTGTCGGCCAGGCGTTCGAACAGGATGCGCCAGGCTGAGAAGAGGTTCTCCTGGTCTCCAGAGACGCCTTCCTCGAGACCGAGAAGGTGGGCCAGACGGGGCTCGACCCACGCTCGCTCCTCGCCGTCGAGCACATATTCCTCGAGCGAGAGCCGCAGCTTCGCGCGCGCCGACTCGGGCTCTTCGTCCTCGCGGATGCGGCACCGCATTCTCACCATCTCGGCGAGCGCCCAGTACGCGACACCCTCGCCGTACGAGAGGCAGCGGCCGCGGTGCCAGAACGCGTCAGCTGCCAAGCCGTCGATGTACTTCTCGAACTCCCAGGCGAGCCGGGATTTGCCGATCCCGGCAATCCCGGTGACGAGCGCCAACTGTGCGCGCTGCTCGTCCGCCGAGTCGTGGAACAGCTCCTTCATCGAGCCGGAACTCTCGATCGCGGCCGACGAACGGCGCCTCGAGCCCGCTCCCGCGAAGCGCGCCCCTGGCGCCGGCGACGACGCGAACTGCACGCCAGAGCTGTACCGCCTCTGCCTTTCCCTTGAGCTGGTGGTCGCCCGCGTCGTTGTACGCGATCGCGGCCTCCGAGGCGCGCTTGGTCGACTCCCCCACGAGCACGGTGCCGGGCTTCGCTGCGCGCTGGATGCGCGAGGCGGTATTGACGAGATCGCCGGCGACCAGGCCCTGGTCTTGTGCGCCGAACGTCACAGCTGCTTCGCCGGTGAGGACCCCGGCGCGGGCGTGCAGGTCGGGTGCGAGCGCCGGCACGGCCGCGACCAGCTCGAGCGCGGCCCGGACGGCACGCTCGGCGTCGTCCTCGTGCGCAACCGGTGCTCCCCAGACGGCCATCACGGCGTCGCCGATGAACTTCTCCACTCTGGCGCCGTACCGCTCGACGGTCCTGCGCGCAACCTCGAAATAGCGCGTCAGCAGCTCTCGCGTGTCCTCGGCGTCGCGACTCTCGGACGCTGCGGTGAAGCCGACGAGATCGACGAACAAGACCGACACCAGCCGGCGCTCCGCCAGCGGCGCAACGCCCGCTGCAGGGGAAGCGGCGGCCCCCACCGAAACCGGGGCGACCTCAAGTGGCGCGCCACAGTCGCCGCAGAATCTCTTGCCAGGCGAATTCGAGCCCCCGCAGGCGACGCACACCGAGGCGAGCGCCGTTCCGCAATCGCTGCAGAATTTCTTCGCTTGAGGATTATCCGCGCCGCAGTTCGAGCAGACGACCACGCCCAGAGCCTAACGGGCCGCTCCGACCCGATCGAAAGGTCGTTGAAGGTGTCGCTGTGCGTGATGCTGGAACAGCTGATGATGGTGAACGAGGCCTGGAGTGACGCGTCAGTCAATAGCTTTAGGATCCGCTACACGGAAGTGGTCACTGCGGCGCCCGCCTATCTCGTCTGATCTCGATGAAGCCAGTTTGTGAGTACCTCGACTACTCAGGACGAGACGACCTGCTCGGCGGCGGAGTCCGCATGGTGCCGATCGAAACGCAAGTCGGTGCGTTCAAGGTCTGGACCAAGCGGATCGGTAACAACCCGGCGCTGAAAGTCCTTCTCCTGCATGGGGGACCTGGCGCCACCCATGAGTACCTCGAAGCGTGCGACAGCTATCTCCCGGCGGCCGGCATTGAGTACTACTACTACGACCAGCTCGGCTCCGCCTTCAGCGACCAGCCGGACGAGGACTCGTTGTGGGAGCTTGACCGCTTCGTCGACGAGGTTGAACAGGTCCGAAAGGCGCTTGGCCTCGAGCCCGACAGCTTCGTGCTGTATGGGCAGTCGTGGGGCGGGATCCTGGCGATCGAGTACGCCCTCGCGCATCCGGCGAACCTCAAGGGGCTCGTGATCTCCAACATGATGTCCGACGTCCCCGCGTACAACGCATACGCCCAAGACGTGCTCAAGCCTGCCATGGATCAGGACGCGCTGAGTGAGATCGAAGCGCTCGAGACTGCCGGCGAGATCGAGAACCCGCGCTACATGGAGCTCCTCAACGAGCACCACTACGTACACCACGTCCTGCGCATGCCGCTCGAAGACTGGCCAGACCCGGTCCGCCGAGCCTTCGCCGCCATCAACCCGGCGATATATGTCCCGATTCAAGGACCCAGCGAGCTTGGAATAAGTCAGGACGCCAAGCTCGCGCGGTGGAGCCGGTTCGATGACCTCGCTTCGATTGACGTGCCAGCTTTGGTGATCGGCGCCCGCTACGACACGATGGACCCGGCGCATCTGGAAGAAATGGCCACACGGCTCCCGCGCGGCCAGTACCTCTATTGCCCCGAGGGAAGCCACCTCGCAATGTATGACGACCAGGGCAGGTACTTCTCAGGATTGCTCGATTTCCTCCGCAGTCTGTGAGAGAAACGCCGCCGTCTGAGGTCGGCAACCCTCAGACCCACCCCCCTGGTCCGCGCCGTGCACCTGCCCAGGACCGCCTGCGACGCCACCAGGACACCCTCCAGAAGACGAACAGGAGCGGTATCCAGAGCCAGAAGCCGTGGTGTCCGATCGCGGCCGAGATCACGATCAGCGCGATCAAGATCGCAGCCAACGGCGCCAGGCCCAACCGCGGTGGCAAAAACGACCTCAACGAGCGTCCCTCGTCCGGTTCGTCCTGCCGGGGCAAATCGGCGACCAGCTGCTCGAGCTCGCCGACGGTCTTCGCCTCATAGCAGCGTTCGACGCGCTGCTGGAACTCGGCCAGGTCGAGACGGCCCTCGGTATGGCTCGTGCGAAGGCGCTCCGCTACTCGTTCGCGATCCGCGTCGCCAGCACGCAGGTTGGGGTTGCGACCCGCGATGCGATCCATGAAGTACTGGTTGGTCATCTGAGTCTCTCCTCAGTTCCCGTAGGCTCATAGTCGATAGCTCAACGATATATCGTGAGCGCTCGCTTGTCAACCCGCAGCCCCGCCCACCCCCGCAGGCCCGGCGGCTCCGATCCGTGAGGCCCTGCGTCCTCAGCCCGCGATCCCGATGCTGCCGCCGTTGTCGGCACCGCACATCCGCACGGCGTTTCGGAACGCGGGCGATTGAGGGTTGATCGCGGCCGGAAGTTCAGCCGGGCCACTGCCCGAGAAGGTCGGGTCCGGGAAGCCCGGCACACCGTGTGTGCGCATGCAGCGTGCGAACGCCAGCGCCTGGCGCCGCTGCTTGGCGGCGACCTGCGGCGGCGGGCCGCCAGCGGGCGGCAGATATTCCTTGCACGCCCGCTCGGCCGACCGCAGGGCCGGCCCCGCGAAGCTCTTACCTTCGGCCGTTAGCGAGCCGTCGGAGCTCACAGACAGGGGCAAACCCACCGCCCCGCTGGGCCCGGCGATCGGGTCGGGGAACCCGGAGACGCCATTCGCGCGCATGCACCTCGACAGGGCGGCCGGCGAGCTCCGTGGGCCATAAGGACCGCTGGAGGCACGCGGGTGCGAGCCCGAACTGCCGCACCCGGCGAGCGCGACCACGCATCCGAGGGCGGCGAGTGCAACCGACAGGAGGCGGCTCTGGGCGCCGAGTGTTGCGGTGATCGTACGTCGCATCGGTCTCGCAAGCGTCGCGATTGGCTGCCGGACCTAATGTCTACGCGAACGCGCATAACACGGGTGTAACGCCGTTACGGCGCCGTTATGACCACGGGCGCTCTGACTGCGCCGGCGACGCCGGAGTCGCTCCGGTATCGATCAGGATCGAAGAAGCAATTGAGCAGTCGGCGTTCGTAGGCTTACCGCGCACCCACAGCGGCGGCCGGACACGAGAAAGGGACACTGATGAAAACGATGACCTGTAAGCAGCTCGGCGGACCATGTGAGTTTGAACACCGCGGCAGCACCGCCGATGAGGTGATCAAGTCGCAGGATCAGCACCTCAAGGACATGGTCGCGGGGGGTGATCAGGCGCACGAGCCCGCGCGGAACGATATGAAGGGCAGGTGGAAGCGGCCGATCTCAGGAATGGGGTGGTACCGCAAGGCCAAGCGTGATTTCGCTGCGTTGCCGGACGACGCCGCCTGAACACCGCCCGGACGCCACCGCTGCTAGAGCAGTTCGGCGATTGTGGCCGCGGCGCGCGCGGCGCCGTCCGTGGTGACGGGGAGGTAGTCGACCTCTCGGTTGATCTGGTCAGCGATCGCGGTCGCGATCGAGTCCGGGGTGGCGTGGTCGTAGTCCATCCGCTGTCCGGCGCGGTAGCGATCCAGGCGGTGCGCGACGTGGAGGTTTTGCTCGAAGTGGCGTTTGAGCGGGAAGTAGATGAACGGCCGCCGGCTGGCTGTCAGCTCCATCGCGGTGGTCAGCCCGCCCTGGATGATCGCCAGGTCACACGCGGCGAGATGCTCGTACAAGTCTGGGACGTAGGCGTGGACCTCCAGCCCGTCGTGGGCCGGGAGCGTGGCGGGGTCGATCCGGGGACCGGCGACGACGATCATCCGCAGCCGGTCCACCAGCCGCCGGGCATCTGGGTAGCTGTCGATCACGCGACACAGAAGCTCTGAGCCGACCCCCGAGCCACCGACGGTGACGATGCAAACGCGCTCGTCGGGTCCGTAGCCGTGCTTGGCCCGCAGGGCCCCGCGGTCTGCGAGCGGGGCGGGGTCAAAGCCTGTGATGTAACCCGAGAAGCTGTAATGCCGTTCGGTCCACTCCCGGATCCCCGGCAGCCCGGACCGAAACGCCCGGGAATGACGTCCTCGGGCTCACCGACGAAGATCGACCGGTCACGCACCCGCGGAAAGCGAGCGATCTGCTCGATCATCTCGGCGTTGTAATCAGCCGTCAAAAACGCCTCGCGCTCGCCACCCTCGACGGTCGGCAGATACCCGACGAAATCGGTCATCCACGCATACGCGGCGGTCTTCAGCTCCGGGTTCTCATGCAAGAAGTAGTCAACGTCCCACGCCTCATCCCCCACCCACAGATCAAACGCCTCACTCGTGACCAGGTCATGGAAGACCATGAAGTTCGCGAGCAGGATCTCGTCCATCCTCCGCAGCGCGCCAAAGCAATCAAGCCGATGCCCGGACGACTCGGCCTGAAAATGCGCCGACTCGCTGGCCAGCTCAGCGCTCGCCGGGTGAATGCACTCACCGCGCGCCTCAAGCAGCTCGGTCACCGGATGCTGCGCCAGCCACACAACCTCCAGACCCGGCGCCAGCCCCCGCAGCTGATCAGCCACCGCCAGATCACGCCGCGCATGACCAAGCCCAATCGGCGAAGAGACAAACAACACGCGTTTCGCCCGCGAACGCGCACGAGTCCACGCGGAGGTGGGTGTCCCCCGGCCGACGAACTCGCGGACCAGGAGGTTGATCCTGACTGGGTCTCGCGAGTTGGGAATGTGGCCCGAGCCCTGCAGCGTGACCAGCTCTCCCCCGGTCGCCCGCGCGAGCGCGTCGCCCTGGGCCAGCGGGCGGACGAGGTCGTTGTCGCCGTGGATCACGAGCGTCGGGCAGCGGACTCGGGCGCACGTCTCCCTGAACAGCTCGTCACGGAGGAGCCCGATCCCGCGGGTCGCGTCGGCGAGCGTCTGCGGCGTGGTCTGCAGGCCCCAGCCGACGCAGTCCTCAATCTGCTTGGTCGAGTGCGGCTCGTTGAAGCACTTTGCGAAGAAGAATTCGAGGAAGCCGGGAAAATCACGCTCCCAGTAGAGGCGGTTGTACTTGGCCCACTCGCGGTCGTTCTCGATCTTGTCCTCGAACGGTGAGACGTCGCGCTCCGGATGGCCGGGCGCCAGGGCCACGGCGGGGCTGATGTAGGTGACGCTGTCGACGCGCTCGGGGTGGTCGGCGGCGAGGAGCGTCGCCCACAGCGCCCCGCACGACAGCGCCACGAGCGCTGCCCGCTCGGTGTCCGTCGCGTCCAGCACGGCGAGCGCGTCGAGCGCGAACTCGGTGATGCCGTAGGCCGAGGCACCCGCCGGACGGTCGGAGCCACCGTTGCCGCGGCCGTCGAACGCGATGACCCGGAAATGCCTCGCCAGATAAGGGATCTGGCCCTTCCAGAAGCGCGAATCGACGATCGACCAGGTCGGCAGCAGCAGGATTGTCGGATCGCCGGAGCCGTAGACCTCATAGGACACGCGCACGCCGTCCCGATCCGCCTGCCCCACGGCGTCGGGATGGCGCGCGCGTGTCTGCTGCCGGTGCGCGGTGCCAGCGTCAGCGGGCGCCGCGTCCGATGCAGCAGTCTCGGTCAAGGGCGAGCCTCGAACACCAGGTTGAACGGCGTCTCAGCGGCCCGGCGGAACTGCGTGAAGCCGGCTGTCTGGACGACGTCTCGGATCCGGGCCTCGCCGGCCTGCGCCCCCAGTGCCAGCCCAACCTCCTGCGACAGCGAGGCGGGCGTGCAGAGCAGCGTCGAGAACGCGTAGTACGCACGCCCAACCGGGTTGAAGTTGTCCTCGACGCGGTCGCCGGCGTGCGGCTCGACGATCATCCAGGTCCCGTCGGGCTTCAGCGTTGAGCGCACGTGTCGAGCGGCACCGACCGGGTCGCCCATGTCATGAAGACAGTCGAACATCGTCACCAGGTCGTAGGCCGTTCCACTGTACGCCGATGCGGCCGCGATCTGGAAGCTGACGCGGTCGGCTACGCCCGCGTCCGAGCCCGCTGACGTGCGGTCTCGACCGATCCGTCGTGATAGTCAGAGCCGACGAATGTCGAGTTCGGGAACGCCTGCGCCATCAGGATCGTCGAGGAGCCGTGCCCGCAGCCGACATCGGCGACCAGCGCCCCGGCCTCGAGCTTGGCGATGACTCCGTCGAGTGCGGGCAGCCACTCGGCGACCAGATGCGCGTTGTACCCCGGCCGGAAGAACCGCTCGCAACCCTCGTGCACGTCGTGGACGTGCTCGTGCCAGCCGAAGCCGTCGCCGCTGCGCGCCTTCTCGACGATCTTCGGAGCGTCAATCACTGAACCGAGCGCAATCTGGAAGAAGCCCGGGAGGTAGGCCGGGCTGCTGGAATCGGTCAGCGCGACGGTCTGCTCGGGAGGTAGCGCGTAGCGTCCGCTGTCGGGGTCGTAAGAGACGAAGCCGCCCGCCGCCTGGGCGTTGAGCCACTCGCGTACGTACCGCTCAGCGGTGCCCGTGCGCTCGGCGAGCTCCGACGGCGAGAGCGCGCCGCCGTCGGCCATCGCCCGGTAGAGGCCGAGCTTGTCGCCCATCACGACCAGAGCGGCGTTCAACGTCGCCCCAACCTCGTCGACTGCTCGGAAAACGAACTGCATCAGCTTGTCGCCGTCGACCTCGACGGCCTGCCCCACTGCACTCATGATGTGCCTCCTGGCTCGTTTCGCCGAGCGTAGGCCCGGTGCCGCGAAATCGCATCAGGAGGCCACCTAGTCTTTCCGCGCGCCCCGATCGGGTGTCAGAATCGCCCCATGCTGGTGGGGCGTGCGCCGGAGCGGTCCGCGGTGGAACTCGCACTCGAGTGCGCGCGATCCGGCGAAAGCGCTGCTCTGGCACTGGTGGGTGAGCCGGGCATCGGCAAGACAGCGCTGCTCGAATACGCCGCCGAGCGAGCCAGCGGGATGCAACTGCTGCGGGCCCGCGGGGTCGAGTCCGAGGCGCAGATCCCGTTCGCCTCACTGCTCGAGCTGCTGCGGCCGGCGCTCGGGCTGATCGAGGGGATCCCCGAGCCGCAGGCGGTCGCACTCGAGAGCGCGCTCGCGCTCAGGCCCGCGCGCGCACAGGAGCGCTTCGCCGTCGGCGCGGCGACGCTCAGCCTGCTGGCGGCATACGCCGAGCGGTCCCCGGTCGCCGTCCTGATCGACGATGCTCACTGGCTCGACGACTCGAGCGCGCAGGCGCTGCTGTTCGCCGTCCGGCGGCTGGTCGCCGATCCGATCGTGGTCCTGATTACCGTCCGCGAAGGTGAGCGGTCGCTGCTCGACGGCGCCGACCTGCCGGCGCTTCAGATCCGGGACTCAGCACCCGACGAGGCGACGACGCTGCTTGGCGAGATCGACCCCGGGCGGCCGGCCGGCTGCACCAGGCGACGGCTGGCAACCCGCTGGCGCTGCTCGAGCTGGCCAGCGAAGCCGAGGAGCTGGCGCTCGCCCCCGAGGGGGCGCCGCTGCTGGTGTCGACGAGGATCGCGCGCTCCTTCCTGCGCCGGATCGGGGGCCTGGGCGAGGCCGAGCGCCGGGCCGTCCTGCTCGCCGCGACCAGCGACACCGGCGACCTCGCGCTGCTCGAGCGCGCCGCGGCGCGGCTCGGGATCGAGCTCGCGTCGCTGTCCGGCGCCGAGGCGGCCGGACTCGTCTGGATGCGGGAAGGCGCAGTCGAGTTCCGCCATCCTCTGGCCCGGTCTGCGATCTATGCAGACGCGCCTGCGGCGGCACGACGCGAGACGCACAGGGCGCTGGCGGCCGCGCTCCCTGACCGTGATGTCGACCGCCGCGCGTGGCACCTCGCCGCGGCGGCCACCGGGATCGATTCCTTGGCCGCCGATGCGCTCGAGCAGGCCGGCACCAGAGCGCGCGACCGCAGCGCCTACGCGAGCGCCGCGGCCGCTTTCGAGCGCGCCGGGCGCCTGACGGCCGGCAGCGTGGATCGGACCCGCAGGTTGTGCGCCGCAGCCGAGTGCAGCTGGCACGCCGGGCTCGCGCAGCGCGCGATCGCGCTGCTGGACGAGGCGCGCGCATCGACTGACGACCCCGACACACTGCTCGAGATCGACGAGCTCGCGGGCCACATCGCGACCCTGCGGGGCCCCGTGATGCGCGGCTACGCGATCCTCACCGCGGCGGCGGAGCGAGCGGCCGGAGAGCGGGCCGTGGCGATGTTCGCCGAAGCCGCCAGCGCGTGCTTCTACGCGGGCAAGCCGACCGAGATGCTCGCTGTCGCCGAACGGGCCTGGAGCGCACTGCCGCCGGACGCCTCGGTCCGCACCCGGTTTCTGGCGACGACGGCCGTCGGAATGGCGCGGATCGTCGGTGGCGACGCCGCCGCCGGGACTGACGCCGTCCAGCTTGCGATCGCGCTCGCCGAGAGAGCCCCCGAGCTCGGAGACGACGTGCGCCTGCTGCCGTGGCTCGCGGTGGCGCCGATCTTCCTCCGCGAAGCCGCCACCGGTCGGGGTCTGCTCGGGCAGGCGCTGGATGCCGCGCGCGCCCGCGCCGCGCTCGGGGCGCTTCCGGTCGTGCTCAACCTGATCGCCCGCGACCAGAGCACCTCCGATCGGCTCGCCGTGGCCGCCGCGACTTATGGCGAGGCGATCGAACTGGCGCGCGAGACCGGCCAGCGCACCGAGCTCGCGTTTGGGCTGGCCGGCCTCGCGTGGCTTCAGGCGCGCCGTGGGCGACAGCAGGAGTGCCGGGCCTGTGCCGCCGACACGCTTGCGCTGAGCCCCGAACTTGGCACCCGATTGATGGAGGTCTGGGCAACGGCCGCGCTCGGTGAGCTCGAATTGAGCCTCGGCGAGACCGCCCAAGCCGTTGCCCGATTCGAGCAACAGCGGTCGCTGCTGGCGGAGCTCCAGCTCACCGATCCCGACCTCTCACCGGCGCCGGAGCTGGTGGATGCATACACGAGGCTCGGCGCGACCGCAAGCGGCACAGCTGCTCGCTGCCGATTTCACGGCCAGCGCCGAGGCGAAGGGGCAGCCGTGGTCGCTGGCACGGGCGCAACGGTGCCAGGGCCTGGTGGCCAACGATCTGACCTTCGCGACGCACTTCGAGCAGGCGCTCGAGCACCACGCCGGAACCCCGGATTCGTTCGAGGCGGCGCGCACGCGGCTGGCCTACGGCGAGCGCCTGCGCCGAGCGCGCAACCGAGTGCTGGCACGTGAGCAGCTACGGGCGGCCGTCGAGACATTCGAGCGGCTCGACGCCCGCGTGTGGGCCGACCGGGCGCGGGCGGAGATGCAGGCGACAGGCGAGACGCTGCGCCGCCGGGATACGACGACGCTCGACGAGCTGACACCGCAAGAGCTGCAGATCGCGCTGCTGCTCGCCGGCGGCAAGACGACCCGCGAGGCGGCGGCAGCGCTGTTTTTGAGCCCGAAGACGATCGAGTACCACCTGCGCCACGTCTATCAGAAGCTCGAGATCCACTCACGTGGAGAGCTCACGCGGGCGCTGAGTGTGCACGTGGCACTCCCCGAGACCCGACGCGCGCCGGCACCGGCTTGAGGCTCCTCAAAGCACGAACGGGATCAGCATCTTGGTCTTGGCTTTGTAGCCGGGGTACTGGGCGGGAAAGTTCTCGGTCATCAGCCCTTCCTCGACCTTCGCGCTGTAGATGAAGTACGCGCCGACCACGACCAGGCCGATCAGCCAGTAGACGCTCGTCGCAAGCGCCGAGCCGAGGATGCCCAGCAGCAGCCCGGAGTAGATCGGGTGCCGGACGAATCGGTAAGGGCCCGAGGTGACGAGTTCCGGCTCGTCCTTACGAGTCATCGGCATGCCCCAATTCCGGCCGAGATAGATCCGAGCCCAGACCGCGAGACCGAGACCGGCCGCGAAGAGCACCACTCCGATCAGCCGCACGACCAGTGCGTTGGGAGCCAGCGTGTCTGGCCTGAGCACGCGTTCGACGACGATCACGACCACGAGCGTCAGACCGGGTAGGCGCACCCGCCCGCTGCGGTGTCCGCTTCGGCGCCCGCGGCGGCGATCAGCCAGTAGACGCCGAGCGCAGCCC
Organism: uncultured Solirubrobacterales bacterium; assembly: GCA_963703825.1. GTDB lineage: Bacteria > Actinomycetota > Thermoleophilia > Solirubrobacterales > Solirubrobacteraceae > Palsa-465. The sequence goes on along the minus strand of CAVPFS010000014.1, from coordinate 107,789 downwards.
AGCCGCCGATGATGATCGCGTTCAGCGCCATCCGTCTCCCCTACATCGTCCGATGCGCCGCGAGGGTCAGAGGGCGCGTCTCGGCGCACGCTCCGGTTGGTGCTTACGGCGACTCGGTGGCCTATCAGCCAGCTTGAGACGGGTGTGATCGCGGGCCCTCGTCAGTGCCGGCTCCGCGTCCGGGAGCGGGATCCCGCCTCTCGGTCGGCTCGGGGGCGATGGCTGATCCGGGTTCGAGTCTCCACCCCCGTCGCCACCCGACGCCGGCGCCGCTGGGTCCGAGCTGCGGTACCAGAGCATCGGTCCGAGGAACGCGACCCCGGCCACGAGGACGAACCAGAGGCGCAATCCCAGGTCTTGCGCGATCAGGCCCCCGTCGAGGACGAGCGTGAGCACCGCGAACAGAGACAGCGAGGCCGCGGCGATCCGCACCCCGAAGTGGCTCCGCCTCGCCCTCGCCAGCGCGGAGCCGGCGACCGCCCCGATCCCGATCAACCCGAACTCCAAGAGGCCGAAATACACCAGCAGATTCATCCCTGCAGGGCACGGTAGCCCACCTGCTGCGCACACCACAAGTCCGGGAAGGGTTGCGCCCGAATGGCTGGACGCGCGTCCAGCCACTCGTCGGCGCGCTCACGGTTTCGGCGCCGGCTTCCGATGGCGGTCCCGTCGCCTATGAGACGCCAGATTGCCTCCATGGTCGCGCTGGTCTGCGCCCTGCTCCTGCCGGGCACCGCGCTCGGCGCCCGCGCCCACGCCACCCAAGGGTCGGTCAGCGGCAAGATCACCTACGTCGAGCCGGGCCTGCTGACGATCCAAACCGGTGGCCGGTTGGTCGGGGTGATCAACGCGCTGAGCGCCACCGCCAACAAGATCGGCGGCCGCGACTACCCGTACGTGTATGGCGGCGGACACGCCGAGGCCGGCGTCGCGAGCATCGGCATCAGGGGCCCCGGTTACAACGGCAGGCGGATCGGCTTCGACTGCTCGGGCTCGGTGGCGGCCGTCCTAGCCGGCGCGGGGCTCTGGCAGCCGGGCAGCGGCGTCCCCAACGACGCGGGGATCATCCATCAGCTCCTGCAAGCGAAGTTGATAGCCCGGGGCGCCGGCACGGCGCCCGACGAGGTGACGCTCTACGACGACCCCGGCGTGCACATCTTCATGAACATCAACGGTCGCTTCTTCGGCACCTCCGACGGCGGCGGCGGCGATCCAAAGGGCGGCCCGGCATGGCTGAACGACGGCGCACCCGACGCCTGGAGCCGGCTCTACAAGCGCTACCACGTGGTGCCCTCGGTGCTGCGCAACAAGACGAGCTACGGCCAGAGCTACAGCGTCCAGGCCGGCGCCGACCCGGCGGTCGAGTACGGAGCCGAGCCGGGCGAGCAGGTCCAGATCAGCTACACCGAGACCGCCGCCGGCAGCATGACCGCGACCGCGATCCAGTACGCGGGCGAAACGACCGTTGCCGGCACCGTCACTGCGATCGCTCCCGACGGGTCATCGCTGACGATCCAAACGCCCGCCGGTCAGACCGTCGCGCTCTCGACCTCGCTGGTGGCGAGCCTGATCTCGGGCGTGCAGGTGGGAGACGGGATCCAGGTGAGCTACAGCACAGACCCGTCCGGGCTGCTGGTCCCGCACGCGCTGCAGGTCACAAGCACTCCGGCTCCACAGCCGACCGCCCCGCCCCAGAACCCCTCCGTCGGTGGCTCCTACGGCCCCGGCCCGTACTCTGCGCGCTGAGAGCCCAGCTCAGCGGTGGCTGGGCGCGTCGTTCTGTAGCGGTTGACGGCGATCACGGCCCAGATCGCCTCGACGACCCCGAACGGCCAGGTCCCCGCCAGAAACCCGTAGATGCTCGACAGCGCGCAGCCGACCGCGAACGCGAGAATGAAACGGCGATCGCGGTGCTCGAGCGCGTACATCACCATCATGAACGTGACCGCGAAGGCGCCGAACGCGGTCAGCATCGCGGCACCGCACGATCCTTCAGGTCCAGGTCGGCCAGCAGAGCGCCGACGCGCGCTTCGATCTCGTCGCGAAGCTCGCGCACGCGCTCGATTGGCTGGCCCGCAGGGTCTGCCAGCTCCCAGTCGACGTACACCTTCCCGGGCACATACGGACACTCGTCGCCGCACCCCATCGTCACGATCAGATCTGCCTGGGCTGCGAGATCGGTAGTCAGCCGCTTCGGCGTCCGGTCCGCGAGATCGATCCCGACCTCGCGCATCACCTCAATCACCTCAGAGTGAACCCGCGACGCCGGCGTCGTACCAGCCGACATCGCGCTGTGTGTCCCGCTGGCCGCGCGATTGAACAGCGCCTCGCTGATCTGCGAGCGCCCCGCGTTCTGACGGCAGACGAACAAGACGGTCGCCATGGTCGCTGATCATATTGCATTGACATACACCAATTCAATTGATATCCCTGAATGCGTGGCTGTAGATCTCGAGCTCTCGCCCAAGGTCAAACGCCAGGCCGGTGCGCGCTGTTGCGACCCGATCGTCTATCCAGACGTGGAGCCCGATCGTGCAGCACGAATCGCGAGCATCGCAAAAGCTCTCGGAGACCCCGTCCGCCTGCAGATCGTCGATGTGCTTCGAAAAGACGCCGGGAAGGTCTGCGTCTGCGAGCTCGTTCCCCTGTTCGATCTCGCTCAGCCGACGATCTCGCACCACCTCAGGGTCTTGCGCGACGCGGGCGTCGTCGGCTCCGAGCGAAGTGGGCTTTGGGCCTACTACTACGTGATCCCGGAAGCATTGGAGGAGCTGACTGCATGGCTGAGTTGACAGACATCCGGGAAGCGGTCCGCCGAAGGTACGCGGACGCTGCCCTCGCAACCGCAGCCGACGCTCGGACGGACGGCTGTTGCGGACAGCAGGCCGGTTGCGGCTGCGCGCCGGGCGCCCAGCAGGCGCCTTCGGCAGCTCGCTGTACGGCGCCGACTCGGGGGCGCCGGAGCCGGCGATCAACGCCTCGCTTGGCTTCGGCGTTCCGACCGCGGTCGCTGACCTGCGCGAGGGCGAGGTGGTGCTGGACCTCGGTTCCGGCGCCGGGGCGGATGTGCTGATCTCGGCACGCCGGGTCGGACCTGAGGGCAGGGCGATCGGGATCGACATGACTGACGAGATGCTCGACCTCGCTCGGGCAAACGCGAAGCTCGCCGGCGCCTCAAACGTCGAGTTCGTGAAGGGTTATCTGGAGGCGATTCCGCTGGCTGACGCGAGCGTCGACGTCGTGATCTCCAACTGCGTGATCAATCTCGCCGCCGACAAGGCGCTCGTGATCGGCGAAGCTGCGCGGGTGCTGAAACCCGGCGGCCGGCTCGCGATCTCAGACGTGATCGCCGATCATGGCGTCGACGCCCGCGTCTGGGCCGACATCGGCGCCTGGACCGGCTGCATCGCCGGCGCGCTGACGCGGCGAAAGTTCGAGACGGCACTGCGGACGGCCGGCTTCGAAGCGGTCGAGATCCAGGAGACCCACCGGATCCACGAGCACGCCGGCTCGGCGATTGTCCGAGCGACCAGAAGCGCTGCGTAGACCTCACCGCTGCTGCTGGACCATCCAGCTCTCAAACGTAACCGTCCCCGTCACATCGGGATCGTCGGTCGTCAGCAGGCCTGCCCGCAGCGCCCTGCCGAGCTTCCCCGGCAACCGGATCGGCGCGACCAGCACGTGCCGGCCGGCCGCCTTGCGCCACTGGCGGGCGAGCGCACGCGCATCGACAATCTCAGGGCCGGCGATCTCGCGCCGCTCTGCGAGCGGGGCGCCCTCCGCGACCGTCGCCAGCTCGGCCGCAACGTCGGCGGCGGCGACCGTCTGCAGCCGCGCATGCGGTACCGGCAACACGCCCAGGCGGCCGGCCCGCGCGAACGTCGACGCGATCAGCTCGTGGAACTGGGTCGCGCGGACGATGCTCCAGGGAACCTCTGACTCCTCCACGACGCCCTCCTGCTGGAGCTTGACCCGGTAGTAGCCGATCTGCATCCGGTCGCACCCGACGATCGAGACGCAGACGTGGTGGGCGACGTGCGCCTCCTGCTCGGCGCCGAGCAGCCGCCGGGAGCCCTCGACCAGCACCTCGGTCGCCTCACCCGAAGCGTCGTTGCTCGCGTCGATCACGACCCCGCACCCGGCCAACGCCCTCGCGAGCCCCTCCCCTGTTCTGAGATCGACGGGGTAGTCGGCCGATTTGCGGCTCAGCGCCCTGACCTCGTGTCCGCGGCGGTGAAGCTCGCTCGTGACCAGCGAACCGAGAGTCCCGGTCGCGCCTACGACTGCAATCTCCATGCTTCCTCCAGCTTGCTCGGTGCTCACGATCGCATGACGGGCCGGCGACCCTACCGGTGACAGCGGGCCAGCCGCTATCCGAGCACCGCTTGCAGCGAATTGGTCAGCTCGACGAGCGTGGCCGCCGCCAGGTAGCGCCCCCGTCCGCGCCGGGCGAGCGCTCGCCCCGCGTCGACGCTGTCCGGCGTGGCGCTGGTCCCTAGCACGTTCAGGCAGTCGAGCAGCCCTGCCGCGGGGAGCGGATCGGCGCCTTTGGTCGCAAGCGCGTCCGAGAGCAGGATCGCGGTGCGACCTCCCGGGGGGACGTGGTCGAGCTGCTCGATGGCGACGCGGAGCGCGCGAGCGAGGTCGGTCCGTCCGTGCCCGCGCAGCGACAATAGGTCGTCGATCACCGCGGCCGCCGGACGGAGACTGTCGTGAGCGAGCAGGATCAGCGGCTCGGAGGCGAATGCGACGACGCTGCAATGCAGGCGCTCGCCGCGGGCGCTGACCACCGCCGCCGCGGCCACGGAGGCCAGCGCGACCGCGTGACCACTCATCGAGCCGCTGCGATCGACCAGTAGGCAGAGCGCGCGCGGCGAAGCGCCGAACTGCCTGGAGACCACCTCGCGCAGATCGTGCGGGCGGCGTCCCGCGCTTCGCTCGAGCGTCCGTTCGAGGTCGACGTCCCCCTCGGTGACACCCGCTCGCGCCACCAGCCGGCGGGTCCCGCGGCGGACGGGCAAGCCGAGCCTCCCGAGCCGCGGCAGCAACTGCTCGGCCAGCGTCCGAGCCTGCCTGCGCAATGCGGGGTCGGTCGCGACCGCTAGGTCCGCGAGCAGCGCCAGCGCGGCGTCGCCGTCATCGCGCATCTGCTCGGTCAGCTCTGCCGCGTCGAGGCGCCCGACTGCCGGCGACACGCGATCGAACCCCATATGGGCTGCCGCCAGCTGCTGGCGGTCGAGCGTCCGGCGCCCTCCCTCGTCGACCGCGCGTCGCGCCTGGGCGCCGCTCAGCGCGCCGCTACCGGTGGGCGGCCGGCGGCCGGCGGCCCGTCGGCTCTCCCCGATGCCGGCTCGGGTCCCGCGGCCAGGACCCGGTCGAGCAGTTCAGCGATCACCTCCTCGGCCGAGCGCTCCTGATCCTCGTGGATCCGGATTCGCCCGGACAGCGCGGCGATCGCCGCGTCGAGCAGGGTGTCGCGGTTGCGCGGCTCGTCAGTCGAGCGCAGCGTCGACAGCCCGCGCGCGAGCCGCACCATGTCAATCGCGCCGCGCACCGACGAGCCGTTGCGGATCCCGGCGTGCGCGCGGGTCCCGCGCGTGACCGCGACCGCGATCGCCACCGGCTCTTCGTCGGCGCCGGTCTCCCGGCGCACCACCTCCCGCTCCCCCTGTTCGTCGAGGTACGGGATCGAGACCCGGCACATGCGGTCGGCGATCGCCTGGCTGACGCGAGCCGTGCCGATCGCGTCAAACGGGTTCATCGCCGCGACCAGCACGAACCCGTCAGTGGCGTCGATCCGGCCCAGCCGCGGCACGACCAGCTCGCGCTCGGCCATCGCGGTGATCAGCACGTTGAGGGTCTCCTCGGGGATCCGGTTGAGCTCCTCGAGGTAGAGCAGCGAGCCGTCGCGCATCGCAGTCGCGAGCGGGCCGTCTGACCACGCGTCGGCGGTGTAGCCCTGCGCCAGCACGAGCGCCGGGTCATGGCTTCCGATCAGCCGTGCCGGGGTCAGCTCGGCGTTTCCCTCGACGAACTCGATCCCCCGTCCCGAAGCGCTCGCGATCGCCCGCAGGAGGGTCGATTTGCCGGTCCCCGGAGGTCCTTCAAGGACCACGTGGCAGCCCTCCGCGAGGGCAACCGTGATCAGCTCCGTCTGGCGACGGAGACCTACGACCTTGCTCTCGACGACCGCCAGCAGTCCGGGTTTCAGTGCTCGTGGATCACGACGCCGCGGATGTTCTTGCCCGCGTTGAGGTCGTCGTAGCCCTGGTTGATCTCGTCGAGCTTGTACTGCCGGGTCACAAGCTCGTCGAGCTTCAGCTTCCCCGCCCGGTACAGCGCGAGCATCTTCTTGATGTCCTGCGTCGGGTTGCAATCGCCGAACAGGGAGCCCTGGACCCGCTTGCGGAACAGCGTCATGTCGGTCCCCGAGAGGTGCACGGTCAGCGACTCGGGATGCGCGAGCCCGGTCAGGACGACAGAGCCGCCCTTGCGGATGGCCATCACCGCCTCCTGGACAACCTGCTCGTTGACCACATCGACGGTCACGATCGCCACGTCGGCGCCGACGCCCCGGGTCAGCTCCTTGGCGAGCTCGATCGACTCGGCGCCGTGCTCGAGCGTGTGGGTGGCGCCCATCTCCTGGCTGAACTCGCGCTTGGAGGCGATCGGGTCGACGGCGATGATGTTCGTCGCCCCGGCGTGAGCGGCTCCCTGGACGGCATTGGCGCCGATCCCGCCGATCCCGAAGACGATCACCGTGTCGCCGATCTGCGTGTTGCCGGTGTTGACGGCCGAGCCCCAACCGGTCGGCACGCCGCACCCGCACAGCACCGCGACCTCGAGCGGCAGGTCGTCGTCGATCTTGACGGCCGAGGTCTCCGAGATCACCGCGTATTGCGAGAAGGTGCCGAGCATGCACATCGCGCCAACGCCCTGGCCGTCGAGCGTGAACGGGTAGCTGCCGTCCGGCAGGCAGCCCTCGAGGATCGTCGCGCCGAGGTCGCAGATGCTCTGCTGGCCGCTCGCGCACCAGCGGCAGTGCCCGCACGACGGGATGAACGAGCAGACGACGTGGTCGCCGACCGCGACCCGGGTCACGCCCGCTCCGATCGCCTCGACGATCCCGGCGCCCTCGTGGCCGCCGATGTAAGGCAAAGGGACGGGAAGATCGCCGGTCATCAGATGCTCGTCCGAGTGACACAGCCCAGCCGCGACGTACCGGATCAGGACCTCGTTCTCCTTCGGATCTCGGAGGTCGAGCTCCATGATCTCCCACGGCTGCTTGATTCCGGTGAGCACGGCGGCCTTCGTCTTCACTGTGCCTCTCCTGTTCGCCGACGACTGTTCCGCCCTGGAGCCTAGTCGACGCGACCGCGCGCGCAAACGATGCTTAGACCGAGAGACCGCCGTCGACTGGCAGCACCGCGCCCGTGATCCCGCTCGCCGTCGGCCCGACGAGAAACGCGATCGCCGCCGCGATCTCGGCCGGATCGAGCAACCGCTCGATCGGTTGCTGGTCCGCGAACGAGCCGCTTTCGGCGAGCCCGTAGAGCGCCGCGCTTTGCTCGAGCATTGCGGTCTGAGTCGAGCCAGGGCTGACCGCGTTGGCGGTGATGCCGGTGCCACGAAGCTCCGCCGCGAGCCCCCGGATCAGGCCCGCGACGCCCGCTTTCGCGGCTCCGTAGGCGGCGAGCATCGGCAGTCCTCGGGTCGCCGCAGCCGAGGCGACGGCCACGAACCGCCCTTCGCGTGGCTGGGGCCGGCGCAGTAGCGCCGGGATCGCGACCCGCGACGCGGTCAGGACTCCGTGCAGGCAGACGTCGATAACCGCCTGCTCGCGCTCGGGCGCCAGCTCCCATTGGGGCACGCCGCCCGCGATCACACCCGCGGCGGCGACGCACACGTCGAGGCCGCCGTGCGCCCGCTCTGCCTCGGCGACGACTGCGGCCATCGCGTCACGGTCAGTCGTATCGGCCGCGACCGCGTGGGCGCCTGGGCCGGCGGCGGCGACCGCCGCTTCGAGCTCGGCGCGGCTGCCGAGTGGGTACGGGACCCTCGGGTCGTCGGCGCAGCGGTCAACCGCGAGCACCTCGAAGCCGGCGGCTGTGAGCGCGGCCACGGTGGCGGCGCCGATCCCGCGCGCAGCCCCGGTGACGATCGCGACCTTTGCCATCAGCTCCAGCTCTCCAGCTGCGCGACGAGCGCTCGGGTAGCGGCGGCCAGCAGCGCCCGGCCCCGGCGGTCGTCGGCGCCGGTTGGGTCGCCGAGCACGCCGTTGGCGCTGACGGCGCTGACGCCGCTCGCCCGCAACGCCGGCATCAGCTGGGCCAGCGGCCGCGTGTCGCCGGCTCGCGCGAGTTCGCCCCGGACCAGCTCTGGGGCGACCGCGAGCATCAGCGATGTCTCGGTGGCACCGGCGTGGGCGTCCCCGCCCCAGTCGGCGGTGAACGACCTCACGTCGCGATCCTCCGCTCTGAGCCTGACCAGCGCTCGCTCCAGGGGCTCGGCGTTGCCGCCGTGCGCGCAAACGAGCATCACGCGCCGAAACGTCTCGGTCGCCGAGCGGCAGAGCTCGACCAGCAAAAGCTCGGTCGCGGCCTGGCCGATCGACAGCGTCCCGGCGAAGCCGGCGTGCTCGCCGGACGACCCGTATGCGACCGCGGGCGCGACCAAGATCCCCTCCAGACGGGTCGCGGCTGCCCGTGCGAGCGCGACCGCGAGCTCCGTGTCAGTCCCCACGGGGAGGTGCGGGCCATGCTGCTCGGTCGCACCCACCGGAACCAGCAGCACCAAGTGAGTTCCGTCCAGCTGCGGCGATGCGAGGTTGGCGAGCTCGATCGCCATCGGCACGGCGGCGCGGCGGCTAGTAGACGCCGCACATCCCGTCGATCGAGACCTCCTCGATGAGCAGGTCCTCTTCGAGCAGCTCTTGTTCGGTCGCGCTGCCCGCACCGGCCGGGGCCTGGGGCTCGGGCGCGGCTTCGACAGTGCTGTCCTGCGGTTCGGGCGCGGCTTCGACGGTGCTGTCCTGCGCTTCGGGCTCGGCTTCGACGGTGCTGTTCTGCGATTCGGGGTCGCCCACGGTGTCCTCGCTTCGGGATCGCTCGCTCGTCCGCGCAGTCAATCAGAGCCCGGGGTCCTGGCGCGAGTCCGACCGGCGTTACGGCCGTCGAGCCACAAGCTCCAGCGCTCGATCTGCCCGATCCGGAGGGTGCCGGTGGGCGCCCAGGGGTCGTCGGCCATCCGCGCGTGGATCTCGTCCTCGCCGGTCGCCTCGATCACCAGCATCGCTCGCTCACCGTCGCCGATCGGGCCGCCGAGGATCACAAACCCGTCGTCGACGAGCCCGTCCATGAACTCGGCGTGCGCCTCCCAGCCATCCTGCTCTCGGATCCCGCGCGACCGGTCCCAGTTGGCGTCGTGGACGGTGGTCACGACGAAGAAGGCCATGCGGCGATCCTACTTCGCTGCGCATTTCGTGGAAGATCCGGGCGCCCTGCGCTGGCTTTTCCACAAACGGCACGTGCACCACGCGTCAAATCCGCACCGCCCGGCCGGATTTGTCGCCAGATGCATGCTCAGCCTTGAGTTTGCGACGAATCCAAGGGCGGCCCGCGGATTTGTCACGCCACGCATGCTCGAACCGGTCGCACCCGGACAACGCGGGTCGAGACCCACCCGTCCACGGCAGCGCCGGCGCGGGAGCGGCCTAGACTCAAACCATGCCCGTTGGCGTCCTAGCTCGCTCGATCGATAGCGCCGCGTCGCGCGTGCCCGGCCTGCGCCGGATTCCGATGCTGAAGCTGCTGGCCGCCGCCCAGGTGGCGATGCTGGCGCGCGAGCACCTGCTGCGGCTAACCCCGGGCGAGCGCCGCCGGCTGATCACGCTGATGCGTGCGGCGCGCGGCCGCCCGAGCACGCTCACCGAGCGCGAGCGCGACGAGCTGTCGCTGCTGGTGATCAAGCTCGAGCCTCGCCTGCTGGCCGGGCAGGCCTTCAATCACCTGTCGCCGGTGCCGATTCCGCGGTGGCTGGTGTCTGGCTCGCGCCGCAAGCGCCGCTGACCGGCTCTCACGCGAGCCGGTGGCAATAGCGGTAGCGCTCGGAGAATCCGAGGGCACCGTACATCGCGCGCGCGGCGGCGTTGCGCTCCTCGACCTGGAGATAGCCGAGCTGCGCCGCGGACCCGACCCGCTCGAGCAGCGCCGCGACGATCGCGGTCCCGAGGCCCTGCCGGCGGCGATCGGGGTCGACGGCGATGCAGTACATGCCGGCGAGCCGATCGTGCACAACGCCGATCCCGACGGCTTCGGAGCCGATCCGTGCGAAGCAGGCGCGGCCACGCAGGAGCGAGAAGACGGTCCGCGCGTGGGCGTCGACGTCGCGGCCCGGCTCACAGCGCTCCCAGGCGCGCAGCCACTCGCGGCTCGCGTGGTCCTCTGCCGAGACGGTTCCAGCGGCAGCGCACTGCAACTGCGCGGGACCGGCCATCACCACCGTCGGCCATTGCCGGCGCCACCCGCGGTCGTCCAGGCGCCGCATCAGCTCACTATGAAGCTCGAGCGGGCTGACCTGGATCCCTGGTGTGATCGAGTGCTCGGCGGCGAACTCACAGACCCGCTCGATTGCCGGGTCGAGCTCGTGCTCGGCCAATCGCCGGCAAGGGGTCAGGGCGTTGTTCGAGCGGCCGCGGTCAACGCCCGGGGTCGCGCGCAGCAGCCAGCCGCCCTGCATCGGCCGTGCGATCGTGGCGGGCCAGCCGCGCACGGCGGCGGCCTCGAGCCGGCAGATCAGCTTCCGGTCGCTCACCGGCCGAGGCTTGCAGAACCGGCCGGAGCGCGCACCGCCAGGCGAACCGGCCGCCACAGAGCCCAGGCCGCGATCGCGCCGGCGGCCAGGTAGAGGCAGCCCTGTGCGTTGAGCAGCGTCATCAACCCCAGCGGCGCCGCGAGCACCCCGGCAGCAATCATCCCGATCGCCTGGCCGGCGTTTGACACCAGTGTCAGGGCTCCGAACGCCCGTCCTCGCTCGCGGTCGGAACTGGCGAGCTGTAGCGAGCTGATCAGCCCGGTCTCCATCACGACGCCCGGCGCGCCGGCCACGATGAACAGGGCCGCGAACAGCCACTCGCTTTGCGCCAGCAGCGGCGCATTCCAGATCAGCAGGTCAATGATGCCGAAGGCGATCGCGCCGCCCGCCGCCAGGCGCCCCGCCCGCGAGCCGCCACCGACGAAGCTCAGCACGAGCCCCGCGACGATCGCGCCCACCGCCTGCACGCCGCGCAGCAGTCCGATCTCGCCGGCGCCCCCGCCGAGCCGCCTGGCGACGAACAGGATGAACAGCACGACGAAGATCCCCTGCGCGATCTCCGCCACCAGCGCGACCGCCAGCACGCCCCGGACGCGGGGCGCGCGCAAGGCCACCCGCAGGCCGCGGGCCCCCGCTTGCGAGCTGTCGGTCGAGGCCGGCGGGCCGGTCGCCGCCCACCTGCCGGCCGCATCGGAAGGCAGCCGCGCGATCAGGCAGCCCGCGATCGCGAAGCTGATCGCGTCGGCGGCCACGATCAGCTGCAGGTGCCCGGCCGCCAGCAGCAGGCCGCCCAGCGGGCCGCCGGCGAGCCTCCCGGCACCGGCCGCGAGCGCGACCAGCGAGTTGCCTGACACGTACTGGTCCGGCGCCAGCAGGGTCGGCAGCAGCGCGTTCTTGGCGGGGTCGAAGAGCGTCGTCAGCGCCGCCTCGATCAGGATCACCCCGTAGACCAGGACGAGCCCCGAGCGGTGCCCGACGAGCAGCAGCGGTGCCAGCGCGACCGCCTGCGGCCACCGTCACCGCCAACATCAGACGCCGTCGATCGACGCGGTCTGCGAGCCGGCCCGCGAGCGGCGCCAGCACCACCCCTGGCGCGAGCTCGGCCAGAAACGCGGCCGCCGTGCCAAGTGCGGAACCGGTCAGCTGATAGATGACGATCGGCAGCGCAACCAGCAGCATCCAGTCGCCGGCGTCCGAGATCAGCCCCGCGACCAACAGCGACCGGAACTCCCGCCGCTTCAGGGCTGCCGGCTGCTCCACGGTGTCCTCCGCCGAGGGAACGCATACAGGCCGAGCTGCACGAGCGCCGCCTCATCGGGATCGTCGCGGTTGGCGGCGATCAGCGGCCGGATCAGGTCGTCGAGCTGGCGGGCCAGCGAGCTCAGCTCGTCCGGAGTCGACGCGCAGCGTGTAGGCCGAGCACGGTCCGCGGCCCGCCACGGAGCCGGGACGGCATCGCGGTGTGAGAGATAGTCGCGCAGGGAGCCGCTGCTCAAGCGCGACTGACGCCGCCATCACGGCCGCCGAGCCGCGCCCCGCAGGCGAGTGCGGGTCGGCGTCGGGGTCGATTTCGAACCCGGTGATCGTCGCCCGCCAGGGGCGCTCGCGTCCGTCAGTCGAGCTGACCGCGCTCCACGAGACCGTGATCGGCGAGCGTCCGCAGGTGATAGCTGCAGTTCGACGGCGAATCGCCGACTGCGCGCGCGCAGACCGAGGCAGTCGCGGGGCCAGCGGAGATCAGGTAGGTCAGCAGATCAAGGCGGACCGGATGGGCCAGCGCCTCGAGCACGTCTGGATCTGTCAACAGGGGGCGGATCTCGGCCATCTTCGACCTCCTTTCTGAAAGAGCCTTTCAGAGTTCTAGCAGCGCTAGCCGAGATCTGCAAGGCTCTTTCAGATCGCTCAGGCTCACGGCAACGCCAGAGCCACCGCCCTGCCGTGGACCCTCACGATCGCGCGAGCACGTCCCTGAGCGCTGTGTCGAGCTCCGGGTGACGGAACGCGAACCCGAGCTCGAGCAGGCGAGCGGGAACCGCGCGCTGACCCGCCCGTCACGAGCTCGGCCATGTCGCCGTAGAGCAGCTTGAGCGCGACCGCCGGCACCGGGAGGACCGCAGGGTCTGCCGCAGCGCGCGTCCAAGTGCGCGCGAGAGTTCGGCGTTGGTGACCGGTGTTGGGAGCGACGAGGTTGACGGGGCCCGGTCGCATCGGCGTTGTCGACGCACCAGCAGCATCCCCCGCGACGACATCGTCGAGGTGGACCCACGGGACGTACTGGTGGCCGCCCGCCACAGGTCCGCCGATCCCGAGCTTGAAGAACGGGAGCATCCCGCGACAGCGCCCCTCCACTGCTCGAGAGCACGACGCCGGTGCGGGTGCAGGCGACGCGCATCGCGCGCGACGCCGCGAGCGCCTCGTGCTCCCACGCGTCGACGACCTGCGCGAGGAAATCCGTTCCGGCCGAGGCGTGCTCATCGAGCTTGGCGTCGTCGCGCGGCCCGTAGTAGCCGGTCGCCGATTGCGAAACGAGCACCTTCGGACGTCGAGCATCGTCGAGCTCGTCGAGCGCCTGCACCAGGAGCCGCGTCGGTTCGACGCGGGAGTCGCGGATCCGCTGCTTGGACTCGCTCGTCCAGCGCTGGTCGATCGGCTCGCCGATCAAGTTGACGACCGCGTCGGTGCCGGCGAGGGCCTGGAGCGGGCGGCTCCTCGGTCGGCCGCGCCCAGGCGTGCACCTCGGCGCCCTCGCCGAGCACGCGCTGGGCGCGTTCGGGGTCACGGGAGAGCCCGACCAGCTGGTCGCCGCGCGCGCGAACCGCGTCCGCCAGCGCCAGACCGATTGTCCCGGTCGCGCCCGTGATCAGAACTCGCATGCGTGCTGCCCTCCGTGATCGGCTCGGTCGAACTGGTTCATCGTCGCCACCTTACGGGTCGCCGGGAATCTGAGGCAGGCCGCTTAGCCCGCCCTCTGGCCCGCGAGCTCGGTCGGCTCCGGCTCCGAACTGGTGAGCGTCTCGGCCACGCAGACCGCACCGACGATCGCGGCGATCGCAGCGGCGATCACCCACGCCGGCAGCGAACCTCGATCGCGTAGAGAGCCATCAGAGCGGCCGCGGCGCACACTGGCGGGACGCGACGGTCGTCGGCAATCCGCAGCCGGAAGGCAGCCAAACCCACCAGGTACAGGGCGACGCCGCCGCACAGAGCCAGCCGCCCGGGGGCGGACATCGGTGCCTGGACCGAATGACGGACGGTGGCCTTACCCCAGCCGCGAAGATGATGATCCCGGCGACGATCACGAGGTGCAGGTAGCTGTAGGCGTCGGCGGCGGCAAGCACCGGATCGTCGTGTTCTCGCAGCCGCGCCTGCGCGACCTCGGCGACGCGGTCGAAGTACGTCCACCACATCCCGATCGCCGTCAGCAGCGCCAGGCCGGCGGCGAACGCCAGCTCGGCGGTCAGATGGCGCTGCGCGGTTCCAACGCCGACCCCGAGTGCGACGATCGATTCGCCGAGGCAGATGATCACGAACGTCCCGTAGCGCTCGGCGAAGTGCGCCACCGCGACCCGCTGCAACCCGCGCAGCCGCTCGCGCGTCAGCCAGGCCGGCCCCGCGTAGTCGATCGCGGCAGCGAGCGCCCAGACCAGCGCCCGGTGCCATCCGTGTAGGAACACGGCGCCCGCGATCAGCAGCACCATCCCGACTGTGACCGTGACCGCAAACCCCGCGATCGCGCTCCACTGCGCGTTGCCGCGCCGCGAGGCGTCCGTGTACAGCGCCAGGTGCAGGGCGCGCACCAGCGCGTAGGTGACGGCGAACAGCACCCCCTCGCGCCCAAACGCCTGCGGGAGCGCGAGACCGGCGATAAAGATCAGCACGGTCGCCGCCAACAGGCAGACCCGCAACTCGATCGAGTCGCTGGCCTCGGCGTTGGCCGCCCACACGAACGCCGACCACGCCCACCAAACGAGCGCCAGCAGCAGCATTCCCTCGCCGAAGCCTCCCCAGTCCGGGCGGTGGGCGAGCAGCACCGTCACCTGCGTGATCGCGAACACGAACACGAGGTCCCAGAGCAACTCGACGGCGGTCGTCTGCCGCTCGTCGGGGCGAGGCTCGTCGGTGCTCTTGCTAGCAGTCCGCCCGCCGGTAGTCTGCTTCCCGGGGGGCGGCGCCTGATCGCTCACGAGCCAAGTATCACGAGCCCCGTTGCCGACGGCAGGTTGCGAGATCAGCCGCTGAAGGCCGGCGCGTGCGGCCGCCCGCTTACCCGCTGCGGGTCAATCAGCTGCTCAAATGCGCGGACATCGACCGGCTCGCGAACGACGCCCTCTTGGGCTGTCCCGAGCTCGGCCTGGACCAGCGCCAGAACGCGCTGATAGTCACTGACCGTCCGGAACATGTCAGACCACGCCCAGCCTGGCCGCTCGCCGACGTGGCGGCTGCGGTCGTCGTCGCCGCTCGTGCGCGCGACTCCTTGCAGCCGCGCGTCTCGATGATCCGGATCGCGCTCGGCTGCCGCGGCGGCCGCGCGCTCGCGGCGCGCCACGAGCTCGAGGTGGTCACGGTGGGCGGCGCTCAGCTCGGTTTCGCATGCGTCCTCGATCAGCAGGCTCGTCTCGAGGTAGGAGCGGAGGATCAGAAGCTCGCGTTCACTGGCGGCGCGTGGCCCGCACTGGCGTTCGCGGCGCCCGCCCGCGTACGCGAACCGGTCCCAGGCCTTGGCGAAAGCGAGCGTGCTCGTGCGGCAGCCGCCGCGGTGGGCGGCGAGCATCGGGCAGACGCCGTCGGGGGTCGAGTACGCACCGACGATTATCTGGTTGGAATCCAGCCCTTCGAGCATTGCGACCCGCGTGCCTCGCGGCAGCGCATCAACCGCTGCGCGCAACTCATCGCGGGCCGTGGAACGCTTTGTTCGCATAGGGTTCCTTCATCGGCCGGGGACGGCCGCGACTGTAGTGGCCGCGATTGGTGACCAACAAGCGATTTCTCGCCGCGAAAGGAACCTTGCAAGATGAAGCTCGGCGTCAACCTCGGTTACTGGGGGCTCGGGATGGGGCCCCAGGAGCAGCTCCAGGTGGTCACCGAAGCTGAGCGGCTCGACTACGACTCGGTCTGGGCGGCCGAGGCATACGGGTCAGATGCGGCGACCGTGCTCGCGTGGCTGGCGGCCGGCACCAGCAGGATCAAGCTCGGCTCGGCGATCTTCCAGATGCCGGGCCGGTCGCCGGCGCTGACCGCGATGACCGCCGCGACGATCGACGAGCTGTCAGGGGGACGGATGGTCCTCGGGATCGGCTCCTCCGGTCCCCAGGTGGCCGAAGGATGGCACGGCCAGCGCTTCGGTCGCCAGCTGCAGCGCACTCGCGAGTACGTGGCGGTGGTCCGCAAGGCGCTCGACCGCGAGCGGCTCGAGTTCAAGGGCGAGACGATCGAGCTGCCGCTGCCCGACGGCCCCGGAAAGGCGCTGAAGCTGATGATCACTCCCGTCCAGGAGCGGATCCCGATCTACCTCGCGGCGATCGGGCCCAAGAACACCGCCCTTGCTGGCGAGATCGCCGATGGCTGGATCCCAACCTTCTTCTCGCCTGAGCATGTCGCCGAGTTCCGCGCCTTGCTGGAGGAGGGAGCGGCGCGGTCGGGCCGTTCGCTGGACGGCTTCGATATCGCGCCGACGGTCCAGGCCTACGTCTCCGACGACCGCGAGCTGGCCCGCAACCTGATGCGACCGGTGCTGGCTCTCTACATCGGCGGCATGGGCTCGCGCAAGCAGAACTTCTACAACAACCTCGTCAAGCGATACGGGTTCGAGCAGGCCGCCGAGGAGATCCAGGATCGCTACCTCGAGGGAAAGAAGGAGGAGGCCGCGGGCGCGATCCCGCCCGAGCTGATCGATGCAGTGTCCCTGTGCGGTCCGCGCGACGTGGTCCGCGAGCGCCTCGCCGCCTTCCGCGAGGCGGGCGTCGGGACGCTGATGGTCAGCCCGATGGCGTGGACGGCCGAGGACCGCGTCGCGCAGCTGCGCGAGGTGGCCGAACTGGCGGCTTGACCGCCGGTAAGGCTGAACGCCTGCGCCTGTTCCTGGGGGCGTTCGGTCAGCCCGGTCACGCATTTCCGATGCTGGCGCTCGGCGCCGAACTCGCATCGCGGGGGCACGAGGTCACCTACGAGACCTGGTCGCGCTGGCAGGCCGACGTCGAGGCCAACGGGATGCGCTTCGTGGCGGCGCCCGAGTACCCGGTGTTCCCGACTCGCGATCGGCCGCTGACCCCCTACGAGGCGGTCGTGCGCGCCACCTCCCAGACGCGCCCCGCGATCGCGCAGGCGGCGCCTGACGTCGTCGTGCACGACATCCTGACGCTCGCGCCCGCGCTCGGCGCGGAGCTGGAAGGGGTCCCGGTGGCGACGCTGATCCCACACGTGTACCCAGTGATGGAGCCCGGCTTCCCGCCCTATGCGTTCGGCGCGATGCTGCCGCGAACTGCCGTCGGCCGCACACTGTGGCGCGCGTTTGACCGCCCGGTCCAGACCGGCCTGCGGCGTGGCCGCGAGGAGCTCAACGATGCGCGCCGCCAGCTCGGCCTGGCGCCAGTGGATCGCTTTCACGGCGGCCTGAGCCAGGAGCTGTGCATGGTCGGCACGCTCCCGGAGCTCGAGTATCCGCGGCGGTGGCCGGCCCACGTCCGCGTCGTTGGTCCGCTGATCTGGGAGCCTCCCTACGGGCACGTCGAGCCGCCGGAGGGGGACGCTCCGCTCGTGCTTGTGGCGCCCTCGACGGCTCAGGACCCCGAGCATCGGCTACTGCGCGCCGCGCTCGAGGGACTCGCCGACGAGCCGGTCCGCGTGCTCGCGACCTGGAACCGGCGGCCGGTCGCCGAGCCGCTCGCGGTGCCGGCGAACGCGAGGCTGGTCGAGTGGCTCTCCTACGCGCGCACGATGCCCGGCTGCGCGCTGGTGATCTGCCACGCGGGCCACGGGACGCTGGCGCGGGCGCTGGTGTCGGGCGCGACGGTGCTCTCGGTACCCCATATCGGTGATATGGCCGAGAACGCCGCGCGAGCGAGCTGGGCGGGGGTCGGCCTGCGGCTGCCGTGGCCGCTGCTGCACCCGCGAAGCCTGCGGCTCGCTGCCCGCAGGGCGCTCGCCAAGCCGGAGATCCAGACAGCCGTCGCGCGCCTCGCTGCCGGCACTAGCGCGCGTGCCGGCGCGGTGCGCGCGGCCGACCTGGTTGAGGAATTCGCGCGGCGCCGCGGGGCCTTGGTGCGCTGAGCGGCCCGGGCCGGCTCTAGGGCGCGGGCTGCGCCTGGCCGTGGCCGCGAACGAACTCGATCACGCCCGGGTTCTCGCTGGTGACGAGGTCGACCGGCTCGCCGTAGCACGTGCACAATTCGACGACGACCCGCGCGTCCGTTACCTCGACCGTGCGCCAGGTGGCGCCGTGGTCCTCCCAGCGCTCGAGATCGCCGACCGTCGCCTGGTGACGGATCGTTTCGGCCATCACGTCATGCCAGCGCCGCGGGCGCACGCGCCGGGTTAGCCCGCGCCCAGGCGATGATCTGTTGCGAGCCCCGGACGTTCTCGCCGTCGTCAGTCACGAGCACCGGCACCCAGTAATTGCCGGTCAGCTGCTTGACCGTCCGCCGTCCCGGCGCGAGATCGTTGAGCGACCCGGGCAGCATCCCGAGGCCGTAGGTCCGGATCACCTCGGGACGGTGCCCCGCCCCGACCAGCGCCTTATGGGCCTCGCCGCACGGGTGCTTGTGCACCGACCCACCGGCGGTCCAGGTTCCGTAACAGACGTACAGCTTCACGTCAGCGTCGAGGAAGGGCTCGAGCTGCGGGGGTGGGACTCGAACCCACAACATTTCGGTTAACAGCCGAACGCTCTGCCATTGAGCTACCCCGCATTTTGGTGTATTGGGTCAGGGCCCAGAACCGGCGTCGTCGAACACTCTACGGGAAGCGTCACGATCCCGTTCTCGACCTCGGCGTGGCAGTTCGAGCAGATCAGGACACACTTCGCCGCCTCGGCTTGGAGGACATCAAGCGACAGTGTCAGGCCTCCGGCACTGATGCCAAGGCGCTTTTCGACTGGGTCAAGGTGGTGAAACTCCAACGCGGCGATGCAACGGTCATATCCGCACAGGGCGCAGCGACCGCCCGCCTCCTCGACCAGGCGCCGCTTTAGTCGTCGCCGGTGGTCAGTGATCGACTCGTTGCGGCAGCGCTTGCAGCGGTAGTAACCGCGACCCTCGATCACGAACTCCGTCTCACCATGTGATGGGCATCTCCGCCCGATCGTCAGCATCCCATCCGCGCGAGCCTCGCGTGCGGCGGCCCGGCGCTGCGTCGCCTCGGTGCGCAGGCTGTAGCGCTTGAGCCAGTGCCTGACTGTCGCCTTACTGAGCCCGACCACGGCCGCGATCTCCGCGATCGTCATCCCCGCCTGAACCAACTCCTCGAGCTGCTCGCGCTCGATCCCGCCCTTCGCCGCGTGGACGTGACGCCGGTTGGCCTCGAGCCCGTGCTTGGCCATCCAGTAGGAGACGGTCGACGGGTGCTTACCGAAGCGCTCCCCGATCCGCTCGACGCTCAGCCCCTGGGCGAGCAGCAATTTCAGCGATTCTTTGTCCATGACCGAACGTATGTTCGCCTGACCGGCGGACGGACAGCGACGGTCAGTCGACCGACTGGAGCCGTGATCCGACCTCCCGGATCGCGTCCCGCACCTTCTCCCGCCGGCGCGCCAGCTCCGCGCTCTGGGGGCCTCCCCCCTCCTGATCACCCTGCCCGCGGGCGCGGATGATCGCGCGGTCAAGGCGGTCACGCTCGAGCACCAGCCGCGCGTGCTCAAGCCGGTCGGCGGTCGGGTCTGGCATCCGGCCCGCGAGCGACACGAGCTCCGCGAGCAGCCGGGCCAGATCCTCGTCGTCGGCCGGCAGGTCGGCGAGCGGGGATCCCGTCCGCCCCTCGGCAAGATGCTGCGCCGCGCGGCGCAGCCGGGTGCTGGTCAACAGATCGTCGGTGTCGATCGCCGCGAGCGTCTGCGCGCCAGGACCGGGCAGCGCGATGCAGAGCGCGAGGAACACGCGCTCGGGACGCGAGCCGCGATCGCGGGCGACCGCAGCCCCGGAGCCCGCCGATGTTGGGCCTCCCCGCGAGGCAGCCGCCCCCCCGCCGGAGGCTCCCCCCGGCGCCGCGTTTGACGCAAGCAGCGTCGTCAGCCGGGTCTCGGTCAGCTCGAGCCGCCCGGCGACGCGGCGCACCAGCTCGTCGCGAAGGATGCTGGCCGGGACGCCGTCGAGCACCGGGCGCAGCTCGTCGAGCGCACGGTCGCGCCCCTCGGCGCTCCCTAGGTCGGCGCGGTCGAGAATCCGCTCGACGTGGAACGCCGCGAACGGCTTCGATCGCTGCACGAGGGTCCTGAGCGCCTCGGCGCCCTCGCGCTCGACCAACTCGGCCGGGTCAGTGCCATCTGGCAGGCCGACGACCCGCAGCTCGAGCTGTCTGGACCGCGCCAGCCCCGCCGCGCGCAGCATTGCGTCCTGGCCGGCACGATCGGCGTCGAGGCAGAGTTCGAGCACGTGCGCGATCCGCTCCAGCTGCGAGACCTGCTCCTCGGTCAGCGCCGTGCCCATGATCCCGACCGCGTTGCGCAGCCCAGCCTGGTGGAGCGCGAGCACGTCCGTGTACCCCTCGACGAGGATCATCCGGTCGGCCTTCGCGGCCGCCGCGCGCGCGAGATCGACGCCGAACAGGACTTCGCGCTTGTGGTAAAGCTCGCCGTCGGAAGTGTTGAGGTACTTCGGCTGCTGGTTGTCTCGCATCGCGCGAGCGCCGAACCCGTGCACCCGTCCCCGCGCGTCGACGGCTGGGAACATGATCCGCTCGCGGAAGCGGTCATAGATGCTGCCGGGCCGGTTGCGCGAGCGCTGGGCGAGCCCGGTCGCGAGTAGCTCCTCCTCGCTGAAGCCCGAAGCGCGCGAGGCGCTCAGCATCCGGTCCCAGGCACTCGGCGCGTAGCCGACGCGAAACTCCTGCAGCGTGTGCTCCTCCAGCCCCCGGCCCAGCAGGTAGGAACGAGCGGCCTGGGACTCGCGCGCCTCCCACAGATACCGCGAGTAGTAGGTGGCCGCGCGCCCGAGCAGCGAGAACAGACGCTCGCGACGGTGCCGGCGCTCCGCGGCGCCCGGGTCCTCGTCCTCGGTCTCGAGCTTGACACCGAACCGGTCGGCGAGCGTCTCGAGCGCCGCCTTGAACTCCAGGCCTTCGGTCTCGATCACGAAGTCGAACGGGTCGCCCGAGACCTGGCAGCCGAAGCAGTGATAGTGCTTCTCGTCGGGCCGGACGTGGAACGAGCCGCTGCGCTCCTCGTGGAACGGGCACAGCCCGAAATAGCTGTTGACGCCGGCGCGGCGCAGCTCGGTTCGCGTCGAGACGAGCGCGATCATGTCGACCGCGGCCAGGACGCGGTCGCGGGAGTCGGCGGTGTAGCGACTCACGGTGCGAACGCGACCGGGACTGTGAGCTGCTCGAAGCGTTTGATGCAGTAGCGATCGGTCATGCCAGCGATGTGGTCAGTGACGCGGGTCGAGAGCTCGCCGGTCGGAATCGACTCGGGGATCTCCTCCGGGTGGGCGCAGTAGTGCTCGAACAGGGCCGCGATCACGAGCTGGATCTTCGCGTGTTCGCGCGTCGCGACGGGCCCGAGGTAGACCTGGTCGAACATGAACGAGCGCAGCTGCGTCATCGCCGCACCCACCCGCTCCCCCTGGACGATGTCGCCGACCTCGTGCGAATGCTCGACGAGATCGTGAACGAGCGTGTCAATCCGGCGCGGGCCGGTGTCGCCGAGGATCTCGATCGGCTCGCCGGGCAGGTCCGCGGACGAGATCACCCCCGCGCGGACGGCGTCGTCGATGTCGTGGTTGATGTAGGCGACGCGGTCCATCAGGCGAACGATCTTGCCCTCGAGCGTCAGGGGTTCGGCGCCCGTCCCGAATGACTCACGATTCCGTCACGGACCGGCTCAGTCAGGTTGAGCCCCCGCCCGTTGCGCTCGAGGGTGTCCACGACCCGCAGCGAGTGCTCATGATGGCGGAACGCGAGCCCGAAGCGCTCGCCCAGGCAGCGGTCGAGCGCGTCCTCACCGACGTGGCCGAACGGCGGATGGCCGAGGTCGTGGCCGAGGCCGATCGCCTCGACCAGATCCTCGTTCAGCTCCAGCGCACGAGCGACAGTGCGCGAAACTTGGGTGACCTCGAGCGTGTGCGTGAGCCGCGTGCGGTAGTGGTCACCGCTCGGCGCCACGAACACCTGCGTCTTGTGCTTCAGGCGCCTGAACGCCTTGCAGTGCACTATCCGGTCGCGATCGCGCTGAAAGGGCGTCCGCAGGCCGCACGCGGGCTCGGAGCCCGCGCGCGGCCCCGGGTACGAACGCGTCGCCAGCGGCGACAGCGACGCCTCCTCGCGCGCCCGCACACGCCGCTCGAAATCGTCGGCGACCGGGCCGCGGGGATGCATGTAGCCGGACATCAGCGTCTGTTCATTCACGCTCTCGATTCTGACACCGAGCAGTGTCGGTCCGCCTGGTCGGCGCGCGGAGCTGTCGCAGAGCTCCGCAGCTGAGCGCGCGAGCAGCGGCCGCAAATGGACATGGGCGTGGTGCTCGGCGGTCTCGCCGATCGCGCGCTCGACCTGTCGCAGCGCACGGTCGGAGCCGTCGGGAGCCTGCGCGAGCGGCACTCCGAGGGCGTTGACAAGGAACCGATACGCGTCCTCGTCAAGCCCGAACGCGCCGGCCTCGCACGAGCGGCAGACCACACCACCGGCGGCGCCGGAGAAGCCCCAAAGGTGCTCGGCTTCGCCGCACATAGTGCACGCCGCCAGCTGCGGGACGATGCCCGCGGCCAGCAGCAGCTTGAGGCGAAACGCGAGCCCGGTGGCGGTCCGGGCGTGGACGGCGTCCGCGTCGAGCAGCGTCAGCTCGTTGGCGAGCAGCCCGAACACCTCGGGGTGCGGCTCGCTGGTCTCGAACAGCCGTGTGACGGCGTCGCAGGCGCGCGCCGCGGCATCTAGCGTCGCGGCGTGGTCGCGCAGCGCTCCATGTGTGGCGATCGTGTCGACTGCGGTCACGGTCAGCAGCTCGCTGCGGCCCTCGTGCAGCATCGCGCGGACGTGGAAGAACGGCTCCAGCCGGGCCCCGAAGCGGCTTCGTGCCCGGCGCGCTCCCTTCGCGATCGCGCTCAGCCGGCCGTGGCCGGGGTGTAGAGGTGCAGGATCCGGTCGGCCTCGCCGTACCGGATCGAGCGCAGCACGATCGCCTCGGTCTTCAGCGACCCCGCCACGCCTCACCCTTGCTATACTTTGTGAAGTGACACCGGTCAAGCTCTACACCACCGACAACTGCTCTAAGTGCGCAGGCGCGAAGATGCTCCTCGGCAAGCGCGAGATCGACTACGAGGAGATCAATCTGTCACGCGATCCGGACAGCCGCGCGAAGCTCGCCGAGCTGACAGGGATGTTCACCTTCCCGCAGATCGTGATCGGCGACAACCGATCGGCGGCTTCGATCAGCTGCTGGCGGCGGACCGCGCCGGGCGGCTCGCCGAGCTGCTCGCGGCCCAGCAGACCGCCTAGCGCGCGCCTGGCGTCCGCCTCGCGCGCGGCCGCGGCTGGCAGTGCTCGCAGACGTAGGTGCCGCGCCCGCCCACCACCAGCTTGCGGATCCTGCGTACCGCAGCGCGGGCACGGCTCCCCCTCGCGGCGGTGGACCAGGAACCGGTCCTGAAACGAGCCGCGCGCCCCATCCACGTGACGAAAGTCGTCGATCGAAGCCCCCTTTGACTCGATCCCGGCCAGCAGCGCCTCCTCGACCGCGTCACGCAGCGCCGCGAGCTGCTTGCGGTTCAGCGCCCCGGCCGGGCGCAGCGGGTGGATGCGAGCGCGGAACAGCGCCTCGTCGGCGTAGATGTTGCCGACGCCGGCGATCCGGCGCTGATCGAGCAGGAACGACTTGACCGGGGCCCGGCGCCCGCGCGCGGCCTCTCGCAGGCGCTCGAGCGTGAACTCCGGCGTCATCGGCTCGATCCCGAGCCGCTGAGCCCAGGTACGCGTCGCGGGCCGCGGCTCCCGGGAGCACGTGGCCGGTGCCGAACCGGCGTGGGTCGACGTACGCGATCCGGTGGCCGGCGTCGAGCTCGAACCGGACCCGAGTGTGAGCTGGCTCGACCGGCGGGTCGAACAGCAGCGCGCCGGTCATCCGCAGGTGGACCAGCAGTTGCAGGTCGCCCGACAGCTCCCAGACGAGGTACTTGCCCTTGCGCCCGACGTGCTCCACCGTGCGGCCACGCAGCGCCTGCTCAACCAGCCGCGGCGGCTCGGGCCGCGTCCAGCGCGGGTCCAGGATCTCGATATCGACGATCGTCCGGCCCTCCAGGTGCGGCGCCAGCTGGCGGCGGATCGTCTCGACTTCGGGCAGCTCGGGCATCTCTGTCTCTATTAACGAAGGCCCGGCCGGGAAGGCGATCGCAGTCGCGTCCGGCAAGCCATCGCAGCACGCTCGCGCCGACGTCGGCCAGCGGACCGTCGTGTCGGCGGCCGCCGTGACCCGCGAACGCGGCAAGCAGCGGCGCGTGCTCGCGCGTGTGGTCAGTCCGGGGCGAGGTCAGGTCGCAGCCGTGGTCTGCGGTCAGCACCAGCAGGTCGTCCTCTCTCAGGAGCCCTAGCCACGCCGCCACGGCCGCGTCGATCCGCTCCAGGGCGCCGGCGAA
This sequence comes from uncultured Solirubrobacterales bacterium, assembly GCA_963703825.1. Lineage (GTDB taxonomy): Bacteria > Actinomycetota > Thermoleophilia > Solirubrobacterales > Solirubrobacteraceae > Palsa-465. The sequence continues at coordinate 83,208 of CAVPFS010000014.1, read as the reverse complement.
GCCCTCGAAGTCGTGGCGGTGGCCGTAGACCTGGTCTGTCTCGATCAGGTTGGTGAACACGAACCCGTCTGCCAGCGATCCGATCAGCTCGGTCGTCTCGCTCAGCGCCCGCGCGTTGGTCGCGCCCGGGGTGCTGGACGTCAATCCCGACGCCCGCGAACAGCTGACTCACCTTGCCGACTGCGTGCACCTCGACGCCCGCCGCCTGCAGCTCCTCGAGGTAGCTGCGCGTCGGCGGCTGAAAGGCGTAGTCACGGCGTCCGTCAGTGCGGGTCCAGGCCCCGTCGGGGCCTGCGAACGGGCGCGCGATCACCCGCCCGACCGAGTGCTCGGCCGGGAGCTTCGCACGGACCTGCACGCAGATCTCGTACAGCTCCTCGGTCGCCACGACATCGACGTGAGCGGCGATCTGAAGCACCGAGTCCTGGCTCGTGTAGACGATCAGCTGCGCCGGTACGGACGTGCTCGGCGCCGAAGCGCTCGACCGCCTCGAGCCCGTTGCTGGGGCGGTTGCAGAGCACACCGCGGCCGCTCGCGGCTTCAACCAGCGCGATCACCGGCTCGGGGAAGCCGTCCGGGTAGGTAGGCATCCGGGCGGGCGCGACGATCCCCATCAGCTCCCAGTGCCCGGCGGTCGAGTCCTTGCCCGGCCCGAGTGCGTGCAGGCGGCCGTGCATCACCGGCGCCGCTGCCGGTGCGACGCCCCGCAGCTCGAGGATCGACCCGAGGCCGAGGCCGGCCAGCGCCGGTAGGTGCAGCCGCACGCGCTCGGCGAGGTGGGCGAGCGTGTTGGTGCCCTCGTCGCCGTAGTCGGCGGCGTCGGGCAGCGCGCCCGCGCCGCACGCGTCGAGCACGACCACGAACGCACGGCTCACTGGGCAGCCGTCCCGCGCTCTGCGGCGCTGGTGCGGAACCTGGACACCGCGCGATTCTCCCCGATCGACCGGGTGCCCGACCGGTCGAGCGCAGCGCCTGACGAGCGGCTTGTAGGCCCGCGCCCCTCGCGTACCCTACGTGCGTTGATGTCGCAGTACCTGCCCGTCGATGTGGCGTTTGCCACGACCAGCTCTGGACGCGCGACCGACAGTCTGCTGGCGCTGACCGCGGTCGGGCTTGCGATTCTGGTCGCGATCGCGTTCGGCCTGCGCGCGCTGCTGCGCCGCCGCCCAGCCCGCGCGCTGAGGCTTGCTGTGATCTCGGGCGCCGCAGCGGTCGCGCTGGTGGCTGGCGCGGTCGCCGTGATCGCGATCGTCTCCGGCGCCTCCTCGCCGCCCGCGAGCGCGCTGGCGAGCAACCCCTACCTCGATCCCGGGACCGCACTCTCGCGCCCGGCGCCCGATTTCACGCTCGACGACCAGTTCGGCCATCCGATCTCGTTGTCGGCCTACCGCGGCAAGGTCGTGATCCTGGCCTTCAATGACTCCGAATGCACCACGATCTGTCCGCTGACGACGACTGCGATGGTGGACGCGAAGGCGCTGCTGGGCGGCGCCGGGTCGAAAGTGCAGCTGTTGGGCATCGACGCCAACCCGAACGCAACCTCGATCCACGACGTGCTGTCGTACTCGGAGCTGCACGGAATGCTGCACTCGTGGCATTTCATGACCGCGCCACTGGTGCACCTCAAGCGCGTCTGGCACCAGTACGGGATCGAGGTGGCGATCGAGCGCGGGCAGGTCGACCACACGCCGGCGCTGTTCGTGGTCGACCCCCAGGGGCGCCTGCGCCGTCTGTACCTGACCCAGCAGTCCTACGCCGCGGTCGGTCAGCTGGGTCAGCTGCTGGCACAGGAGGCCTCGACGCTGCTTCCGGGTCACCCGCGCGTCCGCTCCCACCTTTCCTATGCCACCGAGCCGCAGATCACTCCTACGCACAGCGTCTCGCTGCCGGGCAGCGGCGGTGGAACGGTCCGCCTCGGATCCGCCACCGGAGCCCACCTGACGCTGTTCTTCGCCACCTGGGATCGCGAGGTGACGGACCTCGGCACCCGGCTCGATGGGCTCAACTCGTACGCGAGCGCCGCGAGCCGAGCCGGACTGCCCGGGCTGACAGCGGTCGACGAGGGCAGCGTCGAGCCCTCTGCGCAGGCGCTGCCGTCGTTCCTGCGCGGCCTGCGCGACCCGCTCGCCTATCCGGTCGCGATCGACGTGACCGGCCGCGTCGCCGACGGCTACGAGGTCCAGGACGAGCCGTGGCTGGTGCTGACGTCTTCAAGCGGACGGATCATCTGGACCTGGGACGTCTCGACATCGGGCTGGCCGACGCGCGCGGCGCTGATCGCGCATGTCCGCGCGGCGCTCCAGCACTCGCCGAGCGCGCCGTCGAGCGAGGCAGCGATCAAGCGCGAGCTCGCTGGTTCGGCGAGGCCGCTGGCGGCGCTGCACGCGCGTGCGAGCCAGCTGCTCGGCGGCGGGTCCGCGCTCGCTGCGGAGATCAAGGCGCTGCGCGGCTACCCAATCGTCGTCAACATCTGGGCGTCGTGGTGCGGTCCCTGTCGGGCCGAGTTCGGCCTCTTTGCCAACGCATCGGCCCGCTACGGGCGCTCGGTCGCGTTCCTCGGTGCCGACTACAACGATGCCTCCGGCGACGCGCGAGCGTTCCTGCTCGCGCACCCAGTCTCATATCCGAGCTACAGCGTGTCGCCTGGCCAGGTCGGAGAACTGCTGCCCGGCGGGATACAGGGCACACCGACAACGGTCTACATCACGCGCACCGGCCACGTGTCCTCGATCCACACTGGTCAGTACGAGTCCCAGGGCAGCCTCGACGCCGACCTCTTGACGTACGCGCTCCGGGGCTAGTCCTCGCCGTCCCAGTAATCGAGCCGCTCGAGCCTCGCGATCAGATTGACGCCGCGGATCGCGATCTTGTTCGAGCGCGGGTAGTAGCACACGTCGCTCGGGTCGCGGGTGCCGTACGCGAGGTAGGTGAGCGGCTGCGGGCCCGCCCTGAACGCGTGTGCGACGCCGGTTCCGGCGGGCCGCGCGACGACGCTCCCCGGCCGCACTCCGAGCTCGTCGTCGCCGAGCAGCAGCACGCCGTCACCGTCGAGGATCACGAAGATCTCCTCCTCGACGCTGTGGCAGTGCGGCGGCGCCGACTCCTTGTCGGGCTCGACTACCACGTACTGCAGTCCGGTGCGCTGCGAGCCGATCGCGCGGCCGAGGTTGCGGCGCGTACGGACGACTCGGGGACGCTCGACGAATGTCGCCTCGAGATCGTCGACGTTGGCGACCGTCGTCGGCCGCTCCCCCGGTGACTCGGGCAGCTCTGGCGCTCCGTGGAGCGCCTCGCGCTGGAACTGGATCGGCGGCTCGCCGCGACTTACGCCTTCGCTGCGCACCGCGCGCCCACCCACGAGCGTCATTTCCAGCTGCGGAAAGCGCGGACTCTCGTCGTAGTCGCGAGTACCGAACGCGAGCACGTCAATGCCGTCGGGAGAGTGCACCGAGTGGGTTCCCGAGCGCGGCTTGTAGAGAATCGCAGTCGCCGGCACGGATCGCCGCCGTCTCGCCCCGATGCCACGACACGCCGCTGCCAGACAGGACGTAGAAGATCTCCTCGGAGCGCCCGTGCTCGTGGGCGGGGGTCGACCAGCCGCCGGGCGCGATCTCGATCCGGCGCACGCCGACCGTCCGGCAGCCCGCCGCCTCGCCGAGCATCGTCCAGCGACTGCGCAGGTGGCCGAGCTCGAACTCGGCCGCGAACGCTTCGTCGAAGTGAGTGACGCCCACGGTTGCTCTAGCTGTCGCGTTCCCGGGGCGCGATCTGCGCGCGCGGGTGCGCGTCAAAGTACACGTCGCGCAGTCGCTCTGACGACAGGTGCGTGTAGATCTGCGTTGTCCCGATGTCAGCGTGGCCGAGCATCTCCTGCAGCGAACGGAGATCACAGCCGCCCGACAGCAGGTGGGTCGCGAACGTGTGGCGCAGGGTGTGCGGGCTCATCCGCTGCTCGAGGCCGGCGGTGCGAGCGTGGCCCTGGACGATCTTGTAGAGCCCCTGGCGCGAGAGGCCGCCGCCCCGCAGGTTGACGAACACGCGCGGCTCGTCGCGCAGCCCGACCACCCGTGGGCGACCGCGGGCGAGGTAGGCGTCGAGCGTCTCGATCGCCTTGCTGCCGATCGGAACCAGCCGCTCCTTGGAGCCCTTGCCGCGGGCGCGCAGGATCCCGGCCTCGAGGTCGAGCTCGGATAGCTCGAGCGAGATCGCCTCCGACGCGCGCAGCCCGCAGGCGTACATCGTCTCGAGCAGCGCTCGGTCGCGCAGCGCCGCCGGCGAGCTGCCTTTCGGCTGCTCGAGCAGGCGGTTGACCTCGTCACGGCTCAAGACCTTCGGCAGGCGTCCCCGCGAGCGCGGCGGCCGCAGCTCGGCGGTCGGGTCATGGTCGATGATCTGCTCGCGGCGCAGGTGACGGTAAAAGGAGCGCAGGCATGCGATCTTGCGTTGTAGCGTCGCCGGCGCGACGGGCGGCTTGCCGTCGCGCCCGGCGGCGAGCTCGGAGACGAATGCGGCCACGTCGGCGGGCCGCACCTGTAGGGGGTCGACGCCGATCCGGCCGAGGAACGAGCCGTACTGCTGAAGGTCCGAGCGGTAGGCCTCGAGCGTGTTGCGCGATAGGCCGCGCTCGAGTTCGAGCATCGCCAGGAACTCGAGCGTCAGGTCAGTCAGATGCAGCTGCTCGGGCGGAGTTACCGTCGTGCTCACGCCTGCGTATTCGGTCGGCCAGGTGCCAGTCCTGCGGCTGACAGCGACCGTGCGGGTGGGCTCGCCGGGCTGTCAGATGGTGCCGCCCGTGCGCGTGGGCTCGCCGGGCTGTCAGATGGTGCCGCGCTCGCGCGCGAGCGCCAGCCACAGCAGCGCGATCAGCGACTTGGCGTCCTCGCACTCCGCGATCGCGTCATCGAGGCGCGCCAGTGACCACGGCACGATCTCGATCCGCTCGTCGGGGTCCGGCTGCGCGCCCGCGTCGTCTGACAGCTCGCGCGCCAGGTACCACCAGACGCGCTCATCACTGAAGCCCGGGCTGGTGTAGAAGACGTCAATCTCGCGCCAGTGCTCGGCTCGCTTGCCGATCTCCTCGGCGAGCTCGCGCTTGGCCGTGTCAAGCGGCGCCTCACCGGCACGTCTCGCTTGCCGGCCGGGATCTCAAGCGAGGCGGTCAGACCGGCGGCTTCGCGCGGCTGGCGCGTCAGCCACACATTGCTCTGATCGATCGCCAGGATCCCGACCGCCCCCGGATGCCAGACCTTCTCGCGCGTGACCCGCTTGCCGTCGGTGTAGCGGAAGTGCTCGACGCCCGCGCCGATGATCTCCCCGCGCCACTGCATATCGGACTCGATCGGGGAGAACTCGGTCACGTCGCCGCCAGCTCGGCCGCCGCCTCGTCGACCAGCGTGAGCGCGATCTCGAGCATCGTCTCGAGCGCTTGGGCGCTGACGCGCTCGGTCGGCTCGTGGTTGTGCTCCACGCCGTCGGCGAGGCAAGTGCACTGAAAGCCGGCAGCCTGAAAGGAGTTCGCGTCCGACGCGCCGCCGGAGTTGATCGGCTTGGGCTCGTATCCGTTGGCGCGCAGCGCGCGTTCGGCGGCCACGACCTGCGGCGCCGAGGGCTTGGTCCGGTAGCCGCTGAACATCTGCGCGACGTCGAGGTCGAGGTCGCACTCGGCGGCGTTGGCGGCGTCCTGCGAGGTGATCGACGGTCTCGGTCGTCACCTCGGCGGCCTTCGACGGGTCGAGGCTGCGAACCTCGGCTTCGATCCGGCAGCGCTCCGGGATCACGTTGATCGCTGTGCCGCCGTCGATCAGCCCGACGTTCGCGGTCGTCTGATCGTCGAGCCGGCCCAGCCGCATCGCCGCGATCGCCCGGGCGGCGGCGGCGATCGCGCTACGGCCCCCTGCGGCCGTACGCCCGCGTGCGCGGCTCGGCCGCGGAACTCGGCCACGATCCGGTAGTGGGTGGGCGAGGCGACGACGACCTCGCCGATCGGGGTCGCGTGGTCGAACACGTAGCCGAAGGCGCTCTGCAGGCGAGAGACGTCGAACTCGCGCGAGCCGCGCAGCGAGACCTCCTCGCAGACGGTGAACAGCAGCTCGAGCCCGATCGGCGGCGGCTCAGGAGCATTGGTCAGCCGGCGCGCGAGCTCGAGCGCGACCGCGACCGCCGACTTGTTGTCGGCGCCGAGGATCGCGTCGTTGGCGTTCCACCAGTAGCCGTCGACGAGCACCGGATCGATCGGCGCCACCGGCGGCACGGTGTCAAGGTGGGCGCAGATCAGGATGCTTGCCGGCCCCGCGCCCGGGATCCGCGTCAGCAGGTTGCCGGCGTCGGAGCCGATCGCCGCGGCCGCTGCCGTCCTCGTCAACCTCGAGCCCCATCTGCTCGAGCTCCGCGGCCACCCAGTCCGCGCACGCGCGCTCGTGGCCGGACGGGCTCTCGATTCGGCATAGCGCCGCGAACGTCTCGTGCAGCCGCGCGCGCTCGGACTCGCTCGGTCCGCCTCACGTCCCGGCGCCGCGCGAGACGCTGACGTCTCGCTCGTCACCGGCCAGCGCTCGCGCTCGCGCCGAGTCCGGGTGCGATCCGCATGCGAGTCCGCGTGCGCCAGCGCGGCGCCGACGAACTCCCTGAACAGCGGCGCGGGGCGCTCGGGGCGCGACTTGAACTCGGGGTGGTACTGGGAGGCGACAAAGAACGGATGCGTGCCGGCGGCGAGTTCGATCGCCTCGACCAGCCGCTCGTCGGGAGACGTGCCCGAGCAGATGAGCCCGGCTGACTCGAGCCGGCGGCGCAGGTGGTTGTTGACCTCATAGCGGTGGCGGTGGCGCTCGTACACGACCGGCTCGTTGTAGAGCTCGCGGATTCGGGTGCCGTCGTGGAGTTTCACCGGGTCGGCGCCGAGCCGCATCGTGCCGCCCATGTCGGCGATCTCCTTCTGCTCGGGCAGCAGGTCGATCACCGGGTACGGCGTCTCGAGGTCCATCTCGGTCGAGTTGGCGCCCTCCATGCCGGCGACGTGGCGTGCGAACTCGCTCACCGCGACGTGCATCCCGAGGCAGACGCCGAGGTACGGGATCCGGCGCTCGCGGGCGATCTGAGCGGCGTGGATCTTCCCCTCCCAGCCGCGGCCGCCGAACCCCCCGGGATCAGGATCCCGTCGGCGCTCGTGCAGCCGCGCGACGACCTCGGACTCGCCCACCGACTCGGAGTCGACCCAGTCGATCTCGACCTTGCAGCCGTGGTGCACGCCGGCGTGGCGAAGCGCCTCGGCGACCGACAGGTAGGCGTCCTCGAGCTTCACGTACTTGCCGACCAGCGCGATCCGCACCTCGCGCTTGACCTCGCGCGCGCGAAGGGTGATCTGCTCCCAGCCGGTCAGGTCAGGCGTACCGGCCTCGAGACCGAAGTGCTCGGAGAGGATGAAATCGTCGACGCCCTGATTGTTGAACACGAGCGGCACGCGGTAGATGTCGTCGACGTCGTAGGCGGACACGATCGCCTCGATCGGCAGGCTCGCGAACAGCGCGATCTTGCGGCGGATGTCAGTCGAGAGCTCGGCCTCCGAGCGGCAGACGACCATGTCAGGCGCGATACCGATCCGGCGCAGCTCGTTGACCGAGTGCTGGGTCGGCTTGGTCTTGAGCTCTCCCGCGTGGCCGATGTAGGGCACGAGCGTCAGGTGGATGAACATGCAGCGCCGGCGACCGACGTCGACCGGGAACTGGCGGATCGCCTCCAGGAACGGCAGCGACTCGATGTCCCCGACCGTGCCGCCGATCTCGGTGACGACGAAGTCGACCTCGGTCGAGTCGGCCATCAGCTTGATCCGCTGCTTGATCTCGTCAGTGATGTGGGGCACCACCTGGACGGTCGCGCCCAGATAGTCGCCGCGACGCTCGCGGCGGATCACGGTGTTGTAGATGCCACCGGCGGTGACGTTCGAGGCGCGGCTCGTGTTGGCGTCGGTGAAACGCTCATAGTGGCCGAGGTCGAGGTCAGTCTCGGCTCCGTCCTCGGTCACGAACACCTCGCCGTGCTGATAGGGCGACATCGTGCCCGGATCGACGTTGATGTACGGGTCGAACTTCTGCAGCTGCACGTCGAGCCCGCGCGCGACCAGCAGGCGCCCGATCGAAGCGGCGGCGATTCCCTTACCAAGCGAGGAGACGACCCCGCCGGTGATGAAGATGAATCGCGTTTCGCCGTTTGCCATGCCCGCTTTGCGAGTCTAACGAGGGTTCAGACGGAAGCCGGGTGGGCCCGGTGATCAAGCCGCTCGCAGCAGCTCGCGCGCGTGCTCGGACGCCGCGCCGTCGGCCTCCGAGGCGCCCAGCATCCGCACCAGTTCGCCGACGACGCCGTCGCCCTCGAGCATCGAGACGGTGGTCGTCGCCGGCTCGCAGCCGGTCTGCTTGACGATCGTGAAGTGGCGCTGGGCGAGCGCCGCGACCTGCGGCAGGTGGGTGATGCACAGCAGCTGGCGCCCCTGCGCGAGCGCGCGCAGATGCTCACCCACAGCCCGCGCCGTGTGGCCGCCGATCCCGGCGTCGATCTCGTCGAACACGAGCAGCGGGCTCTCGTCGCGACCGCCGGCGCCGTCGGCGTGAGCGACGCTCAGCAGCGCCAGCATCACCCGCGAGAGCTCGCCGCCGGACGCGATCTCGCGCAGCGGCGCGAGCGTCTCGCCCCCGTCGGGCGCGATCTGGATCTCGATCGCATCGGCGCCGCGCGGGCCGCAGCCATCGGAGCGCGGCGAGAGCTCGAGCTCGAATCGCGCCTCGGGCATCGCGAGCTCGGCGAGCCGCTCGGTGACGGCGGCCGGCGAGTTTCGGCGCCGCGCTGGCCCGAGCCCGCGAGAGCTGCGCCGCGAGGCGATCGAGCTCGGCCCGCGCCTCGCCCAACTCCTGCTCGGTCGCCGCCAGCGCCTGGTCGGCGTGCTCGAGCTCGTCGCGCCGAGCCCGGCAGCGTTCGGCGTGGGCGAGCACGCCCCCGATCCCGCCGCCGTGCTTGCGCGCCAGCCGGGCCAGCAGCGCGAGGCGCTCCTCGATCTGCTCGAGCCTGGCCGCCGAGCCGTCCTCACCCGCGAGCCCGTCGAGATAACGGCGCAGCTCGGCACCTACGTCCTCTGCCTCGTAGCGAAGCCCGTCGAGCCGTTTGGCGAGGGCGCCCAACTCGCCGTCGATCGACGCCGCCTGCTCGAGCTCGGAGGCGGCGAGCGCGAGCAGCTCGCGACACTCCGGTCCCGGCCTCCGGGGCGAGCGCCTCGGCGCCGGCGCCGGCGGCGCTTTGCAGCGTCTCGAGGTGGCGCAGGCGGTCGCGCTCGGCCGTCAGCTCGGCCTCTTCCTCGACGCCGGGGTCCGCGGCCTCGATCTCGTCGAGCTCGAAGCTGACCAGGTCGAGCTCGCGTTCGCGCGCCCCCGCCAGCTCACGCAGCTCCCCGGCCCGCCGTTCGTGCTCGCGCACGCGCTCGTGGGCCGCCCGGATCCCGGCACGCAGCCGCGCCTGGGGTTCGCCGCAGTAGCCGTCGAGCAGCTCGAGCTGGGCCGCGGCGAGCATCAGCTTGCGGTGCTCGTGCTGGCCGTAGAACGACAGCAGCCGGCCGCCGAGCTCCTGCAGGTCGCCGACCGTCGCCGCGCGGCCGCAGACGTAGGCGCGGGTGCGGCCGTCGGGCCACACACGTCGCGCGAGGGTCAGCTCCTGCGCGCCGGACGGCACGCGCTCGTCGTCGCGCGCGAGCCACGGCGGCAGCGCGAACACCCCCTCGACGTAGGCCTCCTGCGCTCCCTCGCGGACGATCCCGCGCCGCGCGCGGCCGCCCAGCAGCAGGTCAAGCGCGTGCGCGAGCAGCGTCTTGCCGGCGCCGGTCTCGCCGGTCAGCATGTTGAGCCCGGGCGCGAGCCGCAGCTCGGCACGCTCCATCAGCAGCAAATTCTCGACGCGCAGCTCTTCCAGCATCCGAGACGGTCTACCAGCCGCGGCCGACGGATCGCTGCGGCAGAGCTAGGTGGCCATCCGCCCGAACTTCTGTCGCAGGCGCTGGTAGAAGTTCGTCCCCTGGATCTGAGCCAGCGCTGCCCGATCGTTGGCGAACCGCGCCTCGAGGTGCTCCCCCGGCTCGAGCACGAAGATCGGCCGCCCGTCGACGGTCGACCTCCACCGGCTCCTCACGCGACCGGTTGTAGACCAGCACCCGGTCGTCAGGCGCGACGACCAGCGTCCGGGCTGTCAGCGAGTGCGGCGAGATGAACGAGACCACGAACCCGTGCACGCCCCACGCCATCACCGGCCCGCCGTTGGCGAGGTTGTAGCCGGTCGACCCGGCCGGGGTGGCGACCACGATCCCGTCCCAGCGCACACGCCCGACCTCGTCGCCGTTGACGGCGTACTCGAGGTCGGCGACGCGGTTGCCGTGCTGGCGGTGGATCGAGACGTCGTTGATCCCGAGCCAGCGACCGCCGTCGCCTAAGACCTTGATCGCCGGCAGCGACAGCACCTCGAAGTCGCCCGCCAGCGCGCGCATGCATCCCGACTCGGCGTCCTCGCGGTCGACGGTCGCGAGGAAGCCCATCTCGCCGAAGTTGATCGAGAACACCGGCACGCCGGTCCCGGCGAACGTGCGCAGCGCGTTGAGGATCGTCCCGTCGCCGCCGAGCGCGAAGCAGATGTCGACGGTGCCGTCGAGCTGCGCGTCGAGCGTCAGCAGCGGACCTGGCTCGAGGGCGTGCTTGCGGGTCTCCTCGCGGTCGAGATGCGAAGCTCGACGCCGCGCTCGCGCGCGAGCCCGATCAGCGATCGCAGCGCCTCAGCAGTGACTCCGGGGACACGGTGCGTGAGCACGGCGGCGGTCGTGACCCGCTTCACGGTTCGACCTCGGCGGCCGCGCGCTCGAGATCCTCGACGCCGCGCGCGGCCGGGCTCGGCGATCCACGCGAACGTCTCGAGGTTGCCCTTGGGCCCGGGCAGCCCCGAGCTCGCATAGCCCGCGAGCGAGAAGCCGAGCTCCTGGACGGCCGCACCCACCGCGACGAGCGCCCCGCGCCGAAGCGACGCATCCCGGACGACGCCCCCCTTCCCCACCCCCTCGCGTCCGACCTCGAATTGCGGCTTGACCAGCGCCAGGCAGTCGAACTGCTCGGCCGCGCACGCCAGCACCGCCGCCAGCACCTTGACGACCGAGATGAACGACACGTCGATCGTGATCAGGTCCGGCGCGTAGGGCAGCTGCTCGGGCGCCAGCGAGCGCGCGTTGCAGCGCTCGATCACCGTCACCCGCGGGTCCGAGCGCAGGCTCCAGTCCAGCTGCCCGTAGGCGACGTCGAGCGCGACCACGTGGGCTGCGCCGCGGCCGAGCAGGCAGTCCGTGAACCCACCCGTCGACGCACCCACGTCCAGCGCCTGCCGGCCCTCGGCCGCGACCCCTAGCGCGTCGAGCGCGTTTGCGAGCTTCGTGCCGCCGCGCGAGACGAACGCGGGCGCCGCCCGCACCTCGAGCTGCACGTCCTCCGGCACCAGCTGTCCGGGCTTCTGGGCCCGGCGCCGCTCGGGGCAGCGAGCATGATCTCGCCGGCCATCACCGAAGCGGCCGCTCGCGACCGCGACGCGAACACGCCGCGCTGGGCGAGCAGGCTGTCGATCGATCCGCCCGGGACACGTCGCATTCGTGCCGGAAAGGTACTCAGATCAGCCGCTGGTGACTCCGCTGCGGCCGCCGACCGCCGCCTCGATCCGCTCGGCGATCCGCTGTCCCGTGAAGCCGACCTCCTCGTGCAGCAGCGCCGGCGCGCCGTGGGTCACGTAGCGGTCGGGAAGCCCGACGCGCAGGATCCGGGCGCCAGTCCCGCGTCCGACAGCGTCTCCCAGACCGCCGACCCGAAGCCGCCGGCGAGCACGCCCTCCTCGACGGTCACCAGCAGCTCGTGCTCGGCCGCCAGCTGCGCCGCGAGCCCGGCGTCGATCGGCTTCGCGAAGCGGGCGTCGGCGACGGTCACGCCGATCCCGTGCTCGAGCGAGGATCTCGGCTGCCTCGAGCGCCTTGACGACACCACTCCCATAGCCCAGCAGCGCCACCCGCGCCGAACCGGACTCCGCCTCGCGCAGGATTTCGCCGGTGCCGATCTCGATCGTCTTCGGAGCCGACGGGAGCGGCACGCCGACGCCCTCGCCGCGCGGGTAGCGCAGCGCCACCGGCCCGTCGTCGTAGCGCAGCGCCGTGTGCAGCATGTGGACCAGCATCGCCTCGTCGCGCGGCGCCATCAGGACGATGTTGGGCAGGCAGCGCAGGTAGGCGATGTCGAACGCTCCGTGGTGCGTGGGTCCGTCGTCGCCGACCAGCCCGGCGCGGTCCATCGCGAACACGACGTTGAGCTTTTGCAGGCAGACGTCGTGGACGATCTGGTCATACGCGCGCTGCAGGAAGGTCGAGTAGATCGCGGCGACCGGCTTGCAGCCCTGAAGCGCCAGCCCGGCCGAGAACAGCACCGCCTGCTGCTCGGCGATCCCGACGTCGTAGTAGCGCTCGGGCAGTTCGTCCTGGAGGATGTTGAGTCCCGTGCCGGAGTTCATCGCGGCGGTGATCGCGACCACGCGGTCGTCGCGGCGGCATTCGCGGACCAGCGCCTCGCCGAACACCTGCGTGTAAGCCGGGGGCTTGACGGGGGCGCCGGCCGGCTTCGGCGCCGCCGCCGCCGGGGCGCCATTGGCGATCGACTTCGGCTTCGCGGCGTGCCACTTCTCCATCCCCTCGAGGCCGCCCTCCTCGGCGGGCGCGAAGCCCTTGCCCTTGACGGTCGCGCAGTGGACGACGACCGGCCGCTCCGCGGCGAGCGCCTCGCGCAGCGCGCGCCGCAGCGCCCGCATGTCGTGGCCGTCGATCACACCTACGTAGGCCCAGTCGAGCTCCTCCCACCACAGCCCGGGGGCCCAGAAAGCCTTGATCGACTCCTTGAAGTGCGGACCGAAGCGCTCGAACGCGGCGCCGATTCCGGCCGGGAGCTTGGTCAGCCCGCCCTCTACCCCCTCGCGAGCGTGCCATAGCTTCGGGTTCATCCGCACGCGGTTGAAGTAGCGCGACATCGCGCCGACGTTGGGTGCGATCGACATCCCGTTGTCGTTGAGCACGACGACGATCGGGGTCCCCTCGCCGCCCGCCTGGTGGACGGCCTCGAACGCGACGCCGCCGGTCAGCGCGCCGTCGCCCGCGACCGCGACGACGTGTCCGTCCGGGCCGTAGCCGCGGCGCATCGCCTCCTTGATCCCGACCGCGTAGCCGATCGCGGTCGAGGCGTGACCGGCGCCCATGATGTCGTGCGGCGACTCGCTGATCGAGCAGAAGGGCGCCAGCCCCTGGTACTTGCGGATCGTGTGCAGCTGGTCGCGGCGCCCGGTCAGCACCTTGTGCGGATAGGCCTGGTGACCGACGTCCCAGAGGATCTTGTCTGTCGGCGAGTCGAGCAGCGAGTGGAGCGCGACGGCGATCTCGCAGGCCCCGAGGTTGGCGCCGAAGTGGCCGCCGATCTCGCCGACCGTGTCGATGATGTGCTCGCGCACCTCCTGGGCGACCTGCTGCAGCTGCTCGTCGGTGAGCTCGCGCAGGTCCTGGGGGCGGTCGATGTTCTTCAAAAGCTCTGTCATCAATAGCTCCGGGTCGCGATGAAGTCAGCGATCTGCTCGAGCTCGGACGCATCCAGCGGCGCCGTCTCGGCGAGCGAGGCGCGCGCGCGTGTGTGCGACTCGTCGGCCAGCCTCCGAGCACCATCGAGACCGAACTCGGTCACGTAGGTTCGCTTGCCCAGCCGCTCGTCTGAGCCCTGCTGCTTGCCGAGCGTCGATTCCGATCCGGTCACGTCGAGGATGTCGTCGACGATCTGGAACAGCACCCCCAGCTCGCCAGCAAAGGCGCGGAAGGCGGAGATCGTGGCAGGTTTGTGATCGTCGGCCAGCACCAGCACGCATTCGATGCTGGCCGCGATCAGGCGCCCCGTCTTGAGCTCGTGCAGGTGCCGAAGGCCGTCAGGGCCATCGGCGGCGGTCTCGGCGACGTCCATGTACTGACCGCCAACCATCCCCTGAACCCCGGTCGCGCGCGCGAGCTGCGCGGCGGCGGCGAGCACCGCCGCCGGGTCGCCATGCTGCTCACTCAGCAGCAGCCGGAAGGCCTCGGCGTAGAGCCCGTCGCCGGCCAGGATTGCGACGTCCTCGCCGAACACCTTGTGGCAGGTGAGGCGGCCGCGGCGCAGATCGTCGTCGTCCATCGCCGGCAGGTCGTCGTGGATCAGCGAGTACGTGTGGATCAGCTCGAGCGCCGCGGCGAGCGCCAGCATCGACGAGCGGTCAATGCCGAGCGTGGTAGCGGTCGCGAGGGCCAGCACCGGCCGGATCCGCTTGCCGCCGGCCAGCAGCGAGTAGCGCATCGCCTCGTCGAGACCCACGGTCGCAAACTCGTCCGAGAACCGCAGCGTTTCGAGGTAGCGCTCCACCTCCTCCCGCAGATGCTCGGGATAGGCGGCGCGAACCTTGGGCGGAGCGGCCGGGGGCACTAGCGCGCCCCGGCAGTAGTTGCGGTGGGTGCACTTAACCCGCCGGGAGCGGGAGCTGACCGGGGAGATCGGGCAGCGGCTCGAGCGCCGCCCGCACGCGCGCGTCGACCTCGGAGCTCGCTTCGGAGGCCAAACGGGCACAGTCCTCGATCACACTCAGCGCCGCGTCGGGCTCGAGCTCTCCGGCGCGCAGGCGCTCGACGGCGTCGTTGAGCGCGGCGGTCAGCTCCGTCAGAGCGTCAGTCACCGGGGAGAGGTTAGCGTTCCGGTGGCAGTCCGAGCGGGATCTCGCCGCCCGCGCGCTCAGCGCAGACCGTCGAGCGCCTCGTTGACCAGCCGATCGGCGTCGGCGTTCTGGGCCCGCGGAACGCTTCGGATCCGCCAGCGGTCGAAGCCCGCCAGCGCGGCGAGTGACCGTTCGTGCAGCGGCCGCATCGCCGGATGTTTGACCTTGTAGGCGCCGGTCAGCTGCTTGGCGACCAGCTCGGAGTCGTTGACCAGCTCGAGCTCGGTCGCGCCGAGCTCGGCCGCGCGGGCGACGCCCCGCAGCAGCGCTTCGTACTCGGCGACGTTGTTGGTCGCGACCCCGATTCGCTCGGCGAACTCGTCGAGCACGGTCCCGTCGGGCTCGGCGATCACGACCCCGATCGCCGCCGGGCCGGGGTTGCCGCGCGCCCCGCCGTCGACGTGCAGGACCAGCTTCACCGCGAGCGTGCCCGCGAGCTCACTCGGTCGCGAGCTCGGGCAGTTCGCCCATGACCCGTGGCCGGCGCCGATCGCGAACCTCGCGATTGCCGCCGCTCGAGCCGCCGCTCCCGCGCCGCGACGACACGCGGCGGTCGACGATCACGGACACGTTCGGGTCCGAGGCGTAGTACTGGGTCAGCCGGTCCAGCAGATCGTCGGCGAGCGGTTCAGGGACGACGCAGTAGATCACGCTGCTGACTCTATTGAAAGCTGGCGATGCATAGCCATCGAACGAATGTCTAGTCGACCAGTGGACCCGGCGCTGGCTAGAGCGACAGCATGCCGCGGTCATCGGCGACCGCGTTGTAGCGCCGCTCCTCGGGCGCGAGCTCATCGAGCTCGTATCCCTGTGCGGCGACACGCACGCTCGGGACCTCGTCGGAGAGGTCAAGCTCGTAGCGATACCAGCACAGCTCCCAGGCGACGACCACGTTGACGACGCTGGGCAGCTCGGCGGCTGGCAGCACCGAGACCTCTGGGATGCCGAGCGAGCGCGCGATCCCGGCCACCGTCCGCGGGTGCTCTGAGGCGTTGAACAGCTCGACCGCGGAGGAGATCTTGTGCTCGATGCTGGTGGGCACCGCGCGGACGTGGCGCGGCTCGCGGACCGGCGGCGACTGCCTCGCGGCCGGCGGCCGGGCCGGCGGCTCGGCGCGCACCGGCGGCGGCAGCGGCGAGATTGGCGCTCCGCGGAAGTCGTCGTCGAAGCTCGGCTCGTAGGCCTCGCTCTCGTCGGCCACCTCGCGCCGCGGCCGCAGGCGGCTGAGCAGCGACCGCCGGCGGTCGACCCGCGTCCCGGTGTCGTAGTCGGGGATCGTCCCCTCGCGCACCCAGCCGGTATGCAGCGCTCGCGACGTGCACAGCTCGCAGACGCTGTGGCGGTCGCCACCACCGACGTAGACCTCGGCGCGCTCGCCGCGCAGCAGCGTGCGGCCGCAGACGTCGCAGCTCGAGTGCGCGATCGAGGTGCTGATTGCCCTGGTATTCACCACGAACGAGCCTACTACGCCTTGACCGCTTCGCGCTCGGCGCGCGCCTCGTCGACGACTTTCGAGGCGAGATGGCCCGGCACTTCCTCGTAGCGCTCGAACTCCATCGTGAACTCGCCCTGGCCGCCGGTGATCGACCTCAAATCGGGCGCGTAGGAGAGCATCTCGGCCATCGGCACCTCGGCCTTGATGTCAGTCATGCCGGCGCCCGCGGGCTCCATCCCGAGCGGCCGGCCACGGCGCGAGTTGAGGTCACCGATCACGTCACCGACGGCGTCTTCGGGAGCGTTGACGGTGACCAGCATGATCGGCTCCAGCAGCACCGGCGAGGCCTCCTCGAGCGCCTGCTTCATCGCCAGCGAGCCGGCGATCTTGAACGCCATCTCAGACGAATCGACCGTGTGGTAGGAGCCGTCGACCAGGTGCACGCGGACGTCCTTGACCGGGTAGCCGGCGACGACGCCCGCCTGCATGGCTTCTTGCACGCCCTTCTGGACCGCGGGGATGAACCCGGACGGGATCACGCCGCCCTTGATCTCGTTGCGGAACTCGAAGCCCTCGCCGGACTCCAGCGGCTCGATCGAAATGTGGCAGTCGCCGAACTGGCCGCGGCCGCCGGTCTGCTTCTTGTGGCGGCCGTGGGCCCTGGCCGAGCCGCGGATCGTCTCCTGGTAGGGCACCCGCGGCGGCTTGAGGTTGACCTCGGCGCCGAAGCGCTCCTTGAGCCGCTCGACGATCACCTCGACGTGCACCTGCGAGAGCCCGGCGACGATCTGCTCGCCGGTCTGCGCGTCGCGGTGCAGGTCGATCGTCGGGTCCTCCTCCTGCAGGCGACGCAGCGCCGTGAACACCTTGTCCTCGTCGCCCTTGCTCTTCGGCTCGATCGCGAACGCCATCACCGGCGCCGGCAGCTTGATGCTCGGCATCTCGATCGCCTCGTCGTGCGCGGCGAGCCAGTCACCGGCCTTGGTCTCCTTGAGCTTGGCGACAGCACCGATGTCGCCAGGGCCGAACTCGGTCGTGTGGCCCGTGCCGGAGCCATCGAAGGTCACCAGCTGGCCGATCCGCTCCTTGGAGTGGGTGCGCGTGTTGAGCACCTGCGAATCCTGCTTCATTACGCCCTGGTAGACGCGGAACAGGTTGATCCGGCCCGCGAACGGGTCGGCACGGGTTTTGAACACGTACGCGAACAGCTCCTTGTCCTCGGACGCCTCGAGCGTCAGCTCACCGACCTCGAGGCCGCCGTGCTTGACCGGCGACGGAAGGTCCTCGACGATCGCGTCAAGCAGCCGGTTGGTCCCCAGGTTGCGGGTCACGACGCCGCAGGTGACCGGGAACAGGGAGCCGTGGTTGGTGCCCTCCTTGAGCGCCGCGACGATCTCCTCGTGCGAGATCTCCTCGCCGTCGAGGTATCGCTCCATCAGCGAGTCGGAGGTCTCTGAGACCTCGTCCATCAGCTTCTCGCGGTACTCCGCGGCCTGCGCCTGGAGCGAGTCGGGGATCGGGATCTCCTTGCAGTTCTCGCGGGTGGGCGGGGACGAATCTTCGTACTCGTAGCCCTTCATGTCGACGAGGTCGATCAGGCCCGAGACCTCGTGCTCAGAGCCGATCGGGATCTCGGTCGCGACCACGTGCTGGCCGAAGGCGCTCTTGAGCGACTCGAGCGTTCGGAAGAAGTCGGCGCGTTCGCGGTCGAGCATGTTGACGAACACGAGTCGGGCGAGGTCGAGTTCGGCGGCGCGCTGCCAGAGGCGGGCGGTGTGCACCTCGACGCCCATCACCGCGTTGACGACGAACACGGCCGACTCGCACACGCGCAAGGCGCCGAGCGCGTCAGCGACGAAGCTCGAGTCGCCGGGGGTGTCGAGCAGGTTGACCTTGCGCTGCTGCCACTCGAATGAGCTCAGTGCGGCCGAGATCGACATCTGGCGCGCCTTCTCGTCAGGGTCAGTGTCCGAGACGGTCGTCCCTTCGACCACCGAGCCGAGCCGGTTGATCGCTGCACCCTGGAACAGCAGCGCTTCGTGCAACGAGGTCTTGCCACTGCCGCGATGGCCGACAAGAGCGACGTTGCGGATCCGATCCGCAGCCTTGTGCATGGCGGGTCTCCTCTCTCTCGAACGGCGGAAAAAGCGACCTTATCGGGTCGGCGCGCCAGCGCGGCCCGCTCGGCATCCGGCCTCGCCGAAACGGGCCGCGCTGGCGTCATCCGGCTGCCGACCCGGAGCGGGCCGCATGCGGCCCGCTCGCCCGGCGCGCATGCGCGCCGGGCCTCCCGATTACTCGAACTCGGACCCGAGTTTCGACCGCAGCCGCAGCACCGCCTTGGTGTGCAGCTGCGAAACGCGCGATTCGGTCACGCCCAGGACCTCGCCGATTTCTCGCAGGGTCAGGTTCTCGTAGTAGTAGAGCGCGACGACCAGCTTCTCGCGCTCGGGCAGCGCCGCGATCGCGTCCGCGATCCGGTCGCGCAGCTCGGACTCGTCCATGAGCGCCTGCGGGTCGGGCGCGTTGTGGTCGGCGATCGTGTCCAGCAGCGACACCTGGTCGCCGCTAGCGTCGGCCGAGCTCCAGAGCTCGTCGAGCGCGACGATCGTCGAATTGGAGATCTGCAGCAGCGCAACCTGGAAGTCGTCGATGGTGATCTCGAGCTCGGTCGCCATCTCGTCGTCGGTGGGTGCCCGCTGGAGCTTGGCCTCGAGCTTCATGTTCACGCGCTCGAACTCGCGGGCCCGGGCGCGGACCGAGCGCGGGACCCAGTCGAGCGTCCGCAGCTCGTCGATGATCGCGCCGCGGATCCGGGTGATCGCGTAGGTCTCGAACTTGATCTCTCTCGAAAGGTCGAAGCGTTGGATCGCGGAGATCAAACCGCCCAATCCGTACGAGATCAGGTCGGCCTCCTCGACATGGGCCGGCAGCCCCGAGCTCATCCGCCCGGCGACGTACTTGACCAGCGGCGAGTACGCGACTACGAGCCGCTCTCGGGCGCGCTCGTCACCGGACGACTTGTATTTCCGCCAGAGGTCGTTGAGCTCGATCGCTTTGAGGTTGGTTTGCATCTCTACCCCCACATGGGGCTTTCACGCGCGCGGGTGAGCGTGCTCATACGCGCTGCGAAGGCGCCCCGACTCTACCCGAGTGTAAACCTGAGTGGTCGAGATGCTGGCGTGCCCGAGCAGCTCCTGGATCGCCCGCAGGTCGGCTCCTCCCTCGAGCAGATGGGTCGCGAACGAGTGGCGCAGAGCGTGCGGATGGGCGCCGCTGAGCGCCGGCTCCTGCACCGCGGCGGCCCTCGCCCAGGCGCGCAGCCGGCGGCGCACGTCCGAGGTCCCGAGGCGCCGCCCGGACTTCGACAGCAGCAGCGCCTGAGTGTCGCCGACGGTCAGAACCGGACGGCCCTTGACGAGGTAGTGCTCGAGCGCCCTGAGCGCGTGCTCGCCGGTCGGCACCAGCCGCGTGCGGCCGCCCTTGCCCTCGACGCGAACGCTCTCGCCGTCGAAGTCGACCGAACCGAGATCGAGCGTCACCAGCTCCTCGGCGCGCAGCCCCGACGCGTAGGCGAGCTCGAACATCGCCCGGTCGCGGAGCGCCAGCGGCGTCGTCGCCGGGATCCGGTCCAGCAGCACCGAGATCTCAGCCGCCTTGAGGACTCGCGGCAGCTTCTGCGGGCGCTTGGGCGAGTGAAGCAGCTCAGCTGGATTCTCGGTCCGGGCGCCGAGCTCGATCTGGGTGCGGAACAGGTTTCGCAGCGACGCCAGCTTGCGCGCGACGGTCGAGGGCGCCTGACCACGCTCGGTCAGTGACGCGACGTAGCGCCGCAGTGCCCGCACGTCGACGGTCTCGGGCGCAAGCCCCCGATCGGTGGCCCAATGCGCGAACTGCGACGCATCGATCTCGTAGGCGCGGCGCGTCTTGGCAGCCACCGCGCGGCGCTGCAGATCGAGGTCGAAGGCGTCAAGGGCCGCGCGCCATTGCGTCGATTCCGGCATCGCGCACCGAGGTTCGCCGCGCGCGGCGACGCCCCTCTTTCTACTCGACGTGAACTACGGTTCCGATCGGCGTATACGGATAGACGGACTGCGCCTCGCCATAGGGCATCTCGACGCAGCCGTCGCTCTGGGGATAGCCGTAGCCGGCCCGGATGAAGCCGTGGAGCGCGTCGCCACCGTTGAAGTAGCTGACGTCGGGGATCCCTGGGTCGGAGTAGTGGCTGCCGTCGGCGTTGGTGCCGCTCATCGTCGTCACCGTCAAGTGCTCGAAGACGGCGAACGTACCGAGCGCGGTCGGCGTCGCCGGGATGCCCGTGTTGACCAGACCCGACGCGACCGTATGGCCGTTGTGCCACGTCGATTCGGTCTCCGGCGAGGCCTCGCTGACGGTCACGACCGTGTATCCGAACGAATTGTTCTGGTGTTTGATGACCGCGGCCATCAGCGCGTTCCACACCTGGGGCCCGTCGACCCCGTCCGCCGTCATGCCCTGGGTGTTCTCGAACGCCATCACCGCCGCCTTGGTCAGCTCGCCGTAGGAGCCGGGCGACCACTCGCCCTTGTACCAGCCGGGGATGTTCGACCAGCGAAGCTCGAAGTTTCCGGCCGGCGGCTTGATCGCCGCAGCCTCCTGCGCCGCCGCGGTAAGGGCGACGTGTGCGCCGGCGTAGTTGAACCTCAGCGGCAGGTAGCCCAGGGTCGCGAGCAGCTGCTGAAGACGGGTCGTCGAGCCCGGCGGCACGATCCAGCTCGCGTCAGTGCCGGCGGTCGTGTGCGCGCCTCCGACGACCCGCACGCCACTCGGCAGCGCGACCTTGACGGCCGCGCCCAGCCCGTAGCCGTAACCCGCGGGGTGGAACTGGATCATGTGGTTGTTGAGCGTGTGCCATGTCCCCTGGGTCGCCGGCGACAGCACCGGCATGTGCGAGCCGAGCACCTTGGCGATCGGCTTTGAGAAGGTCAGGGTGATATTGGCGGTCGACTTGATCTTCGAGCCCGGCGCGGGGTAGGCGACGGCGGTGGCGGCGCCGCCGCCGGGGAACCAGCTCACCGCCGCCGGGCGGCCAAACTCCCACGCCTGTGGGGCGGCGGAGACAAACACGCTGCCGGCGATGCCGGTACGCGGGAGTCGGATCGTCGCGCTCGGGTTGCTCAGCACGTGACGGGTGAGCTGGCGGGGGCTCGGCCCGTATGAGTACGTCTTGATCGGTGTCCGGAAGTGCAGGACGACCGGCGAGTGGGTGCCGCGGACGGTGACGTAATGTGAGCGAAGGCTGGCCGCGGGGGTCGTGAGGTGCAGCGTCAGACGCTCCGTGCTGCCCGCCAGCCAGCCGATCCAGCCCGGTCGCTTGACGACGACCTGGATCACGAGCGGATCATCGGCCGGCAGCGGCCGCCTGGGCGTGATGACGGGATCGTTGCGGACCACGACCGGCACCGGCTGCTCGCTGCGGCCGCCGACCACGGTCACGCTCTCGATCTTGCCCCCGCCGAGCGGAATACCGATCTTGGCGATCCCGTTCGAATCGGGGGTCAGGGTCGCGGTGGAAGTGGCGACGATGATCGCGCCGACAGCGAGCACGGCGATGACAGCGAGGACCACGCCCCCGACAATGTAGGGGCCCTTACCGAAGCGCCGACCGGATGCCTGTGTACTGCGGCCGAACAGACGCCCGGAGCGCGCACCCGCGGACGCGCGTAGGTACGAAACGTTCGCCACCACTTTAAATGTACTGACCACCCCGGCCCGTTCAAGCCATCGGCGGCCGTCCTAACGCTATGCAAGTGAGCTTGCGTCAGCTATCAGCGCGTTATGGCGCCCGCGGCGGCGCTGGACACGAGCTTTGCGTACTTGCTCAGTGCCACGCCCGGGAACGGCCGCGCCGGCGGCTCATATGTGCGCGCGCGCTCGGCGAGCTCGTCGTCCGATAGCGCCACGTCGAGCCGGCGGGCGTCGACGTCGAGCGTGATCCGGTCGCCGTCGCGAACGAGACCGATCGGGCCGCCCCTGACCGATTCGGGCGCCACGTGGCCTGCCATCAGCCCATGGGTGGCGCCCGAGAAGCGCCCGTCGGTGATCAGCGCCACCTGCTCGCCGAGCCCTTCGCCCACGAGCGCCGCGGTGACCGCGAGCATCTCGCGCATCCCCGGGCCGCCGGCCGGGCCCTCGTTGCGGATCACGATCACGTCGCCGGCGATGATCTGCCGGGCAGTGACGGCCGCCATCGCGTCCTCCTCGGACTCGAACACGCGAGCGGGGCCGGACTGCTGGCGGCGCTCGTGGCCGGCGAGCTTGACGACGCAGCCGTCGGGCGCGAGGTTGCCGTGCAGGATCGCCAGCCCGCCGGTCGGCTTGATCGGGTCACTAAGCGGCCGCACGACCCGCTGGCCATCGGTCTCCTGGGCCTCGTCGGCGATCTCCCCCGCGGTCTTGCCGGTGACCGTGATCGCGTTCTCGTTGAGCAGCCCGGCCTCCTTGAGACGCGCCATCACGAGCGGGACACCGCCGGCGTCGAACAGGTCCGGCGCGACGAACTGGCCACCGGGCTTGAGGTCGCACAGCAGCGGCGTGCGCTCGCTGATGCGGTCGAAATCGTCGATCTCGAGCTCGATTCCCATCTCGGCGGCGATCGCGAGCAGGTGCAGGACGCCGTTGGTCGAGCCGCCGCTGCAGGCGATCGCCGCGATCGCGTTCTCGATGCTCGCGCGGGTGATCACCTGGCTGGGACGCAGGTCATTTCTGAGCACGGTCATGACCAGCTCGCCGGCTGTTTGCGCCGCCGGGGCCTTGCGCTCGTCAGTCGCGGGAATGCCGGACAGGCCCGAGGGGGAGATCCCGAGTACCTCGAACGCCATCGCCATCGTGTTCGCGGTGAACTGGCCGCCGCAGGCGCCGGCGCCCGGCGAGGCGACGTCCTCGATCTCCTTGAGCTCGTCGTCAGTGATCGTGCCCGCCGCGTGGGCGCCCACGGCCTCGAATACCTCCTGGATCGTGATCCGCTTGCCGCGATACACGCCGGGCTGAATCGAGCCGCCGTACAGCATCAGGCTCGGAAGGTCGAGCCGGCAGAGCGCCATCACCGTCCCCGGGATCGTCTTGTCGCAGGCGCTGATCGCGATCACCGCGTCGAACATGTGGGCGTCGACGACAAGCTCGATCGAGTCGGCGATCAGCTCGCGGCTGGGCAGCGAGGCGCGCATCCCGGGCATCCCCATCGTGATCCCGTCCGAGATCGCGATCGTGTTGAGCTCCATCGGCGTGCCGCCCGCCTGGCGGATCCCATCCTTGACCCTGGCGGCTAGCGCGCGCAGGTGGAAGTTGCACGGCATCGTCTCGATCCACGTGTTGGCGACCGCGATCAGCGGCTTCGCGAGCGCGTCCTCGTCGTAACCGATCCCCTTCAGGAACGCGCGGGCAGCGGCGCGTTCGGGCCCTTCAGTGAGCGCGCGGCTGCGGCGCTTGAGGTCTGTGGCTGTGGTCATCGTCCGGGTCGCTCCCGCGGTCGTCGGGGGCGAGACTGTAGCGCTCGCGAGTTAGATGGATCCTTGGGCGGTTATAGACGGTGCCGGTCGGGACCGAGCCCGCGAACTCTCGCCCCTTAGCGGCTCATTCGGGGTTTGTGTAGGCGGCGGGAGCCACGGTCTGATCCGTTTCTGCTTGGAAGCGAGCAAGAAAGGGCCGTATGCGGCTGGATGCGGCCCAAGGTTGGCTGCGGTCGCCTCGTGCTCGCTTATCGACCTGCTGCTCGCGACAAATCCGGACCGCGTCCTCGGATCTGGCGCGTTGTTGAGGCTCAGCCTGCAGCTGGCGACAAATCCAAGCGACCGGTGCGGATTTGTCACGAACTGCATGCCGCAGCCGCCCCTTCCCCAGCCAACAACCACGGCATAAAGGCGACGCTCGGGTTGCGCGTATCGGGGGGTCAGCCGGCCGCGTCGAGGGGGGTCGACTTCTCGTCGCCCTGGGCCACGTAGCGCATCCGCGCGCGCTCCCACTGCGACAGCCGCCAGAGGTCGCGCTTGACGCGCGCCGGGTCCAGCTGGCGGCCCGGGAGGTGCATGTTGGCGGTCGAGATCAGGCGCTGCTCGTCGCCGGTCAGCGCCATCCACTTGGCGAGCACGTCGTCTGAGTCGGGCAACCGGGCGCTGCCATAGGGGCGCGTCTCGTCAGGGAAGGCGACGCAGTACTCGTTCAGCAGCCTGTGGGTCTGCGCGAGGTAGGCGACCATCGCGCGGTGGGGGTAGATCAGGTACGCGTAGGCAGCTCCCCCGGTCCCCCCCGCGTCCGCGGGCCCGTCAGCCTGCGTGCCCCAGACGCGGATGAAGCCGAGGTCGCGATACATCGCCCACTCCTCGGCGTTGACGCACGAGCGCAACAGGGTCCGCGCCCGCTGCTCTGCGCGGCGCTCGCGCCCCGGGTCGTATTGGGCCACCGGCGCCACCTGCCGGCGCGCCTTGAACCGCGCCCACAGCTCCTCGACCTTCGGCAGCAACTCCTCGGAGAGAAGGGCCAGTGCCACCAGCGCGGTCGCGACGAGCGCCAGCCACACAGCCAGCCCGGCCTACCGGCCGCCCGCCGCCCGCGGAAAGAAGATCACGCGGTCGGCATCCCTCGGGATGTCATCGAAAGAGCGCACCATCTGGGCATCGCGGTGGCCCTCGTGCTCGCGGGGCACCGCCGCCCAGAGCCCTGCGTCGAGCTGGCGGCGAAACTCCTCGATCAGGCGGCGCTCGTCCTGCGCGAGCTCGACATCGCCTTCGGCGATCAGCACCTCACCATGCCCGGGCTTCATCCTCAGGAAGCGCACTGGTGGATTATGTCACGCCGAGGACGTCGACCGGACCGGGGCCCCGCCCCACCTCCGCGAGCCCGTTGCGGACCGCTTCCGAGGCCATGCGCTTGGCTTCGCGCGCGGCTTGCAGCGGCGGGTCGCCCCACGCCAGCCGGGCCGCGAGCACCGACGAGTGCGTGCAGCCCGAGCCATGCGCGGCGCCGTCGGGATGGCGCTCGCCGGGAATCTCGACCAGCTGCGAGCCGTCGTAGAAGAGATCGGCGGCGGTCTCGCGGTGGCCGCCGGTGATGACGACGACCCGCGGCCCGAGCGCGTGCACCGCGCGGGCGAGCTCCGCGACGTCTTCGGGCGCGGCGTCGCCGGCCAGCGCACGCGCCTCCGGCAGGTTCGGGGTAGCGACGGTCGCGCGGGGAAGCAGGTGCTCGATCAGCGCGCCGCGCGCCGAGGGATCGAGCAGCTCGGCGCCCGACTCCGACACCATCACCGGGTCGAGCACCACCGGAGTCGCGGGTGCGAGCAGCTCGAGCGCGCTCGCAACCGCCTCGATCGTCGCCGCGGTGCCGAGCATCCCGATCTTGACCGCGTCGACCCCGATGTCATCGGCGACCGCGCGCAACTGCTCGATGATCACCTCAGGCGGGATCGCGTGCACGGCGCTGACACCGACCGTGTTCTGAGCGGTGATCGCGGTCACCGCCGTCATCCCGTGCACGCCGCAGGCCGCGAACGCCTTCAGGTCGGCCTGAATTCCGGCGCCGCCGCCGGAGTCCGAGCCCGCGATCGACAGCACGCGGGGGATCCGGCGGGGCGGTTCGGAGGCCATCGGGCAGCGAGCTTACGCCGAGCGCTCCCGGATCAGTACGGCCGAGCACCGCGTACGCGCCGCCCGCCTCGCGGCGGACCAGGCCCGCGAGCTCGAGCGCGGCCAGCGCCGCCAGCCCGGCGTTGGCGGCGAGCCCGGCGCGCGACGAGCGCGGCCGCGGTCGCTTGCCCTTCGGCGAGCGCGTCGAGCAGCCGCCGCGCTGAGGCGTCGAGCGGCGCCGGCCGGTGTCCGCGCCGCGGGTGCGCCGTGTCGGCGCCGTACAGCCCGTCGAGCAGATCCTCCGGCCTCCGATCAGCAGGGCGCCCGTGCGCAGCAGTTCGTGCGGCCCGCGCGCGAGCGGCGAGGTGATCCGCCCCGGCACGGCGGCGACCGGGCGACCGAGCTCGCGCGCGGCGCCGGCGGTCAACAGCGCGCCCGAGCCGGGGCGCGCCTCGACGACCACGGTCATCGCCGCCAGTGCCGCGATCAGGCGATTGCGGGCCGGGAACATCCAGCGCCGGGTCGCCGTTGCCGGCGGCAGCTCGGAGACGACCGCCCCCGCGTCGACGATCCGCCGATGAAGCGCCCTCGCCCGCGCCGGGTAGGCGAGCTCGGCGGCGCCGGCGAGCACCGCCACGGTCGCGCCGCCGGCGCTCAGGGCACCCGCGATGCGCCGCCGCATCGATCCCCGCGCCATGCCGCTGATCACGGTGACGCCGGCGACGCCGGCGGCCGCGGGCCAGCATGTGGGCCACCTCATTGCCGTACGCGGACGGCCGGCGCGAACCGACGATCGCGACCGCGGCGCCGGCTGCCACCAGCTCCGGATCGCCGGCGATGTGCAGCACCGCCGGCGGTGACTCGAGCTCGCGCAGCGTCGGCGGATAGCCGCGCTGGCAGCTGCAGAGCAGCGCGAGGCCGGCCGTCTCGGCGCGACGGCGGGCGGCGGCGGGTTCGAAGCGGGCGAGGTCGCGCTCGATCTCCGCCCTCGCCTTGCCGCCGAGCGCCGCGATCAGCTCAGCGTCGCCGAGCGCCAGCAGCTGTCGGTGCGGTCTCGGTGCAGGTCGAAGTGGCCGGCGAGCCGCGCGAGCAGCCAGGCGCGCGCCAGGCAGTCGTCGCAGGCGCCGGCTCACGGCGAGCATGCCGCCTCGGCGCTCGAGCGCTGGCGCAGGCTGAGCGCCGTCAGCACGTCCGCGCGCGAGACCCGCTCGCGACGCGCCCGAGATCGGCGATCGTGCGCGCCACCCGCAGCACCCGATGGCGCCCGCGAGCGCTGAGCATCCCGGCCGCGTAGGCCCGCCCAGCTCGCGCTCGGCGTCGTCGCTCGAGCCGCACGAGGCGCTGACGACCGTGCGCACGCCCATCTCGCCGTTGCATCGGACGCCGCGTCGCCGCCAGCCGGTGGCGCTGGCGCTCGCGCGCCTCGGCCACCCGCGCCCGCGCCCGCGCCGAGCTCGTCGTCGGCGGGGCCCGCAGCTCGTCAGCCGACGGGCGCTGGACGTCGATCACGCAGGTCCATCCGGTCAAGCAGCGGGCCGCTCAGGCGGCGGCGGTGACGACGCAGGTCGGCCTCCCCGCAGCCCCAGCGCGTCGTCGAGCCCGGCGAAGCCGCACGGGCAGGGATTCGTCGCCGCGACCAGCATGAACCGGGTGGGGAAGCGCAGCGACCGCTGGCCGCGCACGATCGTGACGCTGCCATCCTCCAGCGGCTGGCGCAGCGCGTCGAGGCTCGGGCGCTGGAACTCCGACAGCTCATCGAAAAACAGCACGCCGTTATGGGCGAGCGTCGCCTCCCCGGGCCGCGGCGGCGAGCCGCCGCCCGCCAGCCCCGAGGGCGAGATCGTGTGGTGCGGAGCCCGGAACGGCCGCGCCACGATCAGCCGGTCGGCGTGGATTCCGGCGACGCTGTGGATCCGTGTCACCTCGATCGCCTCCGCGCGGCTCAGCTGCGGCAGGATCGACGGCAGCCGGCGCGCCAGCATCGTCTTGCCGGTTCCCGGCGCGCCCTCCATCAGCAGGTTGTGACCTCCGGCGGCGGCGATCTGGAGCGCCAGCAGGGGCGCCGCGTGACCGCGCACGTCGGCCAGGTCGGGCAGCGCGGCGCGCGTTGCCGTTGCGCCGCGCCGGGTCCGGGCAGCGGCGGCGGCTCGGCGCCGCTGAGCACCTCCGCCGCGGCCCGCAGGTCCGGCACCGCGACCATCTCGAGGTCCGCCGACCAGCGCCGCCTCGCGGGCTCGCTCGCGCGGCACGATCAGGCGCGCGCACCGGCGCGCCGCGCCCCCTCGGCGACCGCCAGCACTCCCGGCGAGTCACGCAGCTCGCCGCCGAGCGAGAGCTCGCCGAACACCGCGTAGACGCGCGAGCGCCTCGCGCGGGGACCTGACCGCTCGCCGCCAGCACCGCGAGCGCGAGCGCGGCGTCGAAGCCGGGGCCCGCCTTGCGCAGCGAAGCCGGCGCCAGGTTGGCCGTGATCCGGCTGGCCGGGAACGCGAAGCCGGAGTTGAGGATCGCGGCCCGGATACGGTCACGGGACTCGCGCACCGCCGTGTCGCCGAGCCCGACGATCGTGAACGCCGGCAGCCCGGAGCGGATGTCCACCTCGACCCACACCTGGCGCGGTTCGACCCCGTCGATGGCGAACGTCCGCGACGCGCGCGAGCATCGTTTTAGAAGCTATGCGCGATCGCGTCACACGTGGGTGACCCGCGTGCCGATTGTGTGCCAATCGACCTGCCGGTTTGTCACCGAAATCGTCGCACCTGTCACCCACACGGCACGCGATCGGTCGTAGCGTCGATCGCCTGAGCCCGACCCCCGCCAACGCCTCGGCGCGGCCGGTGAGCAGCTCGCCGCCGAGCACCTCAACCGGCCGCGGCTTCGCGATCCTCGAGCGCAACTTCCGGACCCGCTGGGGAGAGCTCGACATCGTCGCCTTCGACGGGCGCGACGCTGGCCTTCTGCGAGGTCAAGACAAGCCGCGCCGGCGGAGCCGGCGGCGGCCCGCTCGAGGCCGTAGTCCGGCCAAGCAGGCGCGGGTGCGCCGGATGGCGCGGCAGCTGGCTGGCCGAGCGCGGCCGCGACCGCCCCTACGCCGCGGTGCTGCGCTTCGACGCGATCGGGGTCACGTTCGACGCCGGCCGGCCGGCTGGTCGCGATCGAGCACCTCGAGGGTGCGTTCTAGCGGCGAGTCTAGCCCGAGCGCCAGTTGCTGGTAGGCGATCGACTGAAACGACAGCCGGTGCAGCGGCGAGAGCCCATCCGCTCGATCGCCTCGCGGTGCTCGGGCGTCGAGTAGCCGACGTGCTGGGCGAACTCCCAGCCGGGGTGGGCGGCGTCGGCGCGGCGCATGTAGCGATCGCGGGTCTCCTTCGCCAGCACCGAGGCGGCGGCGATCGCGGCGCTCTTTGCGTCACCGCCGATCACCGCGCGCTGCTCGTGGCCGAGCCCAGCCACCGGGAAGCCGTCGCTGAGGCAGATGCAGCCCTCGCAGGCCACAGCCGCGAGCGCGTCGCGCAGGGCGGCGAGGTTGGTCTTGTGCAGGCCCCGCGCGTCGATCCCGGGAGCGCAGCGCGAGACGATCGCGACCCGCGCGGCGACGCCGAGGATCACCGGATAGAGCGCGGCGCGGCCCTCCGGGCGTCTGCTGCTTTGAGTCGTTGAGCGAGCCCAGCGCGCGGGCCTCTGCGGGGCCGATCCGGTCCAGGTCAAACAGCACGCGCGGCCGCGACCAGCGGCCCGGCGAGACAGCCCCGGCCGGCCTCGTCGGCGCCGGCGACGAACCGCACGCCGAGCACTGCGGTCGAAGTTCAGCAGCCGGCGGCCGGGACGCGGCCGGCGGCGCTTCGCGCCCGGGCGGCGCTTAGAGCGTGCCGATTCGGTCTGGGGGCCAGTAGGTGAAGAAGGCGACGCCGATGATCCATTTGTCGGGGACGGGGCCCCAGAAACGGCTGTCGTCGGAGTCGCCACGGTTGTCGCCCATCATGAAGTAATCGCCGGGCGGAATCGTGATCGGTTTCAGGAAATTGCACGAAGGACCGCCGCCACAAGGCTCGGTGTAGGAGTCCTGCTCGCGCACGCCGTTGCGGTAGCACGTGGCCGTTCGGATGTAGATCCTGTCGCCCGGGCCGGCCGACGACGCGCTTGATGAAGGTCTGCGCTGGACTCCGCGCGGTCGGGCTGGTCGCACGCCTGCGGATGGCCGCACCCTTGGCGTTGGCGCATGCCGCATTTCGTCGAGACTCGGCGCCGTTGGGCGGGTGGAAGACGACGACGTCGCCGACGCTGGGGTGGTTGATCAGCCGGTTGGTCAAGCACCGCTGGCCGACGTACCAGCGTCGGCACCATCGACGGGCTCGGGATCCGGTAGGGCTTGACGATGAACGCCTGGATCAGCAGCGCGAGCCCGATCGCGACCGCCACCGTCACCACGAGCTCGAGCAGCGACCGCAGCGCGACTGCTTCTTCCTGCTCCTCGATCGCGGCCTAGAGGAAGCCGATCCGGTCCGGCGGCCAGTAGGTGAAGAACGCCTTGCCGATGATCCACGACCTTCGGGACCGGCCCCCAGAAGCGGCTGTCGAGCGAATCCGGCCGGTTGTCGCCCATCATGTAATAGTCGCCCGCCGGGACGGTGATCGTCGCACGGAAGTTGCACTCGCTGGCGCCCTCACACGGCTCGGTGAACGAGTCCTTTTCGCGCACGCCGTTGCGATACACGTGACCGTCGCGAATCGAGAGCTGATCGCCGGGCAGCCCGACGACGCGCTTGATGTAGGTCTGCGAGGACGGTGTCGTCTGAGCCGACGTCGCAGGCGCTCGGGGACTGCTGGCCGGCCTGGTTCTCGCCCTGGCGGGGATTGGCGCAGGTCTCGCTCGCGGGCGGGTGAAAGACGAGGATGTCGCCGATCTTCGGCGACGTGAAGTGCGTCCCGATGCGATCCACGAGCACGCGCTGGCCGATGTGGAGCGTCGGGCATCATCGAGCCGCTCGGGATCTCGTAGGGCTTGACCAGGAAGGCCTGGATCGCCGAGCGCGAGTCCGAGCGCGACCGCGACGATCACCACCAGCTCGGCGGCCGACCGCGACGAACGGCTTCTTGGCCTGCGTCACACCTGGTCGTCGCCGGCCGCCGGCTCGGCTGCCGCGGGCTCGGCTCGGCCTCAGCCGCCGGGCGTCGGGCTGGGGCTCGGCGGCGGCCTCGGGCTCGGCGGCGGCCTCGGGCTCGGCGCGGGCTCGGCCTCGGCGGTGGCCTCGGCGGAGCGCCGTCCTCGGCCGCTCGGCCTCGGTCTCGGGCGTCCGCGATCTCGCCGGCCTCGGCGGCGCCGCGACCTCGGCGCTCGCCTCGGCCTCGGGCCCGTACAGCAGCTCGCGCTCGACCGCCACCTCGGGCCCGACCGAGCGGCGCTCGCGAACGCGCGCGCGCTTGCCGATCCGGCCGCGCAGGTAGTAGAGCTTGGCGCGGCGCACGTCGCCGCGGGCGGCCACCTCGATCCGCTCGATCTTCGGCGAGTGCAGCGGGAACGTCCGCTCCACACCGACGCCGAAGGACTGCTTGCGGACGGTGAACGTCTCCCGCGCCCCGTGGCCCTGGCGCTTGATCACGACGCCCTCGAACACCTGGGTGCGGCGGCGCGTGCCCTCGATCACCTGGAAGTGGACGCGCAGACGATCACCGGCGTCGAACGCCGGTACCCGGCGGAGCTGAGTGCGCTCCAGGCTGTCGATGACTGTGCTCATAGGTGATCCGGGCGCCCACCAGCATGGCGAGCGGTTCTGCGCGGGCAAGATCCGGGGTCGCGCGCCGCGTGCGCGTACCCGCCCATGCGGCCGCCTATGGTAGCGGACCTTCCGCGGCGGTCCGCCTGCGCCGGATCGTCCGCGAGAAGCTAACAGCGACGCTGCCGCGCCCGCTTGCGGCTCTGCTCCAGGCGCCACTGCGCGATCTGCGCGTGGTGGCCGGACAGCAGCACGTCGGGCACCCGCCAGCCGCGATGCTCGGCCGGCCGCGTGTAGTGCGGGTACTCGGGCCCGCCCTCGA
The DNA here is from genome assembly GCA_963703825.1 of uncultured Solirubrobacterales bacterium. GTDB lineage: Bacteria > Actinomycetota > Thermoleophilia > Solirubrobacterales > Solirubrobacteraceae > Palsa-465. The sequence goes on along the minus strand of CAVPFS010000014.1, from coordinate 51,321 downwards.
GCGCGGCGCTGAAGGACTCCTCGAGCGCCGAGTCCTCGTGCCCGAGCGCGCCCGGAGCTTGCGCAGCACGGCGTCGCAGAGCACCATCGCCGGCAGCTCGCCACCGGCCAGCACGTAGCGCCCGATCGAGACCCGGTCGCTGGCGAAGTGCTCGAGCACCCGCTCGTCGAAGCCTTCGTAGCGCCCGCACAGCAGCGTCAGCGCGGGCTCAGCGGCCAGCTCGTCGACCAGCGCGTCGTCGAGCAGCCGCCCGCCTGAGTCCAGGGCGATCACCCGCCGTCGCGCAGCGCAGCGCCACCGGGTCCTCGCCGTAGCGGGCCCGTAGCGCCGCCTCGACCACATCGACGCGCAGCACCATCCCGGCGCCGCCGCCGAACGGCGTGTCGTCGACCTGGCCGCCGCTGAGCGGGGTGTGATCGCGGTAGTTGACGAAGCCCGAGCTCGTGGCCGCGCGGCCATCGCGTTGGTCGACGTGGCGCTGGGAGCGAAACCAGTCGAAGGCGTCGGGGAACAGGGTGAAGACGTCGATCTGCATCACTGCCTCGCCCAGGAAGCGCAGATCGACATCGATCACGCCGCGTTCCATATCGACCGTCGCGCACCGCGTCCTTGACCAGCGGCACCAGCAGTCGGCCGCCGCCCGGCCCGGGCGACCTCGAGCACCTCGCAGGAGGGCAGCGCGAGCAGCCGCGTGACCACCCCGACCTCGACGCTCGCCGTCGCTGACCTCGCACCCCTCGAGTCGCGGGCCCACCACTCGTCCTCCTCGAGCTCGGGCGCCCGGTCGCGGGCGACCAGCAGCTCCCGCCGCGCAGCGCCTGGCGCCGCCGCGGTCCTCGCACCGTCGAGCCGGACGATCGGCCGAGCGTCGAACCCGGCCCGCCGCTCGATCCGCCGCTCGCTGCCCGCCGACCATCACGCTCGCGCCGAGCGCCAGCAGCCCGGCGCACCGGGTCGGCCACATGGAAGCTTCCGTCGAGCCCGTGGGCGGCCGACCGTCCCGGCCCGCAGCCAACCGCTCCTCGGACTCGATCAAGCGTCGACGATGTCGACGAACACCCGGCGCTTTCCTTGACCGCGGCCGCCTTGATCACGCTACGCAGGGCTGAGGCGGTGCGGCCCCCGCGGCCGATCACGCTGCCGTAGTCGTCCGGAGCCACCGACAGCTCGAGCACGAGCGAGCCGTCGTCCTCCTGCGACCTCGGTCACCTCGACGTGCGTCCGGGTCGCCCACGAGTCCCCGCGTCAGGTACTCGAGCAGTTCCTTCACGGCCGCGGCCTCAGCTGATGCCCTGCGTGCGCAGGAGCTTGCGGACCGTCTCGCTCGGCTGGGCGCCGCGCGAGAGCCAGTCGCGGATGCGCTCCTCGTCGAGCACGATCGTCGACGGGTCGGTCTGGGCGTTGTAATGCCCGACGGTCTCGATCACCCGTCCGTCACGCTTGGAGCGCTGGTCGGCGACGACGACCCGCCAGATGGGGTTCTTGCGTCCGCCGATTCGCGTTAGTCGAAGTCTGACTGCCATCGCGAGCGGCGAGGTTAGCGTGCCGCGCGCGGAAGTCGTGCTCCGGCGAGTCAGCGGCCGCCCCGGCGCATCAACGCGCCGAGGTCGGGCATCTGGCCCTGTGCGACCTGGCGCATGATCTTTCGCGTCTGCTCGAACTGCTTGATCAGCGCCTCGACCGCTTGCACGTTGGTCCCCGAGCCGCGCGCGATCCGCAGCCGCCGTGAGCCCTTGATCAGCTCCGGGCGCCGGCGCTCCTCCGCTGTCATCGAGAGGATGATCGCCTGGAGCCGGTCGAACTCTCGCTCGTCGACCTTGACGCTGCGCAGCTCCGTGCCGAGCCCGGGGATCATTCCCAGCAGCGACTGCAGCGGGCCCAGCCGCCGCACCTGGCGCATCTGCTCGAGGAAGTCATCGAGGCCGAACTCCTGCTTGCGCAGCTTGCGCTCGAGCTCCGCCGCCTGCTGCTCGTCGTAGCTTCCCTGGGCCTTCTCGATCAGCGTCATCACGTCGCCCATGCCGAGGATCCGTTGCGCCATCCGGTCGGGGTGGAAGCGCTCGAACTGGTCGAGCTTCTCGCCGGTGGAGGCGAACAGGATCGGCTTGCCGGTGATCTCCTTGATCGACAGCGCGGCGCCGCCGCGCGCGTCGCCGTCGAGCTTGGTCATCACGACCCCGTCGAAGTCGACGACTTCGGCGAACTGCTCGGCGACGTTGACCGCGTCCTGGCCGGTCATCGCGTCGACGACCAGCAGGATGTCGTGGGGTTGACCGCCTTCTTGATCTCTGCCAGCTCGGCCATCAGCTCCGTGTCGACGTGCAGGCGCCCGCTGGTGTCGACGATCAGGACGTCCTTGCCCTCGGTCTTGGCACGCTCGAGAGCCCACTTCGCGATCGCAACTGGGCTGGCCTCCGTGCCCTGCTCGTAGACCGCAGCACCGGCCTGGTGTCCGACCTTGACCAACTGCTCGACGGCGGCGGGGCCGGTAAACGTCGCAGGCGGCGACGGCAACCGAGGAGCCGTGCTGCTCGCGTAGGTAGCGGGCCAGCTTGGCGGTCGCGGTCGTCTTGCCCGAGCCCTGGAGACCGGCCATCAACACCACCGTCGGTGGCCGGGGCGAGAACGAGAGCTCGCGGGCGGCGCCGCCCATCAGCTCGGTCAGCTCGTCGGAGACGATCTTGACGACCTGCTGGCCCGGGTTGAGCTGGCCGACGATGTCGGCGCCGAGCGCCCGCTCCTTGACCGCCGAGGTGAAGCTCTTGACGACCTTGAAGTTGACGTCGGCCTCGAGCAGCGCGAGGCGGATCTCGCGCATCGCGGCGTGATGTCGTCCTCGGTCAGGGTGCCGCGACCGCGGACCTCGGACAGCGTCGCCTGGAGCTTTTCGGCTAGGGAGTCGAACATCGCCTCAGCGTTGAGGCTAGTGCCCCGGCTCGCGCGGTACTGGCGCTCGCCGACGCCGAAGCCGCAGGCGACGACACCCAAACGATCCATGTCATCTCGAGCTGGAGGATTCGCTCGGCGCGGGCTTCGACGCGTACGGGCAAATCGCGGCTCAGGACAGCGCGCGGGCGAACTCGGCGGCGTCGAACGGCCGCAGATCCTCGAGCTGCTCGCCGACCCGATCAGCTTGACGGGAATCCCCAGCTCGTGGGCGATCGCCAGCGCGATCCCGCCCTTGGCGGTGCCGTCGAGCTTGGTCAGCGCGAGCCCGGTGACTCGACCGCCTCGGAGAACAGCCGCGCCTGGCGCAGCCCGTTCTGACCGGTCGTGGCGTCGACGGTCAGCAGCGTCTCGTGCGGCGCCTCGGGGATCTGCTTGGCGATCACCCGCCGCGACCTTGGCCAGCTCGGCCATCAGGTCGTCCGGGTGTGAAGCCGTCCGGCGGTGTCGACGATCAGCACATCGGCGCCGTCACGGATGCGCGGCGCTGACGCCGTCGTAGGCGACCGAGCCGGGGTCGGCGTTGGAGCCGCCCTTGATGAAGCCGACGCCGGCGCGCTGGGCCCAGAGCTCGAGCTGCTCGACGCCGGCCGCTCGGAACGTGTCGCCCGCCGCGAGCACGACCGAGCGGTCGAGCTCCTGGCTGAGGTGCCACGCGAGCTTGCCGACGGTCGTCGTCTTGCCGGTGCCGTTGACGCCGGCGACCAGGATCACGGTCGGGCTCGGGCGCAGGTCGATCTTGTCGTCGCCGGTCTGTGCGATCTCGGTCAGCAGCTCGACCAGCCGGTCCGACAGCTCCTGGCCACCGGACAGCTTGTTCTCGCTCGCCTCGCGCTCGAGCTGCGCGACGACTTTGGCGGTCGTCTGGGCGCCCACGTCGGCGTAGATCAGCGCCTCCTCGAGCCGCTCCCAGGTTTCGTCGTTGAGCTCCTCGAAGAGCGTCGCCTGAATTTCGGATTGCAGCGCCTGCCGGGTCTTGCGCAGGCTTTCGCGCAGGCGCCGGAAACGCCCGACGCGCTTCTCGGACTCGCGTCGGGCTCAGACTCCGGGTCGGCCGGAGCCACACCGTCGACGATGAACAGATCGCGCCAATCGCGGGCCATGACGGCGGCGACGTTACCTCAGCCTGGCACTCAGGCAGCCTGCGCGTCGCTGCCAGCCGGCGCGAGACGACCTTCGAGATACCGTCGGCGCCCATCGAGACCCCGTACAGCGAGTCGGCGGCGTCCATCGTCCGCTTCTGATGGGTGACGACGATGAACTGCGCCCGGGTCGAGTACTGGCGCAGCAGCCCGAGGAAGCGGTCGATGTTGAGGTCGTCGAGCGCCGCCTCGACCTCGTCGAGGATGTAGAACGGACACGGCCGCGCGAGGAACACGGCGAACAGGAACGCCAGCGCGGTCATCGACTTCTCTCCGCCTGACAGCAGCGACAGCCGCTTGCACTCCTTCCCCGCCGGGGTGATCTCGATCTCGACCCCGAGCAGGTCCTCCTCGTCGTCGCGGTTCGTTGACTCCTCGCTTTCGAGCGAGTCCTCGTCGTCGGGCGCCGACGACTGGCCGCCGATCACGCGCGCCGGCCCCGGGCGCTCGCTGACAAGCCGCAGCGCCCCGTGGCCGCCCGGGAACAGCTGTGCCGCGAGCTCCTCGAACCCGCGGGCCGCGGCCGCGAACATCTGCTCGAAAGTGGTGCGGATCTGGCGGTCAGTGTCGGTGATCAACTTCTCGAGCTCACGCAGCGCGGACTCGAGATCGGAGCGCTGGCTCTCGAGCTCCTCCACGTGCTCTACCGCCTCGGCGTATTCCTGCTCGGCCAACGGGTTGACGGGTCCGAGCTGCTCGCGCCGACGGGCGAGGCGCTCCAGCCGAGCGTTGAGGCTCTCGCGCTCCTCGGCGGCGAGCTCAGCGGTCGCGGGCTCGGCTTCGAGCTCGAGCCGCTGCGCGAGGCGGCCTAGCTCGGAGTTCGATTCAGCGGCACGGTCTCGCGCCCGTTCGAGCCGGACCTCGGCCTCGGTCAGGGCTTCGTTCTCACCCTGCAGCTTGGCGTGCAGCTCCGCCTCCTGACGCGCGCAGGCCCGCAGCGTTATGGCGACGTGCTCGCCGGCCTCGCGGTCGGCGGTCAGCTCTGACTCGAAGATCACGAGCTGGGAGGCGATCGCCTCGGCTGTCCGCTCGAGCACCGCGACCAGCTCGGCGACGATCGGGAGCAGCTCGCGGTCGGCGGCGATCGCCGCTCCGAGGCGCTCGAGCCGGGCCGCCCGCTCGGCGCGCTCGCGTTCGGCACGGGCGAGCATCTGGCGCTCGGCCGCGAGCTCGGCGGTCAGCTGCGAGCGCCGCCCCGCGTTCGGGCCGTCGTCGGGAGCGGCGCGGCGGCGCTCGATCTGGGCCGTGATCCGGCGCTGCTGTTCGGTCGCCTCGTCGAGCGCGCCGACCGCGGCGCGGTGCGCTCCGACGAGTTCCTCGACGAGTCACCTGCGCTGCGGCGAGTCCGGCGCTCGCGGACTCGAGCGCCGAGCGCGCGTCGAGCTCGGCCTGCGCGCCGGCCTCGGTCTCGCGCACGAGCCGCTCGCGGCGGTTGCGCTCGCTCAGCACGTGGTCGTCTCCGACCGCCGGCGCCTGGCGCAGCTCACGAGTGCGGGAGGACCAGACGCGACCGGCCTTGGTGACCGCGACGCCCTCGAACCGCTCGCCCAGCGACTCGAGGTCCTCGACCACCCAGGTGTCGGATAGCAGCGCGCGGGCCAGCGCCACCGCTGCGGCGCCGCCTCGGACTCGCTCGAGCAGCGGCTCGGCGCCCGGGGCGATCTGCTCGCCGGCTTGGCGAGCTTCACCCTCCGCGGCGCTCGCGGGGTCAGCGATCAGCGCTCTGCCGCCGTCCGTGCCGGCGCGGTCAAGGAGCTCGGCACCGGCGCCGCGGTGCTCAACGACTGCGGCCCGCAGGCGCCCGTCGAGCGCCGCCGCGAGCGCGAGCTCGTAGCCGGGCTCGACCTCGAGCTGGTCAGCGAGCATCGGTGCGCCGCCGGGGGACTGCAGCTGAGTGCGCAGGAAGTGGTTGACGGCCGCGAGCTCGCCGCCGATCCGGGCGGCGTTCACGCGTGCGGCCTCGAGCCCGCGCTCGGCGTCGCGCAGCGCCGCCTGGGCCTCCTGGACGCGGAGATCGCCGGCCTTGCGCTGCTGCTCGCGCTCAGCGGCCAGCTCGGCCTGCCGGGTGACGGTCTCGCCGGCCTGCTCGCGACGAAGCTCGAGCTCCTCGAGCTCGCGCGCGAGCTCGGCCTCGCGATCGCGGTGCAGCGCAGCCAACGCCTGCTCGAGCGCCGCTACCCGCTCGGTCGCCTGCTGGTCTGGTGCGTCGTCTCGCGCGGCTTCGCGCAGCCGCGCCTCGACTTCGACCGAGCGGCTAACGCGCGCCTCGATCGTCGCCGCCGACGACCTGGTCGAGTCCGCTCGGTAGGAGATCCGCTCCGCCGCCCCGCGCGCGGCGTACGCGCGGCGCGAGAGCTCTTCGCGCTTGGCGCTCCGTGCCGCGAGCGCTTCCTCGGCGGCCTCCCGCCGCTGGCCGACCCCCTCGAGCTCTGCGTCGAGCGCCGTTCGCCGGCTCCGGACCTCGGCAGCGGCACGCTCTGACTCAGCGAGCGCGGCCCGATGGCCGCGGACGTCGTCGCGCGTGAGCTCCCAGCGGATCTCGAGCGCCTGGCGCTCGAGCCGCGCGTGGAGCTCGGCAGCCTCCGCCTGGCGCTTGAGCGGGCGCAGCCGCGAGCGCGCCTCGCGCTCGACGTCGAGGGCGCGGTCGAGGTTCTCCTGTGTGCGGGTCAGCTTCAACTGCGCGCGGCGGCGGCGCTTGCGGTGCTTGCCGAGGCCCGCGGCTTCCTCGATCAGCATCCGCCGGTCGCGGGGCTTGGAGGAAACGATCGATTCGACGCGGCCCTGGGAGATGACCGAGTGCATCTCCTTGCCCAGGCCGGTGTCCGACAGCAGCTCGACGACGTCGATCAGCCGGCAGCGGGCGCCCGACACCCGGTACTCCCCCTCGCCGGTGCGGTCCAACCGCCTGTAGATCGACACCTCGGGCGCGCCCAGCGCGAGCGTTCCCTCGCTGTCGTCGAGCACCAGCTCGACCTCGGCGTAGGCGGCAGCCTGGCGGCCGGGGGCGCCGGCGAAGATCACGTCCTGCATCGACTGTCCGCGGACGTTGCCGGGAGACTGCTCTCCTAGCGCCCACAGGACCGCGTCAGTGACGTTGGACTTTCCGGAACCGTTGGGACCGACGATCACGCTGACGCCAGGCCCGAACTCGAGCCGACTGCGGTCAGGGAAGGACTTGAAGCCCTTGACGGTGATCGATTTCAGATACACGAGCGTTGATCGGGCACGCTACGCGAGCGCCCGGCCAGACCCGGCAAACTACGCGAGCGCCCGGCCAGACCCGGCACGCTACGGGTCCGACCGGCCGGATCGGCCGCACTCACTTCGACATCGACTCCAGCGCCGCCTGCGCAGCGTCCTGCTCGGCGTCCTTCTTGCTACGCCCGACTCCGGAACCGATCTCGAGTCCGTCAATCGTCGCGAGGACCGTGAACGTCCGATCGTGTGGCGGGCCGTGCTCCTCGATCACGGCGTAGCTGACGAGCTCGCCGCGCCGCGCGAGCCGCTCCTGCAGCGCCGACTTGTAGTCGACCGGGTTCTCGAGCGCGTCGTCGATCTCGGCCGCGAACGCCTGCACGACTGCGGCCGCGGTGGTCTCGTAGCCGAACTGCAGGTAGCAGGCACCGATCACGGCCTCGATCACAGACGCCAGCACTCGCTCGGTCGCGATCAGCGCCTCCACACCCGGGCCGGCGCTCTCGGGCGCCGCGGCCCGCAGCCGCTCGGGCACGCCCAGCCGCTCGGCGACCACCCGGCACGCGCGTCCCGAGACTGCCTGGGCGCGGATCTTGGTCAGCCGCCCGGGGCCGTAGCGATCGGCGTCCAGGCGCGGGAACAGGTGTGTCGTGATCGCGAGCCCCAGCACGCTGTCGCCGAGGAACGCGAGCCGCTCGTATGAGTCCGAGCGCCGCATCGTCCAGGACGAGTGCGTGAAAACCGGCTTTGCGAGCTCGGGCGCCAACCGTTCGAGCAGCTCCTGCAGCGAGGGCGCGGGCGCCTCGGTCACTCAGGCTCAGTGCCTTGGCTCGCGGCCGCCGAGGCCTGCGAGGCGGCGCCGCTAGCGAGCACGAATTCGACCGCCTGGCCGACCGTGAGGATCTTGGCCGCCTCCTCGTCGGAGATCCGCACGCCGTAGGAGTCCTCGAGCTCCTGGACGAGCGTGTACAGGTCCAGCGAGTCAGCTTCGAGGTCCTCGCGGAAGCGAGTCGACTCCGTGACCCGCACGGGTCTAGCTCGAGCTCGTCGGCCAGGTGCGCGCGGATCAACGAGAAGACTTGCTCACGGGTCATCGACCCACCACCGTAGCTCCGGGGACGGACAAGGGGCGCCGTGATCCGGGATCGAAGCTAGTCATCGCCGTTTTGGGCCCCGACCGCCAGCGGCGTGCGAAGCGCCCCGGCCGCCTTCAGTGCATCGCGCGTCGCGCTGATCACGTCCTGTTCGACGCCGCGTGCTGCGACCTCGATCGCGCGCTGGAAGCCACGGCGGCTGAAGCGGCCGTGGGCGACGACGCCGAGCTGACGCAGCCCCAGCATGTATGCCCCGCCGGGTCCTTCCGGGTCGATCTCCTCGCGCAGGCGGGCGACCGCCGGCTTCAGCAGCCAGCCGCCGAGCTTGCCACGGGTCGAGCCGAGCGCCGCGTCCCGGATCGCGCGCAGCGTCCGCCCCGAGACGCCTTCGATCAGCTTCAGCGTGATGTTCCCGGTGAAGCCGTCCATCACGATCACGTCGGCGACGCCGTCAGTCACCTGGGTCCCCTCGACGTTGCCGACGAAGTTCAGCCCAGTCCCACCCTCGGCGGCGAGCTGCTCGTGGACGAACACCAGATCGGGCGTCCCCTTGCCCGGCTCCTCGCCGTTGGACAGCAGCGCCACGCGCGGCGAGTCGATCCCCATCACCGCGTGCGCGAAGGCCGAGCCCATGTGGGCAAACTGGACCAGGTGCTCGGGGCGGCAGGTGACGTTCGCACCCACATCGAGCAGCAGCACCGGGGCTGCGCCGGGGATCGGCACCGGCAGCGCCAGCGCGGGGCGGTATATGCCGCGGTCGCGGCGCATGTTGAACAGTCCGGCGGCGAGCGCCGATCCCGTCGAGCCGCCCGACACGAGTGCCTGCGCACGGCCGTCGGCAACCGCCTGGCGGCCTGAACGATCGAGGCCTCGGGCGTCGAGCGGACGGCGAACGCGGGGTCGGCGGCCTTCGCGATCGACACGGGCGCGTCGACCACTTCGACGCCGGCTCCGACCTCGCCGATCTCCTCGGCCGGGCCGAACAGGATCACAGCCACCCCGGCGGCGGCCGCCGCGTCGCTCCGGCTGCCACCTCCGCGGGGCCGAGATCCGCCCCGCCCGCATCAACGGCGACGGTGACCATCGTGGTCCCGCGCTCAGCCGGTCTGCTCGCCTGCGCCGGCGATCACTTCGCGTCCGCGGTAGCTACCGCATACCGGGCAGACGCGGTGGGGGCGCCGCGGGCTGTGGCACTGCGGGCACTCGTTGTAGGCCGGCGCCGTGATCTTGTGCTGGGAGCGGCGCTGGGTGGTGCGAGCGTGAGATTGCTTTTGCTTCGGGACGGCCATTTGAAGGCAGCAGGCTAGCAGGGAGGCGGCTCAGCGCAGGCCCTGCGACACGCTTGGAACCGCTAAGCCGCTACCGGTCCGGGTAGCAGCCGCCGGGCCAGCAGCGGCGTGATCTCGGCGGCGCGCAGCGGCTGGCCGAATGGAAGCCCTGGGCGTGGTCAATCCCGGTGGCAGTCAAGAACGAGATCTGCTCCTCGCTCTCGACCCCCTCGGCGATTATCGTCGCCTCACAGGCCCGTGCGAGATCGACGATCGCGCGTAGGATCGCGACCGCGGTCATGTCGGCGGGAATCCCGGCGAGCAGTCGGCGGTCGAGCTTGACCGCGTCGAGCTCGAGCTCGTGCAGGCGCGAGAGCGAAGAGAAGCCGGCACCGAAATCGTCGATCGCCAGCGCGACCCCGGCGCCTCGCAACCCGGCGAGCTCGGCGAGCGTGTCAGTCGCGTCGACCGTCCACGCCGACTCGGTCATCTCGACCATGAACGAGCCGGGGTCAAGCCCCTGCTCGGCGATCGCCTCGAGCAGGCGGGTGGCGAAGCTCGAGGCCACTAGCTGGTGCGAGGAGACGTTGAGGCTCAGGCAAGGCCGGAGGTTGCCGTCCTGCCAACGCTTGGACTCGCGACATGCGCGCTGCACGATCCAGGCAACCAGCTGGTCGCCGACCGCGCTGTGCTCGGCGAGTGTCATGAACGAATCCGGCTTCAGGAGGCCACGGTCGGGGTGGCGCCAGCGCAGCAGTGCCTCGATCCCGACGATCCCGCGTACGCCGCTCACTGACCAGACCGGCTGGTAGTGCAGTTCGAGCTCGGAGCGTGCAATCGCGCGGCTCAGCTGCTGGGAGATGCTCGCACGTCGCGCGATGATCGATTCGGCGGGCTTGTGGAACGCGACCTGGCCCCCGCCCGCTGCCTTCGCCTTGTACATCGCCGCATCGGCATGGCGCAGCAGCGCCTCGGTGTCGGACGCGTCGTCGGGATACACGCTGACGCCGATGCTGGCCGCAGTGCGCAGCTCGGCGCCGGCGATCGCGAACGGCTCACGGAGCGCCCCGTGGAGTTTGGCCGCGACCGCCTCGGCGGCGCGGGCGGGTTCCTTGGCGAGGTCCGAGATCAGGACCAGGAACTCGTCGCCGCCTTGGCGTGCGAGCACGTCCGTGTCTCGCAGCACCGCTCGCAGCCGCGTCGCGACCGCGGCCAGCAGCTGGTCGCCGGCCGCGTGCCCGAGCCGATCGTTGACGGCCTTGAAGTCATCGAGATCGACGAACAGAAGCGTGATCGCCGTGTCCATCCGGCGGGCGCGGGCGAGCGCGAGGTCGAGCTGCTCCTCGACCAGGACCCGGTTCGGGAGGCCGGTCAGTGGGTCGTGGTAGGCGAGATAGGCAAGCTGCTCCTCGCCACGACGTCGTTCGGAGATGTCACGGGCGAAGCAGTACAGGACCGGCTCGTCCTCGTCGGAGCCGCGCACGACCGTCACTGACAGCTCGATCGGGAACTGCGAGCCGTCGGCGCGCTGCGCCGTCGCCTCGATCCGGCGGTCGAAACGCGCCTGCTCGCCTTGCTCGAACGCCTGCTGGAGGCCCAGTCGGCGGACGTCGCGCTCCTCGGCCGGGATCAGGAGCTCGGCGAAGTCGCTTCCGATCACGTCCTCAGAGCGGTAGCCGAAGGTCCGCTCGGCGGCCGGGTTGAACTCGATGATCCGGCCGTGGCTGTCGAACGCGAGCACCGCGTCGAGCGAGGTCTCGATCATCGCACGATGGCGCGCCAGCGCCACCTCGAGCGCGGCCAGCTGGTAGGCGCTCTCGATCGCCTGGGCGGCGTGCGCCGCGACCGCGGTCAGGACATCGATCAGCTGGTCGTCGGGGCGGCGCCCGGAGGTCGGCTCGTCGACGGCGATCACCCCGAGCCGCCTTCCGTCGGTCCCGTCGAGCGTCACGAACAGCGCGTCGTCGGCGCGCCAGGCGGTGCCATCGTCGACGCGGGTCGGGTCGATCTGCGGCGTGTACGAGGCCACCGCCTCGTCGTCCCACTCCAGCGCCGCCTCCGGGATGAAGAACGCGCCGCGGCGCAGGAAGCGCGGATCGAGCTGCGGGCTCCAGGTGTCTGCGTGGGTGACGTTGCCCAGCAGGATCGCGCGTGCCCGCTCGTTGCCGTGCACCGCCTTGACCTCGTACTCGTCGCTCTCCGGCCGGTACAGGTTGATGACGACGGTTTCAAACCCGAGCGTCTCGGAGACGACCCGGGCGATCGCCGCCAGCAGCTCTGAGAGCCCAGAGCCGCTACGCACGAGCTGCGCGAGCTCGAGCAGGCCGCGGACATGCGCGGCGGCGGTGGGCTCGCCTCGTCTCGACAACTCCCGGATGGAGTTCATTCGATCCATATGATCGGCCGAAAGTGCTTCTTACTTAACCAAACTGCGTAAGAATTTCCCGCACGTTGGCGGGTTATTACGGTCTTCGGCCGTCAAACCTGATTTCGGAGAGTTTTGCCCAGCGAGGATCTGGCGCCGGTTCGTGGCGATGGTCGGGGCCCGCCTGGTTGAGATCGGCACCGCACACCGAGCATAGACCCGCGCAATCGGGCTTGCATAGGATCTGCGTGGGCAGAGCAAGTCCGAGCGCGTCGCGTGCCCAGGCGCCAAGGTCAAGCACGCCATCGTCGTCGACATACGGCGACCTCAGCTCCTCCCCACCGCTCGGCTGAGAAACCTCGCGCACATCGATCTCAAACGTCGGCGCCGCGGGCGACAGGCAGCGCATGCATGGGCCGTCGACGCTCGCCTCAAAGCGCAGCCGCAGCGCGTAGCCGTTGCCGGTCGTCCGCGCGAGCTCGAGCGTCGCCGGGATGCGTTCCGGCAAGACCCGATAGTGCTCGCCACCGAGCTCGAACGGCGCGAGCGCGAGCTCTACCTGAATCCGGCGGCCCTCGCCGGCGGTCAATCGCAGCCGGCCGAGATCAAGGTCATCGACGCGGTTAGCCATGGCTCTCAGCTTAGGAAGAGTCGCGCAGCGCCCGCTTGAGCACCTTGCCGGTCGCGTTGCGTGGCAGCTCGTCGACGAACAGCACGTCACGCGGAACCTTGTAACGCGCCAGGTTGCGCCGGACGTGGTCCTTGAGCTCCTGCTCGCCGAGCTGCGCGCCGGAGGCGAGCACGACGTAGGCGGCCAGGCGCTGTCCGAACTGCTCGTCGTCGACGCCCACGACAGCCGCCTCCGCCACTCCCGGCACCGCCGAGATCAGGTCCTCGACTTCGGACGGGAACACGTTCTCGCCGCCTGAGACGATCATGTCGTCGTCACGCCCGTCGACGAACAGGCGCCCGTCGGCGTCGAAGTGACCGACGTCGCCGGTCGACATCAACCCGCCGACTCGCGCCTTGTCGCCGCCGCCGGTGTAGCCGTCGAACAGGAGCTCCGAACCGACAAAGATCTGCCCGCGCTCGCCCGCCCCCAGCTCCCGCGAGTCCGGCCCGAGGATCCTGACCACCGTCCCGCGCGGCGGCCGTCCCGCGGTCCCGGGCGCCGCGCGCAGATCGTCGGGCGAGGCGATCGATGCCCACGCGACCTCGGTCGAGCCGTAGAGGTTGTAGAGCTTGTCCCCGAACGCGTCCATCACCCGCTCGGCGAGCGGCCCGGGCAGAGCCGAGCCACTGGCGGCGATCACCCGCAACGAGCCGGTGTCGTGCGCGCGTAGCCGCTCGGGTCCGAGCTCGAGCATTCGCTGCAACATCACCGGCACCACCACCAGCGCCGTCGCTCGCCGCTGCGCGACCGCCCGCAGCGTCGCTTCGGGATCGAATCGCCGCGTGAGCACGAGCGTCGAGGAGAGTGCGGTGCTGAGCGTCAGGTGCGCGAATCCCCACGAGTGAAAGAGCGGCGCCGCGATCATCGTCGTCTCGCGCGCCCGCAGCGGGATCGCCGACAGGAGCGCCGCGGCGGGACTCAGCGAGGTGGGGCTGGCGCGGTTGGCGCCCTTCGGCGAACCGGTCGTGCCCGAGGTGAGGATCACGGTCCGGCCGGCCCGCGCCGGCGGCGCCAGCGGGTCCCGTGACCGGGTGACACACAGCTCGTCCAGGCAAGGCGTGGCGCCGGACGGCTGGTCCTGCCAGGCGACGAAGCACGGCCGCTGCTCGCTCGCGTCGCCGATCGCCTCGGAGAACTCGTCGTCGTAGACGATTGCGGCGGGAGCCTCGCGTCCGATCACGTCCGCGACCTGGGGGGCGGCGAACGAGGTGTTGAGGTACACGGCGTCGGCGCCGAGCTTCGAGCACGCGATGCTCGCCTCGACGAACCAGCGGTGGTTGCGGCACATGATCGCGACGCCGTCTCCCTCGCGCACGCCGTGGCCGGCGAGCCCCCGCGCGAGCGCGTTCGTGCGGCAGTCGATCTCGGAGAAGGTGACGGTGCCGATCTCGTCGATCACCCCCGTGGCGTTCGGATAGCGGGCGGCGGCGCCGAGGTAGCCGGCCGCCAGGCTAGGTCCCCAGCGGTGCAGACCAAGCGCCGCGCGCAGCGCCCGATCGGGGCGCGACGGGCGCAGAATTCCCGCCCGGACGAACGTATTCGCGACGTACATGCTGTCGGCCAGTGCGCCACTCATCGCCCTTTAATCAATCACTAACGCCCGAGCCGCTGCCCCGCGACTCGCGACAGTCATCATTGTTGGGTGTCTGATTGGTTCTGGTCCTACGGCTTCGCCGATGTGCGCGAGGACCTACTCGTTGGTGCCTATCCGCTCGACGCCAGCGACATCGACGTCCTGCAGCGGCTCGGCATCCGGCACGTCCTCAACCTCGTCGAGGACGACGAGTACGAGCCCGGGCAGCGGTCCGAGGTCGAGACCGCGCTCGCCGCCGCCGGGATCCAGGAGAGCCGGCTGTCGCTCGTCGACTACGGGCACCTGCCGCCTGACGCGCTCGAGGAGGCGGTCCAGACCGTGACCGGCTGGCTCGATGCCGGTGAGCGCACCTATGTCCACTGCCGGGCAGGCTGGCAGCGGTCGGCCGCCGTCGCCGCGGCCGTGCTCGCCGCACGGGACGGGTTCGAGATCGGCGAAGCGCTCGAGGTCGTGCAGGTCCGCAAGCCGTCCGCGAATCCGTTGGAACATCAGCGCGCAGATCTCGCTCGGTGGTATTCCGAGCGGGGGTAGGCCGCTTCGGGGGTGGCGAGGGATGTCGCCTCTGGCACAAGGAATGCTGATGCTTGGTGCGTCGCGGCTCCGTCGCGCAAGCGACGCGACTTGTGCGAGGCGACATCCCTCGCCGCCCCGACCGCCCCCTTGCTCTGATTCCGCTCGCTCGTGGCCGGAGCCCGAGCGTTTCACGTTTTCCCTATTCGGCTGCGCGGAGGCGGCGCGGGGGTGCGGGGACTTCGGGCTCGGGGTCGAGCTCGAGCGTCAGCTCTGCCGCATTGACGTTGCGGGCGGCGGTCGTGACGTGCTCGAGCGCGGGTAGCTCGCGCCCGTCGGTGACGGCGCCGTGGTCTGCGAACCGGCGGGCTGCGGGCAACACGCGGGCCTCGTAGGAGCCGACGGTCTCGTTGTAGGCGCGGACGGCGCTGTTGAGGCGGCCGCCGAGCGTCGACAGCAGGCCCGAGAGCTTGACCAGTCGCGCGTGCAGCTCGCGTCCGAGGTCGGAGATCGCCTGGGCCGACTCGGCGACGCGCTCCTGCTGCCAGGCGTAGCCGACCGTCCGCAGCAGCGCCAGCAAGGTCGTCGGGGTCGCGATCAGGACCCGGCGCGCCATCGCGTCCTCGATCAGCGCTGGGTCGGCCTCGAGCGCCGCGCCGTACAGGTGCTCGCCTGGCAGGAACATGACGACGAAGTCCGGCGAGCTGTCGAGCCCAGCCCAGTATTCCTTGTCGGCGAGCGCCTTGACGTGCTTTCGCAACAGCCGCGCGTGGTCTCGGAGGTGCCGCTCGCGCTCGGCCTCGTCGCGCGCCTGGTAGGCGTCGAGCACACCCTGCAGCGGCGCCTTGGCGTCGACCACGACCTCCTTGCCGCCCGGCAGCTTGACGATCAGGTCCGGGCGCAGCGTCGTCTCGTCGCCGGCCACCGACGACTGCTCGACGAAGTCGCAATGGCGGAGCATGCCCGCCAGCTCGACCACGTTTCGCAGCTGCATCTGGCCCCACTGGCCACGGGCGTTGGGTTTGCGCAGCGCCGTGACCAGCGCGCCGGTCTCGGTGCGTAGCCGCTCGCCGGTCTCGTTCAGCGTCCGCAGCTGGGACTCGAGCCGCCCGCGGGACTCGCGCCGCTCCTGGTCGAGCCGCGTCAGCTGGCTGTCGACGCGGCCGAGCTGCTCCTTGAGCGGCGCGACCAGCTGCTCGACGGCGTGCTGGCGCTGCTCGAGATCGCCCGTAGCCTGCACCTGTGCGGCCTGCAGCTGCGCGCGCGAGAGCTCGGCGAGCTGAGCCAGACTCGACTGCAGCGCGTCGGCGCTGAGCGCCTTGAACGACGCCGACAGCCGCTCCTGGGCATCGTTGACGGTCGCGAGGCGCTCGTCGGCGCGCGCGCGCTCGTGCTCGAGATCGGCGCGGGCACGGACCAGCTCACGGTCCAGCTCGCCGGCCTCGCGGATCGCGGCTGTTCCCGCACGCAGCCGTGGCCGCAACGCCACGGCGAGGACGCCGGCGCCGATCAACACTCCGATTGCAAGCCAGATCGCGTTCATTTGCAGGGCCAATCAGCATTGCGCGGGGTGCGGACGGAACCGCTTGGCAGAATCGGGCGATGGCGGCGGACGTGATTCGCAGGCGGCTTCTGGTCCACGGGCGAGTCCAGGGCGTCTTCTTCCGCGATTCGACCCGCGAGCGGGCGTGGCGAGAAGGCGTCTCGGGTTGGGCTCGCAACCTCACCGACGGCGCCGTCGAGGTGGTCCTCGAAGGCCGCCCCGAGGCGGTCGCCCGCGTCGCCTCGTTCTGCCAGCGAGGGCCGCGCGGCGCGCGCGTCGACCGCGTGCAGGCCAGCGACGAGCCGTCCGAGGGCCTGAAGGGGTTCGAGATCCGCTAGGACCTCCCGATCCGTTAGGAGCAGGCGTGCTGCCGACCAACCATCTGCCGGCGTTCCTGATCACCGTCTACGTGCTGATCCTGATCCCGGGCCCGAGCGTGCTGTTCGTCGTCAGCCGTGGGGTCGCGCTCGGGCGGCGGGCAGCGCTGGCGACCGTGCTCGGAAACGTCGGCGGCCTGCTGTTCCAGCTGCTGCTGGTCGTGGTCGGTCTCGGCTCGGTCCTCGCCAGCTCACAGACCGTGTTCACCGTCCTGAAGCTGATCGGCGCGGCATATCTCGTGATCCTCGGCCTGCGGAGCATCCGCGACCGCAAGCAGCTCGCAGGCGCGCTGACGTCCGCCGCGGTCGCGCCGCGCAAGCTCTCGACGATCCTGCGCGAGGGGTTCGTCGTCGGCGCCACCAACCCCAAGGGGCTGATCATCTTCACCGCCGTGCTGCCCCAGTTCATCGACCGCTCCAGCGGAAGCGCGACCTTGCAGCTGGCGACTCTCGGCCTGATCTGCGCGCTGATCGCGGTGCTGTCGGATGGCAGCTGGGCCCTGGCGTCGGGCACCGCACGCGAGTGGTTCGGCCGCTCCCCAAAGCGTTTGGAACGCCTCAGCGTCGGCGGCGGGGTGACGATGATCGCGCTCGGGATCGGGCTGGCGCTGACCGGGCGTGGCAAGCGGTAGCGGGCCGACCGGGCGTGAGCCGCGCCGGTCGGGCGCGCCAACCCGCAAGCGGCGCCGGCCGGGCGCGCCCAAGCGCCAGCGGGACTCGTCTCACTTCGGACGGCGGCGTTGTGTTCGATCCTGCCCCTTATAGGGGATGAAATCGAACTCGGGGCCGGCCGTGGCGAGCAGCCGAGGCCGGCGGCGCTTCATGCGAGCGCGGCGGCAAACGCCTCGCGCGCCTCGGCGCCGCGAACGGCGAACACGATCCGCTCAATGCCCGTCCCGCCCTCGATGTGCCGGCGGACCTCCTCGACCTCGATCGCGGCTGCCCGGTCGAGCGGGAAGCCCCCGACTCCGGTCCCGAACGCGACCAGCGCCAGCGAGCCCGCGCCGAGCTCGTCGGCCAGCGCCAGCGTGCTCGCGGTCGCGCGCCGGATCACCTCAGCGGAGGTCGGACCACCGAGCTCCATCGTCGCCGCGTGAATCACCCACCGGCACGGCATCGCCCCACCCGAAGTCTCCACGGCCTCGCCGAGCCCGATCGGCGCCCGCGCATCGGATTCCCGCTGCACGACCGCGCCCCCAGCCCGCGAGATCGCCCCCGCGACTCCGCCCCCATGCAGCAACCGCGTATTCGCCGCATTGGCGATCGCATCAACCTCCAGAACAGTGATGTCCGTCTCGAGGACTTCGATCGCCGTCACCCAAGGAAGCGTACGGCCAAGGCCGGGCCCGGTGCCGCCCTCGGCCCGGTCGCGGCCGTTCGCGCGACCCCAGCGCGGAGCGCAACGTAAAGCGCTCCCGGGCCGCAGGGCGGCGCCAGGACCGGGCTAACGGTCAGGAAACTTCTGCAGGCTCGTCTTTGCCCGCGAGCCGATCGCGCCCGCGCTGCACGGCCGCGATGAACTTCGAGAGGTTGACCTCGAGCGTGTTGAGGATCTCGTCGGCGTAGTCCTCGGCGCCGAGGCGGATCTCGCGCTCCCGGGCGCGGGCGTCCTCGATGATGTCCTCGGCGGCGCGCTCGGCCTGCTTGGTGATCTCCTCGTCGGAAACCAGGCGCTCCTGGCGCTCTCGCGCCTCCTTGACGATCCGCTCGGCCTCGCGCTTGGCTTCAGCGAGCATCTCCTGGCGCTCCTTGACGATCCATCGCGCCTGCTTGATCTCCTCGGGGATCGTGGCGCGCATCTGATCGAGGATGTCGTAGATCTCCTCCTTGTCCACGCGCACCTGGTCGGTTAGCGGGACCGGCTTGGCGTTATGGACGAGGTCGTCCAGCTTGTCGATCAGTACTAGAACATCCATTTCGCGATCCTCTGTTTCGTCAACGGCCGAGCCGTTCCTTCAAGTGCCGGGCGACGCCTTCGGGGACAAGATCGTCGATCTCACCACCAAACGTTGCGAGCTCCTTGACTCCACTCGAACGCAGGAAACTGTACTTGGGCGACGCCATCAGGTAAACGGACTCGATGTCGGGGGCCTGGCGCCGGTTGAGCTGGTTCATCTCCAGCTCGTACTCGAAGTCCGAGATTGCGCGCAATCCCTTGACGATCGCCATCGCTCCCTGCTCGCGCGCAAACTCGACCAGCAGGTTGCTGAACGGCTCGATCGAGACGTTGGGCATCTCACGAGTCGCCTCGAGCAGAAACGCGATCCGCTCCTCGGTGCTGAACAGCGTGCTGCCCTTGCGCCACGGGAGGTTGACGACCCCGACCACGACCTGGTCGTACATCGCCGAGGCGCGCGAGATCACGTCGAGATGCCCGTAGGTGACGGGGTCGAAGGTCCCCGGGCAGACGGCGATCCGGTTATCGGGAGTCATCGGGGAGTCATCGGGAGGTCGGGATCGGGAGTCATCGGGAGGTCGGGATCGGGGGTCATCGGAAGGTCGGGATCGGGGGTCATCGGGAGGTCGGGAGGCAGTTATCGGGGGTCATCGGGAGGCAGCGGTTATCAAGAGCCATGAATCTGGATCAGGGTGTCGCCGTAGCGGCGCTCGTCTCGCAGTTCGAGCGAGAGCCCGAGCGGCCTACGGCGATCACTTTCGGCGACGACGCGGGCCTCGGGGGCGAGCACCGGCACCAGCGCCGCCGAGAGTCGCGCCGAGAGCGCGCCCGCGTTGCGGTATGGAGGGTCTAGGAAGACGAGATCGTATTGACGCTTGCTACCCGCTGCGCGCTCGAGGAATCTCAGCGCGTCAGCGCGCGCCACGACCGCGGCGATCCCGAGCGCGCCAAGATTGCGCCTGATCGCCGCCACCGCCGCCGGCGAGGAGTCCACCAGTGTCGCCTCCGCGGCTCCTCTGGAGAGCGCCTCGATCGCCAGGGCACCCGAGCCCGCGAACAGGTCGAGCACCCGGACGCCGCCGACATCGCCGAGGATCGAGAACAGCGCCTCGCGCACGCGATCGGACGTCGGCCGCGTCGCGCGGCCACGTGGCGCGACCAGTTCGCGGCCGCCATACGTGCCCGCGATCACGCGCACCAGCGACGCCTCTAGGCCGGGATCGGCGCCACTGCCTGGTCGCCGAACAGGCCCGCGAGCGCATCCCGCAGCAGCGCGTGCTCGGGCGATTCGAGCTCGGGGTCTGAGTCGTCGATCCGCTGCGCCCGCCCGCGTGCGCGCTCGAGCAGCTCAGCGTCGCGCGGGAGTTCGGCGACCCGGAACTGCGCCAGCCCGCTCTGGCGGGTGCCGACCAGCTCTCCCTCGCCGCGTAGCTCGAGGTCGATCTCGGCCAGCCTGAAGCCGTCCGTGTGCTCGGCCAGCGCCCGCAGGCGCGGCGACTCGCGCGCCCCGAACAGAAGGCAGAGTGACGGGTGCGGCCCGCGCCCGATCCGCCCGCGGAGCTGGTGCAGCTGCGAGATCCCATAGCGGTCGGCGTCCTCGACGAGCATCACGCTCGCGTTGGGCACGTCAATCCCGACCTCGACCACCGAGGTGGCGACCAGCACGTCGGCGGCGCCCGACGCGAACGCCGCCATCACGTCGTGCTTCTCGGCCGGACGCTGCTGACCGTGCATCAGCACGACGCGGAAGTCGCTCAGCTCGCCGTCGCGAAGGCGCTCGAACTCGGCCGTCGCGGCGCGGGCCTGCAGCAACTCGGACTCAGAGATCAGCGGGCAGACGACGAACGCCTGGCGCCCGGCGCGCAGCTCCTCGCGGATCCGGTCATAGGCGCGGGCGCGCTCGCGTTCGGAGGAGCAGACGAATGTCTGGATCGGCTGGCGGCCGCGTGGGAGCTCGCGCAGCTGTGTGAAGTCGAGGTCGCCGTAGCCTGCGAGCGCAAGCGTGCGCGGGATCGGGGTCGCGGTCATGTGCAGGACGTGGGGGCTCTCCCCGGGCGGCGCCTTGGCGTCGAGCGCCGCTCGCTGGCGAACGCCGAAGCGGTGCTGCTCGTCGACGACCGCGACCGCAAGGCGCGCGAACTGGACCGGCTCCTCGATCAGCGCATGGGTGCCGACCAGCAGCGCCAGCTCCCCGCTCGGAGCTTGCCAAGGAGGTCCGAGCGCCGCCGCGCCGGCGTCGATCCGGTCAGCAGCCCGATTGGGACGGCCTCGCCGGGCATCAGCGTCTGGAGCGTCTGGAAATGCTGCTCGGCAAGCGGCTCGGTCGGCGCCATCATCGCCCCCTGATAGCCGTGCTCGACGGCCCGCAGCAGCGCATACAGCGCGACCACGGTCTTCCCGGAACCGACCTCCCCCATCAGCAACCTCTGCATCGGGCGCTCGTCGGAGAGGTCGCGGTCGAGCTGCGCGATCGCGCCAGCTGGTCGCCGGTGAGCGCAAACGGGAGCATCTCGGCAAGCCACCGCGCGGTCAGCTCGCGCTCGCCGTCCAACGCCGGAGCGCTGGCGCTGCTGCGCCGCAGGCGGCGGCGCCGCAGCAGCCCAAGCTGGACCAGCAGCAGCTCCTCGAATGCGAGCCGGCGGCGCCCGAGGGCCTGCTCGGCGTCGCCCTCGAAGTGCACCGCGGCGACCGCGCTGCGGCGCTCGGGCAGCCGCTCCTGCACCCGCAACAGCGTTGGCAGCGGCTCGACCAGTTCGCCGATCGCGCCCGCGTGCGCGCGAACGAGGGCGAGGATCTGCGTCGAGGAGAGCCCCTCGGTCGCGGCGTAATGAGCGACCGCGTCGGCTGCCGCCGCCGGCGTGGGCAGTGCGCGCGTGTGCCTGGACGCGGAAGCGGTTGCGCGCCTCGTACTTGCCGTGCAGGACGAGCCTCGTGCCCGCCGGGTAGCGGTGCACGAGCCACGGCTGGTTGAAGAACGTCGCCTTCATCGGCCCCGAGTCGTCGGCGACGGTCGCCTCGACCAGCGGCCGCATCCCGCGCCGGCGGACAGGCCGCGCCGCGATGCTCGAACCACGACCACCACGGTCGCAGCTTCGCCGGGCACCAGCTGCGCCACGGCGCGCGCCTCACGGCGATCGCGGGGCAGGTGCGCCAGTAGATCCGCCACCGTCTCCAGGCCGAGAGAGCCGGCGGCTTGGGCGGCTTTCGGGCCCTCGAACTCGAGCGGCTGCGCCAGCAGCGACGGGCGCGGGTAGCGGACCGGCGCCTCGGTGAGCTCCTCGTCGAGCAGCGGGCGTGAAGTGGTGAACGCGGTCGGCGACACGATCAACACGATGATGACCGCCGCGCCGGTCGGCGCCCCTACTCAGCCGACAGCAACCACCAGTAGCTCGGCTGCCCGCCGACCGACAGTTCGAGCTCGACCTCCTCGGCGCCGAGCGCGCGGACGGTCTCGTCGTCGAGCGGCGCGTCGGCCCCCCGCAGACATGTGATCAGCTCGGCCCCCTGGGCGAGCAGGACGAGAACTTCGCGCAGCGTCGGCAGAGGCTCCCCCCAGGAGACCAGCTCCTCCTCGACGAAGCCGACAGCATCGCCGGCGCGGAACCGGCCCTGGGCATCGTCTCGGCCGGCGGGGGCGACGGCGCCGGTGCGGACGTGTTCGAGCGCCTCGACCATCGCCTCAGCGTTGGCGACCGCGGGTCGCTCTGGGTCGAGGCTGACCGCCGCGGCGAGGCCGGCCTGCTGTGAGCGCGACGGGACGACGCTGACGGTCTTGTCGGACAGTTCTGCCGCGCGCTCGGCCGCCATCACGACGTTGGGGCTGTTGGGGAGCACCACCACCTGCTCGGCGGGGACCGCGTGGATCGCCGCCAGCAGGTCGTAGGTCGATGGGTTCAGCGTCGGGCCACCGTCCAGCACGCGGACGCCGAAGCTCTCGAACAGGGCAGTCATGCCGTCGCTGTTGACGACCGCGAGCGCGCCGCAGACGGCCTGCGCGGGCTCGACCAGGCGCTCGTCGCGGGCCTGCACCTGCTCGCGCATGTCGGCGACATCAAGGTGCGAGACGACGCCCGCGTCGGCGAACAGCGCTGTCGCCGCATCGGGGTCGTCGGTGTGGACGTGGACCTTGAGCGTCGTGCGGTCGCCGACGACCAGCACCGAGTCGCCGAGTTGCTCGAGCGCCTCGATGTAGAGTCGCTGCTCGAGCCCGGTGCCACTGACCGCGAAGTTGGTGCAGTAGCGGTAGGTAGTCGAGGCGTGCTGGGGATGGGAGACGCGGGCCGCGGCCTGGTGCTCGAGGATCGGCGCCTCGCCGCCGCGCAGCGCACCGACGATCCCCGCCAGCAACACCGTGACCGCGTACCCGCCGGCATCGACGACGCCCGCTTCGCGCAGCACCGGCAGCAGGTCGGGCCCCCGCTTGACTGACTCCTGGCCGGCGTCGAGCGCGCTCTCGATCACGTGCGCGATCACCTCATCCTGCTCGAGTATCGTCGCGTCGTCGCCGAGCCGGGAGTTCGGGGCGTGGGCGAGATCGGAGGCGACCCGGTGAGCCATCTCGCGGACCACCGTCAGGATCGTTCCCTCGGCGGGATCGCGGACCGAGCCATAGGCCTGGTCCGCGGCGCGCGCGAGCGCGGCGCCGATCAGGACCGGGTCGACGAGCTCACCGGGCCGGCTCGCGAGCTCCTCGGCGGCACCGCGGATCAGCTGCGAGAGGATCACGCCCGAGTTGCCGCGGGCGCCGAGCAGCGCGGCACGGGCGACCGAAGCGACGATCTCGTCGCGGCCGATCTCGTCGATCGTGCGTCCCTCGGAGGCGTTCTCGAGCCGGTCCAGCTCCTGCAGGACGGCCCGCAGCGTGAGCACCATGTTGTCGCCGGTGTCGCCGTCTGCGACCGGGAACACGTTGAGGTCGTTGACCTCCTCGCGCCGTTCCTCGAGCGCCGCCAGCCCGGCCTCCATCAACGCCCGGAAGCGAACGATGCTCGGATCGGATACCCGCGACCCGCCGGTGGCTCGCTGCGGCGCCGCCAAGCCGTATCCCTAGCGGGCTTTGGTGATCTTGCCGGCCTTCAGGCAGCGGGTGCACACATAGACACGACGCGGAGTTCCACCGTCGTCGATTCGGACCCGCTGCAGGTTGGGCTCGAAGCGCCGCTTGGTGGCAACCATGGAGTGGCTGCGGTTGTTGCCGAAAGCCGGTCCCTTGGCGCACACGTGACAGATCTTGGACATCGCGGGCGGAGTATAGACAGCCCTTCAGCGAGGCACCGGGCGGGCCTGGGTCCTACCATCGGGCGCCTACCAATGGCTTCCAGATCTGAAGAACCGGGTAGAGAAACGTCCGCATGAGCGCTCGAGCCAAGCCCAGGGCAGAGCCGGTTTTCCGGCTCAAGCTCCCGGACCGCTACCGCGTGGATCGCCACATCGCCACCGGCGGTATGGCGTCCGTCTGGTGTGCCGACGACAGGGTTCTCGACCGCAAGGTCGCGATCAAGGTGCTGTCGGAGCGCTTTGCCCACGACGAGCTCGCGATCCGCCGCTTCAAGCGCGAGGCGCGCGCCGCCGCGCGCGTCTCGGCGCACCCAAACGTGGTCACGATCTTCGACGTCGGTGACATCGAGCCCGACGGCCACGGATCGCCGCCGAGCGCGTTCATCGTGATGGAGTACCTCGCCGGCGGGACGGTCGCCGACGCGCTGACCAGCAAGTCGGTGACCCGCGACCAGACGCGGCGCTGGCTGCGCCAGGCGGCCGGGGCGCTCGACCACGCCCACGAGCGGGGGATCGTGCACCGCGACATCAAGCCCGCCAACTTCCTGCTCGACCGCGAGCGCGACCTGCACGTGGCTGACTTCGGGATCGCGAGGCTGCAGAGCGAGGACACGATCACGAGCAGCGGCGAGCTGTTCGGGACCGCGGCGTACCTGGCCCCCGAGCAGGCGCTGGGACGCGACGCCACGGGCGCCAGTGACCGCTACTCGATGGCCGTCGCGGCGTTCGAGCTGCTGACCGGCGGGCGCCCGTTCGCCGCCACCCACTTCGCCGCCCAGGCGCGCCAGCACATCGAGGACGAACCGCCGAACGCCAGCGAGCGTGACGGCACGTTGCCGCCGGCGGTCGACGGCGTCCTGCGGCGCGGGATGGCCAAGGAGCCCGAAGCCCGCTATCCGACTGCCGCGGCGTTCGTGGACGCGCTCGAGGGAGCGCTCGACGCCGCGCCGACCGCGGCCACGGCACCGCTGGTCGAGCCCGCTCCGACGCGCCCCATGGCTCGCGGCCGAGCGGTGGGTGCCGCGGCGGCCGGTGCTGTCGCGGCAGCCGCGGCGGGGGCCGGCGAGGCAGCGGCCGCGGGTACTCGCAGGCGTTCGGACCAAGCCGGACCGAGAACAGCCGCCACGACACCGCTTCGCTCCAGGCCGGCCGGCCACGAGCCGCGGCGCACCCGCGTCGCGGTGTTGCTCGCGCTTGGCGCCGTCGCGATCGGCGTGATCCTGCTGATCTCACAGCTCGAGAACAGCTCGCGATCGCCGCTCACGGCCAGCTCCGCGAGTCACAAGCGCTCGACCACCCACGCGGCCCGCCACAAAGCGTCAAGCAGCGCGTCGAGCGCCAGCTCGAGCTCTACCCCGAGCTCGAGCTCTACCCCTACCTCGAGCTCTACCCCTAGCTCGAGCTCGTCAGCAGCCCCTCCGACCGCCGCCGCGCTCGCGCAGCAGGGCTATCAGGAGCTGCTCGCCCACAACTACGCGCAGGCGATCCCGACCCTCCGGCGCGCGGTCGCGGCTGCTCCTCACACCAGCCTGACCTACGCCTACGCGCTCTACAACCTCGGCGACGCACTGCTGCTATCGGGCAACCCGAAGGCGGCGATCCCGATCCTCCAGCAGCGCCTTCAGATCCCCAACCAGACCGCGACCGTCCAGCAGACGCTCAACCAGGCGCTTGCGGCCGCCGGTCAGGCGCCGACGGCGCCGGCTCCGCCGCCGAAGCCCGGCCACGACCACCACGGCCACCCCGGCAACGGCAACGGCAACGGCCAGGGCCGCGGCGGCTAGCGAGCTAGCTGCGCGCGCCGCGGAGGCTGAGCTCGTCCTTGACCGCCAGCGAAGCGAGCGCCGCCTGCGCGGCGTGGGCGCCTGTGTCGCGTTTGGAGCCGCCGCTGACCCGCTCGAGCGCCTGCTCCATCGTGTCGACGGTGAGCACCCCGAACCCGCACGGGACGCCGGTCTGAAGCTGCACACTGGAGATGCCGTCAGCCGCGGCCGCGCAGACGTAGTCGTAATGGTCAGTCTCGCCGCGGATCACGGCGCCGAGGCAGATCACCGCGTCGTAGCTGCCGCTCTCGGCGGCGAATTTGGCGATCAGCGGCAGCTCGAAGGCACCGGGCACGTCGAAGCGGTCGACCGCGGTGATGCCCGCCCGCTGCAGCGCGCTCCGGGCCCCCTGTTCGAGTTTGTCGGCGAGCTCTTCGTAGAAGCGCGCGACGCAGAGAGCGACGCGCCGCTCAGCCGCCATCGGCGTTGCGGGTGCTCTCGTCATGCTCGTGCTCGTCGCGGAGCATCTCCTCGTCGAACGGCAGCCCCTGGTGGTGCAGGGTGTGCCCAAGCCTGTCGCGCTTGGCCCGCAGGTATGCCTCGTTGTGGGGATTGGGCGCGTGCTGGATCGGGAGCTGGTCGGAGACCGAGAGGCCGTATCCGGCGAGGCCCGAGATCTTCTTGGGGTTGTTGGTCAGGATCCGGATGCTGCTCAGCCCGAGATCGACGAGGATCTGGGCACCGATCCCGTAGTCGCGTAGATCGGCCGGCAGGCCGAGGCGCAGGTTTGCGTCAACGGTGTCCAGCCCCTCCTCCTGGAGCTTGTAGGCGCGCAGCTTGTTGAGCAGCCCGATCCCGCGGCCCTCCTGGCTGAGGTACAGCAGCACCCCGCGGCCCTCGTGCTCGATCATCGCCAGCGCCGACTCGAGCTGCTCGCCGCAGTCGCAGCGCAGGGAGTGGAACACGTCGCCGGTCAGGCACTCGGAGTGGACGCGGACGAGCACGTCCTCGGTCCCGTCGACCTCGCCCTTGACCAGCGCGACGTGGTGCTTGTTGTCGACCAGCGAGCGATAGCCGACCGCGACGAACTCGCCGAACGCGGTCGGCAGCTTGGTCGCGACCACGCGCTCGACGAGCTTCTCGTGGCGGCGGCGGTAGGCGACGAGATCGGCGACCGTGATCATCTTCAGCCCGTGGCGCTCGCAGTAGGGCCCGAGGTCCGGGACGCGCGCCATCGTGCCGTCGTCGTTCATGATCTCGCAGATCACGCCGGCCGGGTTCAGCCCCGCCAGCCGCGCGAGGTCGACCGCCGCCTCGGTCTGGCCGACGCGCTCGAGCACGCCGCCGATCCGCGCCTTCAGCGGAAACACGTGGCCCGGCTGGACCAGCTCGCGCGGACTGGTCTCGGGGTCGATCGCGACCTGGATCGTCCGCGCGCGGTCGGCGGCCGAGATCCCGGTGCTGACGCCCGAACGGGCTTCGATCGAGACCGTGAACGCGGTCTCGAAGGCGGATCTCGTTCTTGGCCGCCATCAGGTCGAGCCCGAGCTCGTCGCAGCGGTCGGAGGTCAGCGCCAGGCAGATCAGCCCGCGCCCCTCCTTGGCCATGAAGTTGATCGCCTCGGGGGTCACGAACTGCGCCGCCATCGTCAGGTCGCCCTCGTTCTCGCGCGTCTCGTCGTCGCAGACGACGACCATCTTGCCCTCGCGGATGTCCTCGATCGCGTCCTCGATCGAGCGAAAGGTCGCTTTGGTGGCGCTCATCGGACCGCCCCCACGAGCTTCTCGACGTATTTAGCCAGCACGTCCACCTCCAGATTGACTCGGGTCCCGGCCTGCGCGCGCGCCGAGGTTCGTCCGCTGCAGCGTCTCGGGGATCAGAGAAACGGTAAATGATGCGTCGTCGACGTCGACGACGGTCAGCGACACCCCGTCGACCGCGACCGACCCCTTGGCGACGACGTAGCGAAGCACCTCGTCGGGCGCCTCGATCCGCACCCGACGGGCAAAGCCGTCGTCGACGACGTCCTGCACCGTGCCGACCCCGTCGACGTGGCCCTGGACGACGTGGCCACCGAGCCTGTCGGTGGCGCGCAGCGGCAGCTCGAGGTTGACCTCGGCGCCGAGGTCGGCGTCGCGCAGCGAGCTGCGCTGCAGCGTCTCGTTCATCACGTCGGCTTCGAACGAGCGCTCGCCGACCGCGACCGCGGTCAGGCAGACGCCGTTGACCGCGACCGAGTCGCCGCTGCGCAGCTCGGCGGCGAGTTGCGGTCGACCGTCAGCCCGGTCCCGTCATCGGATCGCTCGACACGCGTGATCCGCCCGAGATCAGCGACCAATCCCGTGAACACGGCTCACCACTCCTTCATCCGGGCGGACACCAGCAGGTCCTCGCCGACGCTGCTCGCAGGTCAAGGTCAGCGCCCGCACGGCGTCGGCGATCAGTCTCCACGCCCTCGCCCTCGAGCGGGTCACGGGCGGTGCGCCCACCGAGGATCAGCGGGGGCCAGGAACAGGCGGATCTCGTCGATCTCGCCGGCGTCGAGGAACGCGCCGGCGAGGTGCGGGCCGCCCTCGAGCAGGATCGACGACACGCCGGCGGCACCGAGCTGATCAAGCGCCGAGCACCACGCGCGCGGGCTCGTTCTCGCCGGTCGCGACGATCACCTCGGCCCCGTGGGTCTCGAGCGCGTCGGTGGCGGCTCCGCGGGGCGGCGCGCGAGACGACGACGGTCAGCGGCACCCGCTGGCGTCGCGCGACCAGCTGCGAGGTGAGCGGCAGGCGGCCCAGCGAGTCGAACACCACCCGGCGCGGCTGGCGCGCGACGCCCTCGGACCCTGGCGGTCAGCAGCGGGTCGTCGGCGAGCGCGGTGCCGATGCCGACGGCGACCGCATCGCACTCGGCGCGCCAGCGGTGCGCGCGCCGCGCGGCTTGCCTCGCCCGAGATCCACTTCGAGTCGCCGCTGCGGGTGGCGACCTTGCCGTCGAGCGTCATCGCGGACTTGAACAGCACCCACGGACGCCCGGTGCGCGCGTACTTGCGAAACGGCTGGTTGAGGAGCCGCGCGCGCTCGGCGAGCTCACCGTCGGCGAGCACGACCTCGACGCCCTCGTCGCGCAGAATCCCGAGTCCGCGCCCGTTGGCGTGCTCGGCTGGGGTCGTCGGAGGCGACGACCACGCGCGCGATCCCGGCCTCGCGGATCGCGTCCGTGCACGGCGGCGTCCGGCCCTGGTGGCAGCAGGGCTCCAGCGAGACGTACAGCGTCGCGCCGGTCAGGTCGTGGCCGTCGGCCGCGCGGATCGCCTCGACCTCGGCGTGCGGCGACCCGAGCGCGCGATGAAAGCCCTCGCCGATCACGCCGTCGCGGTTGGCGAGCACAGCGCCGACCAGCGGGTTGGGGCTGACCTGGCCGCGGCCCCGCTCGGCGAGCTCGATCGCGCGAGCCAGGTGGCGGTGGTCGGACTTCGGCGCTCGATGGTTGTCATCGGTGCTCTTGGCAGAATACGTTCGGCGCGCATTTACCGCCCTGGAGGTGGTAGACGCTGATCTCCGGCCCGGGCCGCTCGTACTGGGTCGGGTAGTAGTCGATCGACCAGTCGAAGCTGAACGGCACCGCGTGCCGGCTGCCGCCGAACGGGCTGACGTGGTACACGAGCTTGGCCTGGTTGGCGAGCTGGGCGTAGTACGCGATCGCGCTGCGGCGCGACCTTCGGGCTGCGCGAACGATCGCCCCGCCTGCAGCGAGCCGATCATCACCCAGCAGTAGCCGTCGTCCCGTACTGGGTCAAGCAGCGCCGGGCGCAGCGTGCGCTCGTATTCGTCGACGACCACGTAGCGGTGCTCCCCGGCCGGCAGCGGGTTGCCGCCTGCGCGTCGACGTTGGTCTCGCCAGGTCGGGTAACGCTGCCAGCGGGCGCCGCTCGGTGTCCGGCAGCGCGCGGCCGATGTCGGTCGCCCAGTTGTCCTCGACCACCGGCTCGATCACGACCTTCGAGCCCGGCCGGGACGTGCGCGACCATCCACGCGCGGGCCAGGTTGCGGGTGTCGGGGCGCGCCAGCACGGCGTCGTTGTGGATCGAGCTCGCGATGCCCTGGCCGAGCAGCACGACCGCCGCGACGCGCCGCCGGCCACCAGCGCCGGCACGTGGCGGGTGCGCGACCAGCCAGCGGACCAGCTCGACCGCCGCCGTAGGCGCCGAGCAGCGCCACGATCGGGAAGATCGGCATCAGCCAGCGGCCGAAGAATCGCTGCTGATCGCCCATGTAGACGATGAACACGATCGGCGCCGGCAGCAGCACCAGCGCCAGCGTCAGCCGCCGGCGGACCAGCAGCAGCACCGCCCCGCCGAGCGCCGCCATCGACGGCACCCAGCCGAGTCCCCAGGTGAACGTCCACAGGTAGTAGGCGGTGCCGCTGGCCGCGGTGGTGCCGAGCTTGACCGGGTCGCGCCGCCGCCGGCGAGCGACTGCTGGGTCGCGACCCCGGCCTGAAAGGCCGAGAAGTCGAGCACCGAGTACGGGTTGGCGAGCACGAACGCCGCCAGCGCCGCGCAGCAGCGCCAGCGCCATCCGCCGCGCGCAGCGTCAGCGCCGCGCCGTCGGGCCGTCGCAGCGACCGCCGCGCCGAGCAGGCAGACGACCGTGATCCCGCCCGTGTACTTGGTCGCCGCCGCCAGCCCGATCGCGACGCCGGAGAGCACGTAGTCGCGGCGCCAGCCGTCGCCGCAGCACGCCGGCGATCCCGTACAGCGACAGCGCGACGGGCGCCAGCGTCGGAACGTCGTTGAGCGCCAGGTGGCTGTAGAAGATCGGCAGGAATGCGAACGCGAAGATCGCGGCCCCGAGCAGCGCCGACCGTGCGGTCCGAACAGGCGCACGCCGGCCAGGTAGGTGAGCCAGACCGCGATCGTGCCGAGCACCGCGGCGACCACGCGCGCCACCACGAACACCTCGGTCGGATCGACCGTGTAGGCGCGGCTGACCGCATCGCCGCTCCCGAACCAGAGCTCGAACACGATGTGGAGCAGGTAGGAGTACGCGGGCGGGTTGAGGAAGTACTTCGGGTTGAGGTCATGCGAGAAGAACGCGATCGCCCGGGGGACGAAATGGGTCGCCTCATCGACGTTGTAGCTGTACGGCAGGCCCTGCTTGATCCCCCACAGCCGCAGCAGCAGCGTCATGCCAGCAGCACCACGCCAGCGCCATCCGGTGCAGATCGCGTCGCGCCGGCGCGGGCGCGCTCGCGCAGTCGGCGGCCACGGCCTGCGGAGACGGTTGGGAGCGCAGCCGGCCCCGGGACTTCAGTGTCGCTGCGTCCATGATCTCCCCCGAGTATCCCGCTACCGTGTGATCGACAGCGCGCGCCAGACGGAGCCGATCGAGAGCCCAGCGCCGGCCACTGCCACTCTTCGTGGGCCAGCGGACATGAAGCTCATCATCCAGATTCCCTGTTTCAACGAGCAGCAGCAGCTCCCGCGCACACTCGCCGACCTGCCGCGCGCGATCGAGGGCTTCGACTCCGTCGAGTGGCTGATCATCGACGACGGCTCGACTGACCAGACGATCGAGACCGCCCGGCCCACGGCGTTGACCACCTCGTGCGGCTGACCAACCACAAGGGACTGGCGGCCGCCTTCCAGGCCGGGCTCGACGCGGCGCTGAAGCTCGGCGCCGACGTGATCGTCAACACCGACGCCGACAACCAGTACCAGGGCGCCGACATCCCGAAGCTGGTCGCGCCGATCCTGCGGGGCGAGGCCGACATGGTGATCGGCGACCGCCAGGTCGACGTCAACGAGCACTTCTCGCACTCCAAGCGCCGGCTGCAGCGGCTCGGCTCGTGGGTCGTGCGCCAGGCCTCCTCGACCGAGATCCCCGACACGACCTCGGGCTTTCGCGCCTACAACCGCGAGGCGGCGCTGCAGATGCAGGTCGTCTCGAAGTTCACCTACACGCTGGAGACGATCATCCAGGCCGGCAAGCTGCTGGTCGCGGTCGACCACGTCCCGATCCGGACCAACCCCAAGACGCGCGAGTCGCGGCTGTTCCCGTCGATTCCGGCCTATATCCGCCGCAACGGGCTATCGATCTTCCGCGATCTACTCCCAATACGAGCCGCTGAAGGTGTTCTGGACCGGCGCGATCGTGATGGGGGTGCCGGCGCTGGCGCTGTTCATCCGCTTCCTCGTCTACTTCATCGCCGACCCCCACACCGCGAAGCGGACACATCCAGTCGCTGATCGCCGGCGCGGTGCTGTTCAACGCCGCGATGCTGCTCGGCGCGCTGGGGGTGATCGGCGACCTGCTCGACGCGCAGCGGACGCTTTCGCAGCGGACCTTCGAGCGGGTGCGGCGGATCGAGCTCCAGCTCGGCGTCGAGCCGTCGCACTACGAGCCCGGGGCCGCACCGCAGGCGGCGCGGATCGAGTCCCCCAGCTCCGGGGAGCAGGAAGCGGGACCCGACAAGCCGACCAGCAGCGGCCCGGGCGACCGCGAGGCGCTCGGCGTATGACGCTGCCCGCCGCCGCCGACCCGGCGACCCCGACCGGCAACACGTTCGACAAGTACGGCTCCAGCAACCCGGTCGTTCGGCGGCTGATGACCGGCTTCGAGCGCACGCTCGACGACCTGTTCGCCGGTGCCGCCCCGGCGTCGGTGCTCGACGTCGGCTGCGGCGAGGGCGTGCTCAGCCACCGGTGGGCGTCGCAACCAGGCGTCGAGCGCGTGGTCGGCGTCGATCTCGAAGACCCCAAGCTCGAGGCCGAGTGGGCCTCGCGCGGCCACTCGAAGCTCGAGTTCCGGGCGATGCGCGCCGAGCAATCTGCAATTCGCAGACGGCGAGTTCGACCTCGCGGCCGCGACCGAGGTGCTCGAGCACGTCCCCGACCCCGAGCGGGTCCTGTCAGAGATGGCGCGGGTCGCGCGCCGCCACCTGCTCGTGTCGGTCCCGCGCGAGCCTCTGTGGCGAGTGCTGAACGTCGCCCGCGGCGCCTACCTGCGCGAACTGGGCAACACGCCCGGCCATCTCAATCACTGGAGCCGCAGGTCATTCGAGGCCCTGCTCGGGCGTTACGGCGAGGTGGAGCAGGTCCGCTCGCCGTTCCCGTGGACGATGCTGCTGGTCGGGGTGGGCTGATGGCCTCGGGGATCCGGCGCCCGCCTTCCGGCGAGCCATCGCCCCCCGACGAGCCACCCGCCCCGCAACCGCCGTCCCAGCCGGGCCCCGACAGCTCGTTCGGGTCCGGGGCCCGCGTGCTGTCGATCGGGATCGCCTCGACCGGGCTGTTCACGTTCGCCTATCTGGCTACCGCCAGCCATGTCCTGACCCCTGCCGAGTACGGGCGGATCTCGCTCTGCTGGGCGATCATGTTCGTGATCCTGAGCGTCATCTACCGGCCGATCGAGCAGCTGCTGTCGCGCACGATCGCCGACCGCCGCGCCCGCGGACAGCACGGTCACGTTCTCAGGGTGCCGGCGGCGATTCAGTTCAGCTTCGCGGCCCTGTTCCTGGCGGTCGCGCTGGCATTGCGCCCGCAGGTCGAGTCCGGGATCTTCGATGGCTCCTCCGGGCTCTACTGGATCCTCGTGATTGGCGTGCTGGCCTACGCGGCGAGCTACTTCGCGCGCGGCTGGCTGGCCGGAAACAAACGGTTCGCGCTCTACGGCGGGCTGGTGTTCCTCGAGTCGACCTCCCGCTTTTTGTTCGCGCTCGCGGTCGCGGTGGGGATCCTCTCGGGCCAGAATGCGGTCGGATTGGGCATGGCGGTCGCGCCGTTCGTCTCGCTGGCGGTGATCCCGTTCGCGTTCACCCGGATCCGGGTCAGCGGCCCGTCCGGGATCGCGACCGCCGATGCGGCGCGCGAGGGACCTGCCCACGCCCAGGTGGAGGAGGCGACGACCGATCTGTCGCTCAAGCACGGGGCCGGGTTCGCGGTCGCGGTCGTCGCGATCATGCTGGCCGAGCAGACGCTGCTGAACGCCGGCGTGCTGATCGTCGCCGGCAACGCGCGCGGCGGCGCTGTCGCGCTGACGCTCGGGCTGACCGGGTTCGTTTTCAACGTGATGCTGATCGTGCGGGCGCCGCTGCAGCTCTTCCAGGCGATCCAGACCTCGATCCTCCCCCACCTCGCCGGGCTCGAGGCGCGCGAGAACGCCGACGAGTTCCACCGCGCGATCCGGATCACGATCCTCGCGATCGTCGCCTTCGGGCTCGCGGTCGCGCTCGGCCTGCTGCTGATCGGCCCGCAGGTGATGACCGCGCTGCTCGGCGACAAGGGCCATCACTACGGCCGCTTCGGACTGGCGCTGGTTGGGCTCGGGATGGGGCTGCACCTCGTCTCGGGGACGCTCAACCAGGCTGCGCTCGCCCGTGGCCGGGCGCGCTGGGCGGCGGCCTCGTGGCTGGTCGCGGCGGCACTGTTCGTGGCGTTCATGGAGAGCACCGTGATCGCCGACGAGGTGACCCGGGTCGAGGTCGGCTACTTCGGCGCCACCGCCGTGCTCTGCGCGCTGCTGACGCTCGTCTACCGGCTCGGCTCGGGCCAGCCTCAGTCAGACAGCCCGGCGGCGCGCGCGATCGCCGCGTAAGCGCCGGCCGGATCGCCCGATCCGAAAACCGCCGAGCCGGTCACCAGCAGGTTCGCGCCGGCTTGCACGCACGGGCCCGCGGTCTGCTCGTGCACGCCGCCGTCGACCTCGAGGGCGACCCTGTCGGGCAGCCCTGCTCGCATCAGTCCCAGCTTCTGGAGCGAGTGGGGGATGAACTGCTGCGCCGACCAGCCCGGGTTGACGCTCATGCAGAGCGCCAGGTCGAGCGCGTCGGCCGCCACGTCCTCGAGCGCCTGCGCCGGGGTCGAGGGGCAGATCGCCGCGCCGGCGGTGCAGCCGGCGTCGTGGATCGCGGTCAGCGTGTAATGCAGGTGCGGCGTCGCCTCGGCGTGCACGGTGATGCTGTCGGCTCCGGCGCGCGCGATGTCGCCGACGTGACGCTCGGGACGCTCCACCATCATGTGGACGTCAAGCAGGCCGCCCGCATCGTGGACGAGGTCGGCGATCGCGCCGACGACCACAGCACCGAACGTGATCGGGGGCACGAAGTGCCCGTCCATCACGTCGACGTGGATCACCCGCGCGCCGGCTTGCAGCACCTCGGTCACCTGCGATCCGAGGCGCGAGAAGTCAGCCGACAGGATCGACGGCGCGAGCTGTCGCTCGCGCAACGTCGCGCGCCTGCTCGCGAGGTCTGTCAAACGTCACACTGCCTGCAGCATGCTGGCGTGGCAGTGGTTGCAGGCGACGATCTTGGTGCTGGACATGCGCACGATCGTCGAGTGCTCACCACAGTTGGGACACACGGACACGAGCTCGTAGCGCTGCAGGCAGTAGACACAGCGATAGCGGCCCGGAACGGCCGTTGGACGCAGCCAAGGCTCGCCGCAACCCGGGCACTCGGGCCCGAGCCTGGGCCCTGGTGCTGGTTCACTCACGGCTTAAAGGCTAACGCGCGCCACGGGCGTCCCGGCGCCTCAGGCGCGCGATGAAGAAACCGTCCGTGCGGTCGCGGTCTGGAAAAGTCTGAAGGAACGGGCCCTCGCTGGCCTGCGGGAGGATCGTTGCAAGGTCCTCGGCGCCGAACTCGGGCAGCTCGTGCAGCAGATCTTCGACGACCGCCAGCGCACTCCTCGTGTGAGATCGTGCAGACCGAGTAGACGAGCGCGCCCCCCGGTGCCGTCGCGTCGGCGCCGGCGCGCAGCAGCGCGCCGTTGCAGCGAGCGCAGCTCCGCGATCCGCTCGGGACTGGTGCGCCAGCGCAGGTCCGGCCTTGACTGCAGCGTTCCCAGCCCGCTGCACGGCGGGTCGACCAGCACGGCGTCGAAGCGCTCGCCGCCGAGCTCCAGACCGGTCGCGTCACCAGTCATCACGCGCGCCCAGCGCACGCCCATCCGCGCGCAGGTCTCGATCAGCGCCCTGGCGCGCCCGGCGTGGCGCTCGACCGCGGCCACCTCGCCCCGTCGCCGATCAGGGCCCCGATGGGTCGTCTTCGCGCCCGGTGCCGCGCAGAGGTCGAGCGCGCGGGCGCCGGGCTCGGGCGCCAGCGCTCGCGCGACGAGCATCGACGCCCGCGACTGAGCCATGATCGCGCCGTCGGCGACACAGCTGTGAGCCCTCGAGGTCAAACGGCTCGCGACACGATCGCCTCCGGCAGCTCGGCCACGCGCCCGCCTGCGACCGGCAACTCCGCCAGCACCGCTTCGATGACGACGACCAGCGTGTTGACGCGCATCGCCGACTCGGCGGGCTCGTTGACCGCCGCCAGCAGCGCTCGCGCCCGCTCGGCGCCGAGCTCACGCCACCACAGCTGCGCCAGCCAGTCTGGCACCGAGTGCATGACCGCGGCGCCTTCGGGCGTCTCGTCGTCGAGCGCGTCGAGCATCGCCGCGCCCTCGCGCGCCGGCGCGCCGCAGGACCGCGTTGACGAGCCCGGCGCCGCCGCGGCTGTCGCGCTTGGCGAGCTCGACGCTCTCGTTTACGGCGGCGTGATCGGCGATGCCGTCCATGAACAGCAGCTGGAGCAGCCCCAGGCGCAGCGCCGCAAGCACCGGCGGCTCGAGCTGCTCCAGGGGCCGGCCGCAGAGCGCTGGGCGACGTGGTCGAGCGTCGCCCGCCGCTGCACGGTCCCGTATGCGAGCCCCATCGCGAGCGCTCGGTCGCGGGGAGTCGAGACCCCCGGCCTCGGCGCCCAACGCGCGGTCGGCGTAGGCGCCCTGCTCGAACACGCGCCGGACCACCTTGAACGCGCAGCGCGCGCGCAGGCGAGACCCCGATCGCCGCGCGTCGCGCTCCCGCAGGCCGCGCAGGTAGTCCTCGCCGCCCATCGCCCGCCGTCCGGGCGGCTGCACGACGACCAGCTCCAGCGCGCCCGCGCGCAACCGAGGACCGGCAGCGCGCCGTCGAGCGCGAGGTCGCCGCGGCCGCGGATCCCGGCCTGCTCGACGACTCGGGCCTCCAGCACGCCGAGGCCGGCTGCCGTCGGCGAGCAGCACGGCGGCGCCGATGTGCGGGGTCAGCGCGCGGACGCGGCGCTCGAGCTCGGCGGCGGGCCGCCCCGGGTCGAGCACACGGTCTGCCGCGGTCAGCTTCTCGGCGTAGGTGGCTTGATCGTCGTCCTGTGGGATGCACGCCGGGCCGCACGATCGAGCGCTCTGCACCAGCAGCTCGCCCCCGAGCCAGGCGAGCCGCCCCGCGAGCGCGCCATAGGTGTCGGCGGGAGGATCGGCTGCTGCTC
This sequence comes from uncultured Solirubrobacterales bacterium, assembly GCA_963703825.1. GTDB lineage: Bacteria > Actinomycetota > Thermoleophilia > Solirubrobacterales > Solirubrobacteraceae > Palsa-465. The sequence goes on along the minus strand of CAVPFS010000014.1, from coordinate 14,389 downwards.
CTGCGCGCACACCGGTCCGCTGTCGAGCCCGGCGCTGACGCGCATGATCGAGACGCCCGTGAGCCCGTCGCCGGCCATGATCGCGCGCTCGATCGGCGCCGCGCCGCGCCAGCGCGGCAAAAGCGACGGGTGGACGTTGAGCAGCTCGTGCTCGGACAGCAGCGGCTCCTTGATCAGCGCGCCGAACGCGCACACGCAGACGACCTCGGGCTCAGCGGCGCGATCAGCCGGCGGGACTCGGGGTCGTTGACGGACTCGGGCTGCGCGAGCTCGATCCCGAGCTCCCGCGCAGCGTCGGCGACCGGCGGTGCCGACAGCCTGCGCCCGCGGCCTGCGGGCCGATCGGGCCGCGTTATGACCAACGTCGGACGGTGGGCAGAGCGCGCGAGCGCGCGCAGCACGACCGCCGCGAACTCGGAGGTGCCGAGATAGACCGTCCTCACCCGGTGTCGGCGGTCAGGCGGCCTGCGCCTCGCGCAGCGCCCGCATCGCCTCCTTGCGCTGCTGGCGCGAGATGCGGTCGAGCACCAGCACGCCGTCGAGATGATCCATCTCGTGCTGGATCACGCGCGCCTCCAGACCCGAGGCCTCGATCGTGATCGGCTCGCCGTTCTCGTCGAGCGCCCGGACGCGAACGTGGATCGGCCGCTCGACGTCGACGTGCACCCCCGGCAGGCTGAGACAACCCTCCTCGAGGATCTCGCGCTCGGCGCCCGACCACTCGATCTCGGGGTTGACCAGCGCCGCGATCGGCGCCTGCTGGTGAACGCGGTAGACCAGCACCCGGTTGAGTACCCCGACCTGGTTTGCGGCCAGCCCGACACCGAGCGCGTCGACCATCAGCTCGCCCATCCGCATGACCTCGTCGCGCAAAGCGTCGTCGAAGCGATCCACTGGACGAGAGCGGGTGCGGAGCACCGGGTCGCCGAACTTACGCACGTGCGCCAGCGCCGCCGAGCGGCGCGCGGCGACCTCGGGATCGAGCTCGTGCTCGGGCTCCTGCTCGTCTTCCTCGGGCTCCTCGACGACCTCCGTGTCGAGGCGCTCCTGCTCGTCAGTGGTGCGATTCACGGTCGCGAGTTTAGTGCGCGGCTGGGCTCGGGCTTGGGGCCGGCGCCGTCCAGCTCAGCGTCCGCCGCGAGCGATCGGCCGAGCTCCTGCGCCCGGGCGAGCGCCGGACCCGCACCGAGCGACGCGAACGTTGCGGTCGCCTCGTCGAGCAGCGCCGAGGCCTCGATCGCTCGTCCCTGCTCCGACAACCAGCCGGCTAGGTCAAGCTGGGCGACCGCGAGCCAGTAGGGGTAGCCCAGGGCTTCGAAGTCTTGGATCGCGGCCTCGAGGTGGCGCTCCGCGTCCTTCGCCTGCCCTCGCGCGGCCGCGACCAGGCCGCGGCCGCGAACCAGTTGGGCCGCGAGGTACGGCGGCAGGTGACCAGGCGGCTGATCGGCAAGCAGCGAGAGCGCCATCTCAGCCTCGGTGAGCCGGCCGAGCAAGAGCGCCGCGGCCAACGCATCCGGCCACGTGTCGCGCACCGCGTCGTGAGAGACGCCGAGCAGCGCCACCGCGTGCTCGAGCAGCGCCAGGCCCTTGTCGAGCGCGTGCTCAGTGTCGCCGCTGGCGAGCGCCAGCGTGACGAGCGCGGCGTCACGCATCGCTGCCTGCTCCTCGTTGTCCGTGTCGTCCCAGCGCGTCAGGCGATCGAAGTGCTCCGCCGCCTCGCGGGCGCCCCGGCTGGTGACCAGCAGGCGCGCCAAGCGGTAATGGATGAACTCAGCTGCTGGCCGGCTGTCGCCCTCGTCGAGCATCTGCGCTGCGAGCAGCTCGAGCTCTGCCCAGCGGCCCTCGAGCAGCTGTACTGACATCAGGTTTGCGACGCAAATGCTCTCCATCGCGCGATCGCCAAGCCGGCGGGTGAGGGCCAGCGTCTCCTCGATGTGCTGCGTGGCCTCGGGCAGATCCCACAGCATCGCCATGTTGGACTGGTTGCCGATTGCGCGTTGCAGCTGGTCGAGCAGCTCGTGGCGCTTGGCGATTTCGCTCGCGCCGCCGTACAGCAGGCGGGCCTCCTCGACGCGCCCCTCCATCAGCAGCATCGTCGCCTTGTGCACCAGCGCGTCGACGGTCACCGCCGGCAGCTTGAGCGCCTGCCCGGCGACCACGGCCGCCTCGAGCGCTTCGCCCGCCCCCTTGTAGTCGCCGGCGTTCATCAGCGCCTGCCCGAGGAGCGCGTTGAGGCTCCCCACGTCCGCGTCGAGCCGCTCATCGCCGAGCACCCTCAGCGCCGCTCGGAGCCGTCCCGCCGCCTCCTCGTTTCGCCCCACGCGGGTCAGCGCTCGCCCGATGCCGATCTCGAGCCGAGCCGCATCGCGCTCGCGCCCGGCCGCGGCCTGCGCGGCTGCCGCCTGCTTGAACAGCTCCAGCGCGGCCTCGCTGCGGCCGGCCTGCAGCGCCATCTCGGCGGCGGCGACCGACAGCTCGATCCGCTCGTCGCCATCGCGGGCGAGCTCGGTCGCCGTCAGGTAGAGGTCGGCTGCCGTCTCCGGCGCTCCGACGGTCGCGGCGCGCTGAGCGGCGCGCCGCAGAGCGTTCAGAGTCTGCTCGCGCAGAGCTTGCGCGTCAGGGTCGCCGGCAGCTGCCTGATAGGCCTGCTGGTAGTGCGATGCGATCACCTCGGCGACGTCCTCACCGTCGTTTGCGAACACGCGTCGCAGATGCTCGGCCGCCGCCAGGTGACGCGGCTTTCGCTCCTGGCGCGTGAGCATCTCGTAGGCGACCGTGCGCAGGAGCCCCTGGGCGAACGCGTACTGGCCGCGGTCCGGGGACAGCGGGTCCGCACGGATCATCAGCACCTGCTTACGGACCAGCGCCGCCAGCACCGCCTCGAGACGCTCCTCGTCGACCTCACCCAGCGCGGCGGCGGCCGAGCTGGGAAACGACCCGCCGAACACTGACATCGCCTTCACGAGCCCCCGCTCGTCGGGCTCGAGCGCGTCGAGCCGTGCCGCCAGCAGCGAGCTGAGGCTCGCGGGGACGTCGAGCTCGCCGAGCTCGCCGACCAGCACCAACCGCCCCGCGCGCTCGGCCAAAACACCTCGGTCAGCGAGCGCCCTGACGGTCTCGAGCGCGTACAGCGGCACGCCTTCGGCCTGCTGGACGATCCGCGTCGCCGCCCGTTCAGGCAGGCCGTCGACGAGGCTGTCGAGCAATGTCCGCATCGGCGCGTCGCCGAGCGGCTCGAGCATCAGCATCGTCGCCCCGCGCCGCCCGGCGGGCCATCCCGAACGGCCGGCCGCGAGCTCGGGGCGGGCGAGCGTGAGAATGAAGATCGGACTCGAGGCCGACCAGTCGAGCAGGCTGTCGATGAAGTCCAGCAGCCCATCGTCGGCCCATTGCAGGTCCTCGAACACCATCGCGACCGGCAGGTGTGCGGCGAGGCGCTCGAAGAACAGGCGCCAGCCGGCGAACAGCTCCTCGCGCCCGAGACCCGGTTCGGCGACGCCCAGCAGTGCGCCGAGCCGAGGCGACAGGAACACGCGCTCGGCGGGATCCTCGATCCACTCGTCGAGCGCCAGCGCGAGCTTCGCCGAGGCGTCGGCCTCCGACGCCTCCTCGGAGATGCCCATCCGTTGACGGACCATCTCGGCCAGCGCCCAGTAGGCGACCCCTTTTCCGTACGAGAGGCACCTTCCGGAGTGCCACAGGACCGTGTCGGCGAGCCCGTCGATGTAGTTGAAGAACTCGCCGCCAGTCGCGTCTTGCCGATCCCAGCCTCGCCCGAGACGGCCACCAGGCGCGCCGACGGCGCTCGAGCGCGCCGTGGAAGAGCTCCTTGACCAGTCGCAGGTCGCCGTCGCGCCCAGGAATGGCGCGTCGAGCCCCTGCTCGCGCTGCGACCCGCGAACGCCGCCGACGACCCGCGTCGCGTGCCACAGCCGCAGCGGATCGGACTTCCCTTGACCAGGCTGCTCGCCAGCGTCGGCGTAGGCGATCGCGGCCGACGGTCAGTTGCCTGGTCACCTCGTCGACCAGTCCGGCGCCAGCGCGTCCACACTGAACCCGCGACACCGTGTTGACGCGATCTCCGACGACCAGTCCCTCACCGGTTTCTCCAGCGCGGCGACCTGGCCGTGACGACCCCGGCCCGCGCACGCAAACCGGGCGCCCCGCCCTCCTCCCCCGACGCCGCCGACCGCGTCGACGACGTCGAGCGCTGCGCGCATGGCTCGCTCGGCGTCGTCCTCGCGAGCCGCCGGACGCCCCAGACAGCCATTACCGCGTCGCCGATGAACTTCTCGACGACGCCGCCGTAACGCTCGACGATCGTCCGCGCGGAGTCGAAGTAGCGCCCAGCAGCTCGCGGACGTCCTCGGCGTCGCGTGACTCCGACAGCGCCGTGAACCCGACCAGGTCGACGAACAGGACCGACACGAGGCGCAGCTCGCCAGCCGGCGCAGCGGGGGCCCGTTGCACGACCGGCAGGCTCGCGGGTGCCAGCGAGCCGTTCAAAACCGCACCGCACTCCTCGCAGAAGCGCTGCCCGGGCTCGTGCGTCGCGCCGCAGACGGCGCAGCGAGCCGCAAGCGCGGCTCCGCACCCGCGACAGAACTTCGCGCTCTCCGCAACCTCAGCGTGACACGCCGGACAGTTCATTCAGGCCCCATTTGCAAGTCGCAAAGCGTATCGGGGCGAGCGTCGTGCCTACTGCGGATCGACGTCGACGCTGACGCTTGCGCCGCGCCTGGCTGCCCCGGGCGCGATCTGGTCGACGGCCGCCCCGACCGCGTCGATCGCGCCGTAGCGGTCTGCGGTCTTGATCACCAGCTGGCTACGGGCGCGAGCGCGGAGGCGAAACAGCGGCGCCGGCCCGAGCACCGCCCCCTCGATCGTCGCCAGCTGTGCGGCGATCGCGGCCGCGGTGTCGCCCGCGAGCCGCTCCTCGTCGGCGCTGCAGACAACGCGGATCAGAGTCGCGTAGGGCGGGTAGCGCAACGCCTTGCGCCGCACGAGCTCGTCGGCGACGAAGCCATCGGAGTCGTGCGCGGTCGCAAACCCGATCGACCGTGCGTCGGGCGCGATCGTCTGCACGAGCACGCGTCCGCCGTAGCTTCCGCGCCCCGTCCGGCCGGCGAGCTGGGTGACGAGCGCGAAGGTGCGCTCCTCGGAACGGAAGTCGGGGAACCGCAGCGTCTGGTCGGCGTCAAGCACGACCCCGAGCGAGACGCCGGGGAAGTCGTGGCCCTTGGCGACCATCTGGGTCCCGACGAGCACGCCCGAGCCGGCGTCCGCGAAGCGTTGCAGCGTGCCCGCGCGCTGATCGAGCGTCGCCGAGTCAGCGTCGAGCCGGAAGATCTCAAAGCGCTCGCCGCCGAGCGCCTCGCGCAGCTCATGCTCGAGCCGCTCGGTGCCGGCCCCGTGGCGCGCTACCGATACCGACGCACAGGACACGCAGCGGCTCGGCACGCGCTCCCGGTGGCCGCAGTGGTGGCAGGCGACGAACGACTGGGCGCGATGCAGCACCAGCGCGACGTCGCAGTTGGGGCACAGCCACACGTGGCCGCACGACCGGCACGAGAGGAAGTTCGACCAGCCGCGGCGGTTGAGCAGCACGATCGCCTTGCCGCCGCTGCGCTCCAGATCGCCGAGCGCGACCCTCGTCTCGGGATGCAGGGGCTCGTGGTGGCCGCGCATGTCGAGCACCTCGACGCCCGGCAGCGGGCGGCGGTCGGCGCGCTCGGGGAGGCGCAGCGTCCGCATCGCGAGCACGCTCTCGGGACGCGGGGTCGCGCTGCCGACCACCAGCAGCGCGCCGGATTGGATCGCGCGCTGCTCGGCGACCGTGCGCGCGTCATAGCGCGGATCTCCCTCGTGCTTGTAGGAGCCCTCGTGCTCCTCGTCGACGATGATCAGCCCGAGATCGGCGACCGGGGCGAACACCGCGGATCTCGGACCCACGCACACCCTCGCCTCGCCGCTGCGCAGCCGCAGCCACTCGTCGTGGCGCTCGCCCGGTCCGAGCGCGGAGTGCAGGATCGCGACAACGTCGCCGAACCGGGCCTGGAAACGCCACAGGACCTGCGGCGTGAGCGCGATCTCAGGCACCAGCACGATCGCTCCGCGGCCCGCCTGCAGCGCCTGATGCACGGCGTGCAGGTAGACCTCGGTCTTGCCCGAGCCGGTGACGCCGTGCAGGAGGAATCGCTCGCGCCCCGGCTGCTCGCCGGCGAGCGCGTGCTCGAGCTCGGCGAGCGCGGCGCGCTGGTCGCCGGTCAGCGAAGGCGCCAGCGCCGCGGCCACCCCGACCGGGCGCGCGATCGGGCGCCGCGGCGCACCCGGCTCTCGATCGCGACCAGGCCGCGGGCCTGCAGGCGGCGCAGCGACTCGGTTCCGAGCTCCGAGGCGGCCGTCTGGCCCGATCGCCGGAGCGCCTCGAGGAGGGCGCGCTGGCGGAGGGTGAGGCGAACCGCGCCGTCCTGCATCAGCGCCTCGCCCCCGGCCGGGGTCAGCTCGGCGACCAGCGCGCGCCGTTGTCCGAGTCCACTCGTGGTGCCCGGCGCGAGCATCAGCTGCAGCGCTCTGGCGATCGTCGAGCAGTACTCACGCGCCATCCAGCCTGCCAGCGCGACGAGATCGGGCGGGATCGAGACTTCGAGCTGCTCGTCGGGCTCGACCAGCCGCTCGGGATCGAGATCGGAGCGCTCCGCCAGCTCCACCACCACCCCCAGTGTGCGCTGGCGACCGAGCGGATCCGCAGCACCGAGCCAGGAGCGGACGCCGCCGTGGCGCTCGCCGAGGCGGTAGTCAAACGCGCCGCGGACGGCGCGAGTGCGGGTCAGGGGTACGACGCGAGCGATCATCGGCGCTCGAATCTAGACCGCCCCGGGGATGCCCCCGGCGCTCGAGCTGCGCCGTCGCGAGCCGCGGTGCGCCGAGCGTCTTTAATCTGCTCTGTGGATCGCGAGCAAGGCGAGGTCGTCTTCTTCCACGGCCATCCGTCGTGGCTATCGCTGGCGCCGTTCTGTCTCAAGGGCCTGCTCGCGAGCATCGTCGCGGGCGTGATCGCCGGGATCATGACCGCGGTCGCCGCCGGACACGTGCAGAGCGGGTGGGTGATCGCGGTCGTGCTGCTGATCTTCGTCGTCGTGCTGGTCGCCGGGCAGATCCGGCGGATCCAGACGACCTACTTCATCACCGACCGCCGGCTGACGATCGAGACCGGACTGCTGTCGCGCCGGCTCCACCAGACGCGCCTGGAGCGCGTGCAGAACGTCAACTCGACCCAATCGCTGCTTGGGCGCATGTTCCGGATCGGGACGGTCGACTTCGACACCGCCGGCGAGGCCGAGTTCGAGTTCGCGTTCCGGGCGTGTCTGACCCGCGAGGGATCGTGCGCACCGTCGATCGGGCGCTGCACGAGCGGATCGGCGGCGCGGATCCTCGCGAGAGCGCGGGCGTCTGATTCCGGTCAGGGAATCGTGATCGACAGCCCGGATGCAGTCCTGGTCAGGCGGCGGCGCCGCGTGCGCCCTGGTAGCGGCGCTCGCTTCGCGCCACGAAGTCGATGATCGCCGGCACGCCCTCGAGCCGGTAGCGCTCGCGGAGCCGGTTCTCGATGTAGTACGCGTAGTCGCGCGTCACCCGAGCCCGGGAGTTGACCTGGATCGAGAACCGCGGTGGCCGTTCCGCGGTCTGGGTCATGAACAGCAGCCGCAGCCGGTGCCCGGACTTGGCTCCCTGGCCGCCGGCTCCGACCGGTGGCTGGCGGGCGTTGACGACCTCGGACAGGAAGCGGTTGAGCTGTGGCGTCGGGATCCGCGTGCGACTGCGATCGGCGAGCGCCACCACTTCGACCAGGAGCCGGTCGACGTGGCGACCGGTCTTCGCGCTCGCGGTCAGCACCCGCGGGCGCAGGCGCAGCTTCTGGTTGACGCGCGCCCGCTCGTAGTCGAGATCGACGTCCTGCGCGATGTCCCACTTGTTGAGCACGAGCGCGGTCGCGCATCCGCTCTTCATCGCCAGATCGGCGATCCGCAGGTCCTGGCTGGTGACGCCGTCAGTCGCGTCGCAGACGACCAGCGCCACGTCGGCGCGCTCGGCCGCGCGGCGCGATCGCAGCGCCGTGTAGTACTCGACCGAGTCGCCGACCTTGGCCTGGCGACGGATGCCGGCGGTGTCGATCAGGATCAGGTCGCGGTCGCCGTAGCGCAGCGGCAGGTCAATCGCGTCGCGGGTGGTGCCGGCCTGCGGCGAGACGATAACCCGCTCCGAGCCGGCGAAACGGTTGACGAGTGACGACTTGCCGACGTTCGGGCGGCCGATCAGCGCCAGGCGGATCGCATCGTCGTCGCGCGGCTCGTCCGCGGCTTCGGGCGCAAGCGCCGCGATCCGGTCGAGCAGGTCCCCGGTCCCGAGCCCCTGCGCGGCCGAGACCGCGATCGGGTCGCCGAGGCCGAGCCCGTAGAACTCGGCCGCGAGCGACAGGTCGGCGACGGTGTCGATCTTGTTGGCGGCCACCAGCACCGGCAGCGAGCCGCGACGCAGCAGCTCGGCCATCTCCTGGTCGCCGGCGCGCAGCCCGCCCTGGCGTCGACCACGAGCACCGCGGCGTCGGCGTCGGCGAGCGCGGCGCGGGCCTGGTCCTGGATCTGGCGCGCGAGCTGGTCGTGGTCCTCGAGGTCGATCCCGCCGGTGTCGATCAGCGTCAGCGGGCGGCCGTTCCACTCGGTCGCGACCTCCTTGCGGTCGCGGGTGACCCCGGGCGCTCGTGCACGACCGCCTCGCGAGACTCGGTCAAGCGGTTGACCAGCGAGGACTTACCGACGTTCGGATACCCGACGATCGCGACCTTCATGGTCCGCCGAGGCTAGCCGAAGCGCGACCACCGGCGCGAGGGACCGGCGCGGTCGCGGTCCGCTCGCGTGCTTGTCAGCCTCGGGCTACTGACGGAGGCATGGGCTGGGCAGGTCCGTTGCCGGCGCCGGCGCAGTAGCCGGCGCCCTCGGCCGCCTGGTTTGACCACAGCGATTGGACTGCGAAGCGACTGCCGTGGTTGCCCGTGATGTCGCCCATCGCGCCGGGGATCGGCGTCACGGTCGGCTCGCCGGGAGCGCCGAGGCTCTCGCCGACCCACGCGCACTTGTCGCCGTCCTCGTTGGCGTCAAGCGGGTCATACCAGCCGCCGAGGTAGGTGGCCGTCGACCGCTGCCGATCACGTCCTCGGCACCGGGGTCGGTGACGGTCTCCTCGATCTCGTGCCCGAGCGCAATCGAGAAGCCGTCGAGCTTGCCCGAGGCGCCGGTGTTGACCGCGTTCTCACCGCACTCGTTGACCCCGCCGGAGTTGATCGTCGAGCAGGTACGGCAGGTTCGGTGTAGGAGACCCTTCGGTGAGACCGCTGTAGATCCCGCTCTCGACTCCGGGATAGATGTAGTCGTGGAACGCGCAGTAGCCGGTCGAGGTCGCGTTCGGGTCACCGGTAGTTCCCGGCTGGAAGATCACGAAGTCGGCGTTGTCCGAAATCGGTCGACGCCAAAGTGCGTCGCGGCGCGCGCGGCCTCGGCGGCGAGGTCCGGTAGGTGTTAGTCTAACCGGCAGGGTTGGTGGCGGACGTGTGCTTCGCCAGGTTGGTGATCGAGTTGGGGTTATCGACCCAGATCCCCGCCAGCTGGTCAGTCGGGTTGGTGATGTACTGGTTGGAGCGTCGCCGGAGCCGTCCTTGACCGCCTGGTAGTACTGGGTCTGCTCGGGACGGCGTCCACCTGGGTGCCGCCGGCGCGGCTCGCCGACGACCGCGGCCTCGACCGGTCCCGGCTCGCCGCGGCGCTGCTGCGGCACGCGCTGCACCAGATCACCGTGGCCGGGTGTTCCACGCCGACCCGCACCCCGGCAACATCCTGCTGCTGGCCGACGGCCGGCTGGCGCCGCCGGACCTGGCCCCGGTCGGCCCTCGACGGTATGCGGGCCGCCCTGCAGAACCTGCTGCTCGCAGTCGGCCGCGGCGACCCGGCGGGGCTGCGCGACGCGCTGCTCGAGCTGGTCAGCCGCCCGGACGAGATCGACGAGGAGCAGCTGGAGCGCGCGCTCGGCCAGTTCATGGCGCTTCACCTGGCTGCCGGCGCGGTGCCCGGCGCGGAGATGTTCACCGACCTGTTCCGCCTGATCACCCGCTTCCGGCTGGGCGTGCCGCCGGAGGTGGCCGCGGTGTTCCGGGCCCTGGCCACGCTGGACGGGCACGCTCACCCAGCTGGGGCCGTCCCCGATGGCTTTACCGAACCGGTCCCGAGGCCGGATGACCCGATGGATCACCTCGGTCGCGGCAATCGTGTTCGCGGTCGGGGCCGAGGCCCGCGCGGGCTTCGAGCCGGACCGGATCGCGATCGAGCCGGCGAAAATCCGCCTGGAAGGAGCCAGGGCGCGGCAGCAGGTCGCCGTGACGGGATATTATGCCGACGGCTCGGTCCGCAACCTCACAGCCAACTCCCGGTTCTCCGTGGAACCGTCCGGCGCGGCGGCCGTCTCGACCTCGGGCGTGGTCCGGTCGGGGTCCGGAGGCCAGGCAAGACTGCGGGTCAGCTCGGGGGGACGATCCGCCGAGATGGTGGTGGACGTCGATCACGTTGACCGGGTCCGGACCGTCAGCTATCGGCTGGACGTGGTCGCGCTCCTGTCGAAGGCCGGGTTGCAACATGGGGGCCTGCCACGGCAACCTCAACGGCAAGGGGGGATTCCGGCTCAGCCTCCGGGGCGACGACCCCGCCTTCGACTTGTTCGTCTCTGACCCGTGACACCTTCGGCCGACGGATCGACCGGAGCGACCCCGAGCGGAGCCTGATTGTCCTCAAGCCGACCGGCCAGGTCGCCGCACGAGGGGGGCCAGCGGTTCCCGATCGGCTCGACCGAGGCCGACGACCCTTCTCGGCTGGATCGCCTCGGGCGCCGGGACGACGTGCGCGACCGCCCCCCGCTCGACCGAGCTCCGGGTCTTCCCCGCCGAGCGGATCATCGCCGCGCCCGGCCTGACGCAGCAACTCGTCGTCTCGGCCGAGTTCTCCGACGGCAGCCGCCGCGACGTCACCCGGCAAGCCTCCTACGACGTGAGCGACCCGACCCGCGCGGCGGTGACCGACGACGGCCGGGTCGACGCGAACGGCCCGTGCGAGACGACGGTCGCCGTTCGCTACCTGGATGGCCGGGCGGATCAGCCGGCTCGCCTTCCTCGCCGACCGGCCGGACTTTGCCTGGCGCGGCCCGAGCCGGCCGAGCATCCGATCGACGAGCACGTCTTCGCCAAGCTCAAGGCGATCAAGATCAACCCGTCCGAGCTCGGCGCGATGCCGTCTTCCTCCGCCGTGCCTACCTCGACGCCATCGGCCGGCTCCCCGAGCCGGCGCGAGGCCCGCGCATTCCTGGCCGACCGCCGACCCCGACAAGCGGGCCAAGCTCGTCGATCGGCTGGTCGAGCGCCCCGAGTTCGCCGACTTCTGGGCCCTGAAGTGGGCCGACCTCCTCCGAAACGAAGAGAAGACGATGGGCGAGAAGGGCGTCTGGGTCTTCCAGCGCTGGCTTCGCGACCAGTTCGCCGCGCGACGTTCCGCTTGACGAGTTCGCCCGCCGGATCGTCGACGGCCGGGATCGACCTGGCAGAATCCGCCCGTCGAGCTTCTACCGGACCAACCGCGACCCGATGACCGCGGCCGAGAGCGTCGGCCAGGTCTTCCTCGGCGTCCGGCTCCAGTGTGCCCGTGCCACAACCACCCGTTCGACGTCTGGACCCAGAACGACTACTACGGCCTGGCCGCCTTCTTCGGCAACGTTCGCCGCAAGCAGCTCAACAACCTCCGGCGCGACAGCCTGGACAAGCACGAGATCAACGGCGACGAGATCATCTACCTCGACGGGCCGCCCGAGATGGTCCAGCCCCGCACCGGCGAGATGATGGAACCGAAGCCGCCGCGCGGCCCGAAGCCGCGACTCGCACGACGACCACGACGCCCTCGACGACCTCGCCGACTGGCTGACGCGCGACAACCCCCAGTTCGCCCGCAACCTGGCCAACCGCGTCTGGTTCCACCTGATCGGGCCGGGGCTCGTCGATCCCGTCGACGACTTCCGCGACTCGAACCCGCCCTCGAACCCCGCGCTGCTGGATGCCCTGACGGCCGATCGTTCGAGGCCGACGGGATGCGGCTCAAGCCGCTGGTGGCGCTGATCATGAAGTCGCGGACCTACCAGCTCGGGTCGAGCCCGAACGAGACCAACGCCGACGACGAGGTCGAATTTCTCGCACGCGCTCGGTCCGGCTGCTCCCTGCCGAGGTCCTGCTCGACGCCATCGGCCAGGCCCTCGCGATCGCCCGAACGTTCTCGACGACGCCCCCGCGGCGATTCGCGCCGCGCAGTTGCCCGGGGCGAGGATGGGGGGTCGGTTCCTCAAGACCTTCGGCAAGCCCGACCGATTGCTCACCTGCGAGTGCGAGCGTTCGGAAGTCGACCACGCTGGCCCAGGCGTTCCAGCTCATCAATGGCGACGCGATCCGCGCAAGCTCGAAGCCGACGACAACCGGATCGGCCGGCTGATGAAGGCCGGGCTTCCGACGAGGCGATCGCTGGACGAGGTCTACCTGGCGACGCTCTGCCGCGAACCGACCGACCGGAGCACGCGGCCTGCTCGCCCACGTCGCTCGCGGCCAGGGACCGCCGCAAGGCCTGGGAGGATGCCTGCTGGGCGATGCTGAACAGCAAGGAATTCCTGCTGAGGCATTGAGCGGTTCGCTTGACCACGCTGAGTGTCGCTTCAGCTCGCTATGGAAGGGCCAACCTCCGCCAGTTACATGACAGGTGATCAGTCCGTCACCGATACAGTCAGGGGAATCCGCTCTCGAGGGGTACGGCCATGTCTGATGCTTGTCCCGACTATCGTGGCCTCCCGCCTCTCGCGCCGAGCCTCTTGAAGTCGGCTCGGCGGGCTTCGCCGGGCTGAACCTGCCGACCCTGCTCCGGGCCGCCGAGTCTCCGGGAGCGAACCCGCCGGCGAAGGCCAAGCACGTCATCTTCCTGCACCAGTTCGGCGGCCCGTCGCATGTCGACACGTTCGACATGAAGCCCGACGCGCCCCGACGGCATCCGCGGCGAGTTCAAGCCGATCGCGACGAGCCAGCCGGGCCTGATCGGTGACCGAGCACCTGCCGCGGTTCGCCAAGGTGATCGGCAGGTTCGCGCAGGTCCGCTCGGTGCATCACCGGATGAAGAACCACAACTCGGCGACCTATTACAGCCTGACCGGCCACGCGCCGCCGCTCGACGATATCCGGCTCCGCGACACGCAGGAGCTTTATCCGGCCTATGGGAGCACGGTCGCCAAGTTCAAGCCGGTCGGACGATCCGGCGATCCCGACCTTCGTCTCGTTACCCGCACGTGCTCCGCGACGGGAGCGTCACGCCCGGCCAGACGGCCAGCTTCCTCGGCAAGCCTTTTGACCCGTTCTTCATCGGCCAGGACCCGAACCGAGCCCGACTTCCGCCTCCCCGAGCTGAGCCTGCCCGCGTCGATGCCGCTGGACCGGCTCGACGACCGCCGCGGCCTGCTCGCGAGTGATCGACGCAGCAGGCGATCTCGCTCGGCTGGTCCGGAGACCGCGCGGGGGATCGACTGCCTTCTATCGACCGGGCCCTGACCATGCTCGCCTCGCCGAAGGTCAAGCAGGCGTTCGACCTCTCGCGAGGAGCCGGCCCAGCTCCGCGACGCCTACGGCCGGACGACCTACGGCCAGAGCTGCCTGCTGGCCCGCCGGTTGGTCGAGGCGGGCGTGCGGTTCGTCACGGTCTACTTACTCCGAGACGATCGGCGGCGGGGCAACGCGGCGGCTGGGACACGCACGGCGACAACTTCAACGCAGCTCAAGGACCGCCTCCTGCCCGATCACCGACCAGACCGTGCCCGACCCTGATCGACGACCTCGCATGCGCGCGGGCTGCTCGACGAGACGCTGATCGTCTGGATGGGCGAGTTCGGCCGGTCGCCCGAGGTCGATCAACACCGACCCAGTTCGGCCCCGACGGCCGCGACCACTGGCCGCAGTGCTACACCGTCCTCTTCGCCGGCGGCGGTATCACCCCCGGCGCGATTCACGGCTCGAGCGACCGGATCGGCGCCTATCCGGCCACCGACCCCGTCACCCCCGACGACATCGCCGCGACGATGTTCTGGGCCCTGGGGATCGACCCCGCCACCGAGGTCTTCGACACGCTCGACCGGCCCTTCCGATCGCCGCCGGCAAGCCGATCACGCGGATCTTCTCCTGACAAGGAGGACCGACCCGATGTCCGCGACCCTCACCCCCGCCTCGGCGCCCCCGGTTCGACCTGACCATCCCCCGGCCGATCTCGGTCGCATG
>CAVPFS010000013.1:0-14851 GCA_963703825.1 uncultured Solirubrobacterales bacterium | reverse complement strand
GTGTTATGTCGTCTTCTTGGCACCGACGTATTGCTGTGCAGATCGCGATGTCGTGGACATGCACGACGCCGGCCCGCGCCAGCTGGTTGCGGGCGATCGCCTTCAGATCGAGGTTGCGGCCGCGGTGAACATCATCGGGCTCGGCGGCGAACTGCTCGTGCAGCTCGTCGCTGACCTCGTAGCAGCAGGGTCCGGCCCCTGGCCCGATCGCCGCACTGAGCTCGCCCGCGGCGCCCGCCCCGCGGACGGCCTGAACACCGGCCGCGATCACGCCGTCGCGTAGGCCGCGCCAGCCGGCGTGCACCACCGCCACGGCACCTTCGCCGGCAACGACGACCGGCAGGCAGTCGGCGGTCAGCACCGCCGGCGCAAGTCCTGGCCTGTCACTGACGAGCCCGTCCGCCGGCGGCAACCCGGCCGGCCCGCCCGCGTGCCTGGCGACGGTGTCAGGCGTCAGCTCGCAGACGTGGGCCCCATGGACCTGGCGCACGAACCCGAGCTGGACACCGAGGTCGGCCTGACCGCCGCCCGGTTTTGCTCCACCGCCAGCGGATCGTCATCGGTCAGGCGACCGAGATTGAGCGACGCGTATGGGCCGCCGGAGAACCCGCCACGGCGAGTCGTGAACACGGCCCGAGCCCCGGGGAGGTCGATCGCGAACTGCTCGCCGCGGGCATAGAACGGCTCGGCCGGCGTCATCGCCTGAGGCTATCCGCTCGCGCCGGCGGCCTTGAGCGCCTCGGCGAGCTCCTGGTCCCGGCCGCCGGTGCGGTCGTCGACTTCGCCGCCAGCGCCGCGCGCAGCCCGGCGCCGATAGCGGGGCCACTGGGGACACCCGCCGCGAGCAGGTCATTGCCGTCGATCTCCAGTGCGACGAAGCGCAGCCGCTTGAGCCGAAGCTGTGGGCCGCGCCTATCGGCTCCGAGCGCGCCCGCCAGCGCGACCGCCTCGAGCCCCGCTTTGCCGACCGCGGCGGCGATCTGCGACGGGCGTTGGGCTTGCTCGAGAGCGTCCGCGAGTTGTCGCGCCCTAGCTGCCGCCGCGCTTATCGCGTCGCGCTGTGGCGCTTCGAATGCCAACCGCGCGAGCAGCTCTGGCAACGCTCTGCCGGGCAGGTCGAGGCCGGCTGTCGCGATCGTCAACGTCGCCCGGTCGCCCTCTGTGGCAGCCGCCGAGCGCGCGCCGCGCCAGCTCCGGATCCGCAGGCCGAACCCGGGCGCCAGCGCCTCGTCGATGCCGAGCTCGCCGAGCGCCTCGAACGCGGCCACCGGGTCGGGCTCGTACGCGAGCCGCCGCAGCTCGGCGCCCGCCCGCTCGCCGCTGACCGTCTGCAGCGCCCCGCTGTCGAGTGCCTCGTGGGCGAGCTCGAGCGTGTGCGGCTCGATCGCGAACTGCAGTCGGCTCGCGTAGAGCGCGAGGCGCATCAGCCGGGTGGGATCGTCAGTGAAGCTCGCATCGTGCAGGACCCGCAGCTCGTGGGCGCGCAGGTCCGCGAACGCCGAAGGCAGCGCGACCAGCAAGCCCCGGCGCGGCCCGGCGATCGCCAGCGCGACCGCGTTGACGGTGAAGTCGCGCCGCTCGAGATCCTCGTCGAGGCGCGCCGGCGAGACCGTCGGCAGCGCGCCCGGCTGCTCGTAGGTCTCGCGCCGCGTCCGGGCAAGGTCGTACTGGAATCCGCCGAGCGTCAATGTCGCGGTCCCGAACCGATCGTGCACCGTCGCAGCGGCCCCCAGCTGCTCGATCACCGGTCCGAGTTCGGATTCGACGGCGAGGTCGAGCTCGCGCGGCTCGCGCCCGAGCATCAGGTCACGGACGGCGCCGCCGATCAGGAACACCTCCGTTGGCTCGCGCTCCAGCCTCGCGAGCAGCGGCCCGGCGGCGGGCAGCGTCGCGAGGCGGTCGAGCAGGAGTTCTGGATCTTCTTGCACCACAGCGCGCCATCATCGCGCGCGCGGCGGCGCTCGGGTCAACCGGCGCACCCGCGACCGGTCCGATTACCATGGGCGCCATGCCGAGTCCCGTTTCGCGGCGGCTGCTGCGGCGCGGACTCCTCGCGTTGGCGGCCGTCCTAGTGGTGGCGGGCGGCCTGGTTGCATTTGTACTGCTCCACGCCCCCGGCAACGTCTCAAACCCCAACGTCCAGTTCACGGCGCCGACGTCGACGACGGCTCCTGCGCCGCCGCCCAAGCACCACCAGCTGATCGACAACTTCCAGTGGCCGTGGTACGGCTACGACGCCGGCCGGACGCGCTTCTTCGCCGACAGCGCGAAGTTGAAACCGCCGTTTCACGTCGGCTGGCACCTGGACGACGGAACGCTGCTCGAGTTCCCGCCGGTCATCTACCACAAGACGATGTTCCTGCTCGGCGACGATGGGATCGCGAAGGCGATCGACGTCTTCAACGGGCACACGTTCTGGGCGCACCGAGTCGGGACGCTGGCCGCGGCGTCACCGGCGGTCGCCGCCAACCATGGGCTCATCGTGATGCCGGTGCTGTCGACCCACGGTCGCTCCCCCGGCGGCGGGCGCTTCGTCGCGCTCTCGATGAAGAACGGCCACCAGGTCTGGTCGCACTCGCTTCCGGCCGGCAGCGAGTCCTCGCCGATCGTCACCGGTGGAACCGCCTATTTCGGGGACCAGAGCGGCACCCTCTGGGCGCTCGAGCTCGCCAACGGCCATGTCTACTGGACATACCACGCCCGCGGCTCGATCAAGGGTGGCCCGGCGCTCGTCAACGGCGTCTTGTACTTCGGCGACTACGCCGGGCGCGCGTACGCGATCCGGGCTTCAAACGGCCATCAGATCTGGGCCGTCGGTACCAACGGGGCCCACTTCGGCTTCGCGTCGGGCAACTTCTACGCGACCCCGGCGGTCGCGTTCGGCCGTGTCTACATGGGCAACACTGACGGCCGGATGTACTCGTTCAGCACCAGAACCGGGGCGCTCGCGTGGGCGACGAGCACCGGCGCCTACGTCTACGCGTCGGCTTCGGTCGCCGACCCGCACGGCCTCGGCCCGACGGTCTACGTCGGCTCATACAGCGGCAGCCTGTATGCCTTCAACGCCCGCTCGGGCGCCGTGCGCTGGCGCCATCCGGCCGGCGGCAAGATCTCGGGATCGTCGACGGTGATCGGGAACGTCGTCTACTACTCCGACCTCGGCTCCAAGACGACCACGGGTCTGAACGCGGCGACCGGTCGCACGGTGTTCCAGTTCCCCGCGGGCGCGTTCACGCCGATCATCGCCGACTACCACGCCCTCTATCTCGACGGCTACGGCACGATCTACCAACTGCTCCCGGGTCGCCGGCCGGTCGCCCACAAGCCGCCACCGAAGCCTCATCGCAAGCCGACCAGGCACCAGGTGCGCCGCGTCAAGCGCAAGCTCAAACGGACCGCGCGAAAACGGTCACGGCACCGACGGTGAGACCAAGCTGAGGCCCCGGCTCAGGCCGCGCGATACCGCCAGCGCACCGGCTTTCCGGGCGGCTTGCTATCCTACCTGGTCTATGCGTTGTCGTAGTGGAAGTCACTGTCAGCATCCGGCTGAGAAGGGCCGTCGGTTCTGCGCGGAGCACGCAGCCGAGCTCGATCGCATGCGCGAGGAGCTCAAGGACGCCGCCGCCGCCCGGATTGGTCGCGGTCGGCCCAAGCGGTCGTCCACATGCTGTCGTCCCGGCTGCTACGAGCCACGCGTCCCGCCCGCGGCGTACTGCGACACGTGCGCTGCAGCTGGGTACGTCGAAGAGGCCGCTTAACCGCGGCCGGCTCGTAGTCGAGTCCCCTAACAAAACTGCATCTGAGCCCTGCGGGCCGCGGGATCGCGCGGACCGCGTCGGCGCGTTTCATGCCACCGGCCGGACCGAGATCCCGTCGTCCACGAGGTGGCGCTTGACCTCGGCGACCGTGTGCTGCCCGTAGTGGAAGATCGAAGCGCAGAGGACCGCGTCGGCTCCCGCTCGCAGCGCTTCGGTCAGGTGCTCCAGTGCGCCGGCGCCGCCTGAGGCGATCACCGGCACGCTGACCGTGTCAGCGACCGCCGCAGTCAGACCGAGGTCGTAGCCAAGGCTGGTCCCGTCGCGATCCATGCTGGTCAACAGAATCTCGCCGGCGCCGCGCTCGACGGCCTCACGCGCCCACGCGACGGCGTCTTGACCGGTCGCCTGCCGACCGCCGGCGACGTGCGCCTCCCACGCTCCGAGCGCGGTCCGCTTGGCGTCGATCGCGAGCACCACGCACTGTGAGCCGAACGTGCGCTCGAGCTCGCCGATCAGCTGCGGTCGAGCCATCGCCGCGGAATTGACCGAGATCTTGTCGGCGCCCGCGTCGAGCACCGCCTGTGCGTCGGCCACCGAGCGGATCCCGCCACCGATCGTGAACGGGATGAACAGCTCGTCGGCGGCCCGGCGCGCGAGCTCGACGACCGTCGCCCGCTTATCCGACGTCGCGGTGATGTCCAGCAGCACCAGCTCGTCGGCGCCGGCCGCGTCGTAGCGAGCTGCTAGCTCCACCGGATCGCCGGCGTCGCGCAGGTCGACGAACCCGACCCCCTTGACCACGCGCCCGCCGTCGACGTCGAGGCACGGGATCACGCGCTTGTAGTGCATCAGGCGGCCAGCGCCGCCTGCCCGGCCGCGACGTCGAAGTGGCGCTCGTATAGCGCCTTGCCGACAATCACCCCGGTCAGGTTGACCTTTCGCAGCCGGGCCAGCGCCTCGAGGTGGGCGAGTGTCGAGATCCCGCCTGAGTAGACGAACGTCCCGCGCACGACCCCCGCGATCCGTTCCACCTCCTCGAGATCGGGCCCGCTCAGCATCCCGTCGCGCTCGATGCTCGAATAGACGAACTTCGTCACCCCACGGCGGCCGAGGCTATCGATCACTGACTCGACCGGGAGCTCGGTCTGCTCGGTCCAGCCGGAGGCCGCCAGCCGGCCGGCGCGTGCGTCGACTGAGACCACGACCCGGTCACGGTGAGCGGCGATCATCTCGTCCAGGAAGTCGAGGTCTCTGAACGCCGCCGTACCGAGGACGACGCGTGCTGCGCCGGCGTCGAGGACTGACTGTGCGGACCGCGCGGTCCGCAGCCCGCCCCCAACCTGGACCGGCACCGTCACACCCTCGACGATCCGCTTTATCAGCTCGAGGTTGCTCGGCTCGCCGCTGCGGGCACCGTCGAGGTCGACGACGTGAAGCGCCCGCGCGCCGCCGCGCGCCCACCTCTGTGCCGCCTGCACCGGATCTCCGTCGTATGCGGTCTGTCGATCGAAGTCCCCTTGCGCGAGGCGTACGGTCTTGCCATCGAGGATGTCAATCGCGGGCAGCAGGATCATGCGCGCACGGACGACGGGCCAACGGTCGCCGGCGCCCGCCGGTCGCACAGCGCGACGAAGCTTCCGAGCATCCGCAGGCCGTCCGCCGAGGACTTCTCGGGATGAAACTGGACGCCGGAGACCGAGCCGTGGGCGACGATCGTCGCGAAGCGCTCGCCGTAGACCGTGGTCGCGATCACATCTCGCTGGTCGCTGGGGCGTGCCGCGTATGAGTGCACGTGGTAGAAGGCACAGCCGTCGCGCGGCAGCGCGGCGGTCAGCGGCGACGGGCGCTCGAACGAGACCTCGTTCCAGCCGATGTGCGGGACCCTCAGCCCCCCGGGCCGCAACGCCGTGACGGCCCCCGCGATCAGCCCCAGCCCGGCGCTTGCGTCGAGCTCCTCCGAGCGCTCGAACAGGAGCTGCATGCCGAGGCAGATCCCGAGCAACGGCTTGCCCTCCGCTGCGGTGGCCGACAGCTGCTCGTCCAGGCCGCGCGATCGCAGGTTGGCCATTGCCAGCGGGAACGCGCCCACGCCGGGGAGTACGACCCCGTCGGCGTCGCGGATCTGGTCGTGATCGGAGGTGATCTGAGCGCGCGCACCGGCGTGCTCAAGCGCCTTCTGGACCGAGCGCCGGTTGCCCATGCCGTAGTCGACAACCGCGATCGTCGGCTCGGCGCTCACGACAGCGTGCCCTTCGTGCTCGGCACACCGTGTTCGGTCGGGTCGATCGCGACTGCGGCTCGCAGCGCCCGCGCGACCGCCTTGAACGCCGCCTCGATCACGTGGTGGGCGTTGGTCCCCGCCTCGACGGTGACATGCAGCGTCAGTCTCGCGTTGGTGGCGAGCGCGCGGAAGAACTCCTCGGTCAGCTCGTGGTCGAAGTTCCCGATCGCGCCAGGCGGCAGTTGCGCCTCGAACGCGCACAGCCCGCGGCCGGAGATGTCAATCGCGCACGACGCCCGCGACTCGTCCATCGGCACCGTCGCCTCGCCGTAGCGGCTGATCCCGACCCGATCGCCGAGCGCCCGGTCGAGCGCCTGGCCGAGGCAGATGCCGACGTCCTCGACCGTGTGGTGAGCGCCGGTCTCCAGATCGCCACTGGCGCTGACGGTCAGGTTCAGCCGACCGTGGCGGGCCAGCAGGTCGAGCATGTGATCGAAGAAGCCGACGCCTGTCGCGCGCGTGCCGCCGCCGTCGCCGTCGAGCTCGAGGGTGACCTCGATCTCGGTCTCACCGGTCCGGCGCTCTACCTGTGCGGAACGCGTCATCGCGTGCCATTGTCGCGAATGCGAGCCTCCATCGATTGCGCGTGGAGCTCGAAACCCTCCGCGCGGGCGACCGGCGCCGCCGCGCGCGCGAGTTCGGAGGCGCCATCGCCGATCCGCACTTCGGCGTACCGGCGGCGGAACGCGGCGGGCGTCAGCGCCGACGCGAACCGTGCCGCGCCGTTGGTCGGCAGCACGTGGTTGGAGCCCGCGATGTAGTCGCCGAACGCGGTGCCACTGGCGGTGCCGACGAGGATGCAGCCGGCGGTGGTCGCCTGCCCCCGAGTCCCGCCGCCGCCGGTCCCGCCAGCTGCAGGTGCTCCGGCGCGAACTGCTCGGAGATCGCGAGCGCGTGTTCGAGCTCTGAGACCTGGATCAGCCTCGCGACCGCCCCGGTATCCGGTCCGGAGCGCAGGCGTGCGCCGAGCGCATCCACAAGTTCTGCCGAGGTCGAGATCCCGACGACCAGCGAGCCTGAGCCGTGCTCGGCCTGCGCCAGCAGGTCGAGCGCCAGCACGTCGGGGTCGCAGTCGCCGTCGGCGATCAGCATCAGGTCGCTCGGCCCCGCGAAACCGTCGATTCCCACCTGCCCGAACACCTGGCGTTTGGCCTCCTGGACGTACAGGTTGCCCGGACCGACGATCACGTCGACCGCCCTGACCGTGTCCGTCCCGTAGGCGAGCGCGGCGATCGCCTGGGCGCCGCCCATCCGGTAGACGACGGAGGCTCCAGCGAGCCTGCAGGCGGCGAGCACGGCGCCGTTGACCTCGCCGTCGGCCCCCGGGGGCGCGCAGACCGCGATCTCGCCGACGCCGGCCACGCGCGCGCAGACCGTCCCCATCACGACCGTGCTCGGGTACGGGGCCCGTCCGCCGGGGACGTAGACCGCGCCGCTGTGGACCGGTACCTCGCGTAGCACGACCTCGTGTCCCGCGAAGCCGACCGTCTGATCGGCGACCAGCGAAGCCTGCGCGACCCTGGTCACGTTCGCGATCGCTCGCTCGAGGCCTGCGCGCACGTCTTCGGCGAGCCGCTGCAGGGCGGTGTCGAGCTCGGCGTCGGGCACCTGAAGCGCTGACGGCGTCGAGCCGCCGGTGTCGAACTTGCGCGTGTAGTAGCGCAGCGCGTCGTCGCCGCTGGCGCGCACGCGGGCGATGATCTCCGCCACCTGCTCGGTCACCGACTCGGGCGCCGGCACCAGCGCCCGTAGCTCCTGGGCGAGCGCCGTCGGATCACCCGAGAGCGTCAGGCGCTCAAATTGCATTGACCCGCTCTAGAAGCGCGTCGATCCGCGCCGCCCGCAGCCGGTGGGCGACCGGGTTGGCGATCAGCCGCGCCGTGCAGACCGCGATCTCCTCACGGACAACGAGGTGGTTCTCGCGCAGGGTTGTTCCGGTTGCGGTCAGGTCGACGATTCCCTCCGCAAGGCCGGTCAGGGGCGCTAACTCGACCGAGCCCTTGACCTCGACGATCTCCGCCTGGCGCCCCGTTTGCAGAAAGTGCTCGGCTGCGATTCGCGGATACTTGGTGGCGATCCGGACGACGCCCAGCCGTCTCATCGCCTCCCGGACGCGATCCTCCCCCTCGACGCTGGCGAGCACCATCGTGCAGCGGCCATAGCCGAGATCGAGCAGCTCGTAGACATCGCGCTCGGACTGCTCCATCAGCACGTCCTTGCCGGTGATACCGATATCGGCGGCGCCCGCCTCGACGTAGATCGGGACATCCGAAGGACGCATGGTGACGATTCCGGCGTCCTCGAACAGCAGCTTGCGGTCGTTGTCGCGCACCTCGCCCGTGTCGATCCCGAGGCGATCGAGCAGGTCCAGCGTCGCGACGAACAGAGCCCCGCGGGGGACCGCGATCCGCAGCTCGCTCACTTCCGTCCCCGTGGCCCGCGATCGCTCATCTGCCACCGCGGCGGGTGCGCCCGCGCTCCTCGCCGGTCAGCGCGATATGCAGTCGCTCGACGTTGAGCGCGAAGCCGACGGCCGGCAGCGAGCGTCCGAATGCGCCCAGCAGCTCGTCGTAGCGTCCGCCGCTGCCGAGCGGAACCCCGTAGGCCGGGTCGTACACCTGGAACACGGCGCCCGTGTAGTAGCCGATGCTACGAACCAGCCCGAGGTCGAAGATGATCCGCTCGGAGACATCGGTGGCAAGTAGTGAGTGCAGCTCTTGCATCCCGTCGAGCGCGCCCTCCAGCGCCCCGTCGACATCTTCGAGCACCTCAGCGCCGCCGCGGGTCCGCGGCACCTTGAGCAGAAGCTCGGCGTGGCGCTGATCGAGGTCAAGTTCGCGCACCGCGTGCTCGGCGCCGACGAAGTTGGCGGCCGCGAGCTCGGACAGGATCCGCTCGCGGGCCTCCTCGTGTACGCCGAACGTGTCGAGCAGCGTCGGGTACAGCGAGGCATCGCCGAGTCCGATCCGATAGGTCTGCAGACCCGCCGCGTCGAGCGCAGCGCACAGCACCCCGAGCAGCTCGGCCGTGCCCTCCGGCCCGGGCAGGCCGATCAGCTCGACGCCCGCCTGCAGGAACTCTCGTGCCTGACCGCGCTGTGGCCGCACGCCACGGTAGGCGTGGGCGAAGTAGCAGAAGCGAAATGGCGGCTCGGCGTGCGCGTAGCGGGTCGCGACCAGCCGCGCGATCGGGATCGTCATGTCGGAGCGAAGCACGAGCACGTTGCCCTGCTCGTCGAACACGCGATAGGCCGGCCGGCTTTCGGCCATGTCCGTACGGGCGAAGGTCCCCTCGTACTCCAGCGCCGGGGTCGCCACTTCGCCATAGCCGGCCTGCTCGAACACGTCCCCGAGGCGACCGGTGACAGCGCGAAGCTCCCGCATCTCGTCGGGAAGCACATCGCGGGTGCCGCTCGGGATTCTGTCGATCACGCGGTGACTGGAGTGTCTTCCAGCCGTCCGTGATGCGGGCGCCAAGTCCACGCAGGCGCTCGTCGATCCGCTCGTAGCCACGGTCGATGTGGCGTACGTTGCCGATCTCGGTGACGCCATCGGCGCACAGCGCCGCGATCACCATCGCCATCCCGGCCCGGATGTCGGGCGAGTCCACCCGAGCCGCGCGCAGCCGTCGCGGACCCACCACGATCGCGCGGTGCGGGTCGCAGATCGTGATCGCCGCGCCCATCAACTGGAGTTTGTCGGCAAAGAAAAGGCGGTTCTCGAACATCTTCTCGTGGATCAGGACCGAGCCCTCGGACTGGCTGGCGAGGGCGAGCGCGATGCTGGTCAGATCGGCCGGGAATGCGGGCCAGGGGCCGTCCTCGACCTTCGGCGTGTGGTCGCCGTCGTCGTTGCGGATCTTCAGCCGCTGGTTGCCGGGAACGATCACGTCAGCGCCATGGAGCTCGCTACGCAGTCCGAGGCGCTCGAACACGAGGCGGATCATCCGCAGGTCGTCTGGCCGCGTGTCCTTGACCACCAGCTCGCCGCCGGTGACGCCCGCCAGCGCCATGAACGAGCCGATCTCGATGTGGTCCGGGGCGATCTCGTGCGTGCATCCGCGCAGGCTCGGCTGCCCGTGAACGGTCATCACGTTCGAGCCGACGCCGTCGATCGAGGCGCCCATCGAGATCAGCATTCGCGCGAGGTCCTGGACGTGCGGCTCCGAGGCTGCGTTGCGGATCACGGTCGGGCCGCGGGTCAGGGCGGCGGCCATTAGCGCGTTCTCGGTCGCCATCACGGACGGCTCGTCCATCAGGAAGTCGCACGGCGTCAACCCGAGCGGCGGCGCGGTCAGCATGATGTCCTCGCGCCTGCTCTCGACCAGCGCGCCGAGCGCGCGGAACGCATCGAGGTGGGGATCGAGGCGACGCCGCCCGATCACATCGCCGCCGGGCGGCGGCATCCGAGCGGTCCCGAAGCGCGCCAGCAGCGGCCCGGCGAGCAGGAACGAGGCGCGGATCCGCTCCGACAGCTCAGCGTCGACCTCGGTGCCGTCGATCGACGAGCAGTCGACCAGCAGCTCGCTGGAGCCGAGCCACTCGATCCGCGCGCCGAGCGTCTCGAGCAGCAACACCATCGTTTCGACGTCAGCGATCCGCGGCACGTTGCGCAGGATCACCTCGTCGTCGGTGAGCAGGCACGCCGCCAGGATCGGCAGGGCTCCGTTTTTGTTGCCGGCGGGCACGATCGTGCCCGACAGCGGCACTCCGCCTTCGATTACGAACTTCTGCAAGGTCTCGACCTCGGGTCAGTCGTTGAGGGGGCAGTGGCCAGCGGTCGCGAGCCAGTCAGCGTAGCTGGTGAAGCCGGAGAAGGAGATCCGGCGGGGCTCGAGCGCTCAGCTAGGGTAACGGCCATGCAAGCGGGTGTTTCGCGCGACCAGGCCTGGGACCTCCTTTGCGAATGGACTCAGTCGGACTCGCTGCGCCGCCACATGCTCGCGGTCGAATGTGCGATGCGCGCCTACGCCCCCCGCTTCGACGGCGACGTCGAGCTGTGGGGCCTGACCGGCCTGCTTCACGACCTCGATTACGAGCGCTACCCGGACCTCGGAGACGGCCATCCCCGCCACGCGATCGCCGAGCTCGAGGCGCGCGGCTACCCGCCCGAACTGGTCCGCGCGGTCGCCTCGCACGCCGATTTCATGGGCGTCCCGCGCGAGACGCCGATGGAGAAGACCCTGTTCGCGGTCGACGAGCTGTCAGGGTTCATCCTCGCCTGCGCCTATGTGCGGCCCGAGGGGCTGGTAGGCATGACGCCCAAGTCCGTCAAGAAGAAGCTCAAGCAGCCGAGCTTCGCTGCCGCCGTCAACCGCGACGACATGCGCCACGGAGCCGAGGACCTCGGCGTCGACTTCGACGAGCACCTGACGGTCGTGATCGCCGCGCTGACCGAGCGCCGCGACGAGCTGATGCCCGCGACCGGCGCGGGCGAGTCCCCGGCCGGCGCTGGCGAGCCTGCGACTTCCTCGGGCGAATCCGGGACCCCGGCGGCCGCCGATTCGCCGTCGGCCACCCGAGCTACCTGAGGGCATGCCGGCCGCGACGGGCCCAGTCAGCATCGTCGTGATGGAAGGCGACGAGACCGGCCAGGAGCTGCTCGAGCAATCGCTGCGGGTGCTCGATGGTGACCTGCTTGGCCTCGAGCTGGACCTCCAACGGTTCGACCTCTCGCTCGACAGCCGCCGCTCGACGTCCAACGAGATCGTGATCGAGGCCGCTCGCGCGATGCGCGATGCGGGCCTCGGCCTCAAGGCAGCGACGATCACCCCGGAGGGCGCCGGTGACGTCGGCTCTCCGAATCGCATCCTGCGCGAGGAGGTCGACGGCAAGGTGATCGTCCGCACCGGGCGCAGGCTCCCCGGCGTCGCGCCGATCGCCGGCGTCCACGACCCGATCTCGGTCGTGCGAATGGCGGTCGAGGACGCCTACGGGGCGCGCGAGGAGCGCACTGGCGAGCCCGGCGCCGCGGACGAGGTCGCCTTGCGGACCGAGAAGATCACCCGCTCGACCTGCCGCGCGGTCGCCGAGTACTCGTTCCGGACCGCCGCGAGGATGGGCGCGCGCGTCTACGGCGGACCGAAGTGGACCGTTTCGCCGATCTACGAGGGGATGCTCAAGGAGGAGATCGACGCCGCGGCTGCCAGACACCCCGAGATCGACTACCGGCCGGTGCTGATCGACGCCACCTACGCCGGCCTGCTCTCAGGCGCGACCGACGCGCCGCTGGTGATCCCGGCGCTGAACCGAGACGGCGACTGCCTCTCTGACCTTGTGCTGCCGATGTTCGGCTCGATCGCCGGCGCCGAGTCCGTGCTGCTGGCGTTCGACGACCGCTACGACACGACGGTCGCGATGGCGGAGGCGCCGCACGGGACGGCGCCGGCGCTGCAGGGCAAGGACCTCGCCAATCCGCTGGCGATGATCCTCGCCTGCGGCGCGCTGCTGCGCCACGGCGCCGACCGCTACGGGAGCGCCTGCGAGCGCGCCTCGCGGGCGATTTACGAGGGCGTGCTCGAGACCGTCGCCTCCGGGGTCAAGACGCCGGACCTCGGCGGGCACGCCGGCACGACCGAGTTCACGGACGCGGCGATCGAACGGGTCGCGACCAAGCTCGACGTCTGGTCGTCGCTTGGGTCCTGACCCGGAGCCCCGGGTGATCCGACGCCCCGGTCGATCCGACGCCCCGGTCGATCCGACGCCCCACGGCCGATCTCTCAGGTGCTGCCCGGAGGCCGGTGTGCAAGATTTCACCCAGCCCGTGAGGGGCTCGCGGCGCCGCTCGATGAGCTCCATATATCCACGGTTTGCGGGTCTTTTGCGACGCCGACGAGTGCCCCAGGAGGGCTTCGGGTAGCCACTTGGTGAGACCCGCGCCGCTGGGCCGATCGTTCCGTCCGACGGCCAACCTAGCCTCACGAACATATGTTCCAGTCTTCAGCCAAACGACTTCGCGCGCTGCTGAGCCTCGCCGAGGACGTGCTGGGCGACCCGGGCCCGCTGCTCGGCTACCGGGAGCCGCCGCTGGGCGACCCCGAGCCGCAAGCGCCGCACCCCCACCGCCGGCCGCTTCGCTTCGAGCATCAGCGCAGGCCCGGCTCCGTCGCGCCGCCGCCGGCTCACTGCATCTCCCCCGTCCGCCCGGCGCCACGGCGCCAGCGGCACGAGCGGGTCAGCTGAGCAGCGCCTGAAACCCGAAGATCGCGTCCGACGGGTAGCCGTTGGTCGTCGTCGAGCCCGAGCTCGCAACCCCGATCAGGACGGCGATGAACGTCCCGAGCCCGAGCACGAGGCAGATGATCAGCAGCAGCAGGACCTGCGGGTTTGCCCGCATGAAGTCAGCGAACGCTCGCACCCTCCACATGCTGACACGATTCGGGCGTGTCCCGTGCCGGGCTCCCCGTGCGTGAACACCCCGCAGGCCGCAGGCCACCTCTGGGGCGAAGCCACTGAGACCGCGGGCCACCTCCCGGGACGCACCTGACAAGATGCTGCGATGACAATCCCGGATAACAGCGGCGAGCCGATCACCAAGAAGGGCCTGTCTGAGCTCAAGACGGAGCTCAACGATCTGGAGACGACGGGCCGCCGCGAGATCGCCCAGCGAATCCTGACCGCCCGCGGTCACGGCGACCTGAGCGAGAACGGCGAGTACCACGCCGCCAAGGAGGACCAGGCGCTGCTCGAGACCAGGATCTTGCGCCTGCGCCAGCGCCTGCGCAGCGCGGTGGTCGTCGAGGTCGCCACCGAGGGCGACGTGTTCTCGTTCGCCCGCCCCGCCGAGATCCGTGACGAGGACACCGGCGAGCTCAACACGTGGACGATCGTCGGCCCGACAGAGGCCGACCGCGGGCAGGGCAAGCTGTCGGCCGAGTCGCCGATCGCCAAGGCGCTGCTCGACCACCCTGTCGGAGACACTGTCGAAGTGGCCACGCCCAAGGGCGTGCGGCGGCTGAAGATCGTCCGGCTGGTCTGACCAAAACGCCCGCCGGACAGTGGCGGCGTGGCGCTCACGGCGCGCGAACCCGCGATCGCGCGGCGGCCGAGCGTCAGCGATCGCGCGGCGACCCAGGGCGCTCAGAGCCGCGCCTGAGCTCAGGCCCGGCCGGTGAGCTCCCCCGGCAGGACCGCGTACACAATCCGGTCCTCGCGGCCACCGGGCTCGGCCCGGTAGCTGCGCAGCAGGCCTTCGCGCTGAAAGCCGAGGCGTTCCAAAACGCGAGCAGATGCAGGGTTTTCCGGGTGAACCATGGCCTGGATCCGCTCCATGCCGAGTGCCCGAAAGCTCCAGTCCGTCAGCAGCCACATTGCGCGCGTCGCGGCCCCGCGGCGGCGCGCCTCGGGATCGAGTAGGTAGCCAAGCTCGCCGATCGCCGGGTCGATCGGGTCGGGTCGGCGGACGTCGCACGAGCCGAGCACCGAGCCCGATCCGGCATCGGCTATCGCAAGTGCCAGCATGTGGCCGGCGCGCCTGCCCGCCTCTGCCCGATGCATATACGCGAGCGCGGTCTCCTCGGTCTGGTCCGCCGGCACCCCGGTCCAGCGGATGATCTCCGGGTCCTCGCGCCACGAGACGATCGCCGGGATGTCTGCCGCCAGCCACGGGCGCAGCGCCACCACGTCGTCGACCAGCTGCGGTTCGGGCAGCGGGATGGCTCGCATCGACACAAGGCTAGGCGGACGACGGCGCCCCTGGCGCCCGGACAGCAGCGCGGGGTGTGCCGAGGCGCTGGAGAAACCGCCGCCCGCGCAACACGCAACGCGCAAAGAAAGCCCCGCCCGCGCAGAGCGCGAACGGGGCTCAGATAAGAA
>CAVPFS010000012.1:0-34465 GCA_963703825.1 uncultured Solirubrobacterales bacterium | reverse complement strand
TATCCACGCCGAGCCTCGGTAGAAAAGTGTTCAAGATGTATTGCGCCGGAGGTTCACCCGAGTAAACGCCGATCAGGAACGCGGCCATGTCGAAATCGTCGTTGGCATATTCCGCCGCTGCCCCCGGGGGAAAGTCGAACGGCTGCTCGAGCAGCCAAGCCGCCCACGCCGCGTAATCGAAGGCAGGGTCATTCGGGTCGGCCGGAGTCGATGGGGGAGGAGCGACGTTCTTCTGCAGCCCGCTTGTGTAGGCGAGTAACTCGCGAATCGTTACCTTCGACGCGTCGGGCTGCGGTGAGAAGCCCGGGGGCATCAGTGGAAGGATGTCGGAAGGGAACGGCTGATCCAGTTTGGCCAGCCTGGGGTCGAGGGTCCAGAGAACATAGAGGAGCGCGGGCAGTAGCGACGAGCTTGGTCAGACTCCACAGGAAAATCCGCGAATCGATGGTGAATGGCTGATTCGGATTTTTAGGTTCAAACGTGCTGCGGGCCAGACCCGCTGCGCCTGATGCGACAATCGACCCGCCGAGACCAACGGCCAGGCGTGCCCCATCGTCGACCGGGGGCACATTGCGATCGGCAATGTACGTGGGGATCTGCTGCGTCCACGGAAGACCGGCCCACCGAGGAAGGTAACGGTAGGTATCCATGGAAGCCGAGCCGAGGGAGAGAGGCGCGAGGAAGCTGTTGAGGCTGCCCAGATCTTCCCCAAACTGGGACTGCGTACCCGCTACCGATGGCCCGTTCCAAACTCCGACGTAGTGACGCACGCCCGCTCGGTCGTAAATCTTGAAGTCGGAGAGGGCATATGGCGCGTTGGCTTGCTGACGGGCCACGAACGTGTTCCAGTCGGTCGTCGCCAAGAAATCCGTGAAAGCCGTCGCCCCCGGCGAGAAAACGCCGAGGTAACAATCGGAGTCCGCCTCTGTGTAGGCCAAGATGAGATCGAGGTGGCGCGAGGGCTTTTGCATCTGTTCATTGACCCATCGCGCCACGAAGTGGTCGTAGGACGCGCCGAACAGTGTCACCTGATTGAGGGGCGCGACGGCTGGACGTTGGGGGACCCATACCTGCAAAAAAGTGCGATCGGCACCACTCCCCCAAGAAGGGAGGGCGCCAACGGGATACGCCCATCCGAGACCCCACCCGTAGATGGCCAGCCCGTGAAGCGCCGCGAGACGCATAGTCAACGAGCGCCCGTAGAACGCTCCGTAGAAGTCGTCCTGTCCCTCAGCGAAAAGCTGGTACCCATCGAAGTCCGTAGAGGGGGGACACAATCCGACGTAGTTCACGTTCTGGCTGTCGTCGTAATACCCCATGAGAGCCGCTACGTTCAACCCGGCCGCTTGGGCCGCCGCTTGGACTCCTGCGACCGTCGGCGCGACAAGCGCCGTCGACCCCGGCGGACCAGCCGGAGCGATGTTCGCCGCATAGATCTGCTCACCGGCGGGCGGCGGCGGACCGGGGGCTTTATGCCGTCGATGCCTGGCCCGCTTGGCGCGAAGCCGCTTACGGTCGTACGGAACGTACTCTTTCGTCCGACCTTCGGGCGAATCGCTCATCTCGTCTGCCCTTTCCTGACGAACCTCAGGCGCCCAGAGTCGAAGTATTGGTCTTCATCTCTGAACAGTCAAGAGAATCGCACGAGCTTGAGCGCGTCAGCCTGAGCATCGCCATGCTGGCACCCGGACACTGTGGCGACATCCGTACCCGCAGCGAACTGAATCGTTTGCTCCGAGGGCGGCACTTCCGGGGGTCGTAACGGTCAACAAAGCGCCCGTGGGACAATCCGCGAAAGCGGAAGGACGGCGCGATCGCTTTTGCCTCGGAGACTGCGCCGTAGCGCGCGAGCGCTTTGGCGACAAGCCGGAGCTCTGCGTCTGCTCGTGGCGCTGTGTGAGGGCGCGGCTTCCAAGAGCCGCGTAAGCTCGCGATGTGACCCGCTCGTTCGTCCCGGATGCCTACGTCGTCCCGCTCATTTCACCGGTCCGGGCTTCCGCCTGGAGCCGCTCGGACCCCAGCACAACGACGCCGACCACCGTGCCTGGATGTCGAGCATCGAGCACATCCGCGCCACCCCGGGGTTTTCAAGCTGGCGATGGCCACCCGTTGAGGGAATGTCACTCGATGAGAACCTCCGCGACCTGCGAAGGCATGCGGACGACTTCGAGCGACGAGTCGGCTTCACGTACACCGTCCTCGATGATGAAGACGTCGTCGTCGGCTGCGTCTACATCTACCCGTCGCGGGCGGACCCCGCCATCACCGACGTGCGGTCATGGGTCACCGCAAGTCGGGCAGAACTGGACTCCGTGCTGCACGAGACCGTGGACAGTTGGCTCGCCGCCGACTGGCCGTTCACCGACGTCAGATACCGCAACCGCGTCTAGTCAGACGCCACGATCGCTTCCGCACTTGGGGCGCGTTCGGCTTGGCGATCGCGACGACGACGTCTGGAGCGGCGCAGTCCCGCGGGAGCGGCGCGCGCCGTGACGACGGAGATTGCCCGGTCGGGCTCTCGACCGGATAGTCCCGGCGGGAGGCGTGGTGTGTCCCGCTTTAAAAGGCTCTTGCAGACACTCCCGTCGAGTTCAAGCGGAGTTCGGCGCACGGGCCCGCCGGACACATCTGGGGCCAAAACGGGTCGAAAAAACCGCAAAGTCCGGTAATAGGACAGCGAGTCGAGAGGGGGTGGCAACATCTATAAATCCCTGCAAATAGGAATGTATTTGCAGGAACGCACCCCGGCCTTTCACGCAGGAGATCGCCGGTCGAGTCCGCGGGGACTCCACACACACACGAGCTGCCCGTCGTTGCTGAGGATCTCGTTCTGGTTTGCTGCGGGCGGTTGACATGCGGCGATGATGGGAATGTTTTGGAAGTGGTTGTGGCGCAACGGCTGCTCGGGGCAGGTTTCGCTGGGCGCGGGGGCACAGTGGCGAACCTTCCGTGTGCCGCCCCGGTGAGGCCTAACGCTGGGCGGCGCTTCGCAGTCCAATTCCGCATGGGAGGGGGACGAGGGAGCGGCCCCAACTCCCCTAAGGGGACTCTCGCCCAAGACGCGTTGCCACCATGTTGCGTGGTGTCCACATCCACGCCGAAGCAGCACCGGAGCGGCCGCGCCAGACCGAGACGGCGCTGCTGTACGACCGCAAGGAGTCACGATCACGACGTCCGGAGCACGGCCAACGGCTAACTTTGTTGGGTCAAGCTGGGGTTGTCTGCGGAGCGGTGATGCCGAGCGCCGTGATCAGTAGGGCTGGCTGGGGAAGCCGGGGCCGAGGCGGCCGTTTGCGTTCGCGGCGAGCGAGATTGCTCGCGCGGGCCAGAATGTTCCGCCTCCCGGCCCGCCGTGACAGGAGCCGCTGCTGTTCCCGGGGACATGCGTCCACAGGAGCGCGTCGACCATCGGGTAGCCGGGCGAGGTGGTGGGGCGTGGCCCGAGGCCGCGGCCTGGGGGGTTGCAGAGGTCCTCGACTCCTTGGGTCGTGGGGTGGGGGTTGAGCTTCGGACCGTTGCCGTTCTGGGCGGTGTTGACGATGAAGTGGGCACCGTGGGTGAGCCGTGAGATGGCGTCGCCGTATCTGATCTCGTTGATCGTCCAGTTGATGTGCGTGTCGTTGGTGAAGAAACCGCGGACCCGGCTGATGTCGGCCGCATTCAGGATCCGCGCCGCGTACTGGGGCGTGTTGGCGTCCGAGTATCCGCCCTCGATGTAGACGACCGCGTGCGGCAGGGTCGCCATCGCGTCGACCTCGTAACGGAGCATCCGCTCCCACGCGCTAAGCGAGTGGTGGCGTGCCATGCACGACGACGAGCCGACCGCGTCGAGCTCCAGCAGGTAGACGACTGGCTGGCTGCCCGTCGCCTGCACGACGGCGTTGACCCGGCGCTCGAACAGCGGCATGTATGCATCGATCTGCGCGGTCGATGCGCACCCACCGAGGACCGGGTGCATCAAGTAGGTGGTGATGATCGGAACGGTGCCGGGGTCGGCTGTGAAGTTGTGACAGAAGAGCTTGGTCGTGAAAGCTGAGAGCCCGGCGGGCGAGCCACCCTCGGCAAAGACGCTGATCCGTTGCGCCTCGGGTTCGGTGGCGATCTTCTCGAGCATCTGGACCTTGTACTGGACCGCGGCCGGCTCGCTGGGGAGCCGGGAGGCGACGGTTGTTGTCAGGAACTGCTGCCACGACTCGTCGTCGGGGAACGCCGGCAGGAAGTTGCCGATAGGGGTCGAGCTGTCGATCCCGAGCAAGCGCGCGATTTCCCCGGCGGCAGCGCCGTGCGTAGGGCCGTCGATGAAGAAGCTCGCGCCGGCGAGTGGGTCGGAGGAAGGCGGTGCCGTCGCCGACATCAATGGGTTCGCCGGATCCCGTGGCGCCGACATCGGCGTGCACGCCGTCGGGGATGCGATGCCGCGGGCGGCGATCGCCGGACGGAGCTGGGCCAACAAGGGAGTGGCGCGCCCGATGGCGTTTGTCCCAGTCATTGCCAGCGGCCGCGCGCTCGCCGCTGATTTCGCAAGCACAGTCGCCGGCGTCACGGCACCGAACAGCGCACCCACCGCCGATCCCGCCAGCACGAGCATCACCGCCCGCCGCGCTCTCCCGCGCCCACGCCGCGGCATGGCGACTGGGGCCACTGAGTAGCACCGTGTCACGGTCGGCGAGCTGTCTTTTTGTGGTGGTGGTGTCGCCGGTAAGGCGCTGCCGACATCACGAAGACTGCCGCAGCGGACGTCAAGACCCAGCCGACCAAGACGCGGTCACCTACCCACAACCCGCCGTCGCTTAGGCGACGATGGTGCCATCGGGCACCCAATTTCCGTAGAAGCGGACGGCTCACACTAGGTCGTCCAGAGGCCTGAACGTAGTCCGGATCTGCGGGGGTGTCAATGGTTCGAACGAACCAGTTGCCCCTTCCAATGTCGGCGTCCCACGCGGGAGATCTGCGCGTGACCGAATTCCCCCTGAAGCGTCAACCAGACGGTCGGCCCTGAGCCTGCTGGTATCGGACACGATGGGTCACCACGATGTCGGAAAGGGACTGGCCGAGGGCCGGCACGACGCCGTCGACCGGTCCAGCGCTACCAGTCGACGTCTACACCAGGTGTCGTCGCGCTTAGCTGGCGACGGCGGGACAGCGCTGCTCTGGCAAACCGGTGCGGGTCAGGAGATGCCGCTGCGAACGGCTTGGACGGCTGCCTGGATGCGGTTTTCGAGTTGGAGTTTGGCGAGGATGCTGGCGATGTGGTTGGAGACGGTGTTGGTGCTGAGCGAGAGCTCGTGGGCGATCGCGTGATTGTTCTTGCCGCTGGCGAGCTTGCTGAAGATCTCCAGTTCGCGTTCGGTGAGCGCGGCGCGGATCGCGTCGGCGGCGTCTTGACCGTTGGCGGTGATCGGGAGCTCGCGGTCGCGGATCCGCTGCAGGAGTTTCCCGGCGATTTGCGGGGAGAGCACGGACTCGCCGGCTGCGGTTGCCGTGACGGCGGCGATGATCGCTTTGGGCGGCGCGGTCTTGAGGATGTAGCCGCTGGCGCCGGCGAGGATCGCTTCGACGACGCGGTTCTGTTCGGAGCGGGTGAGCACCAGTATGCGTGACGCGGGGCGAGCAGCGCGAGCTGCTCGATCGCGTGCACGCCCGAGATGCCGGGGAGGCGGATATCGATCAGCACGACGTCGGGTCGCACGTCGAGCACGAGCTCGATCGCGTCCTTGGCGTTAGCGGCCTCGCCGACGAGCTCGAGCCCGCCCGTGGTCAGCATTTGCCCCAGCGCGCTGCGGATCAGCCGCTCGTCGTCGACCAGCGCGACCGTGATCGGCCGAGGACTCTCCGCATTCGGGTGCTGCTCGAGTGGCATCTGAGGTATCTCGCCCGCGGTCCTCGGGACGCAATCTACTGAATATGGGGCCGACGGCGCCAGGGGCCGCCGGGGCGGCGAGGTGTTAGAGCTGGCCAGGCCCCGGTTCGATCGAACCCCCCAGAAGGATGCGATCGAACCATTTACAACGCAAGTGACCCCGGTTTAGGCTCGGACGCTATTGCTCGCTTTCGGGGTGGAGGCGAGCCCCGTCTAGAGGATCGAGTGTCGGATGGCACCGGGATCGTTCGAGCAGCTGACGTGGCCGCCAGGCTCAACGCGCGGCGTCATTAAGCGGCTCCGGGGTGGCTTGCTGCTGGCACGTGCTGGCCGATTGGGGGAAGGCTGGCGGTCGCCGCGGGCCGCTCGATCGGAGGGGCGGCTGCTGTGATTGGACGGGTGCGTCTGCTGGCGGCGGGGGTTGGTTGCGCTGTTGCCGTGCTGATCGCGTCGCTGCCTGCCGTTGCGTTGGCGGCGGTTCCGGCCGTGTCGGGGTCGGCGGGGTCGTTGGCGGTCATCGCCGGGCAGAACCGGAGCGTGGTGGCCGGGCCGGCGACCGCGACCCCGATCGGCGCCGACTCGGTTGCCGTGGACAGCTCCGGGAACCGCTACATCGCCGACCCCAAGAACGATGTGATTGAGAAGGTGACGCCGTCCGGGACCTTGTCGATCATCGCCGGTGTCGTCGGTCAGCAGGGTCCGCCGACACCGGGTCCCGCGACCAGCAGCGACCTCAACAGCCCGCAGGGGATTGCGGTCGACGGCTCCGGGAACGTGTACATCGCCGACACCGGCACCGAATCCTCCGCATCCGGCAACGTGGTGGTGAAGGTGACACCGTCTGGGACGCTCTCGATCCTCGCCGGCGTTGTCGACCATTACGGCGCGCCGACGCCGGGTCCGGCGACCAGCAGCGACCTCTACTACCCGGAGGGGGTGGCGGTTGACGGTTCCGGGAACGTGTACATCGCCGACACCGGCTCCAGTTACGGCCTGCCCTACAGCAGCGTGGTGGTGAAGGTGACGCCGTCGGGGACGCTGTCGATCTTCGCCGGCGTCGTCGGCCAGTCGGGCGCGCCGACGGCGGGTCCGGCGACCAGCAGCGACCTCGGCAGCCCGCAGGGGGTGGCGGTCGACAGCTCCGGGAACGTGTACATCGCCGACGATGGCAACCTCGGCAACCCTGTGGTTGAGAAGGTGACGTCGTCGGGGACGCTGTCGATCATCGCCGGCGTCGTCGGCCAGTCCGGTGCGCCGACGGCGGGTCCGGCGACCAGCAGCGACCTCGGCAGCCCGCAGGGGGTGACGGTCGACGGCTCCGGAAACCTGTACATCGCCGACTACCAAAACAGCGTCGTTGAGAAGGTGACGTCGTCGGGGACGCTGTCGATCTTCGCCGGCGTCGTCGGCCACGGGGGTCCGCCGACGGCGGGTCCCGCGACCAGCAGCGACCTCAGCCCGTACGGGGTGGCGGTCGACGGCTCCGGGAACGTGTACGTCGCCGACTACAACAACAACATGGTTGAGGAGGTGTCGTCGTCGGGGACGCTGTCGATCATCGCTGGAATCGTTTCGGGGGGTGCTCCGACGCCGGGTCCGGCGACCAGCAGCGACCTCGGCAGCCCGCAGGGGGTCGCGGTCGACGGCTCGGGAAACGTGTACATCGCTGACGCCGGCAACAGCGTGGTTGAGAAGGTGTCGTCGTCGGGGACGCTGTCGATCTTCGCCGGCGTTGTCGGCCAGTCGGGTGCGCCGACGCCGGGTCCGGCGACCAGCAGCAACCTCTACTACCCGGAGGGGGTGGCGGTTGACGGTTCCGGGAACGTGTACATCGCCGACGCCGGCAACGACGTGGTTGAGAAGGTAACGCCGTCCGGGACGCTCTCGATCATCGCCGGCGTTGTCGGCCAGTCGGGTGCGCCGACGCCGGGTCCCGCGACCAGCAGCGACCTCAGCCCGTACGGGGTGGCGGTGGACAGCTCCGGAAACGTATACATCGCCGACTACAGCAACGATGTGGTTGAGAAGGTGTCGTCGTCGGGGACACTGTCGATCATCGCCGGCGTCGTCGGCCAGGACGGTCCGCCGACACCAGGTCCGGCTACCAGCAGCGACCTCGGCAACCAGTACGGGGTGGCGGTCGACAGCTCCGGCAACGTGTACATCGCCGACTACCAGAACCATGTGGTGGAGAAGGTGACGTCGTCGGGGACGCTGTCGGTCATCGCCGGTGTCGTCGGTCAGTACGGTCCGCCGACACCGGGTCCGGCGACGAGCAGCGACCTCGACAACCCGGAAGGGGTGGCGGTTGACAGCTCCGGGAACGTGTACATCGCCGACACCGGCTCATACATCTACGGGACCTACAGCAACGTGGTTGAGGAGGTGACGCCGTCGGGGACGCTGTCGATCATCGCCGGCCGCGTCGACCAGTACGGTCCGCCGACACCGGGTCCAGCGACCAGCAGCGACCTCGGCATCAACGACGGGGGCGGGGTGGCGGTCGATAGCTCCGGGAACCTGTACATCGCCGACTACAACAACAGTGATGTCGAGGAGGTGTTCGGGGTTGGGAGCAGCTCGCCGGTCGATCCGACGTCGACGAGCGTCTCGTGCTCGCCGAGCTCAGTGACGACGGGGAGCGCGAGTACCTGCACTGCGACTGTCACGGACACCGCGTCGAGCGGCGCGACCACGCCGTCGGGGTCAGTGAACTTCACGGCGTCGCCGACGTCGGGGTCGTTTGGGAGCTCGGGCAGCTGCACGCTCGCCCCGACCGGGACGACTGGCGTCGCGTCGTGCCAGGTCACGTTCACGCCGTCAGAGACTGGCTCCTACGCGGTCGCAGGCGGCTACGGCGGCGACAGCACCCATGACGCCAGCAGCGGCCTGTCCGCCGCGACCACGGTGACCAGCTCGGCGACCCCGCCGCCGGGTCCGGGGAGCGCGGCGAGCGCGGCGGTCGGTCACGTGACCGTGTCTGGAACCACCGCGAGGGTGCCGGTGAGCTGCTCGGGTGGCAGCTCGTGCACGATCGCGCTGACCCTCTCGGTAGTCGAGACGCTTCGCCACGGGAAGGTCACGGCGATCGCCGCCTCAGCCAAGACCGTGAGGAAGACCGTGGTCGTCGGGGCCAAGACAGTCACGATCGCGGCCGGGAAGAGCGAGACGGTCAAGCTCAGCCTGAACCGCACCGGCAAGCGGCTTCTGTCCAAGCACCATCTGCTCAGGACGAAGCTCAGGGTGAAAGCGTCGGGCAAGACCGTGGCCAGCTCCACGATCGCCTTCAAAGCCAAAAAGAAGAAGAGCTGAGCGGCCGCCGACTTCCTGCCCGCCAGCTACGGGTCCCGCCCGGCGTGTCGGCCCACCACGTGCTCGAGGCTAACGATCGCCGGGAGGCGTGGTGATAGAGCCAACTTGGCGTCACAGGATGCGATTTGGCGTGACGCGTCTGGTTACGGGCCGGCTCATATCGTGAGCACGACCTTTCCGAACCGCTCCGGGCTTTGCAGTCGCGCGAAGGCCGCGGCATATTCGTCCAACGGGAAGACGCTGTCCAGGATCGGTAGCCAGCGCGCGCTGG
Organism: uncultured Solirubrobacterales bacterium; assembly: GCA_963703825.1. Classification (GTDB taxonomy): domain Bacteria; phylum Actinomycetota; class Thermoleophilia; order Solirubrobacterales; family Solirubrobacteraceae; genus Palsa-465. The sequence continues at coordinate 25,022 of CAVPFS010000012.1, read as the reverse complement.
TGACGTGCTGCACCATCGCCCGATACTCGCGCGGGCTTCCCATCGAGGTGCCGAGGACCCGTCTCCACTGCCAGTAGACCTCGGCCGTGGTCAGCGTCGTCGACGGCCCCGAGGTATCACCGAAGCACACAAGCGTGCCACCAGTGCGCAATGACCGGAGCGCGCCCTCCCACGACGGACCGCCGTAGCTGTCGATCGCCGCGTCGAGCCCGCCCCCGGCCAAGTGACGCAGGCGCTCGGGCCAGCCCGGATCCAGGTAACTGACCGCCGCGGCCGCCCCGAGCGACAGCGCGTGCGCGAGCTTGTCCTCGGTCGAGGACGTCACGTAGACCCGGGCACCGAGAGCCACCGCGATCTGCACGGCGAACGTCGACACACCGCTTCCGGCTCCGGTTACGAGAACCGACCCTCCGGCCGCCACGCCGGCGCACGTAACGACGGCCCGCCAAGCGGTGAGCCCGCCCAGATTGACCGCCGCGGCCTCCTCCCAGGAGAGACGCGCGGGCTTGGCCGCGACGTTGGCCGCGGGCACGACGATCCGCTGCGCGAATGTCCCGTCGACCGGCGCGCCACGATGTCGAAGGCCTCGGTTGGATGCTCCTCGCTCTCGCCCCACCCGAGTGTGGGGTCGAATATGACCTCATCCCCCACCACCGGCCATGAGACATCCGGACCAACGGCCGCGACTACGCCGGCGCCGTCTGAACCGAGCGTCACCGGGAGCGGGCAGTAGTCCGGCGTGGCCCACACCCATGGATCGCGGCGGTTGAGTGCCGCCGCGCGCAGCGCGATGACTACTTCCCCGCGGCCGGGCTCAGGCTCCGGCAGGTCGGCCAACTCGAAGCGGGGAGGATCCCCGAACTCCACCAGTCGCAGCGCTCTCATCTCTCCTCAGCCCCCATGGCGGCGCCAACATACAACGCTCGGCGGCGCGGTGTCACGACACCCAGATGTGCTGGAAGTCCACGATTGAACGCCACGCCCGCGAGTACCTTGGCTTAGCTCGGATTACGGTCGCTCCGCCACGCCGGAGCGGCTATTGGTCCGCGCGAAGACGGGCGGTGTCGATGAGACTGCCGCCTGGGCGACAAGCCGGAAGCGACCAGAGCCGGTGTGCGCAGACGTCGAGGTCAGGTGGTCAGGTCGCGACGCCCGACGCAATCGTGGCGCCAGAACGCCTCGGCGTAGACGAGTGTTCCCGTCATCCACGGCTCATGGCCGGCGAGCCGAATCGCTTGGAAGGCGGCATCCGGGATACGCAACGACGGTTTGCGGAAACCCTGCGGGCCCCCGGCCTGAAAGCCGAAGCGCGAGTAGTAGCCAGGGTCGCCCTCGAGAAACACGACAGGCACGCGGCGTTTGATCATCACCTCAAGGCCCGCGCGGATCAACGCCGACCCGAACCCCTCTCGCTGATGTTCGGGCAGCACCCCGACGGGACTGAGTACCTGCACGTCGATGAGCCGGCGCGGAGCGTCCAGCAGGCTGCGGGTGAACATCAGATGCCCGACGACATCACCGCAGTGCTCGGCGACCAACGACAGGCCCTCGTCGCTGGCGACGAGCTCTCGCAGCTCGTCCACGAGCTCCGCGACCACAGCGCCGTGGGCGCCAAACGCGCAGCGATGCACCGTCCGCACGCCTGCCCGATCGGCGCGACGTTCAGGACGAACCTCCATGCGCAAAATGCTAAGCGCGCCAAGCTCGTGTCTGCGGGGCGAACGCGATCGTGCGCCGGAATCTCGCTTGGCTTTGGCGAGCATGGCATCGCGCTGGGCGGTGCCGGCGACGTGGACACGGCCTCCAGATCCTCCACGGACCCAAAGCAGCCCAGCTCACGGCCGTCACGTCTCATGCGCTCTGGGCGATCAACAAACACGGACAGTTGCTGCGGATCGGCCTCGCTCGACACTGACAGGCCCTCAAAGTCAGATCGCTCCATTCACGCACGAGCAGCAGCTTCGGGACAGGCCTGGGCTCCCGACGATCGCTTGTCCAACGAGTGCGCGCTAGGCACGGCTCCGGTCGCCCCTGAGAGGGGCCGGGGTCACGCCGCGCTCCGACCGAGCCGGTTTCGCTGCAGGTCGATAGCGCCGGTGTCTATCTGGTCAAATCCCCGCCGGCTGCGCCGGCGTAGAGCTCCGCGGCGCGCCAGCAGTACCACGCGACGACTGTGCGGTACGGGCGATAGGGGTCGCCGAGCGGTTCGAGCTGGCGTGCCGTTGGCGTCGGGACCTTCCACGCGAGGCCGTATCCCTGGCGGACACCGAAGTCCCCTGTCGGCCAGACGTCGAGCCGCCGCAGCCGGAAGATGAGGAACATCTGCGCCGTCCACGGTCCGATCCCCCGAACGGTCGAGAGGCGCGCGATGACTTCTTCATCGGATTGACGGGAAAGGCCGCGGGGTGAGAGGACGACGGTTCCATCGAGCACCTTGGCCGCGAGGTCTCGCAGCGAGCGAGCCTTGTTCGTGGACAGGCCGACCGCCCGCAGCGTCTCGTCCGACAGCGCCAGGAGCGCCTCGGGCTCGACGTCGTCGTTGAGCGCGGCGACCAAGCGGCCATGGATCGCTCGCGCAGCCGCCCCGGCGAGCTGCTGGTAGACGATCGCCTCGACGAGGCCGGCGAAGTGCGATCCGGTCCGGCGGCCGATGCGAATCGGTCCGGCGGCGGCGATCAAGCCGGCGAGCACTGGGTCGCGGGACGACAGCATCTCCGCGGCAGCGGCGGGCGAGACCCGTTTGTGTGATGCGGAGCGCTCTGTCATTGGAACTCCTCAGGAAGAACGTATTCGAGCTGCTGGCGAGGGGCCCGGCCATCGCTCCCCGGCCTCGAGCAGCACCTCAGCGAACGCGGTCGCGAACCGCTCCGACGAGAACCGCAGCGCGTTACGGCGGATCGCTCCCTCGTCGAGCTCCAGCGCCTCGAACCGTGTGATCGCGTCACACAGGCCGTCGACGGTGCCCGGGGCGTATAGGAGGCCGGTCTCCCCGTCGACTACCGTGTCGCGCGCCCCGCCGGTCGCGTTGGCGATCACCGGCACGCCGGCCGCCTGCGCCTCGACAGGGACGATCCCAAAGTCCTCGACGCCCGGGAAGAGCAGCGCCCGAGCACGCGAGAACAGCTCCGGGACCCGCTCGTCGGGGACGTAGCCGACGAACTCGACGTCGGCGGCCGAGCCGGCGAGCGCCCTGACCCGCTCGAGATCGCGTCCCTCGCCAGCGACAATCAGCCGCCGTCCTAGCCGCGCGCACGCCGCGACCGCCTCGTGTGCGCGCTTGTAGGGGACCACACGACCGAAGAACAGGTACGCGTCCGACGGGTCGCGGGCGACGCTCAACAGCCCACGCAAGTCAACGGGGGGATGGACCACCCGGCTGTCGCGGCGCCAGTTCGTGCGGATCCGCTCCGCGACGTATGTCGAGCCGGCGACGATCGTGTCCGGTCCCTGGGCGCGGCGACGGTCGATCCAGCGCAGCCAAGCCGTTCCCGCCGGCGCGAGCGCACGCGCGACTGGCCCAAGCCGCTCCCCGTTTAGGAACGCGGCGTCCCACGCGTACCGCATCGGCGTGTGGCAATAGCACACGTGCGCGGCCCCGGGAGGCGTGCGGACGTTCTTCGCGGACGCGTGGCTGGACGAAACGACCAGGTCATAGCCGCTCAGGTCGAACGACCGCATCGCGAGGTCCATCAACGGCACAAGCCGGGTGTAGTGGCGTCGCGCGCCCGGTACGCGATCGAGGAACGACGGGTGGACGGGGCGCGTGGTGATCGCCGGCGGCCACGGGACCGGGTCGTATACCGACGTGTACAGCTCGGCGCCCGGAAGCAGGTCGAGGATCGCGAGCACCACCTGCTCGGACCCACCGGGGATCGTCAGCCAATCGTGGACGACGGCGGCCCTCGGGAACCTGTCCGACAGGTCCGCGGCGAGCGTGCTGGTGGACATCGGCGGATGCTATTCGTCGTGCTGCGCGGCGCCTGGGGCTGCCTGTCGGCGGGGCCGGCCGAGATAGCCGCGCAGCCAGGCGGCCTGCGTGGCGGCGGCGTCTCGGTCGCCGCGCACCCGGTGGACCACCGCGCGCCCCCCGACCCCCGCCGCCATCAGCCCGATCGTCAGGCGGGCGCGGTTCGGCCCGAGGTGGCCGCGCAGCATCTCCGCCTCGGCTCGCGCGGCACGCTCCGTGCGGTCGGGACTGGGCCAGCGCTGAGCGGTCGAGAACCCCCCGAGGTGGACGAATTCCGCCTCGGCAACGAACCGCGAGCGCCACCCGTCCCGCGCGGCGCGCCAGAAGAGGTCGAGGTCCTCCGCGTACATGAAGCGCCGCTCGTCGAATCCGCCGAGCTTGTGCCACACCCGCGCGCGGACCAGCAGCACCGGGCCGATCGCGGCCGCGATCTCGCGCGAGCCCGAATGGTCCCAATGGGTCCCGAGTGACGGCTGGAACCGGTTCGGCACCAGTCGCGAGAGGCCTGACGCCCTGACCAGCTCCGGTAGCGGCGTGGACAGGGGCGCGACGGTCGGCTGGATCGTCAGGTCCTCGTTACGCAGGCGCGGGACCGCGATTCCGACGCGAGCGTCCCGCAGCGCACCCGCGAGCGCGGCCACGCTTCCGGCCTTGTGCACGAACGCGTCGCTGTTGACGAACAGGTACGCCCGCTCGGCGGGCAGCGCTCGCGTGCCCGCGTTGTTGCCGCGCCCGAAGCCGAGGTTCTGCTCGGACGCCACGATCAGGCAGCCAGGCAGCTCGGCGCGGAACCGCTCGACGCTGCCGTCGCCGGACGCGTTGTCGACGACGACGACGCGCTCCGCGGCGAGACCGTCCGAGAGCAATGCACGAGCGGCGCGCAGCGTGTGGTCGGGCGTGCGCCAGTTGAGCACGATCGCCGTCAGACCAGCTTCGGTCATCGGGCCTCTCGCGGACCCGCCAGCGCGGCTTCGTAGGCCGCCTCGTGCTGGTCAATCCAGCGCTCGACGTCGGCATGGTTGTCGATCGCCGGCACCGCGTCCACGAGTCGCTGCCACGCAGCCCCCGTGCACAGGCGCTGGATCGCGGTCACGAGGCCCGCTGCCGACCCTTCGATGAATTCGACGCCGCCTCGGGCGCCGGCTTCCGCGAGCCCTCCGCGCCGTGTCGCGAGCACGGGCCGTCCGGCTGCGAGCCAATCCGACACGGCGTAGGTGAGGCCGGGCTCCTCCCACAGGGACGGCACCACCCCGGCGTCGCAGGAGCGAAGAAAGCCCGCCAGGCCGCTTCCTTGCACGCGACCCTCGTAGTGGACGTGCTCGGACGCCAGGACGTCGGGGCGCATCGGTCCAGCTCCGGCGACCCGGATGGCGACACCGAGCCCGGCCAGCGAGGCGGCGGCGTCGAGGAGCAGGCCGACGCCCTTGATGCTGCTTAGCGCCCCGAGGTACCCGAGCGTCGCGAGCGGGGTCCCGGGTGGCCCCTGCGCGGGGCCCTCGAGCGGGGCGAGCGGCGCCACGATCACTCGGCGCTCGGTCGATGCGGGAAAGAACTGCCGGTGGCGCGCGAGAACGTGGTCGGACACGCCGATCGCGACCCGCACCCGCGGAGCCCAGCGTGCGAGGCGGCGGGTCCGCAGACCGCAGAGCAGCGCGCTGGGCGCGCACGGGGTGCCGTCGCGCCTGGTGAGGGTGGTCCGCGGGCAGAGCAGGTGATAGTCGTGGATCGTGTGCACAACCGGGATGCCCAGCGTGCGCGCGGCCTCCCAGATGCCGGTCCCAAGGCCCGGCAGGTTGTTGGTGTGTACGAGATCCGCGCCGGATGATCGCACCACGCTCGTCAGGCGCGGCCACGGCTCGGCCGCCCAGTCGGCGACGTGGTTGCGGTAGCGGCGCACCCTCGAGTGCCGCCAGTCGACGTCATGCAGTGCGGTCGTCACGGCCGCCGAGGAATCGTGGACCGGAAAGGCGCTCAGCAGCGCCACCTCGTGCCCTCGCTGGCGCAGGCCCGCCGCGAGGTCGCTCACGTATCGCTCAGCGCCGCCGTAGCTGCGATCCGCGCCATGGGAGCTGACCAGCAGGACGCGCATCAGGATCTCCGGGCAGCGTCTCCGACGCCGAGGAACAGCCTGCAGATCCCGCGCGCCGTCTTTTCCCAGGAATAGCGACCGACGGTCAGCTCCCCGCGGCGTCGCAGGTCCTCCCGCAGCGGAGAGTCGGCAAGCACACGGCGCATCGCGGCCGCCCAGGCGCCGCGGTCGTCGGCTGGCAAAAGCCACGCGCCGTCTCCGCTGATCTCGCGTAGCGCGGGGATGTCGCTCGCCAGCACAGGGCACCCACGAGCCATGGCCTCGAGGGCCGTGAAGCCAAAGCCCTCGTACCGCGACGGCAGCACGACCATCGCGGCCGTGCGGTACAGCCGGTCGAGCTCGTCGTCGTTGACGTCGCGGCGAACCTCGATCCGCCGGCGCTCGGGCGAGGACTCGACCGCTCGGCGAACCTCTTCGAACTGCTCGCCCCGGGTGCCGACCAGCAGCAGCCGCGCGTCGAGGTCGGCCTCTGTGAACGCCCGCACGAGGAACGGGAGGTTCTTGTGCGCGGACAGGTTGCCCACGTACAGCACGTACGGGCCGTCGTCGGGAGCGCCTGCGCCGCCGCGGCCGGGCGAAACAAAGCCGGGACCTGAACGGAGGACGTGGATCCGGGAGGCCTGCGCCCCGAAGCGACTAACCGCCTCGTCGGAGGCGAACGCCGAGACCGCGACGATCGCCTTCGCATGCCTGATCGCCCGCGCCGCAAGCAGCCGCTTGTGCAGCACCAACCTGGTCCGCTGAAAGCCGTGACGGATTGCCGCGTCGTGGACGGTCGCGACGAACGGCCGGCGCAGCGCCAGCAGCGGGCCCGAGAGGTCAAAGAAGTGCAGCAGGTCGGCGCGCGCGCTGGACGCTGCGAGCTGCTCAGCGATGATCCTCTGCGGTCCGGCCGTCGCCTTTGCGAACGGCCGGCCGACGAGTTCGAGCTCGATCGTGCGGGGATTCGTCGTGCGCGCGCCGGCGTGGGTCGTCAGCAGCACCAGGCTGAGATCTGGAAACTCGGGCGAGACCGTGTCCAGCGCCGTAGCCAGCTTGGCGGCGTACCGAGGCACTCCGGAGCGCCCGCCGGCGAGCAGTCCCACGAGGCAGACGCGCAGCACCGTCACCCCGTCGCGGCGGGGGACGGCGCTCGTCTGTCTGCGTCTGCGGCGGCAAGTGCGATCCCGACGATCAGGAAGCCCACGAACGCGGTCGGAAAGCCGTTGAAGGAGGCGCGGGTGAGCGCGTCGAGCATCATCGCGGCGAGGATCGCGGCGGCTATCCAGCCAGCCGCCTGCCCGCGCCGCGCCGCCCGCGAGCTGAGCACGATCAGCCGCCCGAACAGCGCCAGCAGAACGCCGAGGCCGACCAGGCCGACATCGGCGATCGTCGCGACGTAGCCGGAGTCGACCGCCTGCGCCGAATCGGAGCTCGCGCCGCTCGAGGTCGGGATCAACGGCGAGGAGGCGCGCGCCGCGGCAGTGCCCACGGTGCCGACACCGCGCCCGATCAGCCACTGAGAAGGCTGCGTGCCGATCGCCGCTTTCCAGGCCGAGATGCGACCGTTGAGGGCCGGGGCGTTCGTGGTCGTGCCGGTCGGATTCGCCAGCGTGACTCCGGCGACGATGCAGGCCGCTGTGACGGCCAGGACTGCGAGCGTCGTGTGGCGCCACCGGATCAGCTGAATGCCCGCGAAGCCGATCAGCACGAGTACCACGGTGCGCACCAGTGACGCTCCCAGCCCGAGCAGCAGCACTGCCCCGGCGACCCACATGAGGGCGCCACGCCGGATCCAGAACAGCACCGCTGCGAGCGCGAACAGCAGGAAGGCGGCGTACTCGAACGGGTCATCGAACGTCCCGAAGCTTCGCAACATGCCGTTGATCGTGCGCACCTGCAGTTTGAACGAGTAACCCCAGGAGACCAGCGTCCACCGTCCAACTGCCTGCTGCAGGAGGCCGTACAGCGCGTCGATGCAGCCCACCGCGACAAGCGCGCCGAGCGCGTAGCGGAGGTTGCGCTGCGGATTGGGAAGCACGAAGCCCACTAGCAGCAGCGCCAGCGGCTCTCCGGTGAGCCGCAGCCCCTGTGCCCAGGCGTCGCCGTGGCCGCCCCCGACGTTGACCACGTACAGGCCGAGCAGGAGCAGGACGAGGATGCCGGCCCACCTATCCGGCCTGCGCCGCTGCAACGCGAACACGACGAGAGCCGCCGAAATCGCGGCCAGCACGACGATGTCCTTGACCGCACCGGCCTGCGGCGCGACGAACACCTTCAGAGCGGGAATGAACGCGAACAGGGCGACCGTGGCCGCCGTCGCGAGGTGGGGAGCCGAGAGGAAGGCCAGCAACGCTCCCAGGTAAACCACGACGGCGAGCACCGCTTCGGCTGCGCCTGAGCTCATCGAGTCAGCCGCCCGCAACATGCGATCGCGTGGTCTGCGCGACCGCGGGCCCGCTCACACACGTGGACCGCCGCCGACCAGGACCGGCGGTGACTGGGGTGCCTCGATCGGCGCCCGCCGGCGCTCGCGCAGGACCCGAAACTCTCGCTTGATCTCCGGCGCGCGCCATAGCACCAGGCCGGTATAGATCAGGCCGCCGAGCACCGCACACACCCCAAAGCGGATTCCCAGGGGCACCGAGGTTCCGAGCAGAAACGACCGCATCGCGAGCACGGCGACGAGCATCCCCAGCCCCGCCTCGAGTACACCTGAGACGCTGCGCACCCAGGCGGCTGGCCGGCTGCCGATCGCCCGCGAGGTCAGCACCACGAACGACGGCTCTAGTCCGGCCTCGACGATCAGATAAGCGATCGCGACGCCCGTCAGTCCCCAGATCAGGCCGACTGCAAATGCAGCGATCGTAATGATCGATGCGACCGCGATGAAGCGGAACAGAAGTCCGGGGCGGTTGATCGCCTGTAGCACGCTGGCGTTCATTCCGGAGAGCCCCTGAAGCAGACCGACGGGCGCGAGAATCTGGAGGATCGGCACTGCAGCGTGCCATTTCGGGCCGAAAACAATTCGGACGAAGTCGGGAGCGAGAGCCAGCACGCCGAGCATCAACGGCACGATCGCGAGGGCGACCATGCGCGACGCCCGCAACCACGTTGCCGCGATCCGTTCGCGGTCGCGCATCAGCGAGAAGGCAGGAAAGAACACCTCGGCCAGGGGGACCGAGATCCGCTTCGCGGGTGAGACCACGACATTGAAGGCGACGGAGTAGGCACCCAGCGAGCTCGCTCCAAGAAACCTGCCGACCAGCAGGTTGTCGGCGTTCTTGGCGCCCCAATCTGTGAAGCGGGCGCCGAACACGTTGCCGCCAAAGCGCATGATCGCGCGCAGGCTGTCGCGGGACACCCTCCAGCTGGGCCGCCACGACGAGCTACGCCATAACAAGACCGAGGAGACGCTGGTGATCGTGAGGTCCTGCGCGACGATCGCCCACGGACCGCTACCCAGCGCGGCAAGCACGATCGCCACCGCACAGCTGATCGCCGTGGCGATGATGGTCCGAACCTGGAGACTCCGAAACCGGAGCTCTCGCGTGAGCAGCGCCCCTTGCACGATCCCGGGCGCGGTGAACAGGAAGCACAGCGAGAGCACCGCGAACAGAGGCTGTACCTCGGGCTGCCTGTAGAAGTGTGCGATCGGCCATGACAAGCCGACGCCGGCCAGCGTCAGCGCGATGCCGACTCCCAGACCGGCCCAGAAAGCCGTCGAGGCGTCCTCGTCATCCAGCGTCGCCTTCTGCACGAGCGCCGAGGCGAAGCCGAAGTCGACGATGACGAGCGCGAGGCTGCTGAACACGAGTGCCATCCCCGCCAGTCCAACGGACCTCGGCCCGAGGAAACGGGCGACGAGCATTGAGGTGATGAGACCGATCACCACTACCGTCGCCTGCGCCCCCAGCATCCAGCCCGCGCCACGGATGACCTCGCGGCCGAGGTCGCGGGGTTGGTGTGCAGTTGGGCCCTCGTGGCTGGGCACGGTGCGGAACGCGATCCTGGCCGCTGTTGTCAGCTAAACAGGTGTCAGCGTCCCCTGAGGACGGCTGGCACGGTGTCAACGAGCATCGCGAAGTCGCTTCTCAGCGACCAGTTACACACGTGGGCGTGATCGAGGTTGACCCGCTCGGCCCACGCCACCTCGCTTCGACCGCGCACCTGCCAGAGGCCGGTCAGCCCTGGCCGGACGCTGGCGCGCCGCGCCGCGAGCGACGGCTCGAGGCACTCGAACTCAAAGCGACGGAGCGGCCTCGGACCGACCAGCGACATGTCACCTCGCAGCACGTTCCAGAGTTGTGGGAGCTCGTCGAGGCTGGTCCTACGCAAGAACCCGCCGAGGCGAGTGAGGTGGCAGCCAGACTCGCTCTTGATCCCGCTCACGGCGTGCGAAATGGAGTGATGTCCGGCGACCACGCCTTCGGCGATCGCGCGGGTGCGGTCCTCTGTGTCCGCAGCCATCGTGCGGAACTTGAGGATCGCGAAGTCCCGTCCATCGCGGCCGACACGGGTCTGACGGAACAGCAGCGGCCGGCCGTGGGATAGGAATGCGGCGAGAGAGACAAGAGCCAGCACAGGACTCAGAAGAAGCAATGCCGCAGCTGCCGCCGCTGCATCGAAACACTGCTTGACGGCGTGATGCCACGCCGGAGCCGCCGGCTCGCGCACCCGCAGCAGCGGGATGCCGTTTTGGAATGAGAGCCTCGCCTTCTCTGACGTGCCGGCGAGCGATCGAGATGCGATGTCCAACCCAATTTGCGCGCGGTCGCAAGCGTGGGTGATCCGTCTGAACTCCTCGGCCGAGATCCCTGGAGGGCCGACGACCACGACTCGGTCGACGGCACCACTCGCGAGCATGTCATCCAGGAGATCCACGTTTCCGATCCGGGCGGCCGAGACGGCACTGTGTCCCTCACCTGCACAGCTGTCCAGGTATCCCAGCAGCTCGCGGTGGGGATCACCGGCCCTAGCGCAGACGGCGAGGAAGTCCTCGCAGCTGTCCGTGGGCCCGACCACGAGCACCCGGACTGCAGCCGGCTTGAACCAGCCGTCGGCGGCGACTCGCATCAACAGCCAGATGATCGGCAGCGCGAGCGAGGCGATGAACAGAGGCTCGGTGTCCTCGATCGGCTGGAAGACACTGATGATGCCGGTCGCCAACCAAAGTGACATCACCGAGGCAAACACCAAGCGGCACAAGCGTGCGCTGACAGGCAGCTCGCGGTTCCACGAGGCGCTCGTTGCGCCCACGCACACGAGAACGAACGAAGCCAGCAGCGAGATCAGCACCACCCGGAACGTGATCGCGCCCCGCGTGAGGCTCAGGATGGCCAAGGTGCTGAGCAAGTCAATGCCGACGAGTGCGGCGGCCCGCCAACGCGTCGATGTCCTCGACTTGCGGTACGCAGGTATGTAGGCGGCGCGAGCCTCGTGATGGGCCACCGGCAATGTGGCGCGCCCATGAACCACGTCACTACGGGCCCCGTCCGTAACCATGCTCAGCCCCTCTCCGTGAACCGTCAACTTCGCGTCCCCGAGCGTCTGCGCCGTGCCCGTCCCGTCGATGGCAAGCGTTTCCGGCCCCCGCCTATGACGGCGCAAGTCTCGCCAGGATGGCGATAACCCTGTAGAGGTTATACCCAAGAAAAGCTGGTCAGCGAGCGACGCGCGCGCCGCACGAAGACCACACGCGGGCGTGACAAAAGCGCGACTGCGACAGACTGTACGACGAGATGGCCACGGCAGCCACGGGTTCAGACGCGACACGGAATCCTGTCAAGGGTTGGATCAAAAGCAAGCCGGCCATGTGGCGACTCGCCACCGGCACGTCGGCTATCCGAGCGCGCCTGATATTCCGGCGCGGGTGCCGCGGGAAGGCCAACCAACTCGTCGTTGAGAACAAGTGCATGATTCGTGGCCTCGAGGTGGACGTTCGCGGCGACAACAATCTCGTCGTGTTCGGTGAGGGCTCGTGGCTCAAGGATCTGCGCGTCGTGATCTATGGGAGTTCAAACCAGATCATCGTGGGCCGCGGTACCCAGTTCAGCGGCCCTGGCAAACTCTGGGTCGAGGACGATCGGGGCGAGCTGCGCATCGGCGACGGCTGCACGATCGAGCCGGGCGGCACCCTCGGCGGTCCTGGAGGGTCAGGATCTCACTCTCGGCCGCGACTGTATGGTCGCTGCCGACGTGGAGGTCCGCACCGGGGACTCGCACGAGATACTCGACCGGACGTCCGGCGGGACTAGGATCAACAGCGGCGCCACCGTGAAGATCGGTGATCATGTCTGGCTTGGGAAGCGGGTCGTGGTTCTCAAGGGAGTTGAGATCGCACCCGGCGTGGTGGTCGGAGTCGGAGCTGTCGTGTCAAGCAGCGCACTTGAAGCTGACTCCGTGCTGGCCGGCAATCCCGCTCGTCTCATTCGGCGAGACGTTCGATGGAAACGCTAGGGCGACCGACTACCAACTCCCGTCACGAACCGACTCTCTACCGCCCGCGTACGCAGCGGATCACTCACTCGGTTGCTGGTCCTGTTGGGGCTCTGACGCCAGCGAACCCGACGCCGCGATGCGGGCGGTCGGGTCACCGCCGCGGCCGCGCAGGATCACGGCGCAGCCGACGGCGATCACCGCACCGAAGAGCGGTCCGACGACGTACACCCAGTACGACGACCAGTCGCCGGAGACCAGCGCTGGGCCGAATGAGCGGGCTGGGTTCATCGAGGCGCCGCTCACGGGTGCGGCCCACAGGCCGGCGAGCGCGACGTAGCCGCCGACGCCGAGCGCCCCGATCGCACCGACGTTCTGTGCTCCCGACGCGGTGCCGAGGATCACGCTGACGAGCGTCGCCGTGAGCACGATCTCGATCAGCAGTGCCTGCCAGGGGTGATAGCCCGGACCCGGCAGCGTTGCTCCCAGGTGATGGACGTTGCCAAAGACCGCCAGCAGAAACAGGCAGGCGAGCGTCGCTCCGAGCAGCTGGATGGCGATGTACCCAGGTACGCGCTTCCACGGAAATTCGCCGCGCAACGCGAATGCGATCGACACCACCGGGTTGAGATGGGCGCCGGAGACCGCGCCCATGAACAGGATGATCGCCATCACCATCAGACCCGGGGCGACGACGGCGGCGGACAGGGTGATCTCGCCCTTGGCGTGCAGAACTCCACCGCCGGCGGCGACCGTCACCAGCATGAAGGTGCCGACGAGCTCCGCGAACAGCCTGCGGTAGGCGAGGCTCGGGTCAGCGAAATCCTGCCGCGATCCAAATTCGAGCATCAGCAGATGCCGCGCGCGCTGTTCGTCGTGCCCCACCAGCCGGCCGGCATCGCGCTCGATCTCTGAAGCCATCGGCTTCAGTCTCTCTCTCGCCCCGGACGAGCGCGGGGTGGGCCGCGGCCGGCGGCCTAGGTCGTGGCGCCGGTCTGACGCAGCCGCTGGGCCATCGCGGTCATCACGAGCTGCGCGAAGTACGGCGTCTCGTGGACCAGGATCCAGAAGTGCCGCGTCGGGATCTCGACCAGCTGGGACTCGCTGTCCGCTACCGCCGTCAGCGAGCGCGGCTCGTCGTCGATCAGTGCCATCTCGCCGAACAGGCCCGGAGCCGGGACCGTTTCGATCACCTGATCGCCATCCTTGAGTGACACCGAGCCGCTGCGGACGATGAACATCCCCTCGCCGCGGTCGCCCTTCTCGAATACCACCTCGCCGGCGGCGAATGTCCGGGGGATTCGCCCCTCCGCCAGCAATTCGTAGTAGTCATATCCGGTCGCCTGCATCGGTCTCGTTGGCCTCCTGTCGTCCTCAGCCTCCCCTCGCCGCGATCATACGTGGAGCGGTCTCTAGAGTGTCCTGTGATGGCAGAGGTCGCTGGCGGTGCGCCGCTGATAGAGGTGTGGAGCGATTACATATGACCGTTCTGCTATGTCGGCCTCGAGCGGGCCGCATGGCTTGAGCGCCGGTTCGGCGCGCAGATCGAGTGGCGGCCGTTTGATCTGCACCCGGAGTACCCGCCGGAGGGCATCCCGCGCGCAGAGCTCGAGCAGCGGTACGGCTCCGGTCTGTCAGACCGGATGAGAGCGATGTTCGAGCAGGCGGGCCTTGCGCACGCCGAGCCGCTCGAGAAGATCCCGAACTCGCGCGGCGCGCTGATGGTGTCTGAGCTCGCGCGCGAGCGCGGCAGCTTCGATCAGCTGCATCCGCGGCTGTTCGACGCGTACTGGGGCCGAGGCCGGGACATCGGGGATGAGTCCGTGCTCGTGGAAGAGGGAACCGCCGTCGGGCTCGACGGCGCCGAGATCTCAGAGGTTCTCGGTGATCAGCGCTACCTCGAGCGGATCGAAGCGCAGACGCGGGCCGCGATCGAGATCGGCGCCGGCGGCGTGCCGGCATGGGTGATCGATCGGCGGATGCTCGTGCCGGGTGCGCAGCCCCACGAAGTGTTCACTCGCGCGCTCGAGCAGCTCGGCCACAGTCCGCTCGGCGTCGACTGACGCCGGGCCGGCGATGCTCATAGCCGCTACCCGGCGGCGGGATTGAGCAGCTGGAAGAGAACGTGGTCCTGCCAGCGCCCACCGATCTGAAGATAGGCGGGCGCCAGCCCGAAGCGCTCGAAGCCGTTTCGCTCGAGTACCCGCTGCGATGCGAGGTTGTGGGGAAGGGCGCCGGCCTCGATCCGGTGCAGGGCGAGATCGTCGAATGCGAGGCGGATCATCGCGGCCGCGGCGGCGGTCGCGTGGCCGCGGCCGTTCTCGGCCTCGGCGACCCAGTAGCCGAGATTGCAGGACTGAAACGCGTACCGCACGATGTTGCTGATCGTCACGCGACCGACGATCCGGTCTCGATCGACTATTACGTGCGGAATCGTCATCCCGCGCTCGTAGTAGCGAAGTACCTCCTCGATCCCCTTGCGCTGGCCTTCGACGGTGTGGAACGAGCTCGGTCGGACCGGCTGCCAGGGGGCCAGGAACTCCGTGTTGAGGCGTTCGAGCTCGGCGAGTTCCGCGGCGTCGGCCGTGGTCAGCAGGCGCGTGGTCGTCACGCGACCATCATGCCGGGTCGCGGCGGCTTCCTCAGTGCTGGTTCAACTCACCTTCGACCCGCGTAGTGGGCCTCACCTCGCTGCCCTCGCTCGGCGACGTTCGCAGCCGCCGATGCACTGCCGCTGGTTGGGGTGCCCGAGCCGGTCGCGATCGAGAAGATATGCATCGCGTTGACGCCGTTGCCGACGCCGCTGCCGACGATCGGCAGCGTCACCGACGCGACCGTCTTGCCCGATTCCAGTGGCACTGCGGCGAAGTAGACGCTTACCGGGTGCGGGGTTTGCGAGCTGCTCGAGAAGTTCCAGCTCGAGGTCGTGGTCGCGATCTGGTCGCCCGCGACGGGGGCGTTGTTGTACCAGTCGGCCATGCTGATGCTGTAGCTCTGGGTGCTCCCGTCCGTGTAGGTGATCGTGCCAGCGCCGCTAGCGGATCCGAAGCCGGCAGCGCCGAGGAAGCCGAGGTCAGAGCCCGAGCCCGACAGGTCGATGATCTGGCCGTCGGCGATCACGTTGTCCGGCGCGCCGACGGGGGTCGGCCAGGTGAACGTCGTGCCGTCGATCGTCGCCTGGCCGCCCGGCGTCAGCTGCGTCGGTGAGCCGGCGGACAGGGCCTGCTCGGAGAAGCTCTCGCCAGTGCCGTCGAAGTTGGCGGCCGACGGGTTGGAGTTGTCACTGATCCCGGCGTTGTCGTAGGCGGCGGCGATCGAGGAGTACGGCGCACCCATCGTCGGGGTTCCGTTCCCGGTCGCGATCGCGAAGATGTGCATCGCGGTCGTGCCGCCGGCGCCGGTGAGGACCGGCAGCGTCACGGACGAGACGGTCTTTCTGTGCTCGAGCGGCAGCGAGGCGAAGTAGACGCTCACCGGGTGGGGGCCGATCGGGTTGCTCTGGTAGTTCCAGCTCGAGGTCGTGGTCGCGATCTGGTCGCCGACCGCCGGGGAATCGGCGTACCAGTCGGCGATGTTGAGGTTGTAGGACTTGCTGGTGCCGTCGGTGTAGTTGATCGTGACGATCCCGCTCGCGGTTCCGTTCTGGCTTGAGCCGAGGAACCCGAGGTCGGTGCCGCTGCCGCTGATGTCGACGGTCTGGCCGCCGGTGACGACGTTGTCGGGCGTGCCCGCGGGAACGTTTGGCCACGTGAACGTGGTGCCGCCGATTGTCACCTGTCCGCCGGGCGTCTGCGCTTTCGGTGTACCGGCCGCGAGCGCTTGTGCGGAGAAGCTGTCGCCGACGCCGTCGTAGTTGGCGGCGCTCTCATCCGAGTTGTCACTGATCCCTCTGTTGTTGTAGGCAGCCTTCATTGACGCGTATGGAACGACGATCGTGGTCGATCCCTCCGTGACCGGCGAACCACCCGACGGGGTGACGGTCACGGTCAGCGTTTGCGTTCCGGGATTCGGCATCCGACGGCGCCGTGAGCTTGAAGCTCTCGGTCACCGTCTGGCCCGGCGCGATGCTGGCCGGAGCGGGGTTGCTGACCGTCCAGCCCGAAGGCGCCTTGAGCGCGAACTGCGAGTCGGGCATCGCGTAGTCGCCGTCGTTGACCAGCTTCGCGGTGACCGTCGCGGTGCTGCCCGCGTCGATGGTGTCCGGGGTGTTGACGGTCACGTAGCGCGCGCCGATCGTCTTGGCGACCTGGAAGCTGCCCTGCAGAGGCAGGTCGTTGAGCGCCGATGACGCGCCGACGTAGACGTGGAACTGGCCGTCGGGCAACACCCAGCCGTCGGCCGCGTCATCCCAATAGGAGAGGTCATGGCCGTTGAGCGTGAAGTGCACGGTGTGCGACTGACCGGGCTTCAGGTTGACCTTGTCAAAGCCCTTGAGCTGGCGCGGCGGCTCGCCCGCCGCGCTGGGGTCGCCGAGGTACAGCTGGGCGACCTCTGAGCCGGCGACCTTGCCGGTGTTGGTGACGGTCGCCGAGACCGTCACCTGCGAGCCGGACTGCCCGTTGCACTTGCAGCTGCTGGCGCCGGGAGTCGAGCTCGAGTTGTCGATGCTGGTCGGGCTGACCATCAGGTGGCTGAACTTGAACGTCGTGTATGAGAGCCCGTAACCGAACGGGAACAGCGGTGTCTCGTTGTTGGCGTCGTAGTAGCGGTAACCGACGTTGATCCCCTCGCTGTAGTCGACCTGGCCGTTGACGCCGGGGAACTGGCTCGGGCTCGAGGCCGGTACCTGCGACAGGCTGTGCGGGAAGGTCACCGGCAGATGACCGCCCGGGTCGACCTTGCCGAACAGCACAGCGCTGAGCGCGGTGCCGTTGCTCTCGCCCGGATACCAGGCGTCGAGCACCGCTCCCACCTGGCTCAGCCAGGGCATCGCGACGGGCGCGCCCGCGTCCACGACCACCACGGTGTGCGGGTTGACCGCGGCGACCGCGGAGATCAGCTCATCCTGCGCTGACGGGAGGTTCAAGCCGGCACGGTCGGCGGCTTCGGACTCGGTGTCGTCGGAGACGACGACGACCGCGGTTGCGGCCGACCTGGCCGCGCTGACCGCCTGCTGGATCCCGGGTGCGAGATCCGACGGCGTCGCCCAGCTGAGATTGGCCGACGGACCGCCGCCGTTCAGCGTCAGCGTGTACCTGTGGCCGGCCTGCAGGTTGGCCGCGACCGAGTAGGTCGAGACCGGCGGCGTGCCGGGGTTGGCGAGGATCTCCTTGCCGTTGAGCGACAGGTACGTCGCGGTGTAGCTGCCGGGGTTCTGGAACGCGAACACGTAGGTGCCGGTCTCGGGCGCGGTCAGCGTGCCGGTATAGGTGCCGCCATAGTTGGTCGAGGAGTAGGCCGGGGTGATGTCACTGCTCGGAATCGCTGACAGCGAGGTGTCTGTCGGGAGCCCCTGGACGTAGTTGACCGTCGTCCCACTGGGGGCGGCGGCCTGGATGCCCTGCAGTGGGGTGACGTTGAAGGTCGAGGTGACGTAAGCGCTGCCGCCGCCGGTGTCGGTCGGGGAGGCCGAGGCCGCCGGGCCGATCACGGCGATCGGGCTCGTGCTGGTCGAGCGCAGGGGCAGCGTTTTGCGGGCGTTCTTGAGCAGCACCGTGCCCGCCTCGGCGACCGAGGTCGAGACCGCCTGGTGAGCGGGGGTCGTGACGGTCGCGGTGGTGGAGCCGGTGGGCGGATTGTTGAACTCGTTGAAGCGGAACATCTGGACGAGGATCCGGCGGACCATCTCGTTCAACGTGCCCATGCGGACCTGGCCGTCCTGGACGGCGGCCTGGAGCGCGGAGCCGTAGTACTGGGGCGCGGGCATCTCCTGGTCCATGCCGGCGTCGGCGGACTGGACGGTCGAGTGCGTCGCCTGGTAGTCGGACGTGATGAATCCGGGGAACCCCCACCGCTGGTCGAGGGTGGTCCGCATCAGGTACTGGTTCTGGCACGCGTACTCGCCGTTGATCGTGCTGTAGGCGCACATCGCCGAGGACGCCTTCGCCTCCTGGGTCGCGGCCCAGAATGCCGGCAGGTAGATCTCGTGCATCGCCCGTGTGCTGACGATCGCGTCGTCGGCGGGCGTGTTGCGGTTTGTCTCCTGGTTGTAGACCGCGAGGTGCTTGACCTGCGACATCTCGTCCTGGCTCTGGACGCCGTCGATGTCGGACACGGCCATCTTGCCGTTCAGGTACGGGTCCTCGGTGAACGCCTCGAATGACCTCCCCCAGCGCGGGTCGCGATCGATGTTGACGGTCGGTCCGAGGTTGACCATCGCTCCCTTGGCGTGCTCTTCGGCGCCCACGACCTGCCCGTACTGCTGCGCCAGCGATGGGTCAAACGTGGCCGCCAGCGACACCGCACCCGGCATCTGGGTGACACCGGTCAGGCCGTCGCCGACGCCGAGCGGTCCGTCCTCCTGTCCCATCGCCGGAATGCAGAGGCTCGGGATGCTCGAGATGTAGAACACGTAGGGCTCGCTGAAGCCCGCGCCCGTGACCTCGTTGATCTTGTCACTGAGTGACATCTGCGCCATCAGCATCTGCACTCGCTGACCGATCGAGAGTGACTGGTTCAGCCACGGACACGATGGGCTGGAGCTGGCCGCGGCGCTAGGTGTGTTGGCCGCCGGAGCCAACAGCCCCACGGCCGCAAGCGCGACGACGAGCGCCAAAGCGCCGGTCACCCTCCGGACGGGCGACATCGCAAGCCGCACGCTTCGCGAAACCCGAGCAAAACGGATCATGGCTCTCCCTCCCTGCGCTACCGACAGGCCAGACCTCTCGGGTTCCCATGGGCCGAGCTCGCTAAACGCAGATCGTGCTCGCTTTGCCTAAGGGGGCCGAGGCCGCGCAGCACCGCGTCGGAGGTTGCCGCCTAGCTCTCGCCGTGGGTGATGATCGCGATCGTCAGCACTCGGCGCCGGCGAAATCCGAGCCGCTCGTAGAGCGCGATCGCGTTCGTGTTGGCGGTGACGACGTGCAGCACGGCTCGTTCGGAGCGGCTGTGAATGCGTGCGACCAGGGTTCGGACGAGCGCCGAGGCGATGCCGTGCCCGCGCTCGGACGGCGCGGTGCAGACGGCGCTGATCTCGGCCCAGCCGGTCCAGTGCAGGCGCTCGCCGGCCATCGCGACCAGGTCGCCGTGGCGCCGGATCCCGACGTAGTCCCCGAGCTCGACCGTCCGATCGGCGAACGGCCCGGGTCTGGTCAGTGCCACCAGCTCGAGCATCTCGGGTACGTCGGCGGATCCGAGCGAGACCAGCCCCGGCGCCTCGATCCCGGCCACGCTCTCCTCGACCATCTGCACGATGTCGAACGCGGTCCTCCCGGTCCACGGGGGCGGCGGCGGCGGCGTGAGCGGCTCGCGAATGACCGCGACGACTTCGCCGGGCTTGACCAGGTCGGCGGCGTCGCGCCAGTCGTCGCCTGACGGCGACGGCGGCAACGCGATGAACCCGACGGTCTCGGGGAGGTATCGCAGCGCGCGCCCGTTGCGAAGCGCGAACCGGGATTGCACGCTCGTCAGCGCCGCGTACCCCGGGTTATCGAGGTTGGCTTCATCTTGCGCGTCGGTGAGGGCGGTCACGATCGGCCGTCTCGACCCTACTCGAACGCGCGCCGGCGCCGAACGGCCTCGCGATTCATGGGTCAAATGACTCACGTCGGCCGCGTCAAGTGACCTGGCGGCCAGCGGCCGTGGTTGAGAACGTTTGCGAAGTCACCACGGTCCCAAGCCAGAGCGACACCCCACTTCCAAGGAGCCACACGCCATGTCGACCCAGACTCTCGCACCCAGCCAGCCGTTCTCCCAGGTTTCTCGCCGCACCGTCGCCACGATCGCCGCCGCAGTCGTCGCGCTCGCGGTCGCCGTGGCGATCCTGCTGGCTATCACGGGCGGCTCATCCTCGAGCGCGCCGAATGTCCTCACCGGAGCGACGAAGGGCAGCATCTCCCCCGCCGGCGTCGACGCGGTTCAGAATCCCAGGGCCATCCTGGTCCTGACCCATGGCTCGGGCCCCCGCCCGTAGGCCAGTCAGTTTCTGACGGAAAGGGCGGGCTCTGACCGGGGCCCGCCCTCAGGGTCCGGCTTCGATCGCCGCCCTCACGTCTCGCTCGAGCGGCGCAAGTCCGAACCCGGTCAGCACCCAGGTGGCGCCGGCACGCTCCCACGGGCTGGCATCTTCTCCGGGCGCGATCTCGACAACGAGGTCAAAGCTGCCCGCCTCGCCGGCGCGAAGCTCCGCGATCTCCGATGCGAGCTCGGCGAGCGCCTCTGGCCCCGGTAGCTCGATCACGAACAGGCCGTCCCAGCGAGCGGCGCGCCGGACCGGGCGGCGGTTGGGCCAGCGCGCGGCTACCCAGACCGGGATCCGCGGCTGCTGCACCGGAGGCGGCTTGAACTCGCCACCCCAGAACGCGCGGAGGCGATCGAGACCCTGGTCGAGCAGCAGAGCGCGCTCGCGCGCGTCAGCCACCTCGCCGAACGGCTCGAGCTCGCCGTTGTTCGAGCTTCCGAGGCCGACCCCGAGCGTCAGCCGGCCGCGGCTGAGGTGATCGAGCGTCAGCGTCTCGCGCGCGAGTTTGTGCACCCGGCGGCGCGAGAGCGGCGTCACCATCGGACCAATCCGCAGCCTCTCGGTCGCACACGCCACGGCCGCCAGCGCCACCCACGGATCCGCCACCGCCTGCACCGGCGCCCGGTAGACGATGTGATCCCAGAGGTAGAACCCGTCCCAGCCGCGCGATTCCGACAGCCCGGCCAGCTCGGCCAGCAGCCGCGGTTCGACGAGTTCGTCGAACGGCGCGACGAAGATCCCTCGCTTGGCGGCCACGGCCCGACTCTATCCCGGCAGACCGACCCAGCGGCTCCGTGGTGGGAGCCGTTTAGAAGTTGTGCCTGATCGCCGCCAGCACGCTCACGTCGTCGACCTCGCCCAGATAGGCAGCCTCCACGCACGCCTTGTTGATCGCAGAGGTAACAGCGCCCGCCTCGGGAGTCGTGTCCGGCAGCGTCGGGTTCTCGTTCAGATACAGCCGCGAGTAGGCCGCGCGCTGCCCGGTGCTCGCCGCCGCCCACTGCGAGCAGGTGGCGGAGTCAGCCAGCGGGCCGGCGCTCGAACCCGAGACGGCGGTCACGATCGTCAGCACGCAGAACACCACCAGGATCGCGATCACGGCCGCGGAGCCGCGCTTGTGGGCGAGGATCACCGCCGTCAGGCTGAATTGCTCGGGGGCGCTGGAACTGGAGTTGGCTGCTTGGCCGGGGGAGCCGTCGGAGGCCATCGGGCTCCGAGACTATCTGGCGCCGGCGCGGGCTTCGCCGGACGCTTCAGCTTCACGTTGGTTCAGCTCTGCCAGATGGGGTCAGGTTCGCCGAACGAGCACTTGGGCCCTCGCGAGCTCACAGGCGCGCGCGACTCGCTGGCCCGGCGCCACCGCGCGCCCGCGCTCGGAGGACACGGCCGTCGCGGCCGGGCCGAGGCGCTCGCGCGCCGCGAACAGGGCCTCCTGACCGACGAGATGAGACTGGGAGGCCTCCGGACCGCCGAGCTCCTGCACCAACTTCGCGCCCATCGCCGACACTTCCTCGGCAGACTCGTCGGCGCCGACCATGCCGAGCGCATTGGCGACCCCGAACAGGTCGAACATGACCTGGGCGTCGTTGCGTCGCAGCTCGGCCTCTTCGAGCGAATCGGCGTAGTGCTCGAGCGCCTCGAGCGGGCGGTCCGAGAGCGTGGCGAGATCGCCGAGCACTGTGTGCCGACGCCAGAGGAACGTCGCGTCGACCGGTTCTCCGACCCGCTGCGCCTCATCGAGCAGCTCGATCGCGCGGTCGAGCTCCCCCGCGAACTGGCGCGCCTGAGCTTCCAGCATCAACGATCCGCAGAGCATCGCGGGGCTCAGCGAGCGCGCGATCTCGGTCGATGCCGCGCTGTCTCGGACGCCCTCCGCGAACTCCCCGTTGAACGCGTGCGCGAGCCCGCGCATGCTGATTGCCATCGCCTGCGAGCTCGGGTCGGGGGCAACCTCGATCGCGAGGTTCGCGGGAGCCAGCGCTTCCTGCGGCCGGCCGGCCGCAGTCAGCGCCCAGCTGTGAGCCCACAGGGCTTGGGCGTAGACCTCCTGATCCTCCGGCGGCTGTGCGACGAGCGGCGCCACCAGAACCAGCGCCTCTCGTAGCTGCCCGAGGTCCGCCAGCAACGTGGCCTGCGCCGCCGCGAGCGGCGCGGCGACCGGATCGCCCGACTCCCGTGCCCATCGAATTGCGGCGTCGATCTCGGCCCGGGCCGCGACCGCGTCGTCGTAGACCCGCGCGGTGACGCAGATCTCTCGCGCGGCCCAGATCAGATCGCGCGCTCGCAGCGCGTGGGCCCGGCGCCAGGCCCGACCGTCGGGGTAGGCGTCCAGCCGCGCGGCGGCGCTTTGGCGAAGCGCCTCTGGTAGGCCGAAGCGAACGCGGCCATCTCCGGACTCGACTCGCCGGACGAGCGCCACATCGAGCAGCTGCGCGAGCTCTTCGAGCACGTCGAGGCCGTCGCTGCCGGCCACGCGTTCGATGTCCTCGAGCTCGACCGGCCCCGCGAACGCTCCCATCCGTACGAACAGTTCCCGCGCGTCCGGCCCGAGCAGGCCGAGGGTCCAGTCGATCGTCGCCTCCAGCGAACGGTGACGCTCGAGCCGATCAGAGCGGTTGTCCTTGAGCAGCTCGTGCGATGCGCGCAGCCGGTCGCGCAGCTGTGCCGGGGTCAGAAGCGCCAGACGGGCTGCAGCCAGCTCGAGCGCCAACGGCAGGCCGTCGAGCATGTGGACGACGTCGAGCAGCGCTTCGTGATCGCCGCCCCGGGCGGAGACCACGGCGGCTCGCCTGCGACCGACGCGCTCGAGCAATGCCAGCGCGGCATCGTCGTCCAGCGCGTCAAGCGAGACACAGAACTCATCCATCAGCCGCGTCGGCGCCTGCGAGGTGATCAGGACCTGGATGTTCGGCAGTGCCTGCACGAGCTCAGCGACCGCCGGAGCGGCACTCGCGAGGTGCTCGAAGTTGTCGAGCACGAGCAGCGTCGGGCCGCGCAGCCCGAGGCGGGTGATGATCGCGTCGGCCGGGGATCCCTCGGCGGTCGTCGCCTCGACGGCCGAGGCCACGGCGCCGATCACGTCGTCCGGATCCTCGACGTTCGCCAGGCGGGTCAGCCAGACGCCGCCCGGATAGTCGTCGAGGAGCTGCGCTGCGGCGACCAGCGCCAAGCTTGTCTTACCCGCGCCGCCTCGGCCGGTGAGCGTCACGATCCGCTCACGATCGGACAGCAGCGCGGTCCGCACGCGCTCGAGGTCGTGGTCGCGGCCGATCAGGACCGGGGCGCCGGCCGGGAGGTTGGTGGGTCGGACCTCCTCGGTACGCGGCGAGGGGAACGCGGCCGCGCCGCGGCCGTCGACGACCGCGCAGTAGAGCGGCACGGCGCCCGGGAAGTCCTTCAGGCGATGGGAGCCGAGCGGCTCGATCGCGACCAGATCGCCGACCAGGTCGCGCGCGGTGCTGGTCATGATCAGCTGGCCGCCGTGTGCGGCGGCGCCAACTCGCGCCGCGCGATGCACCTCGAGCCCCACGTAGCCGGTCTCGGCACGCTCGACATAGCCGACGTGGAGCCCCATTCGCACCTTCAGTTCGCCTATCTGCGCCGGCCATTCGTGCGTCTGCAACGCTCGCAGCGCGCCGACCGCCGCCCGTGCGGCGGCACGGGCATCGACGAACGTCGCGAAGAACGCGTCGCCCTCGGTGCCGTCGACGAACCCGCCCTCGGCGCCGATCGCGCCACCTACGAGCGCATGATGCTCGGCGAGAACGTCCTTCCACTGCTCACCAAGCATCGTGGCCAGTCGCGTCAGCCCTCGATGTCCGTGAACAGCATCGCGATCGTGCCCACGGGCGGTCGCGGAGCTGCCTCCATGCCTCGAGAGCGTACTTGCGGTCGCGCATCAGACCTGGTTCGCTCGCGCACGTGATCGTCAGCGAGTCGTTCGTGGTCGCCGATTGGACAGACCCAGGAGTCATCCGGGCCGCCCGATCGCCGGGTTGCACCTGCACCGCTCAGACGACGAGGCATGGATCGTGCTCGAGGGCCGGCTCGGGTTCCGGGTCGGCGATCAGGAGCGGGAGGTCGCCGCGGGCGAGTCACTGCTCGTAACCCGCGGGACGCCGCACTCGTTCTGGAACCCGGCGGCCGAGCCTGCGCGCTACCTGCTGGTGATGACTCCGCGCATCCATCGGCTCGTCGAGGCCCTCCACGCCGGGGATCGCACGGACTTCAAGCAGATTTTCGCGGAGCACGACTCAGAACTGCTGGCGTGAGCCGGCGGGGCCCGTCCCGCAGTGTCGCGCCGGCGGGGCCCGTCCCCGCCATGTCGCGCCGGCGGGGCCCGTCCCGCAGTGTCGCGCCGGCGGGGCCCGAAAGCGAAGCGACCCCAGGCCCGGAGGCCGGAGGTCGCCCGCTCGTCAAATCACGCCGCC